>NZ_JAMDGY010000104.1 GCF_028656955.1 Pseudomonas fontis
CACGATTATCCGAATAGCCGGAAAAGAATGACGTTTTGCCCTGGTGACCTATCCTGCTGCACCTGCGCAGAGGGGAACAAGATACCGTCGAGATTCAGCTTTTCATGGGTTGCTAGGAAATCGGCAATAGCTTGCGTGATCAGATACCCGCTTTCCGCCGAGTCCGGCATTACTGGCATCGTCAGTTGGTGCTGTAAGTCTTTCAGAAACGCGCAGCGTTCGGTGAGGCTCCTGCGAATTGGATTGAAGTAGCTCAACCCCCGGTGCGGACGCATTGAAGCCAGGTCGTTCAGGTTGAGAAGCCGCAGAGGCCGGATTACGTCGAACCGCGCGGTAACCACCATGCTGCCAACGGGAGGGCGCACCTCCGCAATTGCCGTATGGTCATCTGTTGCGCCGTAAAAAACTGAAATCCCCTTGGCGTTCATTCGGCCAGGAGATCCCTTGCCTCCTGGTACCGGGCCGAGATGCTTTTCAGGGTGAGCAAGCGCTTCCTCCATGCTCTGCTCATTCTGGAACACCCTACCCCGTTGGAATGACGAGATCTGATAACCTTGGCCTGCGATCACAATGGGTGACCGGTCGTCCTTCGAGCGCAAATCTTCTATGCCGTCGAAGACCATAGTCAGGATTGACCCCACCAAGGGGTTTGCCAGCCGGGATTCAAACTGCAGGCTGTGCTCCATTTTTCGCCAGCCTACAGTCAGCTCCGACGATGCCTCTGTTTCCTCTTCGAAGTAAGGATCGTCATCATCTGGAAGGCTCCAAGAGTCGAGCAAACGCTCATGGATGTCAGAAAGAAGGGTCTCATCGGAACCCAGCATGCGCTCCAGAACGTCATACAGACTTTCACCGATCGGTGGGTAACCGTGATGAATCACTGAGCCAGGTTGTTGGATAGCCCGGAACGAGGCATGGATTGCTGTTTCGCAGAGATCTACCAGCTCTTCCATGTCCATGACAGGAAGCTCTCGGTCGCAGTAGTCACACTCGCTGATGTCGTTGTCCGAAGCGTGATGCTGCAGGAAGGTTTCGGTAAGGCAATCGGTACACACCACTTGACGCATCACTTGCTCCTTTGCTGCATTACACGGCGCCTATCTACGTCTAGGCGAAGGCCTCTCGCTGATTTAAGCATTTACCCATCGGGTGCCGCCCTTGCCAATGGTTAGGAGCTGCCATCTCTACTGAAGCTCAGTTCCTCAACGGCCCCAAGTCAATCGCTAGGCAGCGAAGGTCAGTAACCTGTGCAACCATGGTGTCGCTGGCCTCGTGATAGGTGAAGGTGCCGAGGAAATAGAACGTGAAGTACCTTACCAGCCGTGCCTGATCGAGAATTTCATTCACATAGCGCCTTGATCGGTGCTGAGTCATGACCTCATCAGAGACCTGGAGAGAGGCATCTTTGTCCGTAACCTTGTCATAGAAGTTGAATACGAAGCCGGCCCCTTCACGCGGCTCAATCCGGCCACCGCCGTTGTAGACGTATCCTGCAGTGTCAGGTCTGGCCCAAGCCACCTTCTTGAAGTACGAACGCAACGGTATTTCACCACGCCCTGTCACGTTGATCGTTACCTCGGGAAAGAGGTCTTTCAAGGCTTCGCGTGTGTCGTGGTAGTAATTCACTAGCTCACGCAGGTCACCGCTTCGGTGCTTCCGATCGGATCGGGTGCCTTCTGCGCCGCCACCGCCCCGTCGACGAATAGCTACTACCTCGTCCTCGTCGCCTGGTGCGGCTCGAGGTGGACGTACCACGGGTTGTTCTGGCTGTGTCGGGGGAACAAAGATATCGATTACCGAAGTGAGTTGGCGTTTTGCCAAGCGTGTGCGGGTCTGTAACTCAGTCTCTCCGGGCAACGGCACATCGCTACCTTCGTCCTCATCTGGCAGCATCCACTCGCAGTCCGCATGATGGTCATAGTGCTCGTTGTCTTTGTAATGCGGAGATTTGACGCGCGCTTTTTCGGTCGGGTGGAAAGCGATTGACCGCTCAGTCGCGGAAGAGTCTTTCGCGATAGTCAAATCTGCAGCGGAAGCTGGCGGGATGGTTGGAGGCGAAAAGGACGGAAACGTCACGACGCTGGAGTACCAATACGGGTACACCGACTCCACCCGGGCCCAAGTCACCCTCGCGATAAAATCCTGGGATACCAGTTCCCCTGGCCAGATGAAGCCTGACCGCAACAAGATGACCATAGAACTGATCCGCGATGGTCGGATTGAGCAGAGTCATACGGATTCGTACGAAGACTGATCGAGGTTTGCTTATGCGCCGATGCCTGACCTCAGTACATGGCTAGCTGAGGATCAGGCATCATGAATGAGTGTGTTCGGACTCCACGTGCTGGAAACTCTGGAGCCGCTCAGTTTTTTTAAAAAAACAGCGCGTTTGTTTGTATTCAAAGCATAAGCGCAGCCAAAGGCTGCGAAGAAGGCGATCTCCCCCTCAGCCCCTACGGGGCAATGCAGATGCGAGCCTGGCAACCGAGACCAAATCTGGAAACCGTCAAAAGCAAAAACCGAACCGGCAAAACCGCGTGTGAACCTTGCAGATCAGCTGCGGCTGCACACCACTCACTTTTTTCTTGTCCTCAAATATAGAACTCCGTCTCGCGAAAAAAATTTCAAGGGGGCATGCAGGGAAATAGTTGAAATACAGAGAAAGTCACTGATTCCATAAGGTTAATCAGTGAAAACAACTAGATTGCGGTGCGCGATGGTCACGGGCACTCCGCGCCGGGAAAGCTGCAGGCTTATCCCGATGCCGGCCTGAACAGGTTCTTCGTTGAGACTGGCGGGAAGGTCTCTGTGGTACTGTCAGATGCTCTACGTCGGGTACTTCCGCTGAAAATAGTTTGCGGGCCTTTCTCGCCTGACATTGGCCAGGAGAATCTATGTCGCTGAAAGCAGCTTTCGCCACTGTACTGAAAGCGATGCGCATTAGCCGCGGGTTGACGCATAAAGATATGGCCTTGGCGAGCAGCCGTGGCTACATGCTGAAGCTGGAACACGGCCGATCAAGCCCTACGGTAGAGAAGCTGACTGCGATAGGTGATGCGATGGGGCTCAGCCCTTTGACCCTTCTCACACTGACGTTGAGCGTAGAGAGCGGTCAATCAATTGATACCCTGGTACAGCAGCTGAAAGCTGAAGTTGCAGATCTGGAGACCAATGGCGCGTTCAGCGGCCTGGTAGTCTCATCAGCGACTCCGATCTGCATAACAAAGCCCTCATCGGCACGCCGGCACAAGGCTATTTACCCGTCATCGCAAGCTGAACTGTGCTTTGCCGAGTAGCAGAGGTTGCGATCGCCGAGTGTCAGAGTCCAAGGTCAATCGAAAACAGGATATCCGTAAGCTCAACTGGAACGGACTTCTCTTCTACAAGGCGTTTTAGCACCTGATAAATCACATGTGACCGTAACTGTTCCCGGGCAGGGACGTAGCTGCTGTCGGTGCGCGGCAAATCCGCGCTGGGCAGGACTCGCTCAAGCACTGCAAACGCTACGGCGCCAACGTCTTGCTTGTAGATGCGAGTCAAACTGTCCAGGCCCGGTTTACGGCGGTAGCTGGCGACTGCATCAACCACTATCGCCATGAGAGAATCACGATAGTGCTCAGCGGCGCACAACCACACCTGCGCTTCCTGCTCAACCTTCAATGCCCTGTCCTCCTCGCTTCCAATCGGCGCGCAATATTCGACCAAAGCGCGCTTGAGCGCTAGGGGTCAGGTGCAGTTCTACCATCTAGGGATTTCCGAACATGCACATTCAGCTTGATCTGAACCGTAACGACCGCGACGCACTGCTACGACACTGCCAAGAGTTTGTTCCTGACAGCGGAGATACCCGTGAAGACGCCCGCCTGGCTGAGGCTTTGGAGGCACTAATAGCTGCATTGGAAGACGCTATTTGAAGTGCAGAAGAGACGTCGTCGAAAGCCGCCTTAATCGACCAGTTGAGGCGCCCGAGATGCGAAGGGGTACATATGTACTCTTGGGTTTAATCACCCATCGCGAGACGCTACCAAGATTATGGTCTCACTGAGAATTAGGCGTATGAAGAGCAGCGCCACGATCCATTCACCTCCGCAACACAGCCCTGACATAGCCTTGTAAGCAGATGGCTTTGTTGGGGATCCGTTTAAGTAATCTCGCCCCAGCGCTCCCTTCGTCTGTTCCGCTTGGCCCGCTTCGTGAAATCCGTAAGAATGTCATCTGGCCATTACCAACTGTACGGAATACTCATATGCCACGGAAGCGCAAAGGGAGCGGCGGCGGGCCGATCGCTCTGTACGCCTTGTTATTCGTTGTTGCCCTTTTGGCGCAAGTTCCAAAGCAAGCGTGGATCGCCCTTGGAGTTATCTTGGGCGTAAGTGCGTTGGTATGGGCCGTCAGACGCGCCACCCAGGCAAAGCGTTACGCGCCTGAAGATGACATTGTTGCGGAGATCGCCGCTGAATCTCGACAGGCAACCTCCCCCAGTCTCACCGTCCAGTTCGGCACCAGTACCCTCGAGCGAGACTTCCATACTGTCCAAGTCGGTTCGTCCAGCGATAGTCAGAACTACGCCATCCCAAAGCCAAGTGCAAAGCCCATGGGCGTTCGCTGGCTTGCAGAAGGTGAGTCCATCACCGTGGCCGGATTGGCTATCCCTGGTGGAATGCTCTACATCACCGAGCGGGCAACCCAGTTCGGTCAGACTGAACCGTCCCTGATTGATGCAACGCTTCGAGTCGCACGCTCACCCATGAGCCTTACCGAGCGGCAGATGCCCTATTGGCCAAGTTACCGAAGCATCACGCCTGAGGCGCGGCGAGCGTATCTGCAATGGTTGGCAGGAGGTCGCCGCCAGCCTGCGGATGCGGGATACGTGTTCCTGTTTTTTTACGGGCTGGAACGCCGCGCGCTGATCGATGCACCGAGCGATCCTCAGGCTAAGGTAGAGATTGCTGCCATCAAGGCCGAGGTCGAACGCTTGCTTGGTCTCTACGGCGACAACCATTCTTTCCGCGGCTACGCTACCCGCTTTCTCGCCCATATCGACGCGGATTCTGTTCAGCCTCAGAGCTATATGAGTGAACCGATTGCCAGTGCCGCAGATGGGTACGAGCTGCCCATGTCACTGAGAGTCGCGCTGGGTCAGATGGCCGTGGATAAATACCCTCTCAATCCGAGCTGGGCATTGGCCTGGGCGCTCGCAGAGCCCAACATTTCCAGACGCACACCTGTGACCCGTTGTCCTGAGCAATTCGCAGCGCTCTTCAAAAACCAATTCGCAAAACGTTATCCCAACGGCATTGTGCTTCCTCAGAACAAGACCAAGCTGAAGATTGCCTATCGCCCCGCTTCTTCCGGATTGAGCATCCCGGCAGCAGCCGTGGGCGACCTCCCCGATGTCGCCGCAACCTCAGGAACGCGTAACAAGCTGCAGGTTATAGTGGAAGAATGCACCACCGTTCTAGACGCTTACAGTCGATATCTGGGGCGCAACCCAGACGCTGGCTATAGTCTGGAAGCCATCCTGCAGTTGCCAACAGAACTCTGGCCTGCTGATGCAAAAGGCGAACTCGAACAGTTGGCACAACGCGTCGGCGGCGAAACTATCTGCATGAGTTTCGCTGAGCTGGCAGGCCGTTTCAAATCCGCCGGCGCGCTTTCCCGCGACAAAGTCGTGGCACTCGCACGGGCCTTGGAAAGCAAGCGGATCGGATTAGAGCCCGATGTGCTTTCTGGCAGCCGTACGCCCAAGGCAGAAGACACCATCGCACTGTTCGCAGCGGACTCTGATGAAGGTACTCTTCGTTCGACCGATGCTTACAGCGCTGCAGCAGTTACTTTAGACCTGGCCAGTGCAGTGGCTGCGGCAGACGGTGACACCTCGCTAGAAGAGGTGAGTCTGCTGTCCGGCCACATTGACTCATGGGATCACCTCTGCGTCGCGCATCGAAAACGCTTGAAGGCGCACCTCCAGATTCAACTGAAGCAACCGCCGACACTGGCAAGCCTCAAGAAGAAGCTTGAGCCGCTGACGATCGAGGCCAAGCGGAAAATTGCCAGCTTCCTGGCCCACCTGGCACAAGCGGATGGCGAGGTGACGCCACAGGAAGTTAAGCTCCTTGAGCGCGTATACAAGTCGCTCGCCCTCGATCCGCAGTTCGTCTACAGCGACCTCCACAGTGCAGCTGTTCGTCCCTCCCATGGAGTGGAGGCACTGACTGCGAATGCCGCGCTGGCCACTGCGACACAGACATCAGAAAGCACTGGCTCTGGCTTTGCACTGGACATGGACAAGGTCGCTCGCTTGCAACAAGAAACGGCAGAAGTGTCGGCGCTCCTGGCCAGCGTCTTCAATGAAGAATCGCTGACTGAGGCGCCTAGCGCCTTGGAGCCCGAGGCGCCCCAACGGCAGGAAGAAAGTACCGCCGAACAGCTTGCTACCGTACATGGCCTGGACGTCGAGCATTCAGCGTTCCTTCGGCTTCTGGTGTCACGGGCTGAGTGGAGTCGTGCCGAGCTGGAAGACGCAGCCAGTGATATGGAACTGATGCTGGATGGCGCCTTGGAGCGGATCAACGACACAGCGTTTGAGCTGTTCGACATGCCCGTGACCGAAGGTGATGATCCCATCGAAATCAATCCCGACATTCTGGATGAGTTAGCCCTATGAGTAAGATACGAGCCAAGGATCGCGACGCGGTCATTCAATCGCTGCGTGCGGGCGTAGTGCCCCGTGTTGGGCAGCATCTCATCCAGGTAGGTCGAGCGGGTGAACTCGATTCGCTGCTCAAAGATGTGGATCGTCTCGCGGATGGCGGCTCGGCTTTCCGCGTCGTCGTTGGCGAGTACGGCGCGGGCAAAACCTTCTTCCTAAACCTGGTGCGCGGCATCGCCATGGAGCGCAAGCTCGTCACCATGCACGCCGATTTGAATCCAGACCGCCGGCTTCACGCTTCGGGTGGCCAAGCGCGCTCACTTTACTCGGAGCTGGCCAAAAACATGGCCACTCGTACCAAGCCTGAAGGCGGCGCACTCCAGGGTATCGTTGAGAAATTTATCTCCCAGGCTAAAACGGAAGCCAAGACCAAGGGTGTCGAGAGCGAGGCGGTCATTCGTGAGTACCTGGCGGAACTCACCGAGATGGTCAACGGGTATGATTTTGCCGACGTCATTGCTGCCTACTGCCGCGGCTTCGAGGAAGGTAACGAGCAGCTCAAGGCTGACGCCATCCGTTGGCTACGCGGGGAATTCTCCACCAAGACCGACGCCCGCGCTGCACTGGGCGTGCGGACGATCGTCGATGACGCTTCTGTCTACGACCAGTTGAAATTGCTGTCACGGTTCGTGCGTCTGGCTGGCTTCGGCGGCTTGATGATCTGCCTGGATGAACTGGTCAACCTGTACAAACTGGCAAACACCCAGGCCCGGAACGCCAATTACGAACAGATTCTGCGCATCCTCAACGATTCGTTGCAGGGTTCCGCTGAAGGCCTGGGTTTTGTATTGGGCGGCACACCAGAGTTTCTGATGGACACTCGTCGGGGGCTCTACAGCTACCCTGCCCTGCAATCGCGCCTCGCGGAAAACAGCTTTGCCAAGTCTGGCCTGATAGACCTTTCTGGGCCTGTCATTCGGCTCAGCAGCCTGACCCCTGAAGACTTCTACGTGCTTCTACAGAAGCTACGCAATGTCTATGCCTCCGGCGAGCCTGAGAAGTTCTTGTTGCCGGACGAAGCCATCCCCGCTTTCATGGCTCACTGCAACCAACGCTTGGGTGAGGCGTACTTCCGGACACCGCGCACGACCATTACAGCCTTCATCAACCTGCTTGCAGTGATCGAGCAAAACCCTACGGCAGAATGGCGTACCTTGCTCGGAGCCGTGGAGCTGTCCAGGGATAACGGTGGGCAACAAGATCTTGAAGTCGAGGCCGACGATGAGCTCGCCAGTTTCAAGCTCTGAATCCTCCTCGTTCGAGCGTCTTCATCCCGAGGTTCAGCAATGGGTCTGGTCACAGGGGTGGACGTCGTTACGCGATGCCCAGGAGTGGGCGGTACCTGCCTTGGTGGGCGCTGATCGCGATGTGATCATTGCAGCGTCCACCGCCGCAGGTAAAACGGAGGCCGCATTCCTCCCCATCCTGACCAACCTGCTCAACAACAGTGAACCCGCCGGCGCGGTGTTGTATATCAGCCCGCTCAAAGCGCTGATCAACGACCAATGGGACAGGCTCAGCCGGCTATGTGAGAGGCTCGAGCTGCCGGTCGTTGCTTGGCATGGTGATGTGGCAGCAAGCAAGAAACAACGGTTTCTGAAATCGCCCAAGGGTATCTTGCTGATCACTCCTGAGTCCCTAGAAGCCCTCTTCGTAAACAGAGGCTCGAGTTTACCCGAGGCCTTTCAGAACCTGCGCTACATTGTCGTCGATGAGCTACATGCCTTCATCGGGAGTGAGCGCGGGAAGCAATTGCAGTCGCTCATGCAACGGGTTGAAAGCGTCGTTGGCAGGGCCCTGCCTCGTGTAGGGCTTTCCGCGACACTTGGGGAGATGTCGCTTGCCCGAAAGTTCCTGAGGCCAGCTCGCGCTGATGACATTACCGTCATCGAATCGAAATCCTCTGGCCAGGAACTCCAGGTGCAAGTACGTGGGTACATGGAACAGCCCATGCAGCAGCTTGTGGCGGAGTACCTTGGGCATGCTTCAGCAGATGATGGCGCCGACAAAGAGGACACCTCGGGTACCAAAGCAGCTATCGCAGGTCACCTTTACAAGGTGCTGAGGGGACACAACAACCTGATCTTCCCCAACAGGCGCCAAGAGGTTGAATGGTTTGCCGACCGTCTGCGCTCACTGTGTGAGAACGATGGAGTACCAAACGAGTTCTGGCCGCACCACGGTAGCTTGTCCAAGGAGCTGCGCCAGGATGCCGAGCGGGCTTTGAAAGCGGGAGATCCTCCAGCGTCTGCGGTATGCACCACTACCCTCGAGTTGGGTATCGACATCGGTAACATCAGAACGGTCGCACAAATCGGCTGCCCACCCTCCGTGGCGAGTCTCAGGCAACGGCTTGGCCGCTCAGGCCGTCGACCTGGTGAGCCCGCTATGCTGAGGGCGTACTGCCGAGAGCGCCCTCTCACAGATCAGTCGGATCTCTCTGACCAGTTGCGAGAGGGGCTCGTCCAAACAATCGCAATGATTCGATTGCTGACCACTGGATGGTTTGAGCCACCTCGATCGGGAGGCCTACACGCCTCGACACTGGTGCAGCAGTGCTTGTCTTCGATTGCTCAGCTCGGCGGTGCTTCGGTCGTGCAATTGTGGGGAAGTCTAATTGCAAGCGGCAGTTTTGCGAGCGTCACCAAGCCTGATTTCCTGGCTTTGCTCAAGGGTATGGGTGAGAAGGAATTGATCGTCCAGGACAGCTCAGGGCTTCTGCTGCCAGGCGAGCTGGGGGAGCGGTTGATCAACCACTATGAGTTCTACACCGCCTTCACGAGCGATGAAGAGTTTCGTTTGCTCCTGGATGGTAAGTCACTTGGCTCGCTGCCTGTCAGCAAACCCCTGACCAAGGGACAGCGCATCATCTTCGGCGGGAGACGTTGGCAGGTTCAGGATGTCGACCTTGAAGCGAAGGTGATAGTGGTCACACCGGCTCGGGGCGGCGAGCCCCCTCAGTTTGATGGGCTCGGTGCCCAGGTGGATGATCGTGTCAGGCTTGAAATGCGAAACGTGTTGATGGAGACCACATCTTGTCCCTTCCTGGACAAACACGCTCAAGCCCTCCTGGAGGAGGCTCGGAGTAACTTCCGTGCCCTCGGCTTGGGTGACGCGGCGATTATTGGCTCTGCCAGCGTAAGCCACGTGGCAACCTGGCGAGGGGATTACACCAACGATGCGCTGGCCTTGTTGCTCATGCATGTGGGCATTCAGTGTGAAAACACCGGGCTATTCCTGAAAGTTGCATTCGGCGGGGAGGACACGTTGCGAGCGTTGCGCGTGGTCGGTCAAATGGACATCTCAGATGTAGAGCCGGTCTTGGAAAATGTCGAAAACATGATCCGAGAAAAATGGGATTGGGCCCTTCCCCGCTCGCTCCTCATGAAGACGTTTGCCTCGAGCCATCTCGACCTCCAAGCAGCAGTCAACACAGCGCGACTACTCAGTCTGGAATCGTAAGATACGGCGAATGCACATGACGCTACTCTCCTAGGATCCGTCGCCCATTTTTCGAGGACGGCAAGCTTGGAGGGTGTCTAGAAAACCCGGGGCGATTCAAATCATACCCCTCTCAGTGCCCTGCACATTCTACCCGCCCTCCTCCTGCCTCGATCAGCGCGGGAGCCAATGAATCTGCGGTCATCACGCGCTTGAGACGAATACTACAAACTCTCATCAAGAAACTTAACCACCGTCCCCATGCAAGCCACCCGCTCCTCCACATGAGGCATATGGCTGGAGTTCTCGAACAACGCCCAGCGGATCCCCGGAATCAGGTCCAGGTACGGCTTGACCACCAGCGGCGTAGCTTCGTCATAGCGCCCTGAAATCAGCAAGCTCGGCACGTTGATCTGCGGCAGGCGGTCGACAATCGACCAGTCCTTGGTGCTGCCAATAATGTGGAACTCGTTGGGCCCGGTCATGGCGTGGTACACCGTCGGGTCGGCATCGACCTGCGCAAAGGTGCGGGCCACCTCGTCCGGCCAGGGGGTCAGGCGGCACACGTGACGGTCGTAGAACACCCGGGTGGCGGCAATGTAGTCGTCGGCGGTGTAGTCGCCCACGGCTTCATGCCTCAGCAATGTAGCCTGCACGTCCTTGGGCAAGCTCTCGCGCAAGCGGTTGGCCTCCCTGACCCAGGTGCGCATGTCGGCCGGCGAGTTGGCAATCACCAGGCAACGCAGGCCCGCCGGGCGTCGCACCGCGTGCTCGCTGGCCAACATGCCACCCCAGGACTGGCCCAACAGTGCGTAGCGCTCACTGATGCCCAGGTGCTCAAGCAGGTTGTCGAGCTCCTCCAGGAACAGCTTCACCGTCCAGAACGATGGCGGCATCTGCGGCAAGTGGGTCGAACGGCCATTGCCCAGCTGGTCATAGTGGATGACCGGGTAGCCACCAGCCGCGATGTCCTTGTAGGCATCGACATAGTCGTAGGTGCAACCCGGCCCACCATGCAGGATGACCAGCGGGGTGCGACCACAATTCAGGTCGCCCGTGACGCGGTACCAGGTCTGATAGTCGCCGAACGGGGCAACACCTTCATGCGAATTGATGACTTCCATTTCATCCGGCTCCGAGTGAATCGTGGAGCACACAATATCCCTACGCACGGCCGGGCATAACTAGAGACTTCTCTAGGTTTTTGGGTTTTTTACCACTTATTTGTCGAGCAGACGGTAGTGCACCGCCCGCGCAACCGCCTGGACCCGGTTCTTCGCCCCCAGCTTGTGCATGCCCGAGGTCAGGTGCATGGACACCGTCGCCAACGAGCGATTGAGCACCTCGCCGATCTGCGATGCCGTCAGGCCTTCAGCAGCCCAACGCAGGCATTCGAGCTCACGGCGGGTCAGGCGGATGGCACGACTGGCAGCCTCCTTGCCCAGCAAGGGATAGGCGGCCTCCTGCAAGGCATGGGCAATTAGGCTGAATTCGGCGAGGCTTTCCCGGGTATCGTCCAGGTCACGCTGACTGGCCTGGGGACGTAGGCCGGTCAGGGTCGCCAGGCCACCACGTGGCAGGTGGATGGGCACGGTGACGCCGCAGGCCAGCTGCGCATCGCACAGGTAGCCAACCACGGGTGCATGGCGGCGATCGATCAAGCGCTGCAGGACGGTTTCGCCCTTGGGCAGGTACGACCAAACGAACGGTGCGATCGACGACACGGCCAGTTGCTGCACCGGGTCGATCTGGTAGAAGCCTTCGGAACACCAGAGGTCGTGCCAATCCCCCGGTGTCTGGCGCAGCCTGACCACCGAGGGGGTGATCAATTCGCCAAGATGATCCAGCGGCACCGGACTGTAGTCGTAAACGAGGGCGTCAAAGCCCAGTTGCGCCGCCAGGTCGGCGACGCTGTCCATCTGTGCGTCCAGGCTACTGTCCGACGACAGACGGGTATGGAGCTCAGCCAGCTTGGCCTGCATTCCTTAACACTCCCTGTGTATACCCCTGCTGGACTTCCATTTTGAAGCCCGCCAAGTAGAATGCCACGGCTCGGCGCGGGACTGCCAGACAAAACCTATAAGAAATACTAGCTTGTAGGCGGCGCACTCTCTGCGCAGGGTATAGCTGTAAGCCATTGCCAACAGGAGAGTAGCGATGTGGCGTGAGATGCAACCTGACCAGCAGTTCAACGTAACGGTCGATGGCCACAATCTCGTGGTGTACAGCTTCGGCGACGGGGATGAGGTACTGCTGTGCCTCAATGGCGGGCCGGGCCTGCCCTGCGACTACCTTCGCGATGCGCATGCCTGGCTCAAGGACAAGGGCATCCGGGTGGTCGCCTTCGACCAGTTGGGCACCGGCGCTTCCGACCGCCCCGACGACGCCAGCCTGTGGAACATCACCCGCTACGTGGCCGAGGTCGAGCAGGTCCGCCAGGCCCTGGACCTGGGCCGGGTACACATGCTTGGGCATTCCTGGGGTGGCTGGCTGGCGATCGAATACGCCATTCACCATCCGCAGTCGCTGAAAAGCCTCATCCTGGAAAACACCGTCGGCGACATCCCGCACCTGATTGGCGAGCTGGAGCGGCTGCGCGGTGCCCTGGGTAGCGAAACCGTGGCGATGATGCAGCGCTACGAGGCCCAGGGAAACCTCGACCACCCCCAATACCAGGCTGCCATCACCCTGCTCAACTACCGTCATGTGTGCCGCCTCGACAAGTGGCCGGCGCCGGTCGAGCGCTCGCTGGGCGACTGGAACATGGGCCCCTACACCGCAATGCAGGGCCCCAACGAATTTCTCTACATCGGCAACCTCAAGGACTGGAACCGCCTGGAGCAAATGCGCGAGTTCCGCATGCCGGTGTTGATCACCACCGGCCAGCACGACGAACTGACTCCCGCCTGCGCCTTGCGCATGAAACTGGCACTGCATGAGCAAACCGAGCTGCACGTGTTCCCCAACAGCAGCCACATGCCGTTCTACGAAGAGCCGCAAGCCTACTTCCCGGTACTACTGGATTTCCTGCAACGCAACCGAGGCTGATCGATGAACCTGGCACGCTTCCGGTTCGTCCTGACCCGTCCGTTGCAACTGCTGCCGGTGCTGCTGGGTATCAGCCTGATCACCTTCGTGTTGGTCCGCTCGATACCGGGCGATCCGGCGCGGGTACTGCTGGGTGCGCGCAGCACCCCGGATGCGATCCAGAAAATCCGCGCGCAGTTTGGCCTGGACGAGCCGATCTGGGTGCAGTACCTGTACTTTCTGAAGAATCTGCTCAATGGCGACCTGGGTAAATCGCTGCTGTACAAGATCGACGCCCTGCCCCTGATCGCCAGCCGCATCGAGCCCACCCTGATGCTGGTGCTGGGCAGCGTGCTGCTGGCACTGCTGATCGCCGTGCCGCTGGCCATTCTCGCTGCCCGCAACAAGGGCGGCTGGGCCGACAACCTGATCCGCCTGTTTACCACTGCGGGCCTGGGCCTGCCGGCCTTCTGGTTGGGCCTGATGCTGATCCTGCTGTTCAGCGTGCATTGGGGGATATTTCCGGTGTCCGGTTACGGCCGGACCTGGGCCGACAAACTGCACCACCTGGTACTGCCCTGCCTGACCATCGCCCTGGCACTCTCGGCGGTACTGGTGCGCAACCTGCGCGCGAGCATCCTGCTGGAGATGCAGGCGGACTACGTCACCGCGGCCCGTGCCCGTGGCCTTGGCGAAGGCGCGCTGCTGCGGCGCCATGTCTTGCCCAATTCCCTCGTGCCGACGATCAACCTGCTGGCGGTCAACATCGGCTGGCTGATCAGCGGCACCGTGGTCATCGAAAGCCTGTTCTCCCTGCCTGGCATCGGCCAGTTGCTGGTGCGTGGCATCTTCACCCGCGACTACATGGTGGTCCAGGGCGTGACCATGGTGCTGGCCTGCGCCACGGTGGCGGTCAACTTCCTCGCCGACGTGCTGACCGCCGCCATTGATCCCCGGGTGAAGATCCAATGAGCCACAGTTTCAGCCCGACGCTTTCCATCCGTTGGCGCCTGGGCAACGGTCGCCTGACCTTGTATTGCGGCCTGGCCATCGTCCTCGGCTGGTGCCTGCTGGCGCTGTTTGCTCCATGGGTCGCCCCGTTCGACCCACTGCAGCAGAACGGCGAACTGCGCCTGGCCGCCCCCAGCCTGGCGCACCCCTTCGGCACCGACAATTTCGGTCGCGACGTGCTGTCGCGGGTGATTTGGGGGGCGCGGATCGACTTGCAGATGGCCTTGATCGGGGTGATCTTTCCGTTCCTGCTGGGCACCTGCATCGGCGCCATTTCCGGCTACATCGGCGGTTTGCTGGACAACGTCTGCATGCGCCTGATCGACATCGTCCTGGCCTTCCCTTTCCTCGTGCTGATGTTGGCGATCATGGCCATTCTCGGCCCGGGCCTGGGCAGTTTCTATATTGCCATGGCCCTGGTCGGCTGGGTGTCCTATGCGCGGCTGATCCGCTCACAGATTCTTGTGCTCAAGGAAAGCGACTTCGCCCTCGCCGCCAGGAGCCTGGGCTTCAGCCACCGGCGCACGCTGTTCGGCCACCTGCTGCCCAATGCCCTGTTCGGCTCGGTGGTGTTCTGCATGTCGGACGCGGTGCTGGTACTACTCAACGGCGCCGCTGTCAGCTACCTGGGCCTTGGCGTGCAACCCCCCACCCCGGAGTGGGGCTCGATGGCGGCCGAGGGCCAGAGCTTCATCACCCGCGCCTGGTGGATCTGCACCTTCCCCGGCCTCGCCGTGGTGAGCCTGGCCATGGGCTTCAGCCTGTTGGCCGATGGCGTCGCCGAACGCCTTGGGGACCGCTCATGAGCACACCCCTGCTTCAGGTTCGGGAACTGAGCGTGATCGCCCGCAATGGCTTGAGCGAGATCTCCCTGGTCGAGCGCCTGTCTTTTGACCTTGGCGAGGGTGAGATCCTCGGCCTGGTGGGCGAAAGCGGCTCGGGCAAAACCCTGGCCTGCCGTGCCCTCATGCGCCTGCTGCCCTCGCCGAACCTGCGGGTCGAAGGCCAGGCCGTGCACCTGGCAGGCCACAACCTGCTGCAACTGGACGAGGCCGGCATGCGCCGGCTGCGCGGGCGCGAGCTGGGCATGATCTTCCAGAACCCCAGCAGCCACCTGGACCCACTGATGCGCATCGGCGAGCAGATCGCCGAGGGTATTCGCCTGCACCAGGGCGCATCGCGCCGCGAGGCTCGGGCCGAGGCCATCGAAATACTGCGCCAGGTCGGCATTTCTGACCCGAAATTGCGCGTGGACAACTACCCTCACGAGTTCTCCGGCGGCATGCGCCAGCGGGCGATGATCGCCGTGGCCCTGGGCTGCAGCCCGAAAGTGCTGATCGCCGACGAGCCGACCACGGCGCTGGATGTCACCGTGCAGGCGCAGATCCTGCGCCTGCTACTAGAGCTGCGTGACCGACGCGGCTTGTCGATGATCCTGATCAGCCACGACCTGGGAGTGGTAGCGCAGACCTGCGACAGCATTGCCGTGATGTACGCCGGACGTCTCTGCGAGCATGCCGGCAAACACGAGCTGCTGGCTCATCCACGCCATCCGTACACCGCCGGGCTGTTGGCCTGCCACCCCGCAGCGCAACGCCAGGCGCTACTGATGAACTCGATTGCCGGGCAGCCACCCCTGCTCGATGCCCTGCCCCCAGGCTGTCGCTTCGAGCCGCGCTGCGCCCAGGCCCTGCCGCTGTGTCGGGAGCAACTGCCAGAGTGGCGTGAATGCGGCTCCAGTCACCGCCTGGCCTGCCACACCCCGTTGTTGGCCGGAGGCCTGTCATGACTACCTTGTTGCAGGTAAAAGACCTGCATGTGCAGTTTTCCGCCGCTGGCGGCGGCCTGTTCGGCCTGCGCCCGGGCAAAGTCAACGCGGTCAACGGGGCCTCGCTGACCCTCGCCGCCGGCCAGACCCTCGGCCTGGTGGGCGAATCGGGCTGCGGCAAGAGCACCCTGGCCCGCGCCATCCTGCAACTGAATACGCCGAGCGCTGGGCAAGTGCTGTTTGATGGCATCGACATGACCCAGGGCCACAAGGTCGATATCGCCCGCCTGCGCCGCGAGACGGCGATGATCTTCCAGGACCCGTACAGTGCGCTCAACCCAGGCCAGCGCATCGGCCAGATCCTTGCCGAAGTCCTGCTGGTGCAGCGCAAGGTGCCGGTCGAGCAGATTCCGGCGCGGGTCGTCGAACTGCTCGAGCTGGTCGGCCTGCGCGCCGAGCTGGCCGAGCGCAAGCCTGGCTCGCTCAGTGGCGGTCAGTGCCAACGGGTTGGCATTGCCCGCGCCCTGGCCGTCGAGCCTCGGCTGATCGTCGCCGACGAATGCGTTGCTGCCCTGGACGTATCAATCCAGGGACAGATCATCAACCTGCTGCTGGCACTGCGCGAGCGCATGGGCCTGGCGCTGCTGTTCATCACCCACGACCTGGGCGTGGTGCGCCGGCTGTGCGACCGGGTGGCGGTGATGTACCTGGGGCAGATCGTCGAGGAAGGCCCGGTGGATGAGGTGTTTGACACGCCCCATCACCCCTATACCGCCGCATTGATCCAGTCGATCGCCGACATTGATCCCGCCCGCCGCCTGCCTGAACTCACCCTGATCGGCGAGCCACCGAGCCCGCTGCACCTGCCGTCGGGTTGCGCCTTCCACCCACGCTGCCGACATGCGCTGCCCATCTGCAGCGAAACTGCGCCGCCCAGCCATTCACAGGGTGCCCGGCGCCATGCCTGCATCCATCCGCAGCCGCCGTACTGACACAACAACCATGACCATCAAAAGGAACTTGAGCATGAAACCCAGCGCATTGAAGTTACTCACCGCTGCCTTGCTGGCAGCCAGCACCCTGGCCAGTGGCTTAGCCCAGGCCGCCGGCGTGCTGACCATTGGCTGTCGTGAGGAAAGCACCACCTTCGACCCGATCAAAAGCGCCCAGAACCGCGACAGCTGGGTCTTCGCCAACGTCTACGACGTGCTGATCCGGGTCGACAACAGCGGCACTCAACTGGTCCCGGGCCTGGCCGAAAGCTGGAAGGTCTCCGACGACGGCCTGACCTACACCTTCAAGATCCGCCCAGCCAAGTTCTCCGATGGCTCGCCACTGAGCGCCGGCGATGCGGCGTTCTCCCTGCTGCGCATCCGCGACAACCCCGGCTCGCTGTGGGCCGACTCCTACAAGATCATCGACAAGGCCGAAGCCCCGGATGAGCGCACCCTGGTGGTGACCCTGAAGAACAAGTCGGTGCCGTTCCTCTCGCAACTGGCCACCGCCAACGTTTCGATCCTGTCGAAAAAGGCCATGGACACCATTGGCGAGGACGCCTACGCCCAGGAGCCAGTGTCCTCTGGTGCCTTCAAGGTCAAGGAGTGGCTGCGCGGTGACCGGGTCATCCTGGAAAAGAACCCGCACTTCTGGGAAGCCGACAAGGTCAGCCTGGATGGCGTGGAATGGATCTCCATCCCTGATGACAACACCCGCATGCTCAAGGTCCAGGCCGGCGAGCTGGATACGGCGATCTTCGTGCCCTTCTCGCGTGTCGATACCCTGCGCAAGGACCCGAGCCTGGTCATTCATACCGACCCTTCGACCCGTGAGGACCACCTGCTCATCAACCACGAGAAAGGCGCACTGGGCAAGGTCGAGGTGCGCGAGGCGATCGACCTGGCGATCGACAAGAAGGCGCTGGTGGACACCGTGACCTTCGGCCACGGCGAAGTCGCCTATTCGTATATTCCCAAGGGCGCGCTGTATCACAACGCCGACAACTTGCAGCGCCCATTCGACCCGACCAAGGCCCGCGAGCTGCTGAAGAAGGCTGGTGCAGAAGGCCTCAAGCTCAACTATGTGGTCAACGCTGGCAACGAGGCTGACGAGCAGATCGCCGTGCTGGTGCAGAAGCAGTTGGCTGATGTCGGTATCACTGCCAACCTGCAAAAAGTCGACCCGACGCAAAGCTGGCAGATGCTGGTCGATGGCGATTACGACCTGTCGGTGATGTACTGGACCAACGACGTGCTGGACCCGGACCAGAAGACCACTTTCGTGCTCGGGCACGACACCAACATGAACTACATGACCCGCTACCAAAGCGACAAGGTCAAGGACCTGGTCGCCGCAGGCCGGGTGGAGATCGACCCAGGCAAGCGCCAGCAGACGTATCAGGAACTACAGAAGTTGGCCAAACAGGATGTCAACTGGATCGACCTGTACTACAGCCCGTACATCAATATTTCGCGCAACAATATCCAGAACTTCCTGCAGAACCCGCTGGGGCGCTTCACCCTGGAAGAGACGGTGAAACTGGAAACAGCTGAAAAAACTGCGCAGAACTGATGCTGTAAATACTGGGGCCGCCGATTGTGGCGGCTCTGGTTGTAGATTCGGAGTGACTGGTATAGTCAGCGGGCCACTCTCTGGATCTCGGAAACCACCTGCTGCGTCGCCTCTTCGATCGTTCCCTCATTCCGACAAAGTACCCAGCCATGTTCGGCAACTGCTCGCTCGAACGCCTCGGTACACGCGACTTGCTCTTCCTGGTTATGGATCACGGTACTGCCTAGCCCGCGCGAACGTGCGGCAGCTCTTGCCCAGGAAATATCAGGGGCGGTTACAACCCCGACATGCAGGTCTGGCACCCGTACGTTCCGCTCCATGTTCAACCGTAGAATCTCGGCAAACGGAAGCATCCGGCGAAACGCGGCGTCCGATGGGTACCAGCGATCAATCAGGATAATGCTGTCCACAGGCTGTTTAGGCAGCACGTGCTGGGAAATCCAGGTACGGCTATCGGCAAAGCGCTGACACACCTCAAGTTCCAATTCCCGGGATGGATGCCTGGCGAGTTGGTTGACCAGGGCCATCGTTTCACCCCGGTAGGGATCACTTTTTTTCTCACAGAGCCGGATGACTTTCCTGTTGTCCGCCCTCAGTGCTTTGGTAACGGCCTCCAACAGTGTGGTTTTGCCAGTTCCCTTGGGCCCATCCAGAGAAACAAACAGCGGACGCTTCATTCTTCAAACAACAATTGACCGTGGAATGGGGAGTATACCCTCCTCCCCACTATCCACCGTGGCCGATTGATTACCGAGCAGGGACTACCAGATCGGCAAGCTGTAGCTAACGATAAACCGGTTCTCATCCAGGTCGCTGCCGATGTTGCTGCGGGTGGTTGCGTTACGCAGCCGGAAGCTCAGGTTCTTCAACGGCCCGGACTGCAAGACGTAAGCAAGATCGGTATTGCGCTCCCAGGTTTTACCCTCACTCAAGGCGCCTCCACGGTCGACGTTGTCACCCGACAGATAGCGCGTCATGAAACTCAACCCCGGCACGCCAAGGGCCGCGAAGTCGTAGTCGTAACGCACTTGCCAGGAGTGTTCGTCCTGGTTGCCGAAGTCGTTGATCTGCACCAGGTTGATCAAGGCATTGTCGGCGCCAGCAATGTAGGCAAAGCCGGTATCGCCGCTCATGCTCTGATAACCGGCGCTAAAGCCGCTCGCGCCGATACGGTAAGTAAACAACGCACCGAAGGCGTTGTTGTCGACATTGCTGCCGCCGTCATCGGTGGAGCGTGCGAAACGCAAATCGGACTTGAAGCTCTGCCCTACCCCCAATGGCAATTGATGGACCAGGTTGACCAGGTGCTGTTTGTAAATACCATCGAGTCCGCCGTAGTAATAGCCGGTGGACAGTTGCGGCGTCCATTGGTAACTACCACCGCCGAACAGGAACTCATCACTGGTCTTGGCGCCGCCCAAGACGATGTTGCGCTTGCCGCCATTGAACACGGTCATCTCTTCATTGTCCGAAGAGTCACGCTGGTTGACCCGGTCAATGCGCCCCAGATCAAGCGTCAGGCCTTGCACCTCATTGCTGTTCAGCCAGCCACCGCGAAAGGTTTGCGGCAACAGACGGCTATCGTTGCGCATCAGCGCCGGCAGAACCGGCTGCAAGGTACCCAGTTTGAGCGTGGTCTTGGAGGCACGTAGCTTGGCGGTGACGCCTGCCTCTCCGTACTCGTCCTGGGCCCGTCTAGGCGCTTCCCGATCGCTCTTAAGCAGCCCGGTACCGACCCGATCCGGGCTGGAGTCGAGCTTTACGCCCAGCAGGCCGATGGCATCGACGCCTACACCGATGGTGCCCTCGGTATAACCAGACTCCATGCGCAGGATGAAACCCTGGGCCCACTCATCCGCTTTGGACTGGGCTGCCCCGTGTTGACGGAAGTCGCGATTCATATAGAAGTTGCGCGTATCCACGCTGGCCTTGCTGTCGCTGACAAAGTCAGCTGACGCGGGCATCGATACACTCAGGGCAGCCGCTAAAGCGGACAACGTGAAGAATGGAGCAGAACGATGTAAGTCCATGAATCTCTCTTCCCTCTGGTGGTGGTCGGGAGAACCGACCTGTTTTTGTTGTGTTTATCCACTCATCCCAAACAACCCACTCACGCCGAAACTGCGGAATTCGGCGAACAGTTCCCCGCGGCGCGGAGAAGGCTCCGCACCGGGAAACGTTGAACGTTCTTGCTAGAAGTTACGTCGTGCCAACTTGAGTACCCAACCTACGATGCCGACACGAAACAGCAGCACGCAGATGACAAAGATCACGCCGAGGATCACATGTACCCATTCACCCAAAGGGCCATTGGACAGGTAGCTTTGCAGGGTCACTACGACTGTCGCCCCGACCAATGGGCCGACTACAGTGCCGACACCACCGAGCAAGGTCATCAGAATCACCTCCCCCGACATGTGCCAATGGGCATCGGTCAACGACGCCAACTGAAAGACCACCGTCTTGGTTGAACCGGCCAGGCCGGTCAGTGCTGCGGAGATGACGAAGGCCAACAACTTGTGCGCCGCTACGTTGTACCCCAGCGAAATCGCCCGAGGTTCGTTCTCGCGAATAGCCTTGAGCACTTGTCCGTAGGGCGAATGGATGGTGCGCTGGATAACCGCGAAGCCAAACACGAACAACGCCAGTACGAAGTAATACATCGTCATGTTGTTGTTCAGGTCAAACAGGCCCAGCAGATAACCACGCGGTACACCGTGCAGGCCGTTCTCGCCGCCAGTAAAGGGCGCCTGTACATAGATGAAGAACACCAGTTGCGCCAACGCCAACGTAATCATGGCGAAGTAGATGCCCTGGCGCCTGATGGCCAGCAAACCAAACACCAACCCCAACAACGCCGAGGCAAGTGTGCCTGCGAGTATGCCCAGTTCGGTGCTCAGCCCACTGTATTGCGTGAGCAGAAACCCCGTGACATAGCCGCCACTGGCGAGAAAAGCGGCATGCCCGAAAGACAGCAGGCCGGCATACCCGAGCAACAGGTTGAAGGCGCAGGCAAACAGGGCAAAACACAGCAGTTTCATCAGGAACACGGGGTACACCGCCAACGGTGCCACCAGGGCCAACACCAACAGCGCCATATAGAACCAGCGTTTGCGCCGTACCGCTGCCATACGCCGTTCTTCAACCGCGCCAGGTTGCACCACCTGTGCAACTGAATTGATCTCGAAATTCGTCATGGCTATGCCTCCTTGCCAAACAGGCCCGCAGGGCGAACAAGCAACACCAGCACCATGACCAGGAACACCACCGTGTTAGCTGCCTCAGGATAAAAAACCTTGGTAACGCCTTCGATCAAGCCCATGGCCAACCCCGTGACGATCGCTCCCATGATCGAGCCCATGCCACCAATCACTACCACTGCGAAGACCACGATGAGCAGGTTCGCCCCCATCGTGGGCGTCACTGAGTAGATGGGCGCGGCCAATACGCCAGCGAATGCCGCCAGCGCAGCACCGAAGCCATACGTGAGGGTGATCAGCAGCGGTACGTTGATGCCGAACGCCTGCATCAATTTCGGGTTCTCGGTACCGGCGCGCAAGTAAGAGCCCAAGCGCGTTCGCTCGATCATGAACCAGGTCGCCAGGCACACGATCAAGGCCACGACGATTACCCAGGCGCGATAGACCGGCAGGAACATGAAGCCCAGGTTATAGCCGCCCTTGAGCTGTTCGGGCATGGGATAGGAAGCCCCGGAGACGCCGAACAGTTTGACGAACGAACCCTCCACGATCAGCGCCAGGCCAAAGGTTAGCAGCAGCCCGTAGAGATGGTCTTCGCCGGCAATGCGCCTCAGCAGATAACGCTCGATGAGCATGCCCAGCACACCCACCAGCAAGGGGCCCAGCAGCAGTGCGGCCCAGTAGTTGACACCGAAGTATTTGAGGGCAAGTACCGCTGCGAACGCACCGAGCATGTACTGGGCGCCGTGGGCAAAGTTGATAATGCGCAACAACCCGAAAATGATCGCCAGGCCCAAACTGAGCAAGGCATAAAATGCACCATTGATCAGCCCCAGCAGCAGCTGACCCAGCAGCACGCCCAGGGGAATACCCAATACCATCGTCATGATCTAGCACTCGCTTAAAGTCCGTGACGCCCGGCTGGCTGCAGCCGGGCACTCGCTGAAGTCACCCGGTAATCAGCGCTCTGTCACCAGCTTGCACTTGCTTTCAGCCAATGGACGGTAAGCTTCATCCCCTGGAATGGTGCGTACGATGTTGTACAGGTCCCACTCGCCCTTCGACTCACTTGGGGTTTTGACTTTAACCAGGTACATGTCGTGAACCATGCGGCCATCGGCACGAATGGTGCCGTTCTTGGCGAACATGTCATTCACCGGGGTTGCCATCATTTGTTTGCGCACCGTCTGCGCCTCGTCACTGCCACTGGCTTTTACCGCGTTCAGGTAATTGGTAGTGGCCGAATAGATACCGGCAGGCACCATGCCAGGCATCTTGCCCGTGCGTTTGAAGTAGCGCTGGGCCCAGGCGCGGCTTTCGTCGTTCATGTCCCAGTACCAGCCGGTGGTCAGCATCAGGCCCTGGGTCACATCCAGGCCCATGGCATGAATGTCATTGAGGAACACCACCATGCCGGCCAGTTGCTGCCCGGACTGCGTGACGCCGAACTGACTGGCGGTCATCAACGAGTTGACGGTGTCGGAGCCGGCATTGGCCAGGGCGATCACCTGCGCGCCGGATCCCTGTGCTTGCAGGATGTAGGAGGAGAAATCGCTGGTCGGGAATGGATGGCGCGCCTTGCCCAGCACCTTGCCGTTGTCGGCTTCGACCACCTTGGTAATGTCTGCCTCCATTGCATGGCCGAAGGCATAGTCAGCGGTGAGGACGTACCAGGACTTCCCTCCTGAAGCGAGCACCGCCTTGGCGGTGCCGTTGGCCAGTGCGTAGGAGTCATAAGTCCAATGGATATGGTTCGGCGAGCAGAATTCATTGGTCAGGCTGGACGCCGCCGCCCCCGAAATCAGGGCCAGCTTGCCTGATTGCTCGACCACTTTGCTCGCCGCCAACACCACTGAGGAGGCCACCATGCCGGTGACCATGTCGACATTGCGCTCATCCACCCACTGGCGCACGGTGTTGGCACCAACGTCGGGTTTGTTGAGATCATCCGCACTGAACACTACGATCTTTTTACCGTTGACCTGGCCACCGAAATCTTCCACGGCCATGTTCAACGCTTCCAGGCCCCCCGGCCCGGAAAGGTCACGGTAGGTCCCGGACATGTCCGCCAGGTAGCCAATGCGGATTTCGTCGTCACTGACCTGGGCCTGAGCCGCCGTCACGATCAGGCTCGAAGCAAGGATGGCGCTAGCTGTTTTCTGAAGCATCTTCATGCAGTTCACCCACTTTCTGTCGTTATTGTTGTTGTACCGGGCAAAGCAATCCTGTGCCGGGCAGACGTGATGTCATGCCGACCTGCAGGTTTTGAGGTTCACGCTTGATTCAGACGCCGAGACAGCTCTGCAACAGTCCTTGTTTCGCGTCCAGTTCTGCGGCGCTGATTTCTTCCACGATCTGGCCGTGATCCATCAAGTAATGGCGGTCCGCCAAAGGCGCTGCGAAGCGAAAATTCTGCTCCACCAGCACGATAGTCAGGCCCTTGTTCTTGAGTTTGATCAGTACCTGCGCCAGCTTCTGCACAATTACCGGAGCCAGGCCCTCGGTGATTTCGTCGAGCAACAACAAGTTGGCGCCGGTACGCAGGATGCGCGCCATGGCCAGCATCTGCTGCTCCCCCCCAGACAGCCGAGTGCCTTGGCTGAAGCGACGCTCGTAAAGGTTGGGAAACATATCGTAGATTTCATCGAGGCTCATGCCGTCGCTGCGTACCAATGGCGGCAACAGGAGGTTTTCCTCGACCGTGAGACTGGCAAAAATCCCCCGCTCTTCCGGGCAGTAGCCCACGCCAAGACGCGGGATAAGGTGCGCGGCCATACCGACGGTCTCGCGGCCGTTGATCATGATCGAACCGGTTCGACGGCCGACCATGTTCATCAGCGCACGCAAGGTGGTCGAGCGCCCGGAGCCATTGCGCCCCAACAGGGTGATAAGTTCGCCGCGACGCACATGCAGGTCGATGCCGTGCAAGATGTGTGACTCACCATAAAACGCATGCAGGTCGACAACGCGAAGCTGCTCGACATTCGGGACGTGCAGATTGCTCATGCATGTGCCTCTTCATGGCTGGCCGCTTCGCTGCCCAGGTACGCTTCACGCACCTGCGCATCTGCCGACACACTGGCGTAATCGCCTTCAGCGAGCACTGCACCGCGGGCAAGCACGGTAATCCGGTCACACAGCTCGCTGACCACCCCCAGGTTGTGCTCGACCATCAGCACCGTGCGCCCTACCGCCGCTTTGCGCACCAGTTCGATGACCATGTTCACGTCTTCATGTCCCATCCCCTGGGTTGGCTCATCGAGCAACAACACCTTTGGCTCCAACGCCAAGGTCGTGGCCAACTCCAGCGCACGCTTGCGCCCGTATGGCAGTTCGATGGTCAGGGTGTGTGCGTAATCAAGCAGCCCGACATCGTCGAGCATCTGCAGTGCCTGCTCATTGAGCCCGTCGAGGCTGCGCTCGGACTTCCAGAAATGCAGCGAGTTGGAGAGTTTGCGCTGGAGAGCAACCCGGACATTTTCCAGAACGGTCATGTGGCCGAAGACGGCCGAGATCTGAAACGAGCGCACCAGCCCCAACCGGGCGATTTCATTCGGCTGCAGGCGGGTAATGGGCTTGCCAAGATAGAGAATCTCGCCTCGGGTCGGGGCAAGGAACTTGGTGAGGAGATTGAAAACGGTCGTCTTGCCCGCACCGTTGGGCCCGATCAGTGCGTGAATATGCCCTTCCTGGACACGTAGATTGACTGAGTCTACCGCTGTGAAGCCGCGAAACTCCTTGCTCAACCCACGGGTTTCCAGCACCACATTTGCTGATGATGACATTTGAGCCCCTCTAACCTTGGTTGTTTTTATTGGTTATGGCACTACAAGCGGCGTTTACGTTTACGTAAATGGCAACCCGATGTCAAGGATGCTTTTTGCGCGTTTTGAACACGTGCGCGAAGACCGGGCGTCTACGGCCAGCGTTTACACATTTTGTTAAAAAATCGAGGGACAATAGTCGAGCACGCCCTCCTGGCGCGGCGCATCCGACTTATCTCTCGTGCAGTCCAATGGTTGATCGTGGCTTGTTTATTCATGCAGGTGCCTTAATCTCCATCAATCAAATCAAAAAGCCGCGCATCATCAACGGACGGCGATACCTGACAGTTTCACCCGTATTGTTGAGATCCGAAGGATCACTCCGGCGCTGGGCGATCACGCTTTTCGCGCTGAGGAGCGTCGACGCGCTTTGCTCACCTGGGGGCTGCCGCGTCACGCTCTCGGCAGGCAAAGTGAACTGCCCCAGCATTTCATTGAGCAGTTGCTGCTTGTAGTCACTTTCCAGGATGAGCCGATCAATCTCGGTTTTTTTGCTCATTGCGCTGCCAAGCCTTGCTCTATTGCTGCCTGCAATGCGCCCAGTTGGGTCTCGATACTGGCATCGACATTGCCAATCTCACTTTCCAGCACGCAGCCGCCACGATCGGCACGCGCGTCAGCCACCACATCAATGTGGATCGAACGGTCTCTTTGCTTCACCAACTGCTCCACACGCTCCCGTACCACCGACATTTCCTGAGGATGAACCCGCAGCGTTATCCTGCTGGCTTCACCCAGCAATGACAGCCCTTCGCGGGTTGCCTCCAATACCAAATCACTCGCCGGATAATCACGTATCAGCTTGCGCATGGCCTGTAGCACCACGGCACTCATTTGCGACGCGACCTGGTCGAAGAAACGCTGACGTTCCAGCAGGGTTTCATGGATCAGTTCAGCTTGTGCCGCGCGAGCCTGGCGCATGCCCTCCTCCCGGCCAAGTTGCGCCTGGCGCTCATACTCGACCTGTGCCTCCTGGTGCAGCGTGTGTGCCTTGTTCCGGGCCTGTGCAACTAATGCCTCGGCGTCCAGGTATTGTTGATAGTCCGTACTGCGCAGCAACACCTGATCGGGGCGAAGGGCAATGTGGTCAACGTTCAATCGAGTAAATGCAAACATGCCGGGCTCGCGTATCGGGTGATTTTCAAACACAGGATTTGCGCCAACGGGCGCTGTACGTCAGTGATGGAACACGCCTGCTCACGCAGTGGTTTTTCGAGACGCAAATCAAGGCGCCTGACAAAGCCCTGGTCAACGTCGCCAATGGCCTGCAGCCAGAACTGCAAACCCGCGTGAGGCAAGTGCCGCGCCAGGTCATCCGTTGGCAGTGGCTGCTGCCAGCCCGGCGGCCAGGAGCCGATGATCAAATTAAACTGCTCCAGGCAAAAACGATGGCCGTCGACGCCGATCACCGCGTGCACGCGGGCCAACGTGCTCGCATCAAGCACCCGGCGTATCGCCTGCCCATGCAGGATTGCACCCAGCAGCGCCAAGGTGCGCAACAGATCGGCCTGCGCAAACAATGCGAGCCCTGCCAGTTTTGCGGGCATTGTGTAGTCCACTGGCAGCGCCAGCTCGCTGAGCAACCAGGCGTTGATCACGCCTTGGCAACGCCAGTCGGGCAGCGCCTCGGCCAGTACCTGCAAGGGCGCGGGCACCTGCTTGGAATGGATAAAACGAGCTGGGCAATAACGCAGCTGGTAGGCCGTCAATGGTGTGCCCATCATTGCCCCCGACGGTGATACCAGAACTGCCCCAGATTGCTGAGCACCAGCAAGGCCAGCAGCCCAACGACAATGCTTAGCCATCGCGTACGCGAACCGGAATCAAGCCTCAAGGAAGACGGGCTGTCGTACTGCCCGAGTGAGACCATTGGCCGCGTTTCCGTGGCAGGCACCAGCACCACACTGATGCGGTCGTAGTCGAGGCCTTCGATACTGTTGCTGATCATCTGCTTCATTTGCCCAACGTACTTGTCCAGCTGCGCGTCCGTGGCATGTTTGATGAATACCGAGGCTGACGCCGGCGTAACCTTTCGGGTCAAGCTGTCACGTTCTTCAGGCAACACGACATGTACCCGGGCCACCAGCACACCATCGATGGTGGACAAGGTTTGCGCCAACTCCTGGGACTTGGCGTAGGTCAGCCTGGCACGCTCCTCCAGGGGCGATGAAATCAGGCTGTCCTTGGGGAAGACGTCCTTCAACGTGGAAAACTGCTCGCGCGGGTAGCCTTTGCGTTTCAGGGCATCGACCGCCAGGCCGATGTCGGATTCGTCCACCAGGATCTTGACCTTGCCATCCTTGTCCGGCGCTTTCTTGGTCGAGATGCCTTCGGCGCTCAACAATGCCAGCATCTCGTTGGCCTCCTGCTGGCTCAGCCCCTGGTACAGGTCGACCTTGCAGCCAGCCAACACCAGGGTCAGCAACAGCACTACCGGCAAGGCTTTGTTCATGCGCCACCTCACTGAGTTTTCATCAGTGTTTCGACATTCTGGGTAAGGCGCCCGACGGCCTTGGCGATCAACTCTTGCTGCATGTTGATCTGCAACAGCGAATATTGCAGTTCCATCAGCGAGCTCGGGCTGACGTCGCCCGGGGCTGACATTCTCGCCTTGAGGGTTTGTTTGGCCTGACTGATCTGTGCAGTCACATCGCTGATGGTGTTGAGCACACCCCCGGTGTGCGCAGCGGTTGCCGGCGCCATGGCCTGGTCAAACTGGGCAACCAGTTGCTCGGCGGGCCGCTCGGGTTCAAGGGCCTGACTCGTCGCGACGCCAGCGTTGCCGATTGAGCTGATATCCATGGTTACTCCAGATCAGGTTTGTACGAGTGGCGCAGCAGGCTGTCGAGCATGCCGTTTCGCGGGATCAGCTGTTTCAGCTCTGTATGGATCAAACTGGCGAGGTAGTCGCTGGGCTGCCCTGCTTCTTTCAATGCGCCAAGCACCTGAAGCAATGCGCGTTCCTGACGCTTACCCAGCGGGATCTGTTCACGCAGGTAGGCGCGCATCGCCAGGCGGTCCTGATTCACACCCTTGTCAGCTGTGCCAAAACGCTCCATCAGCTGTTGCGTCAGATGCGCGGACTGATCGTCGACTGCTTTGGCGCGCCCCGCCGGCTCTACCCGCAGCGCCTCCTCGAAACGCTGCTGCTCTGAGGGCTGGGCACCCGTGATGGCAACGCGACTGGTGAGCGGCGCGTGCAGTGCCGTCACGGCAGGAGGCGTGCGGATCACGGGCGCACCGCCTGACGCATGCCTAGCGCAAACTGCACAATCTGCGGGTCCTCGCTCTGGCTCAGCAGCGTCAGGCGCCGATCAAGCGCCGTGCCCAGGCCCAGCTTCCACTCGCACAACGCGAGCCACGGTGCCAGCGACGGCCAGCCCTCCTTGTTGCCCAAGTGCAAGGCCTCCTGGCATTGCCCGGTCCCCATCAGGCTGCACAGACGGATCAAGCAGGCGGCTTCGCCCTGCTGTTCGACTTGTTCCAGCCAGTTGGCGATCAGCAGCGCCTCGGTATGAAGGTGGTGCTCGATGCCGACCAAGGCCAGCTGTGTCAACGAAGCGTTCATTGAGTTATCCATGTCAGATCTTCTGCAGAATGCTTTGCATCAGGTCTTTCATCGCCCGGGTGACGGTTGAGTTGATGGTGTAGATAACCGACCACTTGTTGATCTTGTGCTGCATTTCCGCAAGCAGGGCCGGGTCGTCGGCGCCGCCTTTCAAGGCTTCGATAGCCTTTTGCACGTCGGCGTTGGCAGTGCGCGACTGCTCGACCAGTTGCTTGGCAACGTCATCCAGTGTCTTCGAGTTGCCATCGAAGAAGTTGATAGGGTCAGCCATGTTCAGTCCTTCTCGATTGCGTTGAGAATGGTGATCGCCCCGTTCAGGGCTTGTACTTGCAGCGTCAGTTGCTGGAACTGGCTGGGTGTTGAGGTGCGCTGCAATTGCTGCTTGCACGCCATCGCTTTATGTTCGATTCGGGCCCGCAGCTCTTGGCGAATGTTGTCGGTCAACCACTGCTCCTGAAGCTCATGGATCATCGCTCGCGTCTCCTCTCAGATTGATAATGAATTGCTGTCCTTGCCTGCTGAGGACTACCCGGTTGCTGTGGATCCCCACCACCTGCAACCCTGTCGGGGTCAACCCACCCACGGGATAACGGCGGTTGTCGGTAAGGATCACGTAAGGCACGCGGCCGATAGACACGGCCTTGATCGGGAACTGCACAGCGGCCTGCTTTTTCGGGCTCCAGGTGTTCTGCAAGTTCAGCGTTGGTGGCAGGGTGAAGGCCGCGTTGTATTGGCGTTGCACCTCCTTGAAGGCGTCCTGCTGGCGCTCGTCCAAGGCTCCACTGACATCGATCTGGCTATTTGACGCCTTGACGGTCAGCCGGCTCGTGAGCCCTGTAACGTCCAGCAGTTGCTGAAGCTTTTGTAGTGGCGTCGGCCCTGTTGCAACCGGGGGTTCCACACCGCGCAAGCCTTGAACGTCGTTCTTCAACGTCTGAAGGGTCTGTGGCCAGCGAGTCGGGTCTTGAACCCCCTCGCCAACCAGGCGAACCCAGCCCACCTGGTTGCCATCTGCACTGTGCGCGTCCTTGTAGCCCAGCCTGGGCAGGATGAAATCCACGTCGTTGCGGATGTCCTCCTGGGCTCGAACAGCAAGCTGGAAAGGCGCACCGGTAGCCTGCAGAAACTGTTGCAAGGCGACGCGCTGGTCGTTGCGTTGCACATAGCCACTGAGCAACAGGCCGACGCCGGGTTGCGGCGCGGCAATGACCACATCGGCCAGCTGTTGCTGCACCAGGTAGGCGTGTATCGCGCGTTGCTGTGCTTGCGGATCGCCAGGTTGCGGCGCTGCCGCCCAGGGTTTGATAAGCGGCAACAGCGCCAGTGCCAGTACCACGCAACCCACCGCCGCAATTCCCGGCAACCACCGTAAAGAGCGACCTGACGGGCTCTTGCGGGGCGCCGCTGGCCTTGCCGGCAAGGCTTGATCAAATTGCTGCTCCTGCGCACAAAACATCCATCGCAACGGTCCGCAGCCTTGCGCTAGAAACGCCTGAAGGTCAGCGCCGGCAACGACGGGCTCGCCGTCCTGGGTAGCCACAGTGTCCTCAGCCCAGTGCACAATGCTCACCCGCAATGCACTGACCTCCAGAATCAGCTGGATTGCGCCAATACCTGCGTCCACCACCACCAGGTCTGCCTGGGCCGGATCCGACCCTATAACCACTCGCCCCTCGGGCAACGGCACTTCAACGCCTTGGTTCAGGCCGCTGCAAAACAGAATTTTCCAGGTCATGTCAGCGACTTTTCCCTGCCTGCTTGAGCACTGACTGAAGTGATTGGCTGTTGTTCGACAACTCGTCGACGTCCAGCAAGCCGCGCAGGCTGCCCTGTCCGCCCGGCAAAGCGACATCGTGCCCCACGCTGCTGTCGATCAGTCGCGGCTCAATCAGGAACAAGCGCACCGCCCGGCGCGATGAGTTGTAGTTGAATCGAAACAGCGCCCCCAGATAAGGGATGTCGCCCAGCAGCGGCACCTTGCGTACGCTCTCGTTGCGCTCGTCCCGATGAATACCGCCAATCAGCAGGCTTTGCCCCAGGCCGACCCGCGCCACGGTGTCGATGACCGTGCGGTTGATCGTCGGGATGCCATCCGGCCCGCTGCTGTTGGGCTTCTGATTGCCATCTTCAATGTGCAGGCTGAGGCTGATCTCCGGCTGATCGCCCATTTGCACCACCCGTGGGGTCATCTTCAGCATCGTGCCGTAGGTAATCGCCTTGAGCTCCGCTACCCGTTCCCCGGTCACTTTGACGTAGTAGGTTTCACTGTGATCGATGACCGCTGCGGTGTTCTCCTGCGTCAGTAGCGTGGGTCGCGAACCGATCTGCGCAAGCCCTTGGCTTTGCAGCAGGCTGATCTTGGCCATGAGGTAATTCAGGCCGCGTCCATCCACCAGGCTGCCTACGGCGCCCCCGGTGTCCGGTGTGCCGCCGGTGGTGCGAATTTCGATCAGGCGGTTTTTCCCCAGGCCTACCCCGGCCTGCCAGTCGACGCCAATCTCGGCGAGGTTCTCGGCGTTGATATCGACAATCGACAAGCCAACCTCGATACGTGCCGAAGGGCGATCAAGCGCCGTGATCAAGCGACGGTACATCGGCATGCGCTCCTGGCTGTCCCGCACGATGATCGCGTTCAGCGAGGGGTCGGCCTGGACCACGGCTTGCCGACTCGGCGCTGCGCTGCCAGGTGATTGCTCACCATTGACCGCGACCACGTTGGCGTCGCTCAGCACCCTGGCGAGAATGCTGGCCAGCCCCGGTGCCTGGATTGAGTCGTCGCGGTACTTGATCTGGCGGTCTTCAGCCACGGCGTAGCGCAGGGGGAAGATCTCCACCGCCAGGTTCGCCGTGCTTTGCACCTGCAGGTTGTTCTGTTGCTCAAGGGCCTGAACGGTTTGGCTCACCATGTCCAGGTAGCGCGGCGGTGCAGAAACGTAAACCAGCTGGCCGCCCGGGTCCGGGCGCCATGGAAAGTTCACTTCCCAATTGCCGCCGGCTTGCAGCGCTTGGCGCACCTGCGACTCCTTGACCTGGCCCAGGCGTATCAAGCGCGTCTGCATCTCCGTGGACTTGAACACATAAAGCACCGCGCCGTCGTAGTACCAGACCAGGCTGTACAGGGCGCTGATCAGGGTAAGAAAAGACTGCGGGTCCTTCAGGTCGAAGGACGAGTTGACCTGGTCATCGATCTTGTCGCTGACCACCACGGCACTTTGGTAATTGGCCGAAAAGTTCACCAGCACATCACGCAGGCTTTCGCCTCGAGCCACATAGTTGAACGGCTCTGCCGGCCAATCCAGTGGCTGCGCCTGGGCAACGGCGCAGCAGGTGGCCGTCAGCAGCGCACAGGGTGCTCAAGGCCGACATATGGATGGACCTCGACCATGCTTGACGCTCGACGCCTGGAACAGCGGTTCTACCAGCTCCAGAATGCCCACGTGAGCACTCAACACCCGCTTGAGTTCCACAAACTCAAGCGTGTTCAGCTCCAGCCGGGCTTCCACCACCCAGCTGCCCTCGGGGCTGATTGCCAGCGCTTGAGGCAATTGCCGCCCCCAGCGAGTGACCATTTCCAGGGCACGCAGCAAGGCTGCCTGGCCGTCGTACGAAGCGATGTCAATCGAGCCTGCGAGGTCGGCACGAATGGTCAGTTGGGTGCCCATTGGCACAAGTACAAGTGAATGCCCTTCAACGGGCACCCAATAGCAACCCTGCCGGTCTGCCACCAGCGGCTCAATGGCCAGCCAGTCTGCCAGTTGCTGTAATAGTCTTTTCATGGTCCTGCTGCACTCGATAAATAGAGAAGACGTATGCGTCGACGTGATTTCCGGTGAGTGCGGTGCGATCAGCGCATCCCATCTCTGGCGCGACTCGGGGTACAACCAAAGCGGCGGCGATAGGCCTGGCTGAAATACGACTGGCTGGAGAAACCACTCTCCATCGCGATATCGACAATGCTGCGCTCGGTGTTGAGCAGCAGCTGGTGGGCGTGCAGCAAGCGGCGTTCGCTGATCCAGGCGCGTGGCGATGTCGCGTAGATCGAGCTGAACAATTCCTTGAACGCAGTCAGGCCCATGCCGAACACTTTGACCAGCTCATCAAGCCGCCACTCCTCAAGGAAATGCTGCTCCATGAACGCCTGCAAACGCTCTACCTGGCGATTGCCCTGTTGACGCAACACCGCCATCAACTGCGGCCCCTGGTTGCCTGAGAGCAACACCATCAGCAGCTCTTCAACACGCAACAAGGCCAGGGTCGGTGGATGTTCGAACTCCATCAGCCATTTCAAGCCTCGGACACAATCTGCCGTCAGCGTTGTGCCAGGGAAGACCAGCACATCCGGGCTGGTACCGGTGAAGCGATCAATCTCACTGAGCAAGGCGCCGTAACGATGCAGAAAGCGCTGCAGGAAGAGCGGCATCAAAGGCACCCATAACAGCTTGGCCGCCTCGCCAACACTCTCGACATAGGTCCCTCGGCGAATGAAGAGCAGCTCACCCGTCAGCATCGGATAGCTGACGCCGCCTTCACGAATACTTAGTTCACCTTCAACCAGCACGCAGATGCGCTCTTCGTTGCCGGTCATGAAGCCCGAGCCACGCACAGTCGTTTGGTATACACCCAAGGCGTCATCATTCAGTGCAATTGCGTTCAACATACTTAACCGGCCCACAATCGCTGGAAGGCCGCTAGATTATTACGATGGCGTCTGACCGAAACGACCGAATGATCTTGATTTGTTGCAGTAATAATCTCTCTTCTTTGTAGGAATTTACGACATAAAACCCACTTGAATACTTGGGTATTCATGCTGTGCTTCTAGTGCGATTCCAGCGCTGCATGTAGCCAGTTAGAGCCGTGCCTGTAAAAAAGCGACGGATCCTGATAGCGCAACTAAAAGAGGATTTGGATGATTGGTGCGGTCGCTAACTAAATACCCGTGCCGCATCAGGGCATCAGTGAGGAACAAACATGATTGGAGTAATCCCAGGGAACCGTGCACAGCAATTGGCGCACTTGGAACTCACCCAGGCTACCAGCAAAGAACAAGCAAGCGCTGCGGCCAAGGCGCTTGCAAGCGTGATTGACACGGTCAAGGACCACACCGGCATTGTCACCAGCCATTTGGCTCGTCTGCAAGCCGTGGCCAAGGCGCAGAACTGTGTGATTGCAATCAGGCCAGTGGAAAACGCTGCGACCGGGTTGATTGAATCAGGCTCGCCGACCAAGAACCTGCATATCAAGGGCAAAAGTTCGAACTGGGGGCCGCAAGCAGGCGCCATCACGGTCAATCAGGCCTTCAGCAAACTTGAAGCAAAGCTGGAGCGCCTCGACGCGTTCAACGAGCAAGTGGGTAAATGCATCAGCGAAGGTCATGCATTCAGCATACCGCTGGTTGTGTCCAAGCAACGAATCAACGACTTGCTCGCGATGGGCTGCCTCACGGAAAGCCGTTCTACCGACGACCCCAACTTGGTCAAGCTGAGTGCCCGCGCGCCGAGTGATGCCCTCTACGAGTTTGATGCCTATAAACGCAGCGATGGCCCCGACCCTGAGTACGAAATTTTTCAACAGGGACGGCCATTGATGGTACTCAGCGATAAAGCCGAGGGCAAACCACTCACCGCAGACTATGACTTACTGCTGATCGCGCCACACATCGGCGACTATGGGTCGCAAGACAAGCTCGACATTCCCGACGTCGACCATGACACCTTCAAGAAACGCATGGATCAATATAGCCAAGTACCCGACGGGGCCACGCAGGACTATCAGAGTGCTCAGAGCTTTTACAGCAAAGCAGACTCCGAAATGGGTAATTCCACAGCGCGTTTGAACAAAATGGTTCCCTTGCTCAATGAGGCAGTCGTTGGTACGAACCCGCCGGTTTTTCATCACAGCGCCGACGCAAGCAACCCGGTTACCGATACCGCGTCAAATTATCCCGCGACGTTCTTCCTGCCTGTAAAGCTGGGCAGCTATGACGAAATCGTCGTTGTGAACAATAGCCGGGAGCTGGCAGACCTGGTCCAAGAGGCGAAAGAGAATGGGTTCCAGATACCGATGAACCCGAAGTGGGAAGCGGAAGTGAAAGCAGCGTCGCTCTCGAAGTTTACAAACCTGCAGAACGTATTTGCCGAGGCATCCAAACAACCCACCCTGGTTCGCGGCTAAGCCGCCCGCGGGGCCGCTCGACAAGATGGTCCCGCGATTTAAAGCTCGGAGTGCCGTTCATCCATCACAAGCATCGCCTGCTCCATTGCCTGGTGAAGCTCATCCACCGTGTGGGTCAGCAGTACCTCACCCTCCCCCTCACTACACGCTTGCTCAAGCCCTTCACAGGCAGCTATCAAGTTCCGCGCACCGATGATCCGGGCACTGCCTTTCACCTTGTGGGCCAGTTGCGCGAGCGCGTCGACATCCTGCGCCAGATAGTGGGTGAGCAACCGCTTGATATCCGCCTCGGTGTTGGCCATCAGCTCGACCAGCAGCTCCTTTGCAACCGTTGCCTGGCCCAACGTCAATTGCAGCAGGCTGCGCATATCGATGTCCCCGCTATCAAGCAGTGAATCATACAGATGTGCACTTTTTGGCCTGGGCATTACGCCCGCCAGGCTATCGCTCAAGTCTTTGAGACGCACCGGTTTGAACAGGCACGCGTCCATACCAGCATGCCGGCAACGCTCTTCCACTTCAGGCTGCGCGTTTGCAGTACAACCGATGATCAGGCAAGGAGCACGCCCGCTGAGCGCTTCGCTTTCGCGAATAGCCCGCGCGAGTTCATAGCCATTCATGGCCGGCATGTTGCAATCGGTAATCACCACGTCGTAGCGGCTATTGTGCCAGTCACGCAAGCCTTGCACGCCGTCCTCGGCATCACGTACCCGATGGCCGAGAAAGCTCAACTGTTGCGATAGCAGCATGCGGTTGGCCGAGTAGTCATCGACGACCAGTACATTGAGAACATGCGGGTGCGCTACAAGCTCTGCCGGCTCGGGCGCGGTTGCCTTCATGGGGGCAAGTGCAGGCAGACGCAGTGAAAACTGAACCTGGGTGCCTTTGCCCAACTCACTGGACAAATACAACTGCCCGCCCATCATGTCGCACAAGGTACGACAGATCGTCAGCCCCAAGCCGGCGCCGTTGCGCGCCGAGTCGGTATTGTTGCTGGCTTGGGTAAACGGGGTAAACAGCCGCTGCTGGTCTTCATCGCTGATACCGCTGCCGCTGTCCTCAATGCGCAGGCAGATATCCAGCTCTTGTACCGTACTTGAAGGCGCAACCTGCAGAATCACCCGCACTTCGCCCTGGCGCGTGAATTTTATGGCGTTGCTCAGCAAGTTGGTAAAGATCTGCTTGAAGCGCAAAGGGTCTATCAACACATCCTGATTGGCCGCGTCATCCAACTCCAGAATCAGCGGCACGTGCTTCTGCCGCGCCATGCCGTCCATGACCCGCACCACCGAGTTGACCTGTTCCAGCAAGTTGGCGCGCTCAGGCGCCAGTGAAAGGCGCCCGGACTCGATCCGGGCAATATCAAGAATATCGCCAATCAACTCCAGTAAATCCTGTGCGGCGCTGGAGGCCACTTCAATGCCCAGGCGATCGACAATGCCCTGCTTGGCCTTTTTCATCGCCAGTTCGAGCATGCCGATAATTGCATTGATGGGCGTGCGGATCTCATGGCTCATGGTCGCCAGGAATATGCTCTTGGCACGGTTGGCGTTGTCCGCGCACACCCTGGCTTCCTCCAGTCGCTCAAGCAAATGCTGACGCTCACTGACGTTGATCCAGCCGCCGATCATGCCGGTCACTTCACCCTGGCTGCCGCGGTAGGGCAAGGTCCAGTGGTAAATGGTCAGTAGTTCACCGCCAGCCAGCCTGAGCGTGCCGTCGCGCAGGCTCGGTACGCCATTGCGCATGATTTCCAGGTAATTGTCGTGATAACGGCGGGCCTCCTGCGCATCAAGGAACGTGCCTTCAACGACAGTCTTGCCGATGACGTCTTCACGCTGGACGCCGAATACATCAAGGTAGGCCGCATTGCACAGCACCATGCTGCCGTTGTAGTCGCGTACATAGATCGGGTGAGGGGTACCGTCGATCAGCGTGCGCATGAACTCCATTTGATCGTAAAGCGCGGTTTCGGCCTTCTTGCGCTTGCTGATCAACAGCCGCAAATAGGTATTCCAGCCCAACGCCAGCACCAATATCAAGGCTGCCAGCACCATGCCCTGGATGATGGTTGCACGATGACGCGACCACAGGCTGTCGTCGAGCATCACCGCACTGCGCCAACGGTTGGTCAGTTCCGCGGTTTCTTCCGGGGTAATGCTGAGCAAGGCCTTGTTGATGATCGACACCAGTTCCGGTGAAGTGTTGTCGATTGCAAAGGCGCGCTGTGCCGGCGCGATGCCCACCGTGCCGGTAATGCACAAGGTGTCCAGGTACTTGTTGGAAATCAGGTAGCGGGCGCTGAACAGCGAAAGCGATAGAGCATCTGCCTTGCCTTGAGCGACCAGCTCCAGCGCGTCTTTGGCCTGCGCCACGATCACGATTCGTACGCTCGGGTAGTTTTTTTCTACAAAACCTTGCAAGGCGCTGCCTTCGGTCAGGACCAGCGACCTGCCGCCCATGTCATCCAGCGAGTCTGGCCTCCCGGAGCCCGCCTTGCGCACCATCACATAAGGCATGCTCAAGTACGGCTGGCTGAACACGAACTTGTCTGCCGGCAGATTGCCTGGCGCATCCGTGGCGACCATATCCACTTCGCCCTTTTTCAATGAGCTCATCAAGGTATCGGTAGCGCCGCCGGCGACCACATCGAACTTCAGCCCGGTACGCAGGCTGATCAGCGCCAGGATGTCTGCGGTGAAACCATGGACTCGTCCTTTGTCATCAAAATAGGTCAGCGGCAGATAGATACCATCGATCGCCAGTTTCAGTCGCGGATGCTGGTCCAGCCATTGCCGCTCGGTATCACTGAAATGCAGGCGGCTCAACCCCGGGACATCGATACGAATGGCATTCCAGCGGCGCAGGATGGTCCCCCGCTCGCTATTGGGAATGACTTCAAGCGCACGATTGACGACTTGCAGGAGCCGGGTATTTTTTTCATCAAGGGCAAAGGCTATCTCGCCGGCCTCGAGCAATGACGGGTTGAGCTCGACGTTGTTCAGGTAGTTCTTGTTGATCAGGTGGTTGGCCCCGATGGCGTTGCCGATATAGGCATCCGCCTGGCCAAAGGCGACCGCGCTCAAGGCGCTGAGCGATGAAGGGTAAAGGCGCAGGTCAAGGTCGGCATAGTGTTTGGCCAGGGCTTCGGCCTTCAGGTAACGGTAGAACATGGCAACTTTCTTGCCGGCACTTTGCGGGGACAGGTTCTCGTTGTCCTGAGTGCGCGTCACCACGACCGGCTCATCTTCGGCATAGTCCACGGACAACACCAACCCCGGCACCTCGGCGTCAAAGTTGTTGGCGGTTCCCATCAAATCGACAGCGCCGCTTTTCACCGCACGTATCAGCGCGTCTCGCGATTCGTAGCGGCGCACGTCAATATCGACGTGCAGCAATTGGCCGAGCAAGCCCGCATAGTCGGCCGTGATGCCTTCAAAGCCCTGGGCATTTGCGGTGATTTCAAAAGGCTCGTTATCGGGCGCAGAAATACCCAATACCAAACGGCCACGCGCACTTAACCATTGCCTGTCGGCGTCATCCAGGGCCACTTGGTAACTTTCAACGGAAGAGCGGCCGTAGAGTTTTATTGTCTGAAATTCAGCTGCCTCAAGCAGCGTACTGAACAGGCAGAGGGTACAGATTACCGCGATCACATAGTTGCGCATGGCGTGTTATCTAGACCAGGTCGTTACGCTTGGCAAACTCGGCCAAGTACACCAGCGACTTGACATTGAGTTTTTCAATCATGCGTTTTTTATAGGTGCTGACGGTTTTATTGCTGACGTGCATGAGCTCGGCGATTTCATTGTTCGACATGCCCGTTGCCAGTTGCTGCAAGATGCTCAACTCGCGGTCGGAGAGCCGCTTGATCAATGCCTGCTCGGTCACTTCAACATCACTGCGGCGTACCGAGCCGCTGGCAAGGTTGGGGAAAAAGGTATAGCCGGACATGATCGCCCGAATGGCCCGGATCAGTTCGTTGGTGTCTTCGGCCTTGGACATGTAGCCTGCCGCCCCGGCTTTCATGCAGCGCACGGCATAACAGGGGGCGGGCCGCGAGGTCAGCACCAGGATCCGCGTCGGCAGGTTGAACGCATGGATACGGTTCAACACTTCCAGGCCGTCAAGTTTTGGCAGGGCAATGTCCAGCAGCATAAGGTCGGGTTTATGTTGCTGGGCCAACAGCACGGCGTCTGAACCATTATCCGTTTCGCCGACAACTTCAAACTGTTCCTGTTGCAGGAGTACTTTGGCGGCGCTGCGAATAAAGGGGTGATCATCAACGATGAGTGCGGTGTGCATCAATTTACCTATTGAGTACACGCCAGCCGATATAACGACATTTGGCTGGCGTCAAATATTGGTGCTGGACTGTTGGGCACACAACAGCAGCAGCGCACCAACCGGCACACGCGCGCACGGTGCAAGGCACCCGTTCAAGTGGGGTTGGCTGAAGTAAGACTATCTGGCTAGGCAGGTGACGCTTTACGCACGAAAAACAGGGCCGCTGCGCCACGCTACGCGTGATGCACCACCCTGAGAAATGCTTTTTATGAGTGCGCTCGTACAAAAACACCGCGTACGAGGCAGCCGCGCAAGGTAGTAGAACGTACTGCGCAATTCAAGCCCCAGTGGCAATTTGTCACAATGTACCCGCCTGGGTTTTTCCAGTCGTGCACTGCGGGAAACATGGCAGGGGCTTGAGCGTGAGCCGCGCCCGTTTCCCGGGCTGAAGGGTGTCGAGTACCTGTGCCTGCACGGCCCCTCCCTCGCTCCAGGATAATTGGGCCCTGACCACCACTGCCCCAGGCACATCACGGCTGAACTCAAAATAGAGTGGCAGCAGGTTGACCCGATAGCGTTGCTCGCCGACCAGGCGAAGGTCAGCACCTTGAGCGCTGTAGCGTTGCACAGTGAGGTAACCCGAGCGGGTCAACGGCGGTGCAAGGTCGACACGCCCGCTAAATACTGGCTGTTCAAGTGCAACCGCAACGCAGCCGCTCAGCAACAAACAACTCGTCGCACACAGGATGAGGTTCATTCGGTTTATCTTGAATACTCTACCTACTCACCAGGCGACGGCACCGAAAAGTGCCGTCGCCACCCTTGGCAATTAAATCAGGCAACACCACTCGCCGCGCGCATGGCCTGGTTGACGGATTCGGTAATTTCCTTCATCAGTTGCGAGAGTTCTTTCTGGCTGTCTTCCAACGCCCGGATAATATCGGCCGCCTTTTGCTTGTTGCCATCATGCTCATTGGCATCGATGTCGTGCTCTTTGCCATCGCCCTGGATAAAGGCCTGCTTGGCCTGGAGGGAGGAGTTGACCACGCCATTGATGCTCATCGAATGGGCCTTGAACTGCTCGACCAATTGTTCGGTCTTTTTCTGACGCTCACCGAGCACTTCAAGCCTGGCTTTTGATTGTGCTACCGAGCCTTCCAGACGATGACGATCGAAACCTGCAAAGAACTCAGCGTCGCTCATGTCCTTGAGTTTCGGCTTGAGATCGACATCCACGGCAATGTCGGCTTTGTTGATGGCCGGTTTGAGGGTGTCGATCGCCGCGAGCTTTTTCTCCAGGCCGGTAATATCGCTGTTGACGCGCTTCATGCGTGAAGCGCTTTCAAGGCTGCTGGAGAACCCGGCAACGCTCATGCCACTCCCCAGTAACCCGGTGACGCCGGACATCGCCGCCCCGGCGATCATCCAGTTGCCGCTGTTGTACATTTCTGCAACTTGCGCCTTCTTCGACTCCAGCGATGCCTGTGACTCGATGCTGCGCAGGGTCATGTACATGTGCTTGGCATCCTTGTTGGCCTGCCAAATCAGCAACAACATTGCGGTGTCCAGATCCAGCTTGCTGAGCACCTGGCGAATTTTATCGTCGACTTTTGCCTGTGGCCGGTCGAGGTTGGCCTTTTCAAGGTCAACGGCATTCGGCTGTTTGAGCGCGCCGGCACGATAAGCCATTTCATCTTTTCGAACGGCACTGGCAAAGGGTTGAAGGGCGAATGTCGAATCAATCGCGTGACGTGTAGTGACTTCAATACTCATGGCTGGGCACCTTAGATAGTGTTCGGGCTACGGGAGAGGTTGTGCTGGCTATTGGCACGATCCGCCAACAGCTTGGCCAAGGTCTCGAAAACGCTTTTGAAGGCGTCGAACAGCTGCTGCAACGCGTTGTTGAGTTGATCCACCAGTGCTTGCTGGGCCTCAAGCTTCACGCGCGACTGCTGCAGGTCAGCCTGTTTGATGGCCGCATTGGCACTCAAACCCTGGTGGGTGGTTTGCGTCACGGTATTGCCTGCGTTCACCACCATATCTGCCACGGGTGCAGCCGTTTTAAGCAACGTTTGAACCAGCGAACTGGTTGCCGAAGCCGCCTTGGTACCCAACTGCGCGATGTGGTTCAGCGTACTGACAACCTTCTCGGCCATCTGCGCGATTTTCGGCGCAGCCTTGGAGGCCAGTTTCGCCACCAGGCCCGCAGCACTACCACCAAAGGTCACTATTGCACCGACCACTGCCAGCAGCGCCTCTACGGTCGTCAGCACCGGGCCGAGCCAGGCCATGACATCCTTGCTGATCAACCCCGCCTTGGCGCACTCCTGAATGGCACAGGAGACAACCCCCACTACACCGCCCGCGATCATCAAGGCACCGGCGACCGCACCCACGCCGGTCGCCACCATGACGGCACCGACAATGATGGCTGCCACTGAACTGATCCAGCCAAAGATCCGCGCGGCCAGCCCGGATTTGCTCGCCTCGGTTCCCGCCTTCAACGAGGCTTGCAGCTTCTCGTCGTTGGCTTTCATTTCTTCCTGCCCAACCAGCTTCGCGCGCTGGATGTCTTCCAGCGTGAGTTTGCTCTGCAGCTCTTTGATGGTGGACATCTTTGCCCCCAGGAAGATTGCGAAATCTTCGATGGAGCTGAAGCGAAACTTACCCTTTTCAGTGGCCGCCTCCCCGGCTTCAGCCAGGCTTTTGATGACCACGGCAAAGCGCTCCTGAGCCTTGAGCGCATCGCCCAGCGCGTTTGCCACCCCTTGAAAGCTGCCAGCAGGTGCTTCGCTCAGGGTGCCCGGCGCATCCAGCATCACGCCCCCTGCCCCGCGTCGGGCCGAAGCCGATCCGCTACCGTGGCTCACCACCACCTTGGCAGCGGCCACTGAGGCCGAGCGCGCAGGTTCATCGTTTGCGGCAAAGCCCGCCAGTGGCGTAAATCGACTGATCAATGCATTGACTTCATTCATGAAGCATTCCTTTTCTGAGTAACAACATGTTCCAACAGCACACCTGCACGCATGGCCAGATCAGCATGTTCCGGGTGTACCTCGGCCAACGCCTGGGCTGAGTAGAAGCCGCTTTCAGCGGCCGTCAGATCACCCAACTGCAAGTGGCACTCGCCGGCGTGAAAAGGAAAACGCGGATCCTTTATATCCACCAGGGCCCCGTATACATAACTTTGAATGGCCAGCTCATACTGTTTCAACGCCTGACGACAGGCACCCAGCCCAAGAAAGAATCGGGCATCGTAATGATTGAGTACGCACAACCCTTTGAATACACCGTGGGCCGCTTCAAACTTGCCCGACTGATAATGCCCGTAGGCCATCAGGTAAAGTTGTTCCAGCTCTGGAGTGGCAATACCTTTAAGCATGGCCAGAGTCCCGCCCTCGGCCAGGAAGCTTTCCAGTGCCTGATCAACGTCAGCCGCGCAGGCGTCTGCTTGAGTGTTCATGGTCTTCCTTAAAGGGCGCGAAGAATATCGCTCATCAAGTTGTAATATTTATCAATGAAACGGTTCATGCCTTCGATGGCCGTGTCATAGCGGCTGGTAACATCTTTCAATACGATGGTTTGCTGAGAAACCTTGTCATTGACCATGCGCGCCCGGTCGCCTACGGCACCGGCAAAGGCGGCCACGGGATTGTTATCCTTATCGAAGGCGTAAGAATCTTTTACACCTTTCATGCTGCCGCTTTCTTTTTGCGGCCCTGAGGTGCCTGGTTTTGTAACACCGCGCAAGAAATCACTGATGGTGAAGGACTTGCTCATATCCCCGGAGTAGGTATCGAGTGAACTCAACAACTTGAACTCCGCACTGTTCTTCCATTGCTCCTCGGAGGTGTAACCATAGAGCGAGCGGTCAGCGAGATTACTCGAGGTTGTCGAGAAGCTTTCCTTTGCGGCCATCGCCTTATTGATGTCAGATTGGATGATCGAGAAGATCTTCGCTTCCGCTTGCAGGCTGGACAGCAAGTCACGAATGTCATTGCGTTTGACTTCGTTCCTTTCCATGACCTTCTTGTAAACGTCAATCACATCGACATCCATGCGTGCGCCCAGCACCGGGGGGTCAGCAAACACCGAGAAGAGGCTTTCCAGCGGGTTGGGCAGTGCCCCATGAATGAATGACGCCACGCTCAAAGGCACCCCGGGGCGCTGATCGGCATAGGTATTGATCCGGTTTGCCCAGTCGGCATAGACCGCCGTACTCAGCCCATCCGACAAGCTCCCCGCGCGCATGGCCGCCTCTGGCAGCACCCCTGCGAACAAGGGCAGCAGTTGACGCGGGCCGAGCGGTTTTTCATCCGGGCCAACGATCACGACCCGGCGCTCATGCATCAATTTCAGCAGCGCCTCCACCACCGAATCCGGCGCGCCCTGCGCCAATGGCGTGGGCCGCTCAACAGCCGTAGCAAGGCGCTGGGTAACACCAGCAGTAGACTCAATCACGGTTAGATACTCTGGGTGAAGTTCAATGTCCCTTACCGTAAATTAAGTATTTGCCACGGCGCTGACTATCAGTCGTCGGCGGCATTTTGTTGATTGCGCCTACTGCGCAGCGAACACACGCGGCCCACATCGAGTTCAAACCAACCAGGGCTCGGTTCTGCGGCGCCAGCCCAACGCAGATAAAAGCGGCGCAAGCGATTGGCCTGCAACGGGCTGCCGGCCAACATGTCCACGTTGCCATACAGGCTGTAACCCGGGCCATACATAGCCAGTGCTGCTTGAGCCAGTACATAGAGCACCGCGAATGAATTATCGAGGCCGCCGCGCTTTTCCTGACGACGAAACATGACAATCCAGATGCGATTGCCTTCGCAACGCCAACACACATCGCAGCCGCGATAGGTGAATTGCCAGCCTAGTTGTATACGGGTATGCAACCAGTAATAAGGAATAACCGGGTGACCGTGCGCGCGCAGCCACCCTTCAATCTTGTCGGTGTCCATCGATACGGTACCTGTTCAATAGTGGCGTGGCTGTTACGCGCTTAGAGCGTTACGCGCCCAAGGGGTTGAATATTGATATGCGTCGTCAACTCTTGATAGGACAACACCGGCAGTGCGTAATAGTCGCTTTCGATCAACTTTCTGACATAGCGGCGAATATCCATCGAGACTACCAATACCGGCCTGACCTGCATGTTTGCCAAGTCACCTACGGTCTGCCTGATACCGTCTAGAAATGCCTCGGTCACCTCAGGCTCCAGGGCCAGGTAACTACCCGCACTGGTCTGGCGAATACCACTGCGAATTTGCTCCTCGAGCGTTTGATCAAGCAAGTAGGCCGGCAGGATATTGTTGCCACTGGAATACTTGTAGCAAATGTAGCGCTTCAGGCTGCTGCGAATGTATTCGGTCAACTGCACCACATCCTTCTCCTTCTGCCCCCACTCGACCATGGCTTCGAGAATCGCGCGCATGTTGCGGATGGAGATGTCTTCACTGACCAGGCGCTGGAACACTTCAGTGATGCGTTGCAAGGGCAGGATGCGTTGCGCTTCCTTGACCAGTTCGGCATAGCCTTGCTCCATCTGCTCCAGCAGGTAACGCGATTCCTGAATGCCGATAAAGTCGCTTGCGTACTCGCGAAGCACCTGGCTCAGGTGCCAGGTCAGCACCTGGTCCATGGCCAGGAAGCTGCAACCGGCCCGTTGCAAACGCTCTTTGTGCAACTCGGCGACCCACAGCGTGGGCTCCCCCGGCAATACCGGCTCACCCGTGTCATAGGCCACCCCCATCAAGTCCAGCTGGCTGGCTTTTTCCTGCACCAGCCAGTGATCGGGCCGCAACCGGCCCCGCGCTACGGGTACTTCTTGCAGCTGGATCAGGTATTCGCCGTTTTTCAGGGCATCGTTGAACCGCAGGTGGATCCCCGGGAACGGTACGCCGTAATCCAGGTACAGCGCACCGCGTACGCGCACCAGCTCGTCATTGAGCGACAACGCCTCCAAGGCCTTTTGCAGGCTGGCATCGACATCGATCAACAACGGCACGGTCATGGCAAACTCGTCCTTGCCCGCCATTCTGGAAGATGCCAGGGCCTTGGGTTTGACACTGGGTGCCCCCGCGCCCTGGGCCAACAGCGTAGGCAGGTCCCTGGCGGCGGGCGTGCCCTCCTGCGCCTTACGCAAGCGCAGCGCCCACAGGCCACCGCCACCCACTACCACAGCGAGCAGCAGGAAGGTGATCGTGGGGAAGCCGGGAATCATCGCGAACAGCACCAGCAAGGCGCCGCCGATCAGCAGTGCCTTGGGTTGCGCCATGACCTGCGCGCCGATGTCCGAGCCCAGGTCTGTCGTGCTGTCCGACGCATCCCGGGTGACGATGATACCGGCGGTAATGGCGATCAGCAGCGCCGGCACCTGGGCAACCATGCCGTCGCCAATGGTGAGGATCGAATAGAGTTGCAGCGCATCGGCCGTGCTCATGCCTTTTTGCATGACGCCAATGGTGATCCCCGCCAGGATGTTCACCACGATGATGATCAGCCCGGCAATCGCATCGCCTTTGACGAATTTCATTGCCCCGTCCATGGAGCCGAACATCTGGCTTTCCTTCTCGACCTTGGCCCGTCGCTCACGCGCCTCGTCGACCGTGATCACATTGGCGCGCAAGTCGCCGTCGATACTCATCTGCTTGCCCGGCATGGCATCCAGCGAAAAACGCGCGCTTACTTCGGCGACGCGTTCGGCGCCCTTGGTGATCACCAGGAACTGCACGATGGTGATGATCAGGAACAGGATGCACCCCACCACCAGGTTGCCGCCGGCGACGAAGGTGCCGAAGGTGTGCACGATTTCCCCGGCATCAGCCTCCAGCAGGATCATCCGCGTGGTACTTACCGAGATGGCCAGGCGAAACAGGGTGGTCACCAGCAACACGGCCGGGAACACGGAGAATTGCAGCGGCGAACTGACATAGATCGCCATCATCATCAGCACCACGGCAATCGTCATGTTCAGCGCGATCAGGATATCGAGCAGGAACGGCGGCAGCGGCAAGACCATCATCATCAGTACGGCCAGCAGCATGGCGGCCAGCATGATGTCCTTGCGTGTACCGATTTTTACCAGCAGCTCAGATAGCGTGTTCATCGACAGCCTGTTGACTCAGAAAATGTTCAAAGGCTTCGCGTGCCGCCTCATGTTGCCCGCACAACTGACGTGCACGGCTCTCACAGAACCACAGCGCCGCCGTGCGCTCGCCACGCTCGCGCAAGTGCTCGCAGTGCGCCTGGGCGCTTGCACCATGGCCGGCCTGCAGCAAGGCCAACAGTAGAATCCTGCGTGCTTGAAGGTTGCCCGGCTGGGCCTCCAGCAACAGTTCCAGCAGGTCGATGGCGCGCTCTGCCTGGCCACACTGGAATGCCAGCCACCCCAGCAGCAACAGCATTTTTTGCTGGGTGTCATTGAGCTGCAGCACGTCAGACCTCAACCAGCAAATGGACCAACATCTTCAGCAAGCGCTCATCTTCGCCACGTGCATTGAGCCACTGTGCAGCAGGCGCGTCGGATGCCTGCAACAGGCACCGCAAGCCCTCGCGCTCCTTGCGAAACACTGCGGGAATCAACAGCGCACCGAATGCCTCGGCACTCGGCCGGGCATAGTCCTGCAACACCTGTTGCGACCTGTTCGCTGGATAGAGCTTGGGGAAATGCGCCTCCACCGCGCCGCCATCGGGCACCAGCGGCGCACGCTCAGAAACGTTGCCTGGGCCAAGCAGCTGCGTGGCGTAATCCGGCCGTGGCAGTTGGCCCTGCGAACGAATCGCCAGGGTCATCGGTCGAGTACCTTGTAGCGAGCTGCCAGCAACGTCTCATAGGCCTGCTGCAGCAGCGGCAAGGTGACCTGCGTGGTGGCCAGGGTAATGAACAGCAACAACTCGCAGCGACCCACCCAGCCGCAACGCAACGGCAATGCCGGGGCCCTCGAGCTGTAGGTCAAGCGCAACGCGCGCTCGATGATTGCCGGAGCCTCATGGCTGGAAACCTCAAGCACCCACCACAAGGTGATGCTGGCGTCGTGCCGTTCGATCTGCAAGATCCCCAACTGGTCCAGTTCCAGGGTAATCAGCGACCGTTCCGTTTCAGGTAGCTCGACACCCAAGCCTTGGCAGAAGCGCGCGAGCGCCTCGTCACACCACAACATAAATAATCCTCATGGCTCCAGGCGCCGCTCTTCTTCTTCATCAACCGCGTGGTCCAGCACCTGCTGGCACACATCGAGCAGGTGCTGGCGCTGCTCGTCATCGACAAACACATACAGTGGCAACAGGCGGATCAGGCGCTTGATCTCCCGGTAGAAGTGGATGCGCTGCACCACCTCGGCAATGCCCATCGCATCCGCCAGACGCTCAAGGTCATGGGCGCCGACCCAGCGCTTGTCGATCAGGGTGATCAGGTCGCCCATCAAGTCAGAAGGCGCGGATGCCATTGTTTTCGCCCCCCTTGACCAGCGCGGCCACACTGACCTCCACCCCTAGAATCAGCCGGGTCAACGCCAAGCCGGCCAGGGCAAACACATACTTTGCGTTATCCGCTACACGCGCCTGCTGGCCACGACCGGCGCTGAAACTGTCCAGGTCCGCGCTGAACTCACGCATCACATAGCCTGCAGCTTGGGTCAGCGGCGTATTGGGGTATTTGCTGCGGATGTAGTCCAGCACCTCGCGCAGGTTGAGGCTGCTGGTCAGGGCTCCGGTATAGGTAGCCGCCAAGGGGTCGAGCGCAGCGTCGGCGCGGCCGTCGACCTGGGCAAACATCCCGTTCAGGCGCATACCCAGCTTGATCGCGGCGTCATCCGCCAAGGGCAGTTGCTGGAGCTGAGCGGCCAGCTCGGATTTGGCATCCGCCGACAACGCATCAAGATGAGACTTGAATTGCGACAGGTTCTCGAATTGACCCCGCGTCACCTGAACCACCAAGGCATTCATGGCCTGGCTCGGCTCGACCGCCCTGACCTTGCTTTCCTGGCTGGCCAGTTTCTTGAGCAACTCGTTGCGCTGGCGATCGGTCGCCTCCATCGAACTCCTGCGTGCCGGCAAGACCTTCCCTTCGAGCTTCTCGGGAAGTTCCCTGGCGCTATCGGCGACTGACTGGCGTGCCGTCAGCAGCGTGATCCTGGCCGGGTTTGCGCCGGGCACTGCTGGCTCGGCTGAACGCGTCGCCGTGCTCAGCGGTACTGTCGATCCGATTTGCCCCATCATTCCTACCTACCTCCGCACCTGTCCTGGACCTGCAATTTTCCTCCCGCAGCCAGGTTGCCGCCGCCAGATCTGGTCGCTTGTTTTTATATCCCTGCGCCCTGCTGCCACAGCTAAAAACAAGCGACGTTTTTTGACGGTGGGCGCCCGGCGCGTTTTATAGAGTGGCTACCCCACACCCCAGATGCCCCTCATGAATGCGGTTCTGAAAGACCCTACCCAACAGATCAGCCTCGCTATCGAGAACGCGCGACTGCTTCAACTGCGCGGTCGGGTCAGCCAGGTCACCGGCACGGTCATCCGCGCCATCGTGCCTGGCGTGCAGATCGGTGAGCTGTGCCTGCTGCGCGACAGTTGCAATGACCTTGAGGTGGTTGCCGAGGTCATCGGCTTCCAGCAGCACCAGGCGGTGTTGATTCCCCTGGGTGAGATGCACGGAATTTCGTCACGCACCGAGGTCATCGCTACCGGCCAGCCGCACCGTGTGGCGGTCGGTGAGCACTTGCTGGGCAAGGTTCTCGATGGCCTGGGCAAGCCGATCAACGGCGAAAACCTGGTAGTACCTGCTGCGTATTACCCGGTCCATCAGGACGCCCCGCCCCCGCTCAGCCGGCGCATGATCGCGCAGCCGCTGGCCTTGGGCGTACGTTGCATCGACGGCCTGCTGACCTGTGGCGAAGGGCAGCGCATGGGTATTTTTGCTGCCGCTGGCGGGGGCAAGAGCACCCTGCTGGCGACCCTGATGCGCAACGCCGAGGCGCAGGTGGTGGTGCTCGCACTGATTGGCGAGCGTGGTCGTGAGGTGCGCGAGTTCATCGAGTCGGACCTGGGCGAAGAAGGCATGCGCCGGGCGGTACTGGTGGTGGCCACCTCCGACCGGCCGGCCATGGAGCGTGCCAAGGCCGCCTTCGTTGCCACGGCAATCGCCGAATACTTCCGCGACCAGGGCCAGCGGGTGCTGCTGTTGATGGACTCGGTCACCCGCTTCGCCAGGGCCCAGCGCGAGATCGGCCTGGCTGCGGGAGAACCACCCACCCGGCGCGGTTTTCCGCCGTCGGTATTTGCCCAGCTGCCACGCCTGATGGAACGTACCGGGCAATCGGACAAGGGCTCGATCACTGCGCTCTACACCGTGCTGGTGGAGGGTGATGACATGAACGAACCCATTGCGGAAGAAACCCGCTCGATTCTCGACGGGCACATCGTGCTTTCCAGCGCCCTGGGCGCTGCCAACCACTACCCGGCGATTGATGTGCTGCGCTCGGTCAGCCGCGTCATGGGCCAGATTGTCTCGCCCGAGCAGCGTGCGGCAGCCGGCCAGTTGCGCGAGTGGATGGCCAAGTACGAAGAGGTCGAGCTGCTGCTGAAGATCGGCGAATACCAGAAAGGTCAAGACGCCGTTGCCGACCTCGCCATCGCCAAGCACGACGCGATACGTGACTGGCTGCGCCAAGGCACCCGGGAAGTGTCGACCCTTGAACAGAGCATCGGGCAACTGAAGGTATTAGCACAATGCCATTGAGTACCCTGGTACGGATCAAGTTGTTCAAGCTGGACAAGGCTGAACGCGATACCCGCCAGCAACTGGCGCAATTGCGCAGCATTGAGACGGTGTATCAACAGAGCATCGAATCGCTGCAGCGTTATCGTGACTGGCGCCTGGGTGAGGAAGCCACGCTGCTTGCCTGCCATCAGGGCCAGGTGCTCGAGCGCAAGACGCTTGCGCAGTGGCAGCGCCAGGTAGCAGCGATGCGTGCAGCCGAGGCCTGCCTGGTCGAGACGCTGGATGAGCAAACACGTCTGCTGGATGAGCAACTTGCGCGCCTGCGACGTAGCCAGCAGCAGTTGGCAAGCGCCCGGCAACAGGCGGAAAAATTCAATCAGCTTCAGCAGCAGGCGTTTGCCGAACAGCGAAGCCTGCTTGAGCACAAGGAAGCGCTGGAGCTTGAAGCCTTCACTCGCCAAGGGATACAGACCTTTGAAAATCCCTGATATGCAGGCAAGTGCCCCTCTGGAAGTGCCGGCAGCGGCAGTAGTGTGCCTCCCCGTCAATCGCGTGCGCTTTGAGAAAGCCATGGCGTACTTGCCAGCGCAGGAAGACGCCCAGAGCGGCCTTGGTGGCACCGACCCAGAGCTCGATGGTGAGCCGGCAAGGCCTGCTCCCAGCGCCGAAAACGTGCCGGGTAGCGTCGTTATGCCCGGCCCGGCATGCCCGGAAAAGCCGCCCGTCAAACACCAGAAGGCCCAGCAAAGGCACGCGCGCTGCGAGCCTGAAGAAGAGCGCATCAAGCTTCCTGCGGATCAACGACCGCTCCCGACGCCAGCAACCCCGGCCCTGTTGATAGGCCCACCGGCGCCTATTGTGCAAGTATCTGCGAACCTGCCAAACGGAAACGCGCAATCTGCTCCGGCACCCGCCACTCATCATCAACAAGTAGTGGCCGAACATGATGCGTCGACAAGGGTGCCTCCTAGAGCGGAACAGATCAGCCCGCAGATGCCGCACCCTGAAAAGCAGCCTGACGCTGCATTGCCGGTGCAACACTCATTGCCTATCGCGCCAGTTCAGAGAAAGCCCCAGGCCTCTGAGAAAGCACCGCGCGGTATCAGTGCGCTCGCCGTGCCTGCTCTCTCCAACGAGCCGCACACTCCCTTGCTCCCCAGTGCCGCACCACACCGAGAGCCCGTGGACCCTGCCAGCAATTCAGCGCAGATGCGCCAGAGCACTCTGCCTGCAAGCGAACTACTGCCCGTCATCGGCCAGCCGCAAACGCCCGGCGACCGCCTGCTGGCCACCCTGCACAGCCCGCCTGTGCCCACACCACTGAAACGTGAGCTGGAGCAACTGATCAGTACCTTGCAAGCACACCTCTACAGCGCTGCGCCCGCAGCCAAGGGCGGCACACTGATACGCGTGACGCTGCCCAGCCTGGGCACCATTGAAGTGCACCTGAGCCAGGTTCAGGGCCAGTTGCATGTGGACATCAGCGCCTCAGCGGGCAGCCTGAACACCTTGCAGCAGGCGCGCGGTGAGTTGTTGGAGCGGTTGCACCGGCTTGCCCCCGAGCAGCCGGTCAGCCTGGCGTTCGGCAATGCCAAGGATCAAGGCTCACGCCAGCGTCGCAACCTGTATGAAGAGTGGGAGCCCGAAGCATGAGCACCCTTGGCTTTACACAGGTCGACAGGGCCCAACTGGCCCTGCAACAGCAACTCGACCACTGTCGCAGGCACTATCCGTTTGCTGGAGGGCTGGCGACCCTGAGCCTTGAACCACGCCCTGCCAGCGTGGATTGCAGCCTGTGGGTCGAATGGCGTGGTGTGGCGTTGAAACTGCACTGCCACAGCGTACTGCTGGCGGCCTGGCTCTCACCGAACCTGCAGGAAGCGGCGTTTTCCAGCCTGCCCTGTGCGCTGCAATTGGCATTGCTGCAGCGCGTGGCAGGGGTGCTGCCCGACCTGATCTGCTCTCACATCGAGCGCTCCCGAGCGGACGTAACAGAGTACAACCTGTGCCTGACCCTCACTGACGACGGCCGCCGTCTCCCCCTGTGGATCGAAGGCGACGGCCCTTCTCTACTTAAACAGTTGCCAGCAAGGCCACCGAGCGAATGGCATCCGCTAACGCTGCAACTGTCCCTGCAATGGCCCTCGCTACAACTGCCCTGCGCGCAACTTCGCACACTCGCTTGCGGCGACATTCTGTTGTTCGCACCGGCAACCCTGCTTGACGGCAAGCTCTTCGGTTACCTGCAAGGTCGCCGGTGGGCCGAATTGACCCTGAACAACGCTGAACTGGAAATCATCACCATGCTCGACAATGCGCTGGCTGAGCCTGCATACGACCTCACCGACCTCAACCAGCTGGAGGTCCAGGTCGGCTTCGAGGTCGGCCGCCAATCCCTTGACCTGCATACCTTGGCCAGCCTGGGCCCTGGCTCACTGATCGACCTGGCAGCGCCCCTCAACGGCGAAGTGCGTATTCTGGTCAACCAGCGCTGTATCGGCAGCGGCGAGCTGGTCAACATCCAGGATCGGCTCGGCGTGCGCATCCTGCGATTGCTGCCAGGCAGCCCTGCATGATCCAGTTGCCCGACGAGCTCAGCCTGATCCTGGGCCTGGCGCTACTGGCCTTGCTGCCATTCATTGCGGTAATGAGCACCTCGTTCATCAAGATCACCGTGGTCTTTGCGCTCCTGCGCAACGCCCTGGGCGTCCAGCAGATCCCGCCGAACATGGCCATGTATGGCCTGGCGATCATTCTCAGCATCTACGTGATGGCGCCAACCGGGTTCTCCACCTATGACTACCTGCGCACCCATGAGGTGAAGCTGAGCAACGCCGAATCGGTGGAGGGCTTCCTCGACGAAGGTATTGCGCCCTACCGCGACTTTCTCAAACGCCAGATCAACCCGCGCGAACAGGCCTTCTTCCTTGATGGCACGAAAAAGCTGTGGCCCGCGGAGTACGCGGACAGAATCGATGGCGACAGCCTGCTGATCCTGTTGCCGGCCTTCACCGTCAGCGAACTGACCCGGGCCTTCGAAATCGGCTTCCTGATCTACCTGCCATTTATCGCCATCGACCTGATCATCTCCAACATCCTGCTGGCAATGGGCATGATGATGGTCTCGCCGATGACCATCTCGCTGCCGTTCAAGCTGCTGCTGTTTGTCCTGCTTGATGGCTGGGCGCGGCTCACCCACGGGCTGCTGCTCAGCTACGGGATAAGCGCATGAACAGCGCCGAGATACTCCACTTGACCGGGCAATGCCTGTGGCTGGTGTTGGTCCTGTCGCTACCGACGGTACTGATGGCCGCCGCCGTCGGCACCCTGGTGTCATTGGTACAGGCCCTGACCCAGATCCAGGAGCAGACGCTGGGTTTTGTCGCCAAGCTGGTCGCCGTGGTCATCACCCTGTTCGTCACGGCCGGCTGGATGGGCACCGAGCTCTATGGCTATGCCGACCTGGTGCTGACGAGAATCCCAGGGGTGCGATGAACATTCAGGACCTGCAACACTTGCTGCTCACCTACAGCCTGATTTTGCCGCGGCTGCTCAGTTGCTTTGTGGTGCTGCCCATTCTTGGCAAACAGAACCTGGGGGGCGGGCTGATCCGCAACGGCGTGGCCTGCTCGCTGGCACTGTTCATCTACCCCAGCGTTGCCGGTACCTTGCCGCCGCTCATCAGCGGCCTGGAATTGGCGCTGCTGATCGGCAAGGAAGTGCTGCTGGGCCTGCTGATCGGCTTCATTGCCAGTGTGCCGTTCTGGGCCATCGAAGCCACCGGTTTCATCATCGACAACCAGCGTGGCGCCGCCATGGCCTCCACCCTGAACCCCATGCTTGGCAGCCAGACCAGCCCGACCGGCCTGCTCCTGACACAGACCCTGATCACCTTGTTCTTTACTGGTGGCGCCTTCCTGACCCTGCTCGGGGCCTTGTTCCAAAGCTATGCCAGCTGGCCTGTCGGCACCTTTTTTCCGCATGTCGGCAGCCAATGGGTGAATTTTTTCTATGACCAGTTCACTCACTTGCTGCGTTTGTGCGTCCTGCTGGCTGCGCCGCTGATGATCGCCATGTTTCTTGCCGAATTCGGCCTGGCGTTGGTCAGCCGCTTTGCCCCCTCGCTCAACGTGTTCATCCTGTCAATGCCGATCAAGAGCCTGGTCGCCAGCCTGCTGCTGGTGTTGTACGTCAACATCCTCATGGGCCTGGCTTATGACCATGTATTGAACGCACTGAACCCGGTCCTGCTGCTGACACCCATACTGGCCGCCCCATGAGCGCAGAAAAGAGCCAGCCACCCACAGACAAGAAACTGCGCGATGCGCGGCGCAAAGGCCAGGTCGCCAAGAGCAAGGAGGTCGTCTCGACGCTGTTGATCATCGCGATGGTGGCAATGATCATGGGGCTGTCCGATTACTACATGACGCACTTCGGCGAGCTGATGTTGTTGCCTGCCGCGTATGTGCACTTGCCGTTTGGCCAGGCACTGCATTTGATGGTCGACAGCCTGCTGCGCGAAGCGATCTACCTGTGCCTGCCGCTAATGATAATGGCGGTGCTGGTGGCCATCTTCAGCCACCTCATGCAGAGCGGCTTTCTGTTCAGCGGCGAACCGATAAAGCCGGACATCAAGAAGATCAACCCGGTGGAGGGCATGAAGAAGATTTTCTCGGTCAAGAACCTGATCGACTTCATCAAGTCGATCTTGAAGGTGGCCTTGCTCACCGTGCTGGTCTGGTCGACGCTGAAAAACGATCTGAAAACACTGTTACTGCTGCCCTACTCGGGCCTTGGCAGCATCGCGGCGGTTACCGGGCAACTGGTGCACTACCTGATGATGATGTGCGCCGCCGGCTTTCTGCTGATTTCGGCTATCGACTACGCGCTTGAGCGTTTTCAGCACCACAAGCAACTGCGCATGAGCAAGGATGAAGTCAAACGCGAACACAAGGAAATGGACGGCAGCCCGGAGATCAAGGCGCAGCGCCGGCAGTTGCACCGGGAGCTGCAAAGCGGCTCGATGCGCGCTGACGTGAAGCGCTCGTCGGTGATCGTCACCAACCCGACGCATATTGCCGTGGGCATTCGCTACCAGCCTGGTGAAACGCCGCTGCCCCTGGTCACCTTGATGTACACCGATGCCCTGGCCTTGCGGGTGAGGCAGATCGCGCAGGAAGAAGGCATACCGGTGCTTGAGCGCGTACCGCTGGCGCGCGCCCTGCACAGCGACGGCTTGGTCGACCAGTACATTCCCGCAGAACTGATCGAACCGACCGCCGAGGTACTGCGTTGGTTGCATAGCCAGCAGAAACAGGGTTAGTCCTTAGCCCTATGTGCTTCATTTACGCCGAAGCAAAGGCCTCCTCGTCTTCGGATTGCTCGATCGCAGCTTCCACCTCAAGCTGATGACGCGTCCATTCTGCTGCAATGGCCGGGTTCTCGAGGATCTGCTGTTCGATGCGTTGGGTTTCCTTGAACTCAAGCGCCTTGGCGCTCATGGTCCATTGCGTTTCAACACCCAATTCTTCCAGCTCGGCTCGGATGGCTGGCAATCCGATGCGGAAGAATTCTTTACGTGGGTTTACCTTGTTTACCTGCTCTCGCAGGAAGTGCCGGTGAAGCCTTTTCTCCAGCCCAGGTGCATCGTCGCTGAAAATCATGGCGTGCACGTCGAACTCGAACGGGACACTTGCATCGCCGAGTTCACGCACGCGATCCTGCGGTTCCAAACGACGTGTCATGCCGATTTTAAAGACCTGCTCACCAAATGAGCCGATATTGGAAATGACATACACATGGCCAGCTCGAGTCTGCTGAGCCATGGAAAGCGCACGTTGGTTTTTCTCTTCAGCGGCCTGCAGTTGCTCCTGCAGCAATGCCAAGCGCTCTTCAAACTCGGCGCGCTCGGCAGCGCTGGCGGCGGCCACTTGCTCCTGGGCTTTTTCAAGGGCTTTGCGCAAGTTGGCTTCTTCTTTGGCCGCCTCTTTGATGGCCCGCTCAAACTCGCGACGGGCCTTCTCTTCCTCGCGGATTTTTTCGCGAAGCTGACGTTGCTCCTCACGTTCCTGGTCTTTGAGCAGTTTCGCAGTCACAGCCCAGCGCAGCTCTTCCAACCGCGAGTGCAAATACTCTTCGTTGATCCGGGCATTGCGAAATGGAGCACCGTTAAGGTTTACCAACGCCGCAGCGTCGCGAATCTCCTGTTCAAGCTTGCCGTGGTTGTCCGACTTGGAACGAGAAAGGACTGAGTCGACCTTGCCGTTGAATGCATCGACGACAAATCGAACAGCGATCTCACGCCGATTCGCTTCGACATAATCACAAGCAGCAGCCCTTCCCGACTTGACCATCAAACGCGTGTAGTCCCGCGCTGCTTTGAGCTTCTGACCGGCTTCAGTGAAGCCGAATTCTTCCGCCAGGTCATCCAGGAGGTTGTAGGTCGGAACGATGTAGGCATCGCCATATCCTTCCACAACATTCTTCATGGCCTGAGCGGCATCAGCGTAATGCTTGGCCTTGCCCATTGCGGCCAAGGCATCTCCAGCCACCTGCTCGGCGCGCGCCTGAGCATCAGCAACAATTTTGCCGGCATCCGCAACAGCCTGCTGCAGGCGACTTTCAGCTTGCTCCACCTTCGCCTGGGCCTGCTGCAACAGGCGATCACGCTCCACTTTGGTCTTGCCGAGCATTTGAGTTGATTCGGCCTCGGCCTGTGCAATAGCCTGCTTTAGTCGGGCGTCGGCTTGAGTCACTTTGGACTGAGCCTGTTGCAGAAGCTGGTTACGCTCCGAGTTTGCCTGCGAAAGAATCCGTGCAGCTTCTGCCTCAGCATCCACGATGTCCTTAAAGCGCTCCAACTCCTTCAGTGCTTGCTCAAGCTGTTGCCGAAGAGTAGCAAGCCCTTCTTCAGTGGTTCTCAGATCGTTCTGCCGGGCAGCCAACTCTGTCTTGAGCTGGTTGATCTGCCCTTTTGCTCTAACGCTATTAATCAGAAAAACGACAGCAGTAATGCCTGCGATTAATGCCAGAAACTCCATGAGCGGCTATCCATGTCCAGAAAAACCATGGATCGTACATGGCTATCACGGCCAGCCGCCATACTCTTTGGCTGAACCCTATCCAAGCGAAACATGGCAAATTGGAACCACCCCCCACCTTTACCCTACACTGCGCCCCTCTCACGCTTTGAAATCGGCAGGTGCCGGTACGTGAATAAGGAGATTCTGGTGTTTTTCAATGCTCGCCGTTGTTTCGCTTTGAGCGCTATCACGCTTGCCTCCCTCAGCCTCACCGGGTGCTTCAGCGAGGAAATCGACACTCGCCAAACCCAGGAAATCCAGGGGTTGGTGTACAAAGTCCACGCGGATGACCCGTTCACCGGCCGGGTGCTCAACTACCCCATGTCGGTACTGGGGCTGTTCAGCGTTGGCTCGTGCGCAGTCGACTTCAAGAAAGGCCTGCCTGACGGGGAAATGCGCTGCTCCGACAATGCCGGCGTATTGCTCGGAGTCGGTGAGTTCAAGGCCGGCAAGCGCGACGGCAAGGAAGAGAAATTCGACGCCAAAACAGGCAAGAAGACCGCCGAAGGCAACTGGAAGAAAGGTGTCCAGGACGGCCTGCAGGAGCAGTTCAACCCGCAGAGCGGTGAACGCATTCTTGAAGTGCACTACACCGCCGGCAAGAAAGACGGTCGCGAACGTGCCTGGGACGGTCAAGGTAAAGAGCTGATTGCCGACCTTGAGTGGGAAAACGGCGTACAGAGCGGTTTCGACAATCGCGGCACACAACATCGCACCTACCTCAACGGTAAATACCACGGGCTGCAAAAAGAGTTCGGCATTGATGGCAACCGCTTCTTCGTTGCGTACGAACAGAACTACGCGAACGGTGAACTTCACGGCACCCAGAAGCGCATCAATGCCAAAGGCAACGTGACCGAGCTGAGTGAGTTCGAACACGGGAACCTGCGAGCGCGTACCGTCGATGAATACAGCTACGGCGGCCAGCATATTCACCATGTCAGCCGTCTGGCCATCAAGGCAGACGTGAATGAATTCATCGCCAGCGACCTGAGCAACGATGGCCTGGAGCAATACTGGGACAACAATGGCCATCTGATCCGCGAGCTGGTGTGGAACAAAGGCAAACTCGTCAGCGCCGTTGCCTCGACATGGGTGGGCGACCAGCAAGTCGGCCAATACCAAGGGGTGGCGCGCGGTGGGGATGAGCATCAGGATGACGTGACCAAGCACGGTCAAGAACGAATTTTCGACCGCAACGGTGAACTGCAAGCGGTGGTGGTCTGGAACACGGGCGAGGTAACCCATACCCTGGTCGCGCTTCCTGCGGATCGCCGTAGCCAGTACCCCGGCAAGATGGCCCTGCTCAACCCCAACTGGGGCTGGGGCAACCCGGTGCAGGAAATCCCGGATTTCGATACAGCCAGCCGCTACGATGGCGGTGGCTACGCGATTGACCACATCACCATCGTCGATATCCCGGCCCCGGGGCAGGCGATTCAAATGCAGCCTGCAAAGCCCCAGGCTGTCGCCGCAGCCGCCAGCAATAGCCTGGACAATTGCGTGCAGCAACGGGTCGATGCGGTGCATGCAGAAAATCCAGACGCCTTGATACGCTCAGACATGATTGAAGAGTTTGAGCAGGACTGTCAGTAAGGCCGTCGTCAGGGGCATCTGCTGGATGCCCCTTTTTTTGAGCAAAAAACGTTTCATCTGGAGTTTTTTTGCCTCAAACCATCATAGACATTGCCGCCACGAGCTATTTCTGCACAATGATCCACACCAGAAACTGACTCGAAGGCCTACTGATGGATCTTACGCCCCAGGATGAACGACTTATCAAGGCCCTGGCCTTGGCCATCGTCAATCGCCCGCGCGCGACCCTCAAGGAACTGGCCGAGGCCGCCGGCGTCAGCAAGGCCACCCTGCACCGCTTCTGCGGCACCCGCGACAACCTCGTGCACATCATGGAAACCCATGGCGAGGCCGCACTCAATCGCATCGTCGTCGACACCGACCTGCCCAACGCCGACCCGCTGACCACACTGCGCAGCCTGATCAACGAACACATGGCCCACCGCGAGCTGATGGCGTTCCTGCTGTTCCAGTACCGGCCCGACACCGTCGGCCCCGAAGGTGACACCGGGCGCTGGCAGTCCTATATCAAAGCCCTGGACGCGTTCTTTCTGCGCGGCCAGCAACAGGGCGCGTTTCGCATCGATATTACCGCTGCGGTGTTCTCGGAAATTTTCCTGACCATGATCTTCGCCATGGTCGATGCCGAGCGCCGCGGCCGCGCCGCCAGCGCCAACTCGATCACCGTGCTGGAGCAGATGTTCCTGCACGGCGCCCTGGTACCCAAAGTCGACAACGTCTGAACTACAAGCAAAAAAAGCCCCGCGCCCAATAAGGTACGCGGGGCCAATAAGGTTGGATGCGCCAACCCGGATAACGCTGCCCTGCCCTATTTACTGGCAACCTGAGCCGACCAGCCCCCGCCGAGTGAACGGAACAGGTCCACCAGCGCAATCTGGCGCTGGGTGCTGATGTCGATGGCCGCCGACTGGTTGACGAAGTGGCTGCGCTGCGCATCAAGGTAACGCAGATGGCTGTCCACCCCGCCCTCGTAGCGCGCCTTGGCCAACTTCAACGACTCGCTGCTGGTGGCTGCCAACGCCAAACGCGCAGCCTCCTCCCGACGCAACGTGTCGGTGGCCGCCAAGGCGTCCGCAACTTCGCGAAATGCGCTCTGCACCGTGCCTTCATACCCCGCCACGGCAGAATCCTTGCGCGCTTCGGCCAGGCTCAGGCCGGCACGGTTGCGACCGCCATCAAACAGCGGCACCGACAACGTCGGCATGAAGCTCCAGGAGCGCGAGCCGCCATCGAACAACCCGGACATCTGCGCGCTGGAGGTGCCGAAGCTCCCAGTCAGGGTGATCCGCGGGAAGAACGCGGCGCGGGCGGCGCCAATATCGGCGTTGCGCGCGCGCAGGCGGTGCTCGGCCGCAAGGATGTCCGGGCGACGCTCGATCAGCTCCGAAGGCGTGCCTGGGGCGATGTCCTGCAACAGTGTTGGCCGGGCCTGCAGCGTATGCGGGAGGGTCTTCGCCGCATCGGCGCTGCCCAGCAGCAAGACCAGTGCGTTGTAGGCCTGCTGCTTCTGGCGCAGATTGCTTTCCAGCTCGGCACGCGACTGTTCGACCAGCCCCGCTGCTTCCTGATAATCCAGCGCCGTGGCCGTGCCGGAAGTACGCCGCTGGCTGATCAAGCTCAACGAACTGTCGCGGCTGGCCAGGGTCTGCTCAGTCAACGCCAGGCGGCGCTGGGCGCCGTCGTGCACCAGGTAGGCCTGGCTGACTTCGGCAATCAGCGCGATGCGCGCGGCACGGGCGCCGGCTTCGCTGGCCAGGTACTCCTGCAACGCCGAATCGCTGAGGTTTTTCACCCGGCCGAACAGGTCCAGCTCGTACTCCGGCAACGACAGGCCGACCTGATAAGTGCTCGCCACCTCGGAGCGGCCGCCGTTGGCCAGCTCGCCCGGCAAGCGTTGGCGATTGCCTGAGGTGCCGGCATTCAGGCCGGGCACCCGGTCCGCGCGCTGGATACGGTACTGCGCCCGCGCTTGCTCGATGTCCAGCAACGACTGGCGTAGCGAGCGGTTGTTCTCCAGCGCAGTGCTGACCAACCGGCGCAGTTGCGCATCCACAATAAACTGCTGCCAATCCAGCGCCTCGCTGGCGAGCGCTTGCTGCGCGGGCGCACCCTCCCAGCGCTCGGCCACAGGTGCAGCCGGCCGCTCATAGGTCGGTGCCATGCTGCAGCCGCCGAGCGCCAGGGCGATCAGCAGCATCGGCACGGGGAAAACGGTATTAGCCATGATCATCACTCCTGTACCGGTGCCGGTTGTTCAGCGGTGGTCGATTTGCGCTCGAGCAACGACAGCACCCAGACGAAGCAGATCGGCACGAAAATCACCCCCAGCAAGGTCGCGCTGAGCATCCCGCCGATCACCCCGGTGCCGATGGCACGCTGGCTGGCGGCCCCCGCACCGGTGGCAATCGCCAGGGGCACCACGCCAAGGATGAAGGCCAGCGAGGTCATCATGATCGGGCGAAAGCGCAGGCGCGCGGCCTCGATGGCGGCATCACGCAGGCTGTAGCCTTTCTCCCAGAGTTCTTTGGCGAACTCGACAATCAGGATGGCGTTCTTCGCGGCCAAACCGATGATGGTGATCAGGCCGACCTTGAAGTACACATCGTTCGGCATGCCGGTGACCATCACCGCCAACACCGCGCCCAACGCACCAATCGGCACGATCAGCATGACCGTCAGCGGGATCGCCCAGCTTTCGTACAGCGCGACCAGCAGCAGGAACACCACCAGAATCGCCAAGGCAAACAGCTGGGTGGCCTGGCCGCTGGAGACCTTTTCCTGGTAGGAAAGGCCGGTCCATGCGTAACCGATGCCTGGCGGCAGCTCGGCGACCAGGCGCTCCATTTCCGCCATGGCCTCGCCAGTGCTGTAGCCCGGTGCGGCGTCGCCGGCAATACGGATGGCCGGGTAGCCGTTGTAACGCACGATCTGCACCGGGCCTTCTTCCCAATGGGTGGTGACGAAGGCGCTGAGCGGGACCAGGTCGCCGGTGGCGTTGGGCACGTACAGCTTGAGCACGCTTTCCGGGGTCATCCGCGCGCTTTGCTCCGCCTGCACGACGACACGCTGCTGGCGGCCGGCATTGGCGAAGTCGTTGATCACCGCCGAGCCAAAGGCCGTGGACAGTGCCTGATTGATCGACTCGAAGGTCACGCCCAGCGCACGAGCTTGTTCCCGATCGATGTTCAGGCGCAGTTGCGGCGCCTCGGCCAGGCCTTCCATCATCGCGTAGAGGATTTTCGGGTTGCCATTGGCTTGCTCCAGCAAGCGGTCCCGCGCCTGCAACAGCGCCTCGCGACCCAGGCCGCCACGGTCTTGCAGACGCAAGGCGAAACCGCCGGAGTTGCCCAGGCCGTCGATGGGTGGCGGCATCACGGCCATGACCGTGCCGTCGCCATAGCCGGCAAACCGCTCGTTCACGGCGTTGGTTTCGTCGGCGGCCGACTGGCCCTTGCCGCGCTCGGACCAGTCCTTGAAGGTCGGGAAGGCCAGCGCGGCGTTCTCGCCCATGCCGGAGAAGCTGAAGCCAATCACCAGGAAGGACGTCGCCACCGCTTCGCGGGACTTCAGGAAGTTCTCCAGGTCCTGGGTGGTCTGGTCCGTCCGGCTGCGGGTCGCCGCCGGGGGCAATTGCACGTCGACGATGTTGTAGCCCTGGTCCTCGACCGGCACGAACGACTCGGGCAGACGCACATAAAGGAAGCTCAGCAGCACGACGATGCCCAGGTACACCAGCATGAAACGCCCGGTGCGTTTCACCAGCAGCGTGTTCAGCCGCGAATAGCGCTGGGTCAGGCGTTCAAAGCCACGGTTGAAGGCGCCGAAGAACCCGCTCTTCTCGTGATGCCCCGGGGCAATCGGCTTGAGCAGCGTGGCGCACAGCGCCGGGGTGAAGGTCAGGGCGAGGAAGCCGGAGAACAGGATGGACACCGCCAGCGACAGCGAGAACTGCTGGTAGATCACCCCCACCGAACCCGACATGAACGCCAGCGGCATGAACACCGCCGACAGCACCAGGGTGATGCCGATGATCGCACCGGACACCTGCCCCATCGCCTTGATCGTCGCTTCAACCGGCGAGCAGCCTTCCTCGGCCATGATCCGCTCGACGTTCTCCACCACGACAATCGCGTCATCCACCAGGATGCCGATGGCCAGGACCATGCCGAACATGGTCATCATGTTCACCGAGAAGCCCAACAGGTACATCACCCCCAGCGTACCGGCCAGGCACACCGGCACCACGATGGACGGGATCAGCGTGTAGCGCACGTTCTGCAGGAACAGGAACATCACCAGGAACACCAGCACCATGGCCTCGACCAGGGTGTAGATCACCTTCTCGATGGCCACCTCGACAAAGCGCGAGGTGTCATAGGGCACGGAATACTCGATGTTCTCCGGGAAATACGTCGACAACTCGGCCAGGCGCTGTTTCACCGCAGCAGCGGTCTCGATGGCGTTGGCGCCCGGGGACAGCTGGATGGCCCCGGCCACGGCCGGCTTGCCGTCCAAGCGTGAAGAGAAGTTGTAGCTCTCGCTGCCGATTTCCAGGCGGGCGACATCGGCCAGCGTGACGCTGGAGCCGTCCTGGTTGGCGCGCAGGACAATCCGGCCGAACTCCTGCGGGTCGTCCAGGGTGCCCTTCACGGCCAGGGTGGCGGTCAGTTCCTGCTCGCTGCTGCCGGGCGAGCCGCCGAAGCTGCCAGCCGGCACTTGCACGTTCTGCCCACGGATGGCATTGCCTACGTCGTCGATGGACAAGCCGAAGCCGACGAGCTTCTGCGGGTCGATCCACACGCGCATGGCGGCTTCGGAGGAGAAGAACTGCAACTTGCCCACGCCCGGCACGCGGCGCAGTTCGTTGTTGATGTTGCGGGCGGCGTAATCGCCCAGCACCGTGGTGTCCGAGCGCTCCTCGCCAGCCTTGTAGCTGAGCGCATACACCAGCAGGAAGCCGGCGCTGCTTTGCTCCACTTCAAGGCCTTGGGTCAGCACGGCCTGGGGCATGCGCGACTCGGCCTTCTTCAGGCGGTTCTGCACATCCACCTGGGCCAGCTGCGGGTCGGTGCCCGGCTCGAAGGTGACCAGTACTTCGGCCACGCCGTTGGAGTTGTTGGTCGATTCGAAATACAGCAGGTGCTTGGCACCGTTGAGCGACTCTTCGATCACGCTGGTGACCGAGTCCACCAGCACTTTCGCCGATGCCCCCGGGTAGGTGGCGGTGACCGTGATCTGCGGTGGCGCCACGTTGGGGTACTGGGCGACCGGCAAGGCCGGAATCACCAGCAACCCCGCCAGCGAGATGAACAGCGCCATTACCCAGGACAGGTTCGGGCGCTTGATAAAGAACAAAGACATTGCAAATCCTCGCGGTGGACGCCGCCTGCTTAGTGGCCCGAGGCCTGTTGCTGCTGCGCCGATTGCGCCGCGACCTTGGTGCCCGGCTGCAAACCGCTGATGCCACCGACAATCACTTGATCACCGTTGTTGAGCCCCTCGCTGACCTGCCAGCGCGCACCCTGCATGGCGCCGGTGCGCACGCTGCGCACCTCGGCCAGGCCCTGGTCATTGACCAGCAGCACGCTGGCGTTGCCGTCGGCGCCGCGCTGAATGGCCCGTTGCGGCACCAGGATCGCCTGGTTGTCGGTGCCTTGCGGGGTGCGCACGCGCACATACAGGCCGGGCAACAGGGTGCCGTCGGCGTTGCTGAACTTGCCGCGCATGGACACCTGGCCAGTGCCGCGATCCACCGCGACATCGGTGAACATCAGTGCGCCTTTGCGCTCGTAGGCGGTGCCTTCGATGCGGATCGACAGGGCATTGTGCTCGCCCGCCGCCAGCGAGCCGTCTTTCAGGGCTTCACGCAGGCGCAGTGCGTCTGCCGCTGACTGGGTGAAGTCGACATAGATCGGGTCGAGCTGCTGCACCTTGGCCATCAAGGTGGCGTCGCCCTGCCCGACCAAAGCGCCTTCGGTGACCAGAGCACGGCCTACCCGGCCGGAGATTGGCGCGGTGACCGAGGCATAGCCAAGGTTCAAACGGGCGGTTTCAAGGTCGGCCTGGGCCGTGCGTACAGCAGCCTGGGCGCCGCGCAGGTCAGCCGTCGCGGTGTCGAAGTCCTGTGGGCTGACGGCTTCGATCTTTACCAGCGGCTCATAGCGTTTGACCCGTGCCTGGGCCTCGTGCACTACCGCCTGGGCTCTCGCCAGTTCGCCTTCGGCGCGGGACACCGCAGCTTTCAGCGGCGCCGGGTCGATCTGGAACAGTACCTCTCCGGCTTTGACATCGGCGCCCTCTTCGAAGCGCTTGTGCAGGACGATGCCGGCTACGCGGGCCCTGACTTCTGCCACGCGCATGGGTTCAACCCGGCCCGGCAATTCAGAGCTCAATGCCAGCGGCTCGGTGACCACCGTGACCACCTCGACCGGGCGCGGCGCTTCGACGGCGCCCTGCTGTTCAGCGGCCGGACCACACCCGACCAATGCGATGGCTGCGGCCAACGAGCCCGCCATCCTTATTGCACGCAAATTGCCCATGATTCACCCGAGCTAGATTGAAAACGGAGCGAATGGTACTTTTCAAACCATAATGAGTCAAATATGTCTCACAAGGTCCGTTTTGGATCCGTCGCTCTCACATTCAATCAACCCAGGGTGTAGCCGCTGCCGTCAGGCTGCGCTCGCCTGCGACGCAGGCGCGGGTTCAGGTTCAGGACCCCCTTGGGAGCCCTGCGGACTCCAGCGCAGCCTTACGGCAGCGGCTACATCGGCGCGATCGCCCGAGCAGCCTCCAGCACCAGACTGCGTAACCATTTCGAGGCCTGCGACCGATGCTTGCGCGCATGCCACAGCTGGTAATAACGCAACGGCTGGGCCGGCAGCGGAAAAGGCTCGATACGCAGCGGCAACAGCTCGGTGTAATGCTTGGCAAACGAGCGCGTGGTAGTGAACACCAGGTTCGACTTGACCAGCACATACGGCGCCATGCAGAAGTACGGCAACGTCGTGGTCACCCGCCTGGCCAGCCCGCTCTTGGCCAACTCCGCACCAATGGTTCCCTGCCCCGAGGCGTTGTGGGTCATCACCGCCAGGTGGTCCGCCTGCGAATAGGCCTGTTGCGTGAGGCAACCCGGCAGGATGGGGTGCTCCTCGCGGATCAGGCACACCAGGTCGTCATCGCACAAAGGCTGCAAGTGCAGATGCTCCGCCGGTGTTTGCCAGTTGCCGATCACCAGGTCCAGGTAACCCTCCTCCAGCCCCCGCGAATACCCGCCTTCGGCCTGCAGGTGTTTCAACTCCAGCGTAGCAAGCGGCGCCTGTGCCTGGAACCGCTCGACAATGGCGGGCACAAAAAACACGCTCAGGTAATCCGGCGTGCTGATGCGAAAGGTCTGCCGGGTGCTGGCAGGGTCGAACGGGTCAATCGGGTGCAGGATCTGCTCGATCCCCGCCAGCGCCTGCGACACCGGCTCGATCAGGCTCTGTGCGTGAGTGGTCAGCACCATGCGGCTGCCGCTGCGTACCAGCAACGGGTCACCGGTAAGCTCACGCAGCCGGCGCAACGCGACACTCACCGCAGGCTGCGCCTGCCCCAGCAGTTCGGCCGTGCGCGAAACACTGCACTGGGTGAGCAAGGTGTGCAGCGTGCGGATCAGTTGCGCATCACAGTTGGGCATTGCGTTGGACACAGCAGCCTCTTCTTGTTTTGTTCAGGCTACGGGCCGTAGCGCTATATATACAAAGATATAGCGCTACGCCTGGGTACGTCCATGTACAACGGCCCGGCGCCTTGGGGTTAACGCCAGTTCGGCAAGGCTTTCAGCAGTTCGGCTTTCTCCTGGGTGGCGGCGCCCATCAGCACGAAGCCTTGCAGCTGGCTGTGCTGATCGTGAAAGACCGCCTTCACATCGGCGATGCCCTTGTCGCAACGCCCCAGCAAGGCCGTCGACCACTGCCCGCTACACCCCAGCGGCGAGGCCACGACGGTTGGCAGCACACTGGTCTTGATGGTCACCGGCATCGCCGGATAAGCGACCGGGGTGGGCTGGCCGGCCAGCGTCTGGGCCAGTGCACGCGCCTGCAGCATGATCGGCATCACATACGGCAGCACCAGGTCGTGAACTTGCGCGCAGTCGCCCAGGGCGTAGACGTTGTCAGCGCTGGTGTGCAGATAGGCGTCGGTAACGATGCCGTTGGCCACCGCGATGCCCGCTGCACGTGCCAGCTCCAGTCGCGGCCCCAGGCCAATCGCACTCAGCACATAATCCGCCGCAAGCTCACGGCCGTCCGCCATCTGCAACCTGAACCCCTTCCCTGCCCGGTGAACGGCAACGGGGGCATTGCCAAGTGCCAGTTGCACGCCAAGCGATGTGAGCGCGTTGGCCATTTCGGCGCCGGCCTCCGAGGGCAGCAGGCGGCTCAATAGCCACTTGGCAGGGTCGATGATGCACACCTCATGGCCGGCATGACGCAGGTCGTTGGCAAACTCGCAGCCGATCAAGCCGCCGCCGAGGATGGCAATCCGGCTTTCCACGCCAATCTGCCAGCGCAGGCGGCGGTAGTCCTCCAAGTCGTTCACGGTGATCATCGCGTCCACCCCATCGCCCTGCAGGCCGGGCCGACGCGCATCGGCGCCAAGTGCCAATACCAACGCGCGATAGCGCTGTGGCTGGCCATCGATGTAGACGATCTGCGCGGTAGTGTCGATCTGCTCAACCGTCGTGTGCGTCTTGATGCGCGCTTGCAACTGCGCCGCCATCTGCTCAGCGCTGGAGGTCACCAGTTGATCCGGCAAGCGCCCGGTCTGGAAGGCATTGGACAGCGCCGGCTTGGAGTAGAACTCGCCGCCATCACGGGTCACGATCAGGATCGGCGTGTCACTGCTGAGTTTGCGCAGTTCACGCGCCACGGTGTAGCCGGCCAGCCCGGAACCGAGGATCAGCACCGGGTCAGGTTGTGGCGCCGGCTGGCTGGCCACGGCACTGACGCCGACCCGGACCATGTCAAAGTCCGCCTTGCCCACACCACAGTCCGGCCAGAACCAGTCCTGCGGCACCTCTTCCCAGCGGGTGCCCGCTGCAATGCCGTCTTCCGGCCGGCCTGCCGCCTCATCGTAGATGAAGCCGCACACCAGACATTCCCACGTATACATGCTCGATACTCCCAACAATCAATCGATAGGCAGCCAAAGGCTCAGCTGATGAACGCGCGACCCAGGCCCAATGCGCTCAGGGCGCGGCGGTAGGCGGTGGAGGAGCGATCGGCGGGAATGTGGATTTCCAGCGAGAGGTCCAGCGGCAGGTCTTCCGGGCGGCACATCTCGACGATGTCGCGGTCTTCTTCGAACACCTGCTGGTTGAAGGCGTAGACGTCCTCAAGCGGCAGCTCTTTGTCGAAATTGCGAGTGATGCCGCAGAACATCCGGGTCTTGCGCGCCGAGATCGGGCTGGCGGCATTGAGGATCACCAGGCGGTGTTCCGGGTTGGGGAAGTTGACCGTCAGGCGCGCGGTGAACGGCGCGAACACATCGAAGGTGCGTACCCAAAGGAAGTCCTCCGGCGCGCGATGCTGCATGTGCTTGGGGAAGTTGCTGACATTGCTGGTGTACACCGCGTGCACCCCGTATGGCGTGACTTCGGCCCGGTAGGTGGGCACCACCGGGTTGTCGCGTTCAGCAAAGGCTTCGTGGTGAATCCAGGCGAAGTGGGCGACGTCGATGAAGCCCTCGACCTGACGCCCGGCGGAGGCGGCAATGTCCAGCGACGGCGGCAGGATGCACTGGGAGTCTTCATCGTCCCAGGAGGGCATTTCGGCGAATGGCGCGTCACTGCCGGACATCAGCACCCAGACCAGCCCATAGGCTTCGCGGGCCGAGTACATCTGGATGCGATGGCGTTCGGTGAGATTGGCGTTAGGCTCCGAGGGGATGCGCGTACAGCGGCCATCGGTGCCGAAGTGCAGGCCATGGTACGGGCAGATGATGTTCTCGCCCTGCACCCAGCCTTTGCTCAGCGGCGCACCGCGATGGCTGCAGATATCGCGGGCGGCATTGAGTTTGTCGCCAGTGCGGTAGAGCACCACCGGCTCGTCGAGCAGGGTCACGGCGTAGGGTTTGTCGCCGACCTCGGCGCTGAACGCCACCGGGTGCCAATGCTGGCTGAGGATTTCGCGGTCATGGGTGGTGAAGGTGCTGGAACGGCTGATCGGGTTCCAGGTGACGTTCTGGCAGGCTATCGCGGCGCTGGACATGGCGGTTCTCCTTATTGTTGGCTGCGAGGGCCATGCTAAAGAACCGTGTCGGGTGCGCCCATGGCGGGGGGAACATGTTGGGTATGTGGGATTCGTTATGTAGAACGCGCCTCAGGTAGAGGCGCGATCGTTCATGCGGGCAAGGTTTCCTGCGCCAACTTGTCCGGACCTTCGGGTATTTCAGCCCCTGTTCCCAGGCGGCGGATGGTCGACTTGGGCAGGGTCGGTGCATCCAGCAAAATGCCGTCCAGGCGCTTGCGCAGTTCGGTCACCACAGTTCCAAGGGTGCCGTCCTCCTTTTTGCTGGCCAGTTCGTCCTGAATTTCCCGCGCCATCGCCCCAAGCTTTTCCGCCGTGTCCTGATGTGCCGCCGCTCGGCTATCAAAGTTCAGAAAGGTCTGTACCGAACTCAGTACCAAGGTCAGGATCGACACGAAGCCTGCCACATATTGCAGCCACACCAGCGATGAGTTGTTGATCGAACTGAACACGCTGGCGCTGACCACCGCCGAAAGCCCCACACACGGAATGCCCAGCTTCCAACTGAACTTCTCGAAGTCCCGGGCACTTACCTCATGTTCAATCTGTAGCCGAACGATCATCCGGCGCCACTTTTCTAGCAGTTCGATCTGGCTCATGGAGTGGTCCTCACTAGGCATTTGGGAACATCGTTGACGTCGTGCATCGCGCCTCCTGCGGCTTTACAGGATGATCTGATCCAGTGTCTCAATCGGCAGGAACACCGGCTCGCCACGGGCGAGGGCCTCCTGGCCGAGTGGTATTTGGGCCAACGGGTCGCTGGAGGCGTAGTCCTTGAAGTCATAGCCCGTCGCCTGCGCCAAGTCGGCCACCGCTACCTGGAAGGTGCGGTACGGCCCCAGCTCGAAACCTTCCAGCGTTTCTCGTCGCGAGCGATCCTCCAGCAGCTTGCGCAATAGTTGGCCCTGGCTCAGCACGTAGGCCGTGGCGTGCAGGGCATCGCCCGCCGCATTGAGGGTCACCACCAGTTTCCAGAACTCGACTGCCGCGACTGCACCGTCGATGACCAGCTCGATTTCCTCGCTGGCAGCGTCGCGCAGAATCGGCCCGGTGAACACGCACGCCTTGAAGCCATGGGTACGCGCGTTGTCGAGAATGTAATTCTCCAGGCCTTGCCACAGCGCCTTGCCCTGATTCAGCCGTGAATGCTGCGCGGCGGCATTCACGTAGTGGAAGGTGTCGAAGTTGGCCTGCTCGGCCTGTTGCGCACTCCCCCAATTGGGATCCTCGCGCCGTACCAGGTGCCCACGGTCGATCAGGGCATCCTTGAAGTTCTTCTCGCCCAATTGGAACTGCGTGGGAATGCGCTCGTCGACAAACCAGCGGTCGGTGCCACGCTTGATCCGCACGCTGGCCTCGCCGTCAATATTGACCGCAGTGATCAACGGCAGTTTGAACTCAGTGGAGTATTTGACGCCGAAATGGGTGTAGCGCAGTTCGTTGGGCTCATCGGGGGCGTCACTGGGTTTGGCAAGTTTCTCTGCAAGCTCTGGAGGTAGTCCGGGCCAAGGCGTTGCCAGTGGTTTCGCGGTTTTTTCGGTTTTCAGGAATTGACTGTCGAAGCCCTCTCGCTTGCTAAACCACTCCGGCTTGTGAGTGCCGTCCTTTGCCTCGCTGTGACTGCCTTGCATCAGCACGCTGACAGGACGCTCGCCGTTGACCAGCGCGCTGATGGTTGCCGCTGAAATGGCTGTGTTGGCTTCCTTGTAGACACCCTGGAAATGCAACCCGACGACCTTGCCGTCGCTCAGGCGAATGACCGGTGAGCCGGAGTTGCCACCCAGGCTGGTGCAATCGTAAGTCAGCAATTGGCCGCTAGCTGCCGGCTGCATGATCAACCCAGGAGCGAAGCGTTTGACGTCGTAGAGGTCACGGAAGTACTTCGCCTGTGCACTGGCATCGTTACGTGAGTCATAGGCGGGGTAGCCGATCAAGGCAACCAGCTCACCCTTGGCCAGCGATACGTTGCTGTCGATCAGTTCCATTGGCGTGGGCAAGGTAAAATCTGCCACTTCGATCAGCAGCAAGGCAACATCAGCGGCGGCATCATCGGCCAGGTATTTCACCTTGGTCAGTTCGGCGGTACGGCTGGTGTCATCCGGTTTACTCTCGGCCTCCTCGCGAAAATCAATCGCGGCGCCGTAGCGTGCCCCGGTGATAGCAGAGCGGTCGAACACTGCGGTGCCATCGGGTTTGCGCGTCGCCACCAGTTTGGCGACATGGCGATTGGTCACCACCAAGCTGCCTTTGCCCGTGTGTTGCACCACCCAGCCCGTTCCGGCCCAGGCCATTCTGTGGTTGCGAAACTCGATACGGCCAACCGAAGGTATCCACTTCTCGGCCTTGAGGATCAGGCCCTTGGTTTCCTGTGGCAACTCCGGCAACGGCTCCATCACCACCCGGTCGGCACTGATCAACAGCGGTGGCCGGCCGACCAGTTTGATGATCGCCTCCAGATTGGCGAGGGTGCCGTCACCCAGAATCGACTCAAGCCCCGCGCCGTCCTTGAGTGCCTTCAGGCTCTCACTGGACAACGTGGACACCAGTGACTCCGGCAGGCGCCCACTGTTCAGTGCCTCCTGTACTGCCGCCTCCATTTCTGGCGTCAGCCGTGTCAACAGATTGCTAACGCGCTCTTCCTTGGAAATCCCACTCATTTCAACCTCCCCTGTTTCACAAGTTTGCGTTCAGGATCACAACCGCCAATGCCGGCGCGAACAAAGCGGGTATGCCACGTGCCTGCAAGAGACGGGTAATGCCGCGGGCAGTGTCCGGACTCGACCGGTCGTGCAGTCTGCCCTTGGCGACGTCGCCCAGACGTTGGCGCAACGTCGGCAGCAGTGCTTGGCCAGGTGTTGCCTCATCCCATACCTGCAACTGCCAGTGCGCCTGGTGCAGGCTATCTGGCGCATCCAACAGCATGCTCAGGCGTCGTTCGACAACCTGATCAAGCGGTGGCATCGCACGCCAGCGGCCAATACGCCGACCAATTGACCAGTCACCCGCTATCGTGCGCCGCCAGCGTTCGGCCGCGCGGCCGATCAACACGAGGTCTTCATCACGCTCGATGAATGCACAAGCCTGCGCCCAATCGGCGAACAGGCCGATGTCGGTCAATGCCCCCAATGGGTCGCCGGTGTCCAACCGGGCTGGCATTGAATGGCTCAGATCGAACAGTCCACCGGCGTGGTCAAGGGCATTGGCAAAGTGCCGGGCCGACTCGCCCAGCGCGTTTTTCCCCGGCAGCAGTGACAAGTGCCGGGCAAAACTTGCGTACGGCGTGAGCGTCGACAGGATCCGGCCTGGCTCAACCTGATGCAGCGCCAGTACCTGTGGCCCGACACGGTCAAGCTGACGATGTCCGGCTTCCATGGCAACCTGTGCTTCCCCGCCCTTTACGCCAAGCCAGATTTCACTGGCTGCCGCCGCAAGGTTGCTCTCGCCCTCGCGCCCCGTCGGAAAATGGTAAGGGTCGGGCAAGTTGCCGAGCAGCAACGCCAACGCCCCCTGGCTTGCGCAGTCGTCGCTGGCAGTGATGGCGGCTTCGTCCAGCCGGGCAATATCCGGTCGCCATCTCAGCCAATTCAGGCGGAGCCGATTCGGCTCGAACTCGGCGCGCATCTCCAGGCGGACCAACGCCAACTCGGCCGGCAGGTCCGGGAGGTCGTCATCGCCAGCGCGGATATGATCACGCGCCTGCAACCAATGCCGCGCCCCGGCCCATTGCCCGGAACGCCAAAGCAGCATACGCAGGGCATCAGCCGCTGGAGAGCTTGGGTCCAGCCCACCCTCGTTGGTAACGCTGCGCACTAGATAGGAGGCCTCGATCCAATCCTGGCGCTTGAGGATGGTCAGGCTCTCGCGCACGATCGCCGCGTCATGCTCGCCGTCGCCATTGGACCAGTCGCCACGCAGCTCACTACTACGTTCGCCGCGCAGGTTACGCAACCGGTCCGCCACCAGGCGCGGCAATTCCTCCAGCATCTGGCTGTCGAACTGTGCGGCAAGCTGACTTGACATTGACGGCAGCGCGGTGCCCCTGCGGCTCAACTGCAACCGGTGGTACATTGCCTCACGTCGCGCCCAAGGCTGCTCCAGCCTGGTAAACCAGCGCATCGCCGCCTCATCGACTCGCGCCGAAAGCTCGGCGGCATCGCTGTACAGCAGCGGCAGCAGTAATGCACGCATATCACTGCGGTGTTTGAGATACCCCGGTGCACCGGGATCAGCCTCGACCAGCCAGTGCTGGGTCGCCAACTGGTTGCACAGCTCCTCAGCCCGTTCAATGCTCAAGCTGTCCAGCCCCAGCGCCGGCGCCAATACCTCGCGAATCACCTGGCCATTGATTCGGCGCACGATCAGGCCCGGATGCGCCAGCTTTTTAAGAAGAGGGTCATCGATGCGTGAAAGCAGCAGTCGGTAGAGAAAGGCCGAGCTGACTTCTTCATCACGTTGATGCCTGAGCACACGCTCGCCGCCGGGTCGCCTGGCGATCTCTGCACCCAGGCGCAGTTTCAGCGGATTACCCTGCGCAAGCTCCAGCAACTCCTGGCGGCACTGCGCTGGTGCGCCGAGCCTGTCCAGCAGAGCCAGGGCAGCGGCCTCTTCCAGCCCTCGCAGTTCGACCTGCTCGATCTGCCGCCATGGCTGATGCCGGGATGGCTGCAGGCTGTCGAGCGCATCCCCCCGTCCGGCCGCCAACACGCTCAGGGGCGTCACGCCGAGTTCGATCAACTGATCGAGCCAAGCAAACAGTGCACCCGGATGGCTTTCACCTCGACTGCGAAGCACCTCCAGGGTATCGAGCACTATCAGCACTGGCCGACCCGAGGCCAATACCGCCTGGCCCAGGCTGCGCGCCAATGCCCGCGGCAACTGTTGGCGCAACGACTGTTTGCCCTTCGAGTGCTTGTCTTCAATACGCCCGGCTTTCAGCCTGGCATCGAGCAAGGTCGCAACATCGCCGTGCAACTGCTCCGCCATCTGCCGTGTGGCTTCCATGGTCAGGCCAAGCAGGTCCTGCACATCGAGCCCGGCGCGGTCGAAGTCCAGGCGCAGGACCAGCGGACGATGGTGCATGGACAGCCGCCGGACAGACTCGCCGAGCAACGTCGACTTGCCAATACCCGGCGCCCCGGTCAGGAACACGCAACCCACCGGTCCCTGCGTAGCCGGCTGCGCCAGCCACGCGGCAATCTGCGCGAGTTCTACCTCCCGACCAAAAAAGCCGCGCTCGGCCAATTGCTCCATCTTTTGTGCACGGTCGAGGCTGCCCAGCGCTGCTCGGGCCAGCGGCAGCAAATCATGACTGGGGGCAGAACTTCCCGCCCGGTCGAGCGCCAGAATTATCCGTTCCAGTTCTGCCTGCTCTGTAGCGCCTTCCAGGCATTGGCTGATGTGCGCACGGCTCAGTGGCGCCTGATCGAGCAATACCGCCAGCAGGTCCTGGGTCTGCTCATCGGGATCGAGCCCGCGACGCGTTGCCACCTCGGCAGCCAGCCGGTCCTGTTTTTTCAAGTTGGCGAGCAGAGTGTGGCGTGTCGGTGTGCGCAGCAGCCAAAGGTCCTCGGCATCGGTCGGGCGGATGTCGCACAGATCGGCCAAGCGGGTTGCCAGCATGGCGAAATCAACGGGCTTGGACGCAATTTTCATCGCCATCAATGCCTTGCCGGGGTCGAACGGCCCGGACAGGGCGGCAAACACCACGGCGTCCTGAGCCTTGTTGATGCTCATATCTGCGCTCCCCTGCGGCAAAGTTTCTGCAGGCGCTTTTGCAGCCGTTCGGCGATCGTGCTGCGCACAAGGCTGTCATAGCGGCCATTGACCGGCTGCAGATCTTCCAGCGCTTCCTCAAGCCATTCGTCGAGATACTCCCTGCTGATCGGGCGTTTCAAATCTCGGGTAGCGGTGTCAATGAAATGACGTACATCCTGCGCATTGAGGTCACCCAGGTATTCGACCATCAACCCAGGAGCGCCTGAGCCCAAGGCATCGCCGGGCGCATCAAACTGAACACCGGGCATCTGTATGGCTTCAAAGCCCGCCAGGACAATGCGCAGGTTGTCCAGGCTCATTGCCTGCTCGACAAATGCACACAATGCCCAGCGCGGCTCATCGCCAAACACCACTGCCGGGTGGTCGAAGAACACCCAAAGGCGGATGCCCTGCGCGTAAGCCTGCTCATTGAGCGACACGGCGATACGCCGAGCTCGGTCGGCGATCATCGCTTCCGGCTCGGTCTGGTCGACGCCCGCCCCGGCCCGTGCCAGCGGTGCCTGCACGGTCAGCCCTGCCTGTGCGGCGCGACGGGCAATTTCCAGTGGCAGGTCATGCACGATAGTGTCGAAGCTCACCCGCATCAGGCGCGTGCTGGGGCTGCGCTCCACCAGGCTGGCGAGTATCTGGTAGGAAAATGGCAAGCCGGACACACCGTGAGTCAGATCCATTCGTCGGATCCACAACCCGCGCGCTCGCGGTGGACCGCGCATGGCAGCCTGGTAGCCGATGAAGAAATCATCGCGGGCAACAATCAGGTTGCTCTGGGGCGAGCCATCGAGCGACCACAACAGTGGTGGTACCTCATCGTCGACAATCGCCTGTTGCACCTGATGGTGAAAGCAGATCAACGGGACCAGCCGGCCATACCCCTGCCAGCGCCCCTGGTGAATGCCAACCAGGAAGAAGTTGTTGTCGAAACAGCCGCCACCGGACGAACCAGGACGATTGTCGGTTACGTTGTACCCCCAGCGGGCAGTGAGGTTCGCCAGCTGTTGCAGCTTGGCAAACTCCACACCGCGCCATTCGCCTTCTGGATACCCCACCAGCATGACGCCTGCCGGCCCATTGAAGGCATAGGGCGGTGAAGCCAGGGTCGCGTAGCTCAGGTGTATCCCAGCAGGCTTGTACAAGTGCAGCAGCGCGACATCGTGGCGGTCGACGGCCTCATTGTCATCATTCGGCGCGCGGCCTGCGTTTGGTGGCCACTCAATGTCAGCACACGGCGATGAGGCGGCCAGCTTGGCGACCGCAATCTTGCGCCCGTCTGCAAGTACCACATGGATTTTCGGCAACACCTTCTGCACTGCCCCCGGCTGTTTCTTGGCGATGACATGCCAGGCGGTCAATACAGAATTGGGGCCGACCAGAATGCCTGAGCCCTTGACCTCGCCATCAACCTGAATCACACAGCGGAAGGAGTCCAGCCTGATCAGGAAGTCGGCCAGTTTGTGCGACTCATAGGAAGACAGACTTTCCTTGGCAGCCTGTATGGGCTGCGGACTGTGCCGCAGCAGCAGTTTGCGCGCACGCATCCCCATGACGAAGGTTTCAAGGCAGCCATAGGCCTTGAATTTTTCCAGCCAGTAGGTAGCACGCTCCTTACCCTCAAATTGCGCAGCAACATTTAAACCGGCCGCGTTGGAAATTTCCTCTTCCCGGCCGACCCGCAACTGTGCAAGCACCTCGACTGCCTGGGCGAAGCCCTGCGGGTCTCGCAGTAAGCTAACGATCTCATCATCGTCAGGCATCGACTGCTGGGCAAGCTCATCCAATACTGGCATTTATACCGCCTCCGGCGCGTACTGTAGCCATACAGCCAAGGCGTACCCCGCGCTGTCGGCGTGGCCCGTACTTGGTGCTTCCCGGATCCTTCCCTGCTACGGCAACGTAAGCGACGTGCAACAACCGAGGGCACTGCGGATGAGGTCCTTAGGTAATAGCACAATGCAACTGCAGGCGTAAAAAATATGGTGAGTGCCCCCTAAATGCGGGACGTTGCCAATCCGTGCAGCGTCCCGGCGGCAACCTCGTCGGTCACTGCTATGGCCCCAGATCGATCTCTACTGCATCACCCTTCAAACGTACCGGCCACACCGCCAGCGCCTGCTCCGGGTATTCCAGGCAGGTACCGTCCTGCAGGCGGAAGTGTTGTTTGTAGAGGGGCGCAGCGACTACTCGCTCCCCAGCCAGGCTGCCTACCAAGCCCCGGCCAATCACATTGGCGCCAGACTTCGGGTCACGGTTGTCGAGGGCGAACAGGCGCGCACCTTCCGGCTCATCGGGCAGGTAGAACAGCGCCACCTGGACGCCCTCCAGGCGCGCCACCACCCCGGAATTGGCGACCAGGTCCTGGCGCCCGCAGAGGGGGCGCCAGGCAGGTTGGCGGGCAATTGCTACAGCACTTGTCGGGTTCATCAGACCAGCTCCTGGGTGGTAATCAACGTGAGTTCTTCGGCGCGCACCGGGCGGCGCTGGCCGCGTTCCTTGACGAAATGGATATCCGGATCGCCAGCCTGGTCATTGACGAAGGTGCGGAAGCGCTTGAGCTTCTCCGGGTCTTTCAGGGCATTGGCCCATTCGCATTCATAGCGCTCGACCACCAACTGCATCTGCGCTTCCAATTCGCCAGCCAGGCCCAGGCTGTCTTCGATGATCACTGCCTTGAGGTAATCCAGGCCGCCCTCCAGGCTTTCGCGCCATACCGAGGTGCGCTGCAGCTTGTCGGCCGTGCGGATGTACAGCATCAGGAAGCGGTCGATGTAGCGGATCAGGGTGGCGTCATCAAGGTCGGTGGCAAACAGTTCGGCGTGCCGGGGGCGCATGCCGCCATTGCCGCTGATGTACAGGTTCCAGCCCTTCTCGGTGGCAATCACCCCGACGTCCTTGCTCTGCGCTTCGGCGCATTCGCGGGTGCAACCGGACACCGCGAACTTGAGTTTGTGCGGCGAGCGCAGGCCCTTGTAGCGGTCCTCGATCAACAGGGCCATTTTCACGCTGTCCTGCACGCCATAGCGGCACCAGGTGCTGCCCACGCAACTCTTCACCGTACGCGTGGACTTGCCGTAGGCATGCCCGGTTTCGAAACCGGCGGCAATCAGCTCGGCCCAGATATCCGGCAGTTCGTGCAACTGCGCGCCGAACAGGTCGATACGCTGGCCGCCGGTGATCTTGGTGTAGAGGTCATACTTTTTCGCCACTGCACCGATGGCGATCAAGCCGTCCGGAGTGACCTCGCCACCGGGGATGCGCGGCACCACCGAATAGGTGCCGTTCTTCTGCATGTTGGCCATGAACGTGTCATTGGTGTCCTGCAACGGCACCAGCCAGGGTTCCTGGATCTGCCGGTTCCAGCAGGAGGCGAGAATCGAGCCCACCGTCGGCTTGCACACCGCGCAGCCCAGGTGACCTTTGCCGTGGCGGGCCAGCAACTGCTCAAAGGTCTCGATACCTTCCACCCGCACAATGGAGTAAAGCTCCTGGCGGGTATAGGCGAAGTGCTCGCACAGGCTCTTGTCGACGCTGATGCCACGCGCGGTCAGGGCATGCTCGAACACCTGCTTGAGCAGCCCGGCGCAACCGCCGCAACCGGTCGCAGCGCGGGTCTGCGACTTCAACCCGGCAAGGTCGGTGCAACCGGCGTCAATCGCGCAACAGATCGCCCCCTTGCTGACGTTGTGGCAGGAACACACAGTGGCACTGGCCGGCAAGGCATCCACGCCCAGCGCCGGGGCCGCCTGGCCCAACGGCAGAATCAGGCTGGAGGGGTCGGCCGGCAAGGTGATCGCGTTTTGCACATATTGCAGCAGGGTGTCGAAGTAGCTGTTGTCGCCCACCAGCACCGCGCCCAGGGCGTGCTTGCCATCGGCAGACACCACCAGGCGGCGATAGCTGCCGCTGGCCTCATCGATAAAACGGTAACTGCGTGCGCCGGCCGTCGCGCCATGGGCGTCACCAATCGAGCCGACATCGACACCGAGCAGCTTCAGCTTGGTGGACATGTCCGCACCGACAAAGGCGTCGGCCGGTTCGCCACACAATTGCGCGGCCACGCTGCGGGCCATCTGATAACCCGGCGCCACCAGGCCGAAGACGCTGTCGTTCCACGCGGCACACTCGCCGACGGCATAGATGTGCGGGTCGCTGCTGCGGCACTGGCTGTCGATGGCAATGCCGCCCCGTGCCCCCAGGCCGAGCGCGCACTGCCTGGCCAGGGCGTCCTGGGGCCGGATACCGGCCGAGAAGACAATCAGGTCGGTCTCGAGGAACTCGTCACCGGCAAAGTTCATGCGGTAGCGATACTCACTGCCCGGGGTGATCGACTGGGTGCCACGGGCCAGGTGCACGCCCACCCCCAGCGACTCGATCCGCGCCTTGAGCGCCTGGCCACCCGGCTCATCCAGCTGCACCGGCATCAGCCGTGGGGCGAATTCCACCACATGGGCTTCCAGGCCAAGGGACTTGAGTGCATTGGCGGCCTCCAGGCCGAGCAAGCCGCCCCCGACCACCACCCCGCGCCGGGCGTTCTTCGCAGCGGCCTGAATGGTGTCGAGGTCTGCCAGGGTGCGGTAGACCAGGCGCGAATCGCCCTCCGCGCCTTCGATGGGCGGCACGAAGGGATAGGAACCGGTGGCCAGCACCACCTGTGCATAGGGGAAGCAGCCAGCGGCGGTGATCACCTCGCGCCGCGCGCGGTCGATCTCCAAAACCGGCACGCCCAGGTGCAGGGTCACCCCCGGTGTCTGGTACAGCGTCGCCGCGCCGAGCGCCAGGGATTCGGCATCGCGTCCACTGAAATACTCTGACAGGTGGACACGGTCATACGCACGCCGTGGCTCTTCGCTGAACACATGGATCTGATAGCGCGCCAACGCGCCACGTTCGACCAGTTGCTCAACCACGTGATGGCCGACCATGCCATTGCCGATCACCACCAGGTTTTGCAGATCACTCGCCAACTTGCTGTTCATAGATGTACCTGCCAAAGCCGATCCGGTTATTTCAAAGCAAAAAAAAACGCCTGGAACCAGAAGGTTCCAGGCGCCTTTGCCTGTTCGTGCGGCCGGCCCTTGGGCCTGACACCGTCATTGTCACCCGGGCCTGTGCTGGCCAAACGATCGCCGTTGATCGACGGGGCGTCTCACTCGCTCAGTTGCGGTGAGTTGCTTACACCTATGCAGCGCTTGTGCCAGCTTCAATCGGGCTGGCTCCCCCGCCCCCTGCCGACCCATTAGCGAGCCCGGCCGCGGGGCGTATCAGGGGTTTTTCAGCGGCCTTTGCAACACACCCTGAACACCCCGGCCATGGCGTCCAGCCGTACCAAAACAGTGCGACATTGGCTGCCAAGCCCCAATCTGGCGCCACAACACCCGGCATTTCATGTGCACGCATTGCCCCTCAAACGCAGGGCGATCACCCGTGGCCGGTAGTTTCGCCGCAGTTGGCGCGGGCATTGCTTTGTGTCTGTTCAAGCAAAGGTCGTCAACGTCGATGACCCCACATCACGAACAGCAACAGACACGACAAAGGCGCCGTGCAGCCCCGTTGAAAAACGAAGGGCAGCACGGCGCCTTTGTCGTTTTCCGCCGCCACACAACCCACCGGTGGCGGCGCTGGCGAGGAAGCGCGATGACCGACAGCAACAGCAGCAAAACCGTGCGTAGCGTCTGCCCTTATTGTGGGGTGGGCTGCGGCATTGTCATGCAGGTAGAGAACAACCTGATCGTCAAGGTCACGGGCGACAGGCAGCACCCGAGCAACTTCGGCCGCTTGTGCACCAAGGGCAGCACCTGTGGCCAACCGGTGGCCAACAGCGGGCGGATGGAGCATGCCTTCATGCGTGATGAGCGTCAGCGCGACCCGGTACGGGTCGGCATTGACCAGGCAATCTCTGCCACTGCCGAGCGCCTGCAAGCGGTGATCGACGAGCATGGTCCCGACGCCGTGGCGCTGTATGTCAGTGGCCAGATGTCGCTGGAGGCGCAGTACCTGGCCAACAAGCTGACCAAGGGTTTTTTGCGCAGCCGCCACATCGAATCCAACTCACGGCTTTGCATGGCCAGTGCCAGCAGCGGCTACAAGCAGTCATTGGGTGCCGACGGCCCACCGGGGGCGTACAGCGACTTTGAGCACAGCGATGTATTCCTGGTGATCGGCGCGAACATGGCCGACTGTCACCCCATCCTGTTCCTGCGCCTGCTCGATCGGGTCAAGGCCGGGGCCAAGCTGATCGTGGTCGATCCACGGCGCACCAGTACTGCCGACAAGGCCGACCTGTACCTGCAAATCGCAGCCGGTAGCGACCTGGCCCTGCTCAATGGTTTGCTGCACTTGCTGGTGAAGAACGGCCATACCCGCGCGGATTTCATTGCAGCCTTTACCGAGGGCTGGGAGGTCATGCCGGGCTTTCTCGAGGATTACCCGCCGCAGCGGGTGGCCGAGCTGACCGGGCTTGCCGAAAGCGACATCCGTCAGGCTGCGCAGTGGCTGGGCGAGGCGGCCAACTGGATGAGTTGCTGGACCATGGGCCTCAACCAGAGCGTGCAAGGCACTTGGCACACCAATGCCCTGTGCAACCTGCACCTGGCCACTGGCGCCATCTGCCGCCAGGGCAGCGGCCCTTTCTCGCTGACCGGGCAACCCAACGCCATGGGCGGGCGCGAAATGGGCTACATGGGCCCCGGCCTGCCGGGCCAGCGCTCGGCGCTTGACGCCGCTGACCGTGCGTTCGTCGAGCACCTCTGGGGAATCGCGCCCGACAGCCTGCGCGCTGAAGGTAGCGACGGCACCGTGGCCCTGTTCGAGGCCATGGCCGCCGGTGCAATCAAAGCCTGCTGGATTATCTGCAGCAACCCGGTGGCCAGCGTACCCAACCGGCAGAAGGTCATCGAGGCGCTACAGAACGCCGAGCTGGTGATCACCCAGGACGCCTACCTGGACACTGAAACCAACCGTTACGCCGACATCCTCCTGCCTGGCGCACTGTGGGCGGAAGCCGAGGGGGTGATGATCAATTCCGAGCGCAACCTGACGTTGATGCAGCAGGCCGTGAAACCGCCTGGCGACAGTTTGGCCGATTGGCAGATCATTGCCCGCGTAGCCTGCGCCATGGGCTTTGCCGAGGCCTTCAGCTATGCCAGCGCCGCCGAGGTGTTCGAAGAGATCAAGCGCGCCTGGAACCCCAAGACCGGCTATGACATTCGCGGTGCCAGCTACCCCCGCCTGCGCGAGCAGCCGCTGCAATGGCCCTGCGCTGCACCCGACAGCCCCGCGCGCAACCCGCTGCGCTACCTCAATACCGGCCTCAGCCAACAGCTCACTGTGGCGGCCGACGGCAGCCAGCCGGCCCTGGCCTTTGCCACCGCCAGCGGCAAGGCGCAGTTCTTTGCCCGCCCTCACCTGCCGCCTGCTGAACTGCCTGACGACGCCTTCCCCCTGGTGCTCAATACCGGGCGCCTGCAACACCAATGGCACACGCTGACCAAGACCGGCAAGGTGCCCAGCCTGAACCGGCTCAACCCCGGCCCCATGCTGGAGGTCCATCCCAGCGACGCCGCCCGCCTGGGCATCACCGAAGGCAACAGCGTGGAGATCCGCTCCCGGCGGGGCCTGGCGCGGTTGCCGGCCATCATCAGTGAGCGTGTGCGGCCTGGCAACTGTTTTGCGCCGTTCCACTGGAACGACGTGTTCGGCGAGCACCTCGCGGTCAACGCCATCACCAGTGACGCCGTCGACTCCACGTCCCTGCAACCGGCGTTCAAGTTTTGCGCCGTCAGCCTTCAGGCCATTGCCGCTGAACCACTGTCGCAGCAACACCAACCGTCGCTGGCCGGCACTGCCCCCTCCAGCGCGCAACAGATCGAGGCCTTCGCCCGCGCGCTCAACCTCGACATCCCTGTACAGGTGCAACTGAGCGCGGATGAGCAGGTCTACCTGCAGGGTTACCTGCTCGGCCTGCGCAGTGCTGAGCGTCAACCGCTCGGCGTGCCCACCCTGCCCGCTTGCGCCCCCTTGCCTGCCGACAAGCGCCTGCTGCTGAACGGTCTGCTGGCGGGATTGTTTTCTCGCTCAGACGCGGACGATATTGCCCTCGCCCAGGCGCCCCTGGCCAACTCCACGCACTGGCTGGTGCTCTGGGGTTCGCAGACCGGCAACAGCGAAACCCTCGCGCAGACCCTGGCCCAGCGCCTGAGCAGCGCCGGCCACACTGCCCGCCTGAAAGCCATGGACGAAGCCGGCTTGGACGACCTGAAAAGCGCTGCCGGCGTGCTCCTGGTGACCAGCACCTTTGGCGATGGCGACCCGCCCGACAATGCCAGCGGCTTCTGGAGCGTCTTGCAAGGCGCCGAAACTCAAGCCTTGGCCAACAGCCGCTACAGCGTGCTGGCCCTGGGTGACTCCAGCTACGACCAGTTCTGTGGCTTTGGCCGCAAGCTGGACGAGCGCCTGGCATCGCTGGGTGCCGAACGCTTGCAGGCACGCCTGGAATGCGAGCCGGATGACCAGGTGCCGGCAGAGCGCTGGATGGCGCGTATTTGCGCCGAACTGGCGAGCAGCACGCCGACCACGGCCGCACCCCCTGCCCGCGCAGAAAGCAGCCCTTACAGCCGCCACAGCCCGCTGCGCACCCGGGTGCTGCACAATCAATTGCTCAACGGCCCCGGGGCGGAAAAAGAGACCCGGCATATCGCCTTCGATCTACAGGGCCATGACTTCCCCTACCAGGCCGGCGATGCCCTCGGCATCTGGCCAAGCAATGACCCGCAGTACATCAGCGCCCTGCTCGATACCCTGCAACTGGACGGCACGCTCAGCGTTGAGTTGAAAGACCAGCCCGCCATGCCCCTGCGTGAAGCCTTGCAAGACCACCTGGAGATCGCCCGCATCACGGCGCAGCAGTTGCAGTGGGTCAGCGAGCGGTGTGCCGGTTCGCTGTTGCATACCCTGCTCAGCGACGACAACCCGGCCCCGCTCAAAGGCTGGCTGTGGGGGCGGCAACTGCTCGACCTGTTGCGCGAACACCCGGTCAGCCTCAGCGCCGACGAGTTGGTCGGCCTGCTCAAGCCCTTGCAGCCACGGCTGTACTCGATTTCTTCGAGCCCCAGGGTCAACCCGCACGAGGTACACATCACCCTGTCTACCGTGCGTTATGAGCATGCCCGGCAGCCACGTGGCGGGGTCTGTTCAAGCTTTCTTGCCGACCGCAGTGCAAGCCAGCCGGTGCGCATCTTTCTCCAGCGCTCGACGCACTTTCACCTGCCGCAGGACCCGCAATTGCCGCTGATCATGATTGGCCCAGGCACCGGCATTGGGCCGTTTCGGGCCTTCCTGCAAGAGCGCGAAGCCATGGGCGGAACTGGCAAGAACTGGCTGTTCTTTGGCGAGCAACGGGTACTCAGCGACTTTTATTATCACCAGGAACTGCGCGCCTGGCAGCGCAGCGGCCTGCTCAGCCGGTTGGACACCGCGTTCTCGCGCGATCAGGCCGAGAAAATCTACGTGCAGCAACGCATGCTCGAAGAAGGCGCACAGCTCTGGCGCTGGCTGGAGCAAGGGGCGCATGTCTACGTGTGCGGCGATGCCAGCCGCATGGCCAAGGATGTCGATGCGGTGCTGAAAAAGATCGTCCAGGTACACGGCAGGATGAGCAGCGGCGAGGCGGCCCTGTATGTCAGTGGCATGAGCAAGGAGCGCCGCTACCTGCGCGATGTGTATTGAGCGCCGGCCCGGTGCTCCGGCACGGCTATTGCTCGCTCAGCAACAAAACCGCCCGACCGGCTGCAGCAGCCCGGCCGGGCGGCGACCTTTGGTGGCAGCAGTTTTCAGGAACGACCCTATGAGTGATGGCCTGCTTTCGCACTCCCTGGCCTGGGTGGCGGGCAGCGATGCCCCGGAAAAGAACGTACTCAACCTCGGCTACATGCCGCTGAGCGATTGCGCCTCGGTGGTGGTGGCCGCGACCCAGGGCTTTGCCCAGCCCTACGGCTTGACCCTGAACCTGCACCGTCAGGCCTCCTGGGCGGGCATCAACGACAAGCTGCTCAGCGGCGAGCTGGATGCCGCCCACAGCCTGTACGGCATGATCTACGCCACTCAGCTCGGCATCAGCGGTGCGCCCGCCACCCCCATGGCAGTGCTGATGGGCCTGAACCAGAACGGCCAATGCATCAACTTGTCCCAGCCGCTCAAGGAGCAAGGCGTGACCAGCGCCGGTGCGTTGAAGCAACGCGTGCACCAAAGCGGGACGAAACTTACCTTCGCGCAGACCTTCCCCACTGGCACCCATGCCATGTGGTTGTATTACTGGCTGGCCAGCCAGGGCATTCACCCGTTGCAGGACGTCACCAGCGTGGTGGTGCCGCCGCCGCAAATGCTCGCGCACCTGGCCGCTGGGCGTATCGACGGCTTTTGCGTAGGCGAACCCTGGAGCGCCGACGCGGTGCAACAGGGTCAGGGCTTTACCCTGGCGACCAGCCAGAGTATCTGGCCGGACCACCCGGAGAAGGCCCTGGCGTGTACCCGCGAGTTCGTCGAGCGCTACCCCAATACCGCCCGCACCCTGGTCATGGCCGTGCTCGAAGCCAGCCGCTTTATCGAGCAAAGCCGAGAGAACCGCAGCAGCACGGCGCAACTGCTGAGCGGGCGCGACTACCTCGATGCGCCCCTGGCCAGCATCCAGCCGCGCCTGCTCGGTGACTACCACGACGGGCTGGGCAACCACTGGCACGACGCGCACCCGCTGCGCTTTCACAATCACGGTGCGGCCAATTACCCCTACCTGTCCGATGGCATGTGGTTCATGACCCAGTTCCGCCGCTGGGGCCTGCTGCGAGAAGACCCCGACTACCTCGCGGTGGCCCGCCAGGTGCAGCAACTGCAGCTGTACAACGATGCAGCCACGGCCCTGGACATCGCCGTGCCGAGCCAGCCGATGCGCGCTAGCCAGTTGCTCGATGGCAGCCAGTGGGACGGCCGCGACCCCGCCGGCTATGCGCGCAGCTTTGCGCTGCATGCCCTTGATGATCTCTGACAGGAGCTGGCCGCCATGCTGCGTATCCTGCTGATCAACGACACCTCGAAACGGGTCGGGCGCTTGCGCGCGGCGCTCAGTGAAGCGGGGTTCGAGGTCATCGACGAATCCGGCCTGACCATCGACTTGCCTGCACGGGTCGAAGCGCTGCGCCCGGACGTGGTGTTGATCGATACCGAGTCCCCCAGCCGCGATGTCATGGAGCAAGTGGTGCTGGTGACCCGCGATCAGCCACGGCCGATCGTCATGTTCACCGACGAGCACGATCCTGGGGTAATGCGCCAGGCGATCAAGGCCGGGGTCAGCGCCTATATCGTCGAAGGCATCCACGCCCAACGCTTGCAGCCGATCCTCGATGTGGCCATGGCGCGCTTTGAAAGCGACCAGGTGCTGCGCACCCAGTTGCAGGCCCGCGATCAACAACTGGCGGAGCGCAAGCGGGTGGAGCTGGCCAAGGGCATGCTGATGAAAATGAAGCACTGCAACGAGGAAGAGGCCTATACCCTGATGCGCCGCCAGGCCATGAGCCGGCAGCAGAAGCTGATTCAGGTTGCCGAACAGATCATCGCCATGAACGAGCTGCTCGGCTGAATGCCCCACAACGCAGCAGCCCTGCACCATCAAGGGTCTGCACTGGCGAAAGCAGCGCGCGTCGCCCCCCCGGCAACAGCCTGGAACGCTGGAGCTTGAGCACTCCAGCCCGGCGCAGCAAACACTGGCACACATACTGCTAACAGCAAGGTACAGGTAGCCAACGGCGGTTGCCCCACCACGACAAAGACGTCGCACATCCCATCGCGCAAGCGACCCCGGGATTGCGGCGTCTTTGTGTTTTTGGCCTTGGAAACGAGGCGGTGGCGTGGCCGTTGGCGGTCACCCACCTGCAAGCACACAACCTTCGTTGACTCTTTTTGCAGATGAGGTGCTGGGAATGAACACCAACAGTTTCTGGAAAGCCGGACATACCCCTACGCTGTTTGCCGCCTTCCTGTATTTCGACCTGAGCTTCATGGTCTGGTACCTGCTGGGCCCAATGGCGGTGCAGATCGCCACCGACCTGCAACTGACCACCCAGCAGCGCGGCTTCATGGTGGCCACGCCGATTCTGGCGGGGGCCTTGCTGCGCTTTGCGATGGGCATGCTGGCGGACCAGCTGTCACCGAAAACCGCCGGCATCATTGGCCAGGTGATTGTCATCGTGGCCCTGTTCAGCGCCTGGCAACTGGGCATCCACAGCTATGAGCAGGCGCTGCTGCTCGGCGTATTCCTGGGCATGGCCGGTGCGTCCTTTGCCGTCGCCCTGCCCCTGGCATCGCAGTGGTACCCGGCAGAACACCAGGGCAAAGCCATGGGCATCGCCGGTGCAGGCAACTCCGGCACCGTACTGGCCGCATTGGCTGCGCCGCTGCTGGCGGCGGCCTACGGTTGGAACAATGTGCTCGGGCTGGCGGTCATCCCACTGCTGCTGACCCTTGTAGCCTTCAGCCTGATGGCCCGCAATGCGCCCAACCGCAGCAAGGCGAAATCCATGGCCGACTACTTCAAGGCCCTGGGTGACCGCGACAGCTGGTGGTTCATGTTCTTCTACAGCGTGACCTTCGGCGGCTTCATCGGCCTGGCCAGCGCCCTGCCCGGCTACTTCCACGACCAGTACGCGCTCGACCCGGTAATGGCCGGCTACTACACCGCCGCCTGTGTATTCGGTGGCAGCCTGATGCGCCCGCTGGGCGGCGCGCTGGCTGACCGATTCGGTGGCATTCGCACCCTGCTGGGCATGTATGCCCTGGCGGCCCTGTGCATTGGCGCGGTGGGTTTCAACCTGTCCAGCTCGGTGGCCGCCCTGGCCCTGTTCGTCAGTGCCATGCTCGGCCTGGGCGCCGCCAATGGTGCGGTGTTCCAGCTGGTGCCGCAGCGCTTCAACAAGGAGATCGGGGTGATGACCGGGCTGATCGGCATGGCCGGTGGCATCGGTGGTTTCCTGCTGGCGGCGGGCCTGGGGGCGATCAAGCAGAACACCGGTGACTACCAGCTGGGCCTGTGGTTGTTCGCCAGCCTCGGTGTGGTGGCCTGGTTTGGCCTGCACGGGGTGAAAAGCCGCTGGAGGACCACCTGGGGTTCGGCCGCCTTTACCGCAGCCCGCGTCTGAGTGGTTGGCCATGGCCTTGCAATTGAGCTACGCCGACAGCAGCGGCCGCGGGCCACGCACCGAGAACCAGGACGCCACGCGCCTGGTTGCGCCGGCGCCGTACCTGGCGGGCAGCAAGGGCTACCTGTTTGCCCTGGCCGATGGCGTCAGCCAGTGCGCCGACGGCGGCCTGGCCGCCCGTTCGACCCTGCAAGCATTGGCCCACGACTACTACAGCACCCCGCAAACCTGGACCGTGGCGCAGGCGTTGGACCGCCTGCTGCTGGCGCAGAACCGCTGGTTGCACAGCAACGGTAGCGGTCAGCCGCTGCTCACCACCCTGAGTGCCCTGGTGCTGCGCGGCAGGCACTTCACCCTCGCCCACGTGGGCGACTGCCGGGTGTACCGCTGGTGTGCCGGGCAATTGCAACGCATCAGCCAGGACCATGTCTGGGCCCAGCCGGGCATGCAGCATGTGCTCAAACGCGCCCTTGGCCTGGAGCAGCACGTGGTGGTGGATTACCTGGATGGCGAGCTGCGTGAGGGCGAATGCTTTCTGCTGGTCAGCGACGGCATCTGGGCGACCTTGAGCGAGGTGTCGATCAGCGGCGTGCTGCGCGACGAGCCTGACCTGCAAGGCGCGACCCAGGCGTTGGTGCGCGCCGCCCACCTGGCCGGCAGCCAGGACAACGCCAGCGCCGTGCTGGTGCGCGTCGACGCCCTGGGCGAGCCGGGCGTGTGCGATGACCTGGGCCGGGTCGAGCAATGGCCATTGCCGCCGCCCTTGAAGGCCGGGCAGGTGTTCGAAGGTTGGCAGGTGGACAGTTTGCTCGCCCAGAGCCGGCAATCTCTTGTGTACCGGGTGCGCGATGCCCAGCAACAGCCCTGGCTGCTGAAAACCCTGCCACCCCGGCGCGAGCAGGACAACGCCGCCGGCCAAGCCCTGTTGCTCGAGGAGTGGTTTTTACGGCGGGTCGCGGGGCGCTATTTCCCCCCGGTGCACCCTGGCACCCAGCGTCAGCATTTGTATTACCTGATGCGCGAACTGCCCGGGCAAACCCTTGCCGAGCACGTCAAACAGCATGGGCTGCTGGGCCTCAACCCGTGGCTGGAGCTGGCCACGCGGCTGCTGCGAGCACTGGGCATCCTGCATCGGCGCAATATCCTGCACCGCGACATCAAGCCGGAAAACCTGCTGCTCGGCGCTGACGGCGAACTGCACCTGCTGGACTTTGGCCTGGCGTACTGCCCGGGCTTGTCCAGCGCAGCCCATGGCGAGCTGCCCGGCACACCCGGCTATATCGCCCCGGAGGCCTACAAGGGCGAACCGCCGAGCGTTGCCCAGGACCTCTACAGCGCAGGCGTCACCTTGTACACGCTGCTGACCGGGCATTACCCGTACGGCGAAATCGAGGCTTTCCAGCGCCCCCGTTTTGGGGTGCCGGTGAGTGCCGGCCGCTATCGCCCGGACCTGCCGGAATGGGTCGCGCAGACCCTGGAAAAAGCGCTCGCCAGTGACCCGGCGCAGCGCTACGAAACCGCCGAGCAGTGGCTGCTGGCCTTGCAGCAGGCGGAGGATCAGCCCCCTGCCCGGCCGCGCCCATTGCTGGAGCGTGAGCCGGTGAAAGTCTGGCGCACGCTGGCCCTGGCTTCATTGTTGTTCAACCTGGCCTTGCTGATGACCTTGCTGCATGGCTGAACTCACTATTCTTGTTGGAGAAACGCAGATGCCTGGAAAAGTCTGGTTGGTGGGTGCGGGCCCGGGTGACCCCGAGCTGTTGACCCTGAAGGCCGTGCGTGCCTTGCGGGCGGCAGACGTGGTGATGATCGACGACCTGGTCAACCCCGCGGTGCTGGAGCATTGCCCGCTGGCGCGCGTGCTCGCCGTTGGCAAGCGCGGCGGTTGCCGCTCGACGCCACAGGCCTTTATCCATCGGTTGATGCTGCGCTATGCCCGCCAGGGCAAATGTGTGGTGCGCCTCAAAGGCGGCGACCCGTGCATTTTCGGGCGTGGCAGTGAAGAGGCCGAATGGCTGGGTGGCCATGGCATTGAAGTGGAACTGGTCAACGGTATTACCGCAGGCCTGGCGGGCGCCACCCAATGCGGCATCCCCCTGACCTTGCGCGGGGTAGCCCGTGGCGTGACGCTGGTCACGGCCCATACCCAGGACGACAGCCCGCTCAATTGGCAGGCCTTGGCGCAGAGCGGTACCACCCTGGTGGTGTACATGGGCGTTGCCAAGCTCGACATGGTACGTGAGGCATTGTTGGCGGGCGGCATGGGCGCCGGGACCCCGGTCGCGATGATCGAAAACGCCTCACTGGCGCATCAACGCCAGTGCCGCAGCAGCCTTGCGCAGATGACGGAAGCGGCCCAGGCCTTCGGGCTGAAAAGCCCGGCGGTGTTGGTAATTGGCGAGGTGGTCGAGTCTGGGGCGCTGACGCGCAGGGAGCTTAAGGAAGTCATGGCCATTCCGTTGACTGAGCGAGTGTCGCCACGTTAGCACTCAGGATTACCTGGCGTCATGTGATGCCCGGGGTGACCTGCCGTTCAGAACCAGGCCACCCCGCAAGCACCCTTCAATCACTCACGCCCTGAACGCGGGCGCCGCCAAGGGCTGATCAGCGCTGGGAATCCAGCACCTCGTTGTCGTTCACCACCTGCTGGGCCTTCAGGTAGCTCTCGATCAGCAACTGATAGTGCGGGAACACGGCGCTGTAGGCTTCGGCCCATTGCGCGGCGTCCGGGCGGTTCCAGGTGCGCTGCACTTCCGAGCACACCGCAGCGGTGTCCATCGGCACCACGCCGGCCTGTACGACACGCGCCAGGGTGATCTCCTGGGCCATCTTCGAATAAGTGCCCGAGGCATCGATCACCGCGAAGACCTTGTAGCCGGCATTGACTGCGGCAATCGCCGGGAAGGCCATGCACACGCTGGTGATGGTGCCAGCGATGATCAGGGTCTTTTTACCCGTCTTCTCCACGGCCGCGACGAACTCCGGGTTGTCCCAGGCGTTGATCTCGCCCTTGCGTGCCACGTACTGGGCATGCGGCGCGGCTTGGTGGATCTCCGGGATCAGCGGGCCATTGGGCCCCTGCGGGACAGAGGCCGTGGTAATCACCGGGATGTTCGCCAGGGTGGCGATTTTTGCCAGGGTGATGGCGTTGTTGCGCAGTTCAGTCATGGGCATGTCCTTGACCGTCTGGAACAGCCCGCTCTGATGGTCGATCAGCAACATCGCGGTGTCGTCCGGGTCGATCACCGGGCGCTGGCCGTTGAAGTTGGCAATCTGGTTGAAGTTGCTCATGTTGGTGTCTCCTCGAGCGGCATCCTTGCCGAGTGGCCCGCTGATCCCTGTGCGGGCGTTGTTTCTGGCTGCAGGTCGCTGCAGCCAGGGGGATGTTTAACGGGGCCTCTATCTAAGCCGACCTTGCTAAATCGATGGAGAACACGATAGATCTGCAACAATGCTGCGGGTAGTCTGTAAAAATTGCCTTCAGTGTTCTATTTGGAGAACAACGCAGTGGATGACCTCAACGATTTCTACTACTTCGCGCAGGTGGTCGAGCACGGCGGCTTCACCCCTGCCGGCCGAGCGCTGGACTTGCCCAAGTCGAAACTGAGCCGGCGCATTGCGCTGCTTGAGGAGCGCATGGGGGTGCGCCTGATCCAGCGTTCCACCCGGCATTTTTCGGTAACGGAAATCGGCCAGGTGTTCTACCGGCACTGCACGGCCATGCTGGTGGAGGCTGCGGCGGCCACTGAAGCGGTTGAGCGCCACCGTTCAGAGCCCAGGGGCGTGGTGCGCTTGAGCTGCCCGACCGCGCTGCTGAACTTCTGGGTTGGCCCGATGCTGGCGGAGTTCATGATGGCCTACCCGTTGATCGAGCTGCATGTGGAGAGCAGCAATCGCCAGGTGGATTTGATCCAGGAAGGCATCGACGTCGCCCTGCGGGTACGCTTCCCGCCGCTGGAGAGCAGCGACCTGGTGATGAAGGTCCTGGGGGAAAGCCAGCAATGCGTCGTGGGTGCGCCGCAGTTGCTCCAGCAACTGCCGCAACACCCCACGCCTGCCGAGGTGGCCGCGTTGCCGACCCTGCACTGGGGCTCGCCGCAACACGTTTACCAATGGCAGTTAGATGGGCCGGCGGGTGCCAGCGCGCAGGTCGCGCATAGCCCCCGGCTGGTGACCGATGACCTGATCGCATTGCGCCAGGCTGCCCTGATCGGGGCAGGTGCGGTGCATCTGCCATCAGTCGTGGTAAAGGACGACCTGAGCAGCGGCCGCCTGGTCAACCTGTTGCCCGAGTGGCTGCCGCGTACCGGCATCGTCCACGCCGTGTTCCCTTCCCGGCGCGGTTTGCTGCCTTCGGTGCGCGCGCTGCTGGATTTTCTCGGCGAGGCGTTCGTGAGAAGCGATATGGCCTGAGCGCGGCGAGTCGCGGGCTGTCAGGCATCAACGCGGAAACAACAGCGTCACCGCGAAACGAAAGCCCCAGCCGTGCGGACCATCCTCGGGGCTGTCGAGCCAGTAACGGGGCCCGGCTTGTACCGTCACGGGGTGCCCATCGACCTTGAACAACTGCGTGACCGTCAGGTTCACCGGCACCGACCATTCGCGCGCTTGCCAGTCGTAGGTCGACTCCGAGTTGATCCCATAAGTGGTCAGGGACGACGTGGTGTAGGAGAGGAATGGTTGCAGGAATGTCTGGTTGACCTTGGCCTTGTCATGGTCCGGGCTGCCCTCCAGGCCCCAGAGGTGGTTGGCCAGTACGCCGCGGGTCCAGCCATTTGATTGCTTCAACGCCACCGCCGTCGGGCCGAGCCCCCATTGCTCATTGCCCAGTAGCTCATCACTTGCGGTGGGGATCAACAGGGCCGGGCCGGCGCCCAGTATCCAGCCGCTGTCTGTCGGCTTTTTCGGCGAGAAGAAAAAGCTTTGCGTGATATCCCCGACCCCGGACTTGTCTGCCGCGCCATCGGGTGCCAGGCCATGCTGGTTGATCACCGGCAGGATCGTCCGGGAGATCAGGTTCCAGTCTTCATTCAAGGTAAAGGGCAGCACGGGTTGAATGTTGGTCACGCTGTGCATGCCGTCGCCGCTGGGCCCGATTTTCTGGTCCCAGTTGTATTGCACGGGCAGGCTGTACATCGCCGCCACCGGGTTGAGCGCCTGCTTGGCCAGCTCGGCCGCATCATCGGCGTGTGCGGCGGGCAGGACGCCCAGTACGGCGCCCAGCGCCACGCTATCGATTGACCACCGTTGGTATGCAGCCATTGTTTGCCACCTGCTTAATCTTGTATTGGCAGAAACTCCCGGGAATACAGCAGAGCTGTCTTGGCCGCTGAAGGGGCCAACGCGGCTCATGGGCAGGACCAATGAAGCTTAGGCAATGTGGGTGGGTGTGCAATTTTCAGGGACGAACGAGCTGCTTACGCAATCCTCGGTTGCTGACTAGGCGACATCAATGACTACTTTGCCAATCACCTTGCCTGCCTCCAATGCATCATGTGCAGCATGTGCTTCAGAGAGTTTGTAATGCTGTTCATCAAGTAATGGCTTGAGCTTGCCTGCTTCGGCCAGCTTGGTTGCTTCGCGCAAAATATCACCATGGTGAGCACGGCCTTCCCCGCCAAGCATTGGCAGCAACACAAAAATGCCGGAAAGGGTCACGCAACGCAGGGAACCAGGTGCCAGGTTGTGGCTACCGAATGCATAACAGCTCAACACATGCCCATACGGGCGCACAGCTACCAGCGAATCATCCAGGGTCTGACCGCCTACCGTGTCGTACACCAGGTCAAAGCCCACACCGTTGGCGTGTTGAGCCACGTAGTCCGCTACCGAGCTGGTTTGATAGTCGATTGCGGTGGCTCCGAAGGACTCAACGATTTCACGTTTTTTCGCGCTAGCCGTGGCAAAGACGTTCGCACCGAAGGCCTTGGCTATTTGTATGGCCACATGCCCAACACCACCAGCACCACCCTGTACCAGAACGCTCTGGCCTGCTTTGACACCTGCTCGATCGACCAAACCTTCCCAGGCCGTCAGGAACACCAGCGGAAGCGCTGCGGCTTCACGCATGCTGAGGTTTTTCGGTTTGATGGCAATCAAGTCCGCATCAACCACAGCGTATTCGGCAAGTGAGCCTGGCAAGCCACGCACACCACCGGTAAGACCATACACCTCATCGCCTTTCTTGAAGGCGCTAACCCCTGCACCCACTTCTTCCACCACACCGGCCAGGTCAGTACCCAGAATTGCCGGCAGCTCAGGCATGGCATACGGAGCCGCCCCGGTGCGGATCTTGAAATCAATTGGGTTAACGCCGCTGGCGATGATGCGTACGAGTACCTTGCCAGCATCTACAGTGGGGCGAGGCACTTGGGTTTCGGTGAACGTGCCGCTGGCATAGTCATGGAGAACCAGGGCGCGCATCGTGGTTTGAGTGGTCATGTCCAATTTCCTCGAAAAGATGTACGGGAGCGACAGCAGAAAGTGCTTGAGGTAAGGTTGAGCCACAAGGGTCTATTTGTCGATTAGGCACTGTTTTGAAACCTAGGCACCTTTAGGTAACCATGAAAACTCCAAACGTACGCAATCCGGGCACCCCACTGGTTATTTGTGAAACCTGCCCTCCGCGCCGCATCCATGCGCTGCTGACGCCTAAATGGACTTCCATGGTGATATACGTGCTGAGTTTTGGCCCGCTTCGCACAGGCCAACTACAGCGAAGCATGCCGGGCATCTCCAAGAAGATGCTCACGCAAACGCTCCGTGAGCTGGAGGGGGACAAGCTGATAGATCGCAAGGTTTTCCAGGTGGTCCCACCGATGGTGGAATACTCACTCACTGACTTTGGCCTGCGTTTTGTGGAGCCATTGATGGCCCTGTATGACTGGGCAGAAGCCAATGCGCAGATTCTTGATGAGCTGGAGCGAAACAGAGAGCACGCATTGCAAAGCGAACTGCCGAAGGTCGCCAGTTAAGCCTGTGTGTCGCCTGGCCTCTGGCCGACATCGATCGGTCTCAATGGCAGACAGGCAAGATACTCACCTTGGTCGCCTCCGCCGCCGACGTTTCTATAAGTACGGGCTTATCAGACATTTCCGAAACTTGTCGATACGCGCTGGGTAGCCTTGAAACCCCTCCTGAACACCGCTACTCTCCCGTCGTCGCTGCAAATTCAGCGATCAGGTTTGGTCACCTGCGTTAATCAAGGCGCACAAGCGTCCCTATCCGATTCAGTGGCGCTTTTTTAGTGTCTGCTGTTTCGTGTTATGGCGGCTGTGCGCGGGGCGCCTTCGTGCGCGCCGGGTTCCTTGATTCCCGGTTGACCAACCTGCGTACAGTCGCCACCCATCGTTTGGTCACGTACGTGGCGGCTCCGTCAATCAAGGAGCAACACAATGATAAAAATCGTTCCTGATCCACCCCTCGCCTACACCCTCCCCGCGTCAGCAAGCTTCGGCTCCTGCGATGGCAGTCATCCTCCCCTGTTTGCCATTCAACCTGGTGTCGATATCGAAGACGCGCTGGTACATGTCTCTGTTCTGCTCAGGGCTGCGTATGAGATCAATACGCAGGTTGTCGAGAAGACGGATGAGAGTACCCGGGAGTTTTTATGGGGGTCTCAGCAATTGCTGGAAATGGCGAAGTCTTTGACCCTTGCAGTGCTGGATGGGATAGAGGCGCGTTAAATGTCGGTGTAGTTTAGGGCCGCAGGTGCGGCCCGTTTGAGTTTTTGAGTAGAGTCGAGGGTTTGTAAATAGCGGTTGTGGGCGTCAGTCTGGCTCGTGAACCTTAATCCTAGCCAGGCTCTGCTTGACTATGCTCGACGCTCTCCCCGGTCACCTCCAAAACTGCGGACATTGTTCATCGAGCCGCGTGCCCGACTTCACCCGGCGCATGCTCAGAGAATTTTCGGAATCACCGGCGACGGCGTCCAAGGACTGATCGCCCTGCAGACTTGCCAAGCGTATGGCAGAGAAGTATCTGTGATGACTGGTGTCGTCCGATTGCTGCACGTCACAAATGGCAGTTAATGGCCGAAACGGTAAGCCTCAATGATAGACAGCTAAATTAGCGTTACTTATTGTCAGTCAGAAGCAACTAGCTAGACAGCGCCCGTTTGGGCAAGTAGTGTACAAGTGAATCATTGTCCAAGTAGGGTTCGCTCATGATTTCCATGGCTGTTCAAGAAGAAGTTCGGGGCCGCTTACGCCGCGCGGAGAACGAGCACGATGCAAAAATTTTGTTAGCGGTTGAGTCAGGAAGTCGCGCGTGGGGGTTCGCCTCACCCAATAGCGACTACGATGCGCGCTTCATCTACGTGAACAAACCCGACTGGTATCTCTCTGTCGGTCTCGAGGAGTTACGCGACGTCATCGAATATCCCATCATCGACGACATGGACATCAACGGCTGGGATCTACGAAAGGCACTTAGGTTATTTTGGAAGTCCAACCCAGGCTTTGTGGAATGGGTACAGTCGCCGATTATTTACGAACACACTGGGTCCTTTCACGAACGGGCCAAGGAATTGCTACCGCTGGTGTACTCTATAGAAAGTGGTATCTACCACTATCGCAGCATGGCCAAAACCAACTACAGAGGGTATTTACAAACCCCTAACGTCCCTCTGAAAAAATACTTCTATGTACTACGCCCATTGCTGTCCGTGCGCTGGCTAGAGCAATTTAAAACACCTGCTCCCATAGAGTTTGACACGCTGCGCACAGTTATCGAAGGAGAACCCGAGTTCCAACGGGCTCTTGATGACTTACTCATAACAAAACGCTCGTCTCCGGAAATGGGATTGTCGCCCCAAATCATACCGATCCAGAAATTCATTGAACGCGAACTCAATAGACTTGAGCTCATCAAACCGACCCGTAGCGAACGCAAAGAAGTTGAGGGATTACTTTCCGAACTGTTTCGTTCTGTGCTCAAAGAAACCTGGTGATGATACGTTGTACCTGAGCAGAGCCCCCCAGAGCACGCCATCTAGGATCAGGCGGTCGCTAAAGCGGGGCCGCCCTCTACCGTAGGTTTCGCTATTGATCGGGGAGCGCCTGGGGAGACAGCATGCTACAAAAACTGACAATCGTGGAATCAACAAATGTTCTAAGATTGTATTTTTTCAACGGCGCGGCATCGTTGATTCTGGCTTCAATAAGGGTGCGTACTTCGAGCCAAAAGCCCAACTCTAGCTCAAGTTCATTACTCCCTCGATTGTGCCTTAAGCGGTCCAAAACATATCGTTCCAAGGCGATTTCCGAGAACTCCGAGATGGCGATATTTGAACCGTCCAACAGCGCCTGCACAAAGCGCTCCGCGTCAACCTTAGTGAAAAATTCTGTGTGCCGGTGCTCTGTAAGCAACAGTGCTATGAGCACCCCGCGATCACCGTTTGATGCGGCCTCGTAAAACGTAGCCAACTTATTTGAGGCAAGGTGCTGTGAGCGCTCACTCTGCGCAAGCGTATAGGCACGCGCATGGGTATTTAAGAACTGTTCGTAGGCCTCGGAAAGCTCTGGAATTTTCGTCAAATGAGTAATCTCGTACCGACTGAATTCATCGAGCTTACAGGTCTTCCATGTGTCGCAGGATTGATATTTTTCAGTGTAGGACTTTAAGCTGTGGGCAAGCTCTGAAAAAACCACCTCACTCAAGTCGTTCGCGATAAATTTAGCCAATAAATCCACCTTCCTTAGATAGGTCGCCGGAAGGTCATCTTCTTGAGCTAGCACTTCAACCGCCAACCTACTTGCCAACGCTCTAAAACTCTCTTCCTCTAGGTTTTGAAAGCCATGGAGCTGAGTCAATACATCCAGCTCCGGCGTTATCGGCACGACAAAAAGTGACAGCGCCCTTGAGAGGGTATTGATATTTGAGTAATCACAACTAAATAGGGCTTCCGCCCAAAAACTCTCTCTAAGCACGGGGTGTTCGAGCGGAAAGTATTTTTTCGTGAACGATGAATCTGGTTGAAGCACAGTACCAGACAGAAGTGTTTTTCTGTCCAATGCCGCACACTTCACTTCCATACTGAGCGCAAAGAAAGTTTTTGCAAGGGTGTTCCCATACTGCTCACTGGTGCGGAACTCCGCATCCAGAACCTCATACATCTGAGAAAAGTCGTCAATCGCCTGCTTAAGTGACCGGAGGTTTCTGCAGCTTGAGGCAGCGTACATTTCCAAGATGATTTTTTTAAATGACCCAATACGTTCTGCGTCACCTTCAAGAAATGAATCAATGACGGCTTCAGGGTCATGCCCAACCTCAAATGTTTTACAAATTGCTTTTTCCTTGAATTTTCTATAGCTATCCCCGCAATTCTTTTCAAGCTCCACCTCATTAGCAATAAGAATTGTCTTTATCTTGCAGGTTTCCACAATATGATTAATGTAACCGAGCAGTTTCTGAATATCAATTTCAGTGCGCTCAAGATCATCCAAAATTAGAGCAAAATCGGTCCTGCCACTGATCAGTAAATTGAATATATTTAGTTTGTCTGCGCTTGCCGAAAGGGAGACGTCCGGACTACTGTCACCCAGCACATCCAGCTTAACCAAGGCCGCCACTTTCTTAACGGAACCCCCCAGCAATTTTAATGCCTTTGAGTCCATGACGGGGTGAAAAGCCCCCAGCATGCGATCCTCGATCTCTGAGAGAGTACTCAGCCCAAACAGGCTGACTTTAATAAGCTTGAGTTTCTCTGAGCTTTGGCGCTTGATAAAGTTGTCAATAAAATGTGTCTTTCCGCACCCCCACCCTCCTGTGAGTAATATGGCCTGATCCGATTTTTCACGAGCCAAGTAGAGTTTCAAATTGGTTTCGATGTTTTGGTTGATCGAATCAGTCACACTTAACTTTCCTATGTTTGTCGGGTGGCTATGACAGCCTAACCTAGCGTCAGCAAATACAGGTAGAATCCTCTTGCTGAAGCTGTGTTGATTCAGTTGCTAAAGTCGAGGTATTTCCTCTTGGAAATCGATCTGTCAGTGCTGTTGCCAACGGCAAAAAGAGCACTAGCAATCCAAACCTTAGCGCTTTACAAAACCCTCTTTTTTATCGCCAAACGCGCGCCCCAAAAACTCACTAACCAACGCCACAACCTGCCCCTGAATCACCTCCCGCGAACGCCCCCCTTGCCCATCCTGACAAATGATCCCGTCGCCCGGCATATCCTCTTCAAGCAGCTCCACCGCCCCAGGCTTGCACTGCGACAAGAAGCTGAAATGGCTGGCGTCACTGATCTCGACATAACGGCTTGAAGCCGCCGGCAGGCGCTTGCTCAGGTTGGCGGACTCCAGCTCGGCAGGCAGGTCCTGCGACGGCACCCCCGCCGCAATCACCAGCGTCGGCACCGGCAGGGCTGCCAGGCTTTCATCGGTCATCCCTCGCGACAGGCCCAAGTCCAGGGTCACGATCGCCGTCACACGCTTATCCCGCCAATCAGCCGCCAGCTCAGTCTTCAATGCAGGGGTACTGGCAGCGTTCATCGTTTGGTAAACGTTGCAACTGGACAACTGCGCGTGCACTTTGCAGTCACGGGCAAAACGCTCCGGGTCGAAACGCGCGCCGGCGACCTCCAAGGCCGTCCAGCCACCTAGTGAATGCCCCACCACGGCAATGCGCGGCGCTGCCACCACGCCATATTTTTCAGGCTGGCCGGTGACCGCGTCAATCACCCGGCTCACATCGACCGGCCGCTGCCACAGCTGCGCCGCCGCTTGTGGGCTGCGGTCGTGCGTTGTCGAACCGGGGTGGTTGAGCGCCGCGACAATGTAACCCTGCCGGGCCAGCGCGCTCGCCAGCCACATCTGGTTGCTCCAGTTGCCTCGGTAACCATGGGAGAGCACCACCAACGGATGCTCACCCGCCGTCGGAGGCGCGTCGCGAACAACAGAGGCACCGACAAATGCGACGTCATCGGCAATCAGCTGTGCGCCGGCAGTCGTGGCGCTGGGGTACCAGACCACCATGTCCAGCGCACGCCCATTGCGCGCGTCCGCCAGGGTAGTGGACTGGAAGCCGACGGTGGGCGCGTCAGCCCATGCGTTGGCGGTCAGGCAGGCAAGAAGCAAAGCGCCGAATGCTGTTTTCAATGTCGTTATCTTCCTTGATCAGACTGCCGGCATTAAAGCCCACATCCGCACCGACATGCATGTCTTTCTAACGCCTCACGCCAACAATTCGGCAATCCACCGCTCCTGCTGGGCCACCACCTGCACTTTCTCCTCGGGCACGGCCTGCCGCGCACGGGCAAAGTTGCCCAGGGTCTTTTGCTTCTGGATCAGCATGTGCTGCCACTTGGAGAGGAACGCCGCGCTGCGGGCCTGCATCAGCAGCGGGCCGAAATACAGCTCTTCGGGGGTATAGGCCACCGGCTCGGCGCGCTCGGCAACGATGATCTCGTAGTCGAAACGGTTCTCCCGCAGCATTTCCTCATGGAGGATGCGGTAGCCATTGTCCATCAGCCAATGGCGCAATGCCTGCTCGCCGCCATTGGGCTGCAGGATCAACCGCTCCCGACCACTCAGGCGCGCCTTGCCGTTCTCGAGAATGTCGCGAATCGTCTCGCCGCCCATGCCACAGATGGTGACGGCGGTGATCCCGTCCTGCGCCTCGATCGCCGCCAGGCCATTGGCCAGGCGCACGCTGACGTGCTGCTCCAGCTCGTTCTCGCGCACCGTGCGCGCCGCCGCATGGAACGGCGTAACCGCCACTTCCCCGGCTACCGCCGCCGCAATCGCACCACGGCGCATCAACGCCACCGGCAGATAGCCGTGATCGGAGCCGATATCGGCCAGCCGCGCACCGGCCGGCACATGCGCCGCCACGCGTTCCAGACGCATGGACAATGTCTGTTCGTTCAACCACCACCCCTTTTTACCGCGAACATCTGGCACCAATGGCCAGCGAGGGACGGGATTCTGTCGAGTAACGCCGCACTTTTCAAATTTGCGCGACCGATGAAGCGTTTCAGCGTGATGACAGGTTTCGTTCAGGTAGCCGGGCTTAGACTGGCGGCCACTTCAGAAAAGATCCTACAGATCCGGACCAGCACCTATGAAACCCAACCTCCTGCTTGCTCCACTGAGCCTGTTCCTGGCGCTGGAGATGACCACGGCCGAGGCCAACCAGGGAGACCAGTGGTACCTGCAAACCAGCGTCTACACCACGCACTTTCACCCCGACCCCGAGCACAACAACCAGCAGAACCTGATCGGCCTGGAATACCAGGGCCAGGGCGGCAAGGTCGCGGGTGCCGCGACCTTTCGCAACTCGTTCAGCCAGCGCACCCAGTACGCCTACGTCGGCAAGCGCTTCGACAGCGAATCGACGCCTTTCTATGCGAAGGTCACCGGCGGCCTGTTGCAGGGCTACCGTGGCGAATACCGCGACAAGATCCCCTTCAACCGCTACGGCGTTGCGCCGGCGATCATCCCGTCGCTGGGCGTGAAGGCCGGCCCGGTCGGCGCGGAAATGGTCCTGCTGGGCGCCTCGGCAATGATGGTCAATGTGGGCCTGTATTTCTGATCGGGCGATTTTCAGCCCGGCTCAGTTCCCGCAGGTGATGGCCCTGTTCCGATTGGCCAGCCAGCTCGCCTCGAACCCTGAATGATGATCTGCCTGCACGCTGACGGTCTCACTGCAGCTGGGCCGGACCTTGCGCAGGTACGCCTCGCTGACTGCCTGCGGGACCACCTTGTCGTTGGCACCGATGAAGTGGCGTTGCGGCAGCTTGGTCAGTTGCTCGGCGTAGTCAGCCGGGTTCAACGAGCCGCTCAGCGGCGTCAGGACCTTGAGCTGGGTCCAGGCCAGCGGGTCGATATTGCCGGCCAGGGTCTGCACCTGCAGCACATCGCTGCGCCGCGCCGCCAGCAACAACGCCACCGCCGCGCCCCCCGAATAGCCCACCAGTTCAAAACCCTGCACGCCATAACGGGCCTTGAGGGCGTCGAGTACTTCGCTTTGGGCCTGCACCACCGCATTGCTGAAGCGCGCAGTGGTCCACACGCTCTGCGTGCAGTTGGCGCTGCGGATGAACTGGCACGGCCGGGCCATGTACACCGATGGCTGCGGGTCACTGAGGGCGAAGCCCAGGGTCATGCTGGTCGTTGGTGTCGGGTCGTTGCTGACCGTGCGGCTGGTGATCCAGGCGCGGCCGTCACCTTCTATATAGACGCGCAGGCGCTTGCTGTTCACCGCCAGCGGTTGCAGCGTTTGCAGGGTGAAGGTCGAGGTGCTTACCGCGACGGGCTTGAGCGGCGAGCCCGCGCTGGCCTTGGCCAAGTCCAACGGTTGAGCCGCGCAGCCAGCTAGCAGCACCAGGGCTGTGAGCGTGGCGGCCTGTTGCAGAAAACCCCGAGCGTGAACCATCAAGACCTGAACCCTATCGCGCAAAAAAACCAGCCCGCCAGGCGGCGGGCTGCGAACGGTAGCACGAACGGCCTGCTCAGTACTCGGTACGCTTGCGAATGGCCCAGCGCCCGACAGATCAAGTCAACGTCACAATTGCTTCGCGGTCCATCGCTGCTAAACGTAGCCGCTGCCGTCAGGCTGCGCTCGCCTGCATAGCAGGCGCCGCCTTTGGGAGCCCTAACGGGCTCCAGCGCAGCCTGACGACAGCGGCTACAAAATTGTGCAAGACCGTTGCGCTCATCGTGTGCCGAGCAAGAGCGAAGCGAATTTTGATTTTCCAGAGGCTGAACGCAGGACGCGAGACTATTCACCCCACACCAAAAAGCACCCAACAAAGAACTAGTCCCCTCGGACGATGTTTCCCCTACCGCACATTGCAAGAATCCATCGTACTCCAAGCCAACAAGAGGCCAGTGCGATGACCACCACCAACCTGAAAGCCGACATGCTGCAGGCCATGCGCCGCCTGGCCAAGTCGGTCACCATCATCACCACCAGCAATGGCCGCGAGCGTTTCGCCATGGCGGCCACTGCAGTCGACTCGTTGAGCACCGAGCCACCGTCATTGCTCATCTGCGTCAACCAGTCGGCCTCCCCGCATGCCGCATTGGCGAGCGGAGCCGACTTCTGCGTCAACATCCTGGGCCTCGAGCAACAGGACCTGGCCCACCTGTGCAGCGGCGCCATCAAGGGTGAAGCGCGTTTCGAGCGTGGCAACTGGCTGACCAGCGACGAGGGCATCCCGTACCTCGCCGACGCCCAGTCCTCGATTCTCTGCCGCCAGGACGGCCAGTTCAGCTACGGCACCCACACCGTCTTCATCGGGCGCATCCTGCGCATCCGCACCACCAGCGAGATCACCCCGCTGGTGTACCTGGACGGCAGCTACACCACCACCGCAACGCCGGCCGCCACCTACGCCGTGGCTGGCTGAGGCGCGGCCATGGAGCGTGTGCAGGCGTTGACACCGATCCGGGTCAGCAGTGCAGAGGCCCTGCGCTGGGACGATCAGGCGGACCTGGTGGTCGTCGGCTTCGGCGGTGCCGGCGCTTGCGCAGCCATCGAGGCCAGCAGCCACGGCCTGCGTGTGCTGGCCCTCGACCGTTTCGCCGGGGGTGGCGCCACCGCCCTCAGTGGCGGTGTGGTCTACGCTGGGGGCGGTACGCCGTATCAGCAAAAAGCCGGCTACCAGGACAGCAGCGCCGCGATGTTCGACTACCTGCGCCAAGAGGTCGGCGAGGCCGTGTCGCCAGCCACCCTGCAGGACTTCTGCGAGCGCAGCTGCGCGCAACTGGCCTGGCTGGAACGCCAGGGCGTCGCCTTCGAAGCCAGCGTGCCGCCGCAAAAAACCTCCTACCCCAGCGACCAGTTCTACCTGTATTACTCCGGCAACGAAACCGTGCCGGCCTACGCCGCACACGCCGTCCCAGCCCCGCGCGGCCACCGCGTCAAGGGGCCGGGGATGTCCGGTGCCAGCCTGTTCGCCCCACTCAAGGCCAGCGCCCTGCGCCAGGGCGTGCGCCTGCACAGCCAATGCGAAGTGCGCCGCCTGGTCCTGGACAGCAACGACCGAGTGCTGGGCGTCGAAGCCTGGCAATTGCCGCCCGACAGCCCAGCCGCCCGCCGTCATGCGCGCCTGGCGCGCTGGGCCAGCAACATTCATATGTACGCCCCGGCTCTCGCTGACCATCTGCGCTCACGCCTGCGAAAAATCGAGCAACGAAACGCAAAGCGCACCCTGATCCGCGCAGAAAAAGGCGTGTTGCTGAGCAGTGGCGGTTTTATCCTCAATCGCGCGCTGGTGCGCCAATACGCCCCGCAGTACCTCGCCGGCCTGCCGCTAGGCACCACCGGCTGCGATGGCAGCGGCATCGCCCTGGGCCAGAGCGTTGGCGGCAGCGTCACTCGCATGGACAAGGTCAGCGCCTGGCGCTTCATCAACCCGCCACTGGCCTGGGCACGCGGCATCATCGTCAACGCCCAGGGCCGGCGCTACTGCAACGAAGAGGTCTACGGCGCCACCCTGGGCCATGCCATGGTCGAGGAAAACCACGGCCGGGCCATCCTGATTCTCAACCGCGCCCTGGTCAACGAGTCACTGCGCCAGGTCGGGCCGGGCAAGGTGTGGCAGTTCCAACGCCTGCCGGTACTGCTCAACCTGCTGTTCAACGCCCGGCGCAGCAACAGCCTGGAACACCTCGCACAGCGCTGCGGGCTGCCGGAAAGCGCCCTGCGCCATAGCGTGGAAACCTACAACCGCGCGGCCCGTGGCGAAATCACTGACCCGCTCGGCAAGTCGCCAGGCATGCGCGCGTCGCTGGAGCACGGGCCCTGGTACGCCTGCGACCTGTCCTATGACAGCAAGCTGTTCCCCTGCCCGGCCATCACCCTCGGCGGGCTGCGGGTAGACGAGCGCAGCGGCCAGGTGCTGGACGCGTACGGCGAGCCTATCGCCGGCCTGTATAGCGCCGGGCGCAATGCCGTGGGGGTCGCCTCCAACCTGTACATCTCCGGCCTGTCCCTGGCCGATTGCATCTATTCCGGGCGTCGTGCCGCGGCTCATGTGGCCGGGCATGGCGCCGCCAACACCACGCCATCAGGAGAACACCCATGCAACGCGTAGAAGGCAAAGTCTGCATCGTCACCGGCGCCGCCAGTGGAATCGGGCGCGAAGACGCCCTGCTGTTGGCGCGCCAGGGCGCACGCGTCGTGCTCACCGACCTCAATGAAGATGCCGGGCGCAAGGTAGCCGCCGAGATCGGTGGCAACGCCCTGTTCATCCGCCATGACATTGCCAGTGAACAGGACTGGCAGCAGGTGATCAGCACCACCCTGGAACACTTCGGGCGTCTCGACGTGCTGGTCAACAACGCCGCCATCCTGATTCCCGGCAGCATCGAGGACACCTCGCTGGAGACCTGGCAGAAGGTCCAGCGGATCAACGGTGACGGCTACTTCCTGGGCTGCAAGTACGCCATCGAGGCGATGAAAAACACCGGCGGCGGCTCGATCGTGAACATGTCCTCGGTTGCAGCGCTGGGCGCCATGCCGATGTTCTGCGCCTATTCCGCTTCCAAGGGCGCAGTGGCCGCCATGACCCGTTCCATCGCCTTGCACTGCAAGCAGAAGGGCTACCGCATCCGCTGCAACAGCGTGCACCCGGACGGCGTCAACACGCCGATGACCCAGGCGCTGACTGGCGGCCAGGCGATCCCCCAGGAAGTGCTCGACCAGGACCCGATGAACCGCATGTGCGCCCCACGGGCCATCGCCAACGTGGTGCTGTTCCTGGCCAGCGACGAATCAAGCTTCGTCAACGGCGCGGAAATCCGCGTGGACAACGCGCAATTGATCAGCGGCATCTGAGGCAGGCATGAGCATGGGCAGCTATCGGCTACAGGTCTGCGCGGTGATCGATGAAACCGCCGACGCACGCTCGCTGGTGTTCGAGGTGCCGGAGCACCTGCGCGCGCGCTTTCACTACAAGGCCGGGCAGTTTCTCGGCTTTCGCGTGCCCTGCGCCGGCAAGCTGCTGACCCGCTGCTACTCGATGGCCAGCTCGCCGCTGTGCGACCCCCGGCCCAAGGTGACCATCAAGCGGGTCGAGGGTGGCCGGGTGTCGAACTGGATGAACCAGCAGGTCCAGGTCGGTGACTGGCTGGAGGTGCTGCCACCGGCCGGGCATTTCTGCCTGGGCGATGACAGCGCGTGGCCGCTGGTGTTGTTTGGCGGCGGCTCGGGCATCACCCCGGTGATGTCGATCCTCAAGTCGACCCTGCTGGGCAGCGAGCGCCCGATCAAGCTGGTGTACGCCAACCGCGATGAGGCCTCGGTGATATTCCGTGACGAGTTGCGCCAGTTGGCGCGCGACTACCCCGAGCGCCTGGAGATCGTGCATGTGCTCGATTCGGTACAGGGCTTCCTCGGCGATGCCCAGGTCCGTCAATTGGTGCGCGGGTTGGAAGGTGGCGAGTACTTCATCTGCGGCCCCGCCCCCTTCATGGATACGGTCGAGCGCGCCTTGCTGGCCCTGGGCGAGGCGGCAGAACGCATCCATGTCGAGCGCTTTGTGTCTCCACCCGATCCTGATGAGGTGGTTGAGCAGGTATTCGAGGGTGAGGTGGCCTGCGAATCGCTGCTCGTCGAGCTGGACGGCCAGCAGCACGAAATTACCTGCCAACCCGGCGAAACCCTGCTGCAGAGCTGTCGCAGCGCTGGCCTGGACGTGCCGTCCTCGTGTGAAGAAGGCTTTTGCGGTGCCTGCATGTGCACCGTGCAGGAGGGTGAAACCCGCCTGGCGCGCAACGATGTGCTCAGCGCCGCCGAGCTGGCCGCCGGCTGGACCCTGGCCTGCCAGAGCCGCCCGATAGGCCCGCGGGTGCGCTTGAGGTTCCCGGATTGAACGGTGCCCTAGTCTCAATGGACGATCATCCGTGGTCCGGCTGCGGTTAGACTCGGCAGCCGGATCGCTCAACAACAATAAGACAGAGGTTCAGTTATGGCTCGTTTGCAGAACAAGGTCGCCGTTGTTACTGGCGGTGCATCGGGAATCGGCCTGGCCTGTGTGCGCCGTTTCGCTGCCGAGGGGGCCCAGGTGGTCGGCCTGGATATCGGTGAAGCGCCGGCGGACTTCCCTGGCCTGTTCATGACCCTGGATGTGCGTGACGAAGCGCAGGTGCAGCAGGTGATGAGCGACGTGATCAGCCGTTTCGGGCGGCTCGACGTGCTGGTCAATGCTGCCGGCGTTGCCGACCAGGGCAGCGTGACCCAGACCACCACGGCCAACTGGCAGCGGGTACTGGACATCAACCTGACCGGCAGCATGCTTACCAGCAAGTACGTGCTGGCACAGATGGCGTCGCAGCGCAGCGGCTCGATCATCAACGTCGGCTCGATCTTCGGCCTGCAGGGCTGCGACGGCAATGTGGCGTACAACGTGTCCAAGGGCGGCATCAACCAGCTGACCCGCTCGATGGCCATCGACTATGGCTACGCCAATATTCGCGTGAACGGGCTGTGCCCGGGGCTGATCGAAACGCCGATGACCAGCATGGTCCGCGAGCAGCAGGCGTTCCATGCCTTCTTTGCCTCCCAGCACATGCTCAACCGCTCCGGGCAGCCGGATGAGGTGGCCAATGTCGCGTTGTTCCTGGCCTCGGACGAAGCGTCCTTTGTCAGTGGGCAGATGATCGCGGTCGATGGCGGCTTCTCCGCCGGCCGTCGCTTCGCCCCGCCAAGCGCCTGATTACCTGGGCCGGGCGCCCTGCCCGGCCCTTATCCCCCTGATTTTTCATCCTCTGCCTGAGGAGGCACCATGGCGCCTATCGAAAATGCCCAGACCATCGCCCAGCTCTTTGCCCGTGCAGCCCGGATCTATGCTGACCAAGCGGCTATCGAGGATGGTGGGCAGAGCATCAGTTATCGACAACTCGAGCACCTGCGCCAACAGGCCGCCCGCGCCCTGCTCGCCCTGGACGTGCAGGTAGCGGACCGGGTGGCGGTATGGGCACCCAACCTGTGGGAGTGGATCGTCGCGGCGGCGGCCCTGCAAAGTGTCGGTGCCACGCTGGTGCCGCTCAATACGCGGATGAAGGGCAGTGAAACCGCGCATATCCTGCGCGAAAGCGGCAGCTGCGTGCTGTTCAGTGTCGGTCGTTTCCTCGACACCGACTACCCCGCCATGCTGCGCGATGAGCCTTTGCCGGCGTTGCGGCAGATCGTGCACATCCGGCCGCAAGCGGCGCTGGATACCGGCTTGAGCTGGGCTGCATTCATGGCGCTGGCGCAGCAGGTCCCTGAGGATGCGCTGGGTGAACGCGAAGCGTTGGTTAATGCGCAGACCTTGTCCGACCTGCTGTTCACCTCGGGTACATCGGGCAAGCCCAAGGGCGTGATGACGTGCCACGGGCAGAACCTGCAGGTGGTCCGTGACTGGAGCGAAATCGTTGGCCTGCGCCAGGGTGAGCGTTACCTGATCGTCAATCCGTTCTTCCATTCCTTTGGCTACAAGGCCGGTTGGTTGGCGGCGTTGATGCGTGGCTGCACCATCGTGCCGCACCAGGTGTTCGATGTGCAGGCGGTGCTCGAGTGCGTACAGCAGGCGCGCATCAACGTATTGCCGGGGCCGCCGACCTTGTACCAGACCTTGTTGGCGCATCCTCGGCGTGGGCAATACGACCTCAGTTCGTTGCGGGTTGCCGTGACTGGCGCAGCGGCGATCCCGGTGGAGATGATTGCGCGCATGCGTGATGAGCTGGGGTTCAGCACCATTGTCACGGCCTACGGGCTTACCGAGGCGTGTGGCTTTGCCAGCATCTGCCGCCCGGGCGACAGTGCCGAGCGAGTGGCCAGCACCAGCGGCCGGGCCATGCCGGGGGTTGAGATCCGCTGTGCCGAAGGCAACGGCGAGGTGCTGATTCGTGGATACAACCTGATGCAGGGGTACCTGAATGACCCGCAGGGTAGCCAGGATGCGGTGGATGCCGAGGGTTGGCTGCATACCGGTGATGTCGGGGTGCTGGATGATGCCGGGTATTTGCGTATTACCGGGCGGCTGAAGGACATGATCATTACCGGCGGGTTCAATGTGTACCCAGCGGAGATCGAGCATTCGTTGTTGCTGCATCCAGGTGTGGCGCAGGCGGCGGTGATTGGTGTGGCGGATGAGCGGTTGGGTGAGGTGGCCATGGCGTTTGTGCTGCCGGTGGCGGGTCAGGCGATTGATCCGGCAGGGTTTATCAGCTGGTGTCGGGAGCAGATGGCCAACTACAAGGTGCCGCGCAAGGTGCAGGTGGTGGAGGTGATGCCCCTGAATGCTACGGGGAAAGTGGATAAGCAGGTTTTGCGGGGGTTGGTTGTTTAGGTTTGGCTTGAATTTGTTGGCCTATCCCATTGATTTTGTTGTTTTTGATGCCCCCTTCCGCCTTTACGGCG
>NZ_JAMDGY010000105.1 GCF_028656955.1 Pseudomonas fontis
GCAAGACGGTATCTACAAAAGCTGCGCAAGGCAGTTGCTGTGGGACAGAGGTATAAGCCTGTGCTCGCCAGCCTTCCCGCAAAATGGGATCCTTGCCCACCCCGAAAACCCCGGAACCTGCCATGAGCAAAACCATCCGTATCGCCGCCGCCCTCTTGCTCAATGCCCGCGGCCACACCCTGCTGGTGCGCAAGCGCGGCACCCTGGCGTTCATGCAGCCCGGCGGCAAGATCGAGCCGCAGGAGCAACCCATCGCCGCCCTGGCCCGCGAACTCAGTGAAGAGCTGAACCTCGCCATCGACCCGCACCAGGCCCGCTACCTCGGCCAGTTCAGCGCCCCTGCCGCCAACGAGCCCGGTTTCGAAGTCCAGGCCGAACTGTTCCAACTGCACATCGACATCGAGGTACACCCCGCCGCCGAAATCGAGGAAGCCATCTGGGTCGACCCCCACGCCCTCGGCGACCTGGAACTGGCCCCGCTGACGCGAGACTTGATCCTGCCCCTGTACCGCGCGTCTACTGTTCGCCCGGCCTGATTTCCCCTGCAACGGAGTGCACGATGATCCCCCTTCACGACTGGCTGCTGTTCACCGGCGCCGCCTTGCTGATGGTCCTGACGCCAGGCCCGAACATGATCTACCTGATCTCGCGCTCGATCTGCCAGGGCCGCATGGCCGGCGTCACCTCGTTGCTTGGGGTAGTGGGCGGCTTCCTGGTGCACATGAGCGCCGCCGCCCTCGGCCTGACCGCCTTGTTCATGGCCGTGCCACTGGGTTACGACCTGCTGAAATGGGCCGGCGCCGCCTACCTGCTGTGGATGGCCTGGCAAGCGGTCAAGCCCGGCGCGCGCTCGCCGTTCGAAGCCCGCGACCTGCCCGAAGACTCACCGCGCAAGCTGGTGCTGATGGGTTTTCTGACCAGCGTGCTGAACCCCAAGGTGGCGATGTTCTACCTGTCGATCCTGCCGCAGTTCATCTCCCCGGAAAACGGTTCGGTGCTGGCGCAGAGCCTGGCCCTGGGCCTGACCCAGATCGGCGTGAGCTTCAGCGTCAACCTGCTGATCGCGCTGTTCGCCGCGGGCATCGCTGGCTGGTTCGTGCGCTACCCGCTGTGGCTGGTGCTGCAACGCTACGTGATGGGCTTCGTGCTGGCAGCCCTCGCGCTGCGCCTGGTGCAGGAGCAGCGCAAGCTGGCCTGAGGCTCAACGCACCGCGCTGACCCCGTCGAGGGTAGAGAAGGAAGTGTCCTTGGCGGTCAGCAGGAAGTCGCGCATGTACGGCGCATCGAGCATGTCGGTGCGCACCGCGGCGTACAGGGTGGCGAACAGGCCCTTGTCACCCAGGCGCTTGCCCTTCACGTAACCGCGCGAGCTGTACTCATGCAGCGCCCAATGCGGCATGCCGCAGACCCCCCGGCCACTGGCGACCAGTTGCATCATCATCACCGTCAGCTCCGAGGTGCGCACCTGTGCAGGCTCGATATCGGCCGGCTCCAGGAAGCGGGTGAAGATGTCCAGGCGGTCACGCTCCACCGGGTAGGTGATCAGGGTTTCCGTGGCCAGGTCCTGCGGGACGATGAAGGGTTTGCTTGCCAGCGCATGCTGGTTGGCCACCGCCAGCATGGCTTCGTAGGTGAACAGCGGCACATAGGTGATACCGGCCAAATCCACCGGGTCGGAGGTCACCACCAGGTCCAGGTCGCCGCGCGCCAGTGCCGGCAGTGGCGCGAAGGCAAAGCCCGAGGCCAGGTCCAGCTCCACTTCGGGCCAGGCGTCGCGGAACTGGTCGATGGTCGGCATCAGCCACTGGAAGCAGCTGTGGCACTCGATTGCCATGTGCAGCCGCCCAGCCGTTCCGCCGGCCAGCCGGGCGATATCGCGCTCGGCCCCGCGCAGCAGCGGCAGGGTGGCATCCGCCAGTTGCAGCAGGCGCAGGCCGGCACTGGTAAAGCGTACCGGCTTGGTCTTGCGCATGAACAACGGCATGCCCAGGCGCTCTTCCAGTTCCTTGAACTGATGGGACAGCGCCGACTGGGTCAGGTGCAGGCGCTCGGCAGCCTCAACCAGGCTGTCGGCTTCGCGCAGGGCATGCAGGGTTTTCAGGTGACGAATTTCCAGCACCGGGGGGGCTCCATGAGAACTTTTTGAGATAAACAAAGATATGTTGAGTTTGTCTCATGTTGCCCGCGCTGCCGTCAACGCTGCCGGTGTTTACAGCGTGCTGAAGTATCGCTCGGCCAAAGGTCGACCGATGTTGCCGCGCCAGATGGGCGTCGCTTCGGCCTGTGCCTGTTGCCACTGCAGGCCGAGAAAACGTTGTGACGGTAGCTTCAGGTGGGCCTTTTCGAAGTCGGCGAAGGGCGCTTGCGCCTTGTTGTAATGGAAGTGCGCCCACCACAGTGGCTGGGGTGGATTCTGGCTCAGGTCACGCACCTCGTACTCTTGCAGGAAGTCGCGGCGGCCATCGGGTCGATTGGGCTGTTGCACCGGCGGGCCCGTCTTGACGATATCCACGCTCTCCTGGCTGATCAGGTAATCCAGATGGCCCTCGGTCGGGGTCTGGCTGGTCAGCGTTTGCCGAATGCGCAAGGCTCGGCCCTCGGCACGCAAGCCGTGGGCATGGCTGTTGAGCACAGCGATGACTTCAGCCTGCGGGTCTTGCTGGGCAATGCGTTGTGCCCGCAGGTCAAGCTCGTTTGCCTCACTAAGCATCAGCTGTTCCAGATCCACCGGCTGCATGCCCTGCTGTGCATAGCCCTGCGCGCGCCGGGTGTAGGCCGGCAACGCCTGCACCCGGGCCCGGGCTTCGCGGGTCAGGCGGCGAACATCGGTGACCACGATATCGGGGGTGATGCGATCAGTGCCTTGCAGTAGATGCCAGCGGCCGTCGGCAGCTTGCTCGTAGGTTTCCTGGCGCCCGCGTGGTCCGGTGGTGCTGAAGCGCGGGGCCGGGCCGGCCGTGACTTCTTCGCCAATCACCAATCCCTGCCCCTCAAGTTCGAAGATGCGCCGGGTAGGCGGCACCACGCCTTCAATGGGCGCAGGTCGCTCAGGTCGCGGCATTCTGCGCAGCCACGCTTCAGCCAGGGCGGTTGCCCGTTCAAGGCCTTCCTGCAACGCCACTACCTGGGTCATGTCGAAGAACTCCGGGTAGCCCGACGTCCAGGCATTGAGGGCGCGTTGGTACTGTTGATAGGTGCGGATGCAGTCATCCAGCAGGATGCGGCGTTGCGTCACATTGGAATTGATTTCGGATAGATCGCGCTGATGCCCCAGGGCGCGAATGACCTCCAGACGCTGTTGTAGATGCGGGTGCTCCAGGTAGATCCAGCTCAGGTCGTTGATGGCATCGTAGCGATTGACCAGCTCCAGCAGATTGGCAGTTTTCAACAGGTCGCGGATGTTCGGGTTTTCATAACGGATGGTTTGCCGGACTCGCGTTTTTACTTTCTGGCGAAGGTTGCTATCGAAGCCGAGGTCCGACCATTGCATGATACGGTCGCGTTGCACTTGCAGTGCCTCAACAGCTTCCAGCGCGCGAAGGGTCAAGTGCCTGCGCTGCTGCATCACGCTCAGGTAGTCGGCAAGCGTTTCCATGGGCTGCTGGTTGAGGGCGTCCAACTGGTCGAGGAAATTCGAGGTCTCCATCTGGTCTATCGTCAGTTTTTCGGCTGCACGCTGGATATAGATGTCCACGATGCGCTCGCGCAGGCCAGTGAACGCCGTTTGGTTGTTGCCGCTGGTCAAGGGCAGCAGCTCGTTCAGTTCACTGATCGCCGTTTCGGCCATGGCCAGTTCTTTCAGTGAGCGCTTGCGGATTGTTTCGAATAGCGCATCACCCTGGGGCGAGCCGTCTAGGGTGAGATGCTGACGCTGCAGGGCCACGGTGGTCTCGTGATGCGCGGACAACTGCTGGGCCTTCGACACTGATGCATTCTTCAAGGCCAGGAAGCGTCGATGCGCCTGGTCCCGCCACCAGCGCGGCAGGCGCTCACGGATTGCCAATGGCCACAGCGGGTCAAGCGCATCCGCCAGATGCCCAACCGTGTTGCCACCGCCCGCCAACCCGCCGTCCACCAGCGTGCCGTACAGCGCGCCATGGGTGTTCCATTGTCCTGATTCATCCAGTGCAATTGGCTGCTTGTAGGTTTTGCTCGCTGTGCCGCTCAGCCGCCAGGTGCGCGGGCTGTCATGCAGTTCGACCTGGTAGAGGCGGCCCTGGCAGAGGATGAAATCACCTTGCGCATGGCGGTAGACGCCGCGGTAAATGCCTTCGCTGGCCGCTTGCAAGCCCAGTAGGTCGACGGGTTCAAGGCACTCGTAGCCACTGAAGCGCTCAAGCACCCGCCGAGCCTGTTGCATGCTCGGCGCGAGGGCCTTGCGCCCAAGTGTGCCCAACGTACTCAATTGCCGCTGGCGGGCAATCGCGCGCGCCGAAACAGGCGATACCGGCACCCCCGGCAATAGATCCAGCGCCGCATCCAGCAGCGAGCACAATGCTGATTCGAGCTGGTACAGCCCCTGGCCGATCTGGCCGCGGACAAACGCGGTCACTGCCAGGTTGCTGGCGTCCCAGGCGTCGTAGAGCGCAATCGCGGTACCCACGAAAGGCAGCATGCCGAGCGCCATCTTCAGGTAGTTGAAGACCATCCCGTGTTGCAACGCGGCGTTGTCCAGGTACAGCGCGTCGTTGCTGCGGGCGCTGCTGCGGTGCGCCTCGATGAGCCGGCCCATTTGCGCATCGAGCAGGTGGTTGGCCAGCGAGGTGCTGGCCGGCCAGGCCTGGCCGACACCGATGATCTTGTCGAAGCGCTGCAAGTGCGCCTGGTTGAGCCGGCTGATATGCGCCTGGGGGTCGCCGAGCAGGGTGCGCCCGGCCAGGTAGGGGATCATGTCGTTGTCCAGGGTGCGGCGGAACAACCCTTCGCGGGCGGCTTCAAGGCTGGAGTAGTGGCGCAGGTATTTGCCGTCCGGTACGTCGGGCAGGTACAGCAGGGTCTGGCCGCTGAGCCGTTCGTGGATGAAGGTCACTCCGGACAGCGTCACGGCGTGCCCGTCGGTGTCGGTCCCGCCGCTGGTCAAGGTGGCCGGCAGCAGTTCGATTTCTCGACCATCAACCTGATAAGCCGCTCGGCTTGCCGCATCGATGGCAGTGTTGAGGATCTGGTAAGCGCTGTCGTCCAGCTCCAGTTGTACGCGGGCATATTCGCCTTGCAGCTGGAGCATCAGGCGAATGGGTTCGAGCAGGCATTCTCGGCGAAATTCGCGGCTGAATTCGGATTCCTGCGCCGCGCCCATGAAGGCATCGCGGATGCACTGCTCGTACTGGCGGGCCAGGTCCAGGGTCGTCACCGTATTGATCAGCCAGGCTTTGTCGATGCCGTTGCGCAGGGCCGCTTGCCCGGCAACGCTGCCACCCTGGATGTCGACGCGCATGAACGTCAGGCGCTGGCGCAGGTCCGCGTCGATATTCAGTTGTGCCAGCGCTTCCAGGGTAAGGGTGGTCCTGGCCTGGCTCGCCACGGGCACCAGCTTGAACGGGGTGCCCGCAGTGCCGGCGCCGCTGATGATCTCCTTCTGCAAATTGACCGCGTCCGGCACGTCGATCAATACCGCATAAGGCGCTTCAACCGCAAAGTCCTCGCGTAGCTGGCGCTGGATCCGTACCCGACTGAAGTCCTCGCGCAGGGGCAGGTCGTGCTCCAGCTGGTCGTGGGCCAGTTGCATGGCGGTGATGTAGGCATTGATCAGGGTTTTCAGGCGCAGGCGGGTGGGAGTGGGCAGGGTGGCGAGCCAGGTGGGCAAGTGCCCGGCCAGTTGGCTGCTCTGGTTCTGTTCGAGCAGTTGCCGGTAGGCCTGCTCGCGGGCCGGGTTTTCTGCGGCCAGCAGGCTGGCGCGGGTTTGTTCGATCAGTTGCTGCAATGCCTCTGCCTGCTGCACTGCGTGGGTGGCGGTGGGGTAAGTGCGCAGCAGCGCCTTGGCTTCCTGCTCGCAGCGATATAGCTGGCTTTGCAGGCTGTATTCCATCGGCTCGCTGTCCAGTGGCGCGTAGGTTATGGCCGCCTGGGTATCGTCGGAATGATGCTTGAACAGCGTGCGCTCGAGTTCGTCGCGAGAGGCGAAACGCTGCAAGCCGGCGCCACGGCCCGGCAAGTACAGCAGCACGCTGCCTTTGGTGTGTTGCACCGGGCCTTGGCTGATGAGCAATGCGCCGGCCAGTTCTTCGCTGTGGCTGACCTCGCTGTGCAACGTGAGGGTCAACGTTGCAACGCTGGCTGGCGGCGTTTCGCCGGGGTTGGACAGGGCGGCGACCAGCAGCGCGTGCTCCTGGCTGTCGAGTTGCGCCAGCGTGCGTTGCAGTTGGCCTTCGGCAAGCAGGCCTTCGATGCGTGCGCGGTACAGGGCGTCGTAGTGGGCGTTGGGTCGATAGCGCAGGGCGTAGAGGTCTTGCGGGGTACTGGCCTGTACCAGCGCTTGGGCTGCCGCGTAGGCGGCGTCTTGCGCCGCGCGCAGTCGCTGGAATTCGCTGGCCAAGGCGAGCAGGCGCGGGTCGTTGGTATCGCCCTGAAAGTCCTCGCCCAGCAAGGCCGCGAAGGCCGCTTGTTGGTTTGCAATCGAGGCTTGCCGCAGGCTGGGCGGGATATCCAAGCTGAGGCTGCCGAAGGTCGGCAGCAGTTGTGCAGGCTCGGGGGCGGGGGCACTCCACAGCGGTGCTTCTACCAGCGCGATCTGGCTGCGGCGCTGCTGGTCGAACTGATCGCTGGCCAGGAGTGACGCCGCTCCGTGGTCTGCCAGCTCCTGGCCGAAGCTGTTGTTCAAGGCCGTGAGCATGTCGCGCTGCAACGTGTTCATCCAGGCTTCGAATGCCGCGTCAATGGCCTCTGCGTCGATCAGTGGGAGCAGCCCTAGCTGGCATGCCGCACGGTTGTGCTGGCGGTAGTGATACTGGGCCAGGGCCTTGCGGGCGAGCGCCGTGCCTGGTGCCCTGGCGATCCAGTACTCTTTCCAGTGCGAGAGCAGGTAGGCGTCTGGGGCGAACGCCTTGAGGTAGTCGTAGACCTCCCTGGGCGTGAAACTCAGCAGAGCGTTGCCAGCCGGTAGTCCCTCCACTTCAACATTGGTATCGAGCAGCGCAGAGCTGGGCTGTTGATGGACGAAGGCGCAGGCCTCGCTGAGGCTGACACTTGCTGTGGGGCGGCCAGCACGGTCGAAGAACCGAAAAAGGACGTGATCGCTGTCGAGCTGCCAGTTCAGTTGCAACATCGAGGCAATGGTTGCGCGGGCACCCGGTGCATTGCCTATCAGTGCCAGCAACGCCTGTCGGCTCTGGTTGCACAGGTCGGTGGCGTAGCGCAGCAGGCGTTCATCTTGGGGGGTATTGGGCATGACAGTCGTCTCCAGTGGCAGCAGGGGCCGCCATACGGGGCGACCGGGTCGTGCCATTAGAGGGAAGGGCCGGATCGGCCGAGCTGTAGATATGTATCGGGCTTACCGTTGGGCGAGGTTCATCAAATTGTCACGCAACCGTGGCAGCGCGCTGGCATGAAGTTCATCAGACTCGCGCTCTACTGGGGATCTGCATTCTGGTGTTTTTTCATGCGGGCATTTTTGTTTTTACTGGCGCTGGTTGGCGCATCGTCTTCCTTTGCGGCGTCGCGCTGTGATGTCAACGTGCCGACCGAACGGGTGGAGCTGGCCCAGGTCAGCCTGGCCTATCAGAGCATCGGGCGCACCGGTGACCCGGCCTTGTTGCTGGTCATGGGCTTGGGTGGGCAGCTGATCCACTGGCCCGATGAAGTGGTGGTGGCCTTGTGCGAACAGGGTTTTCGGGTGATTCGCTATGACAACCGCGATGTCGGCCTGTCGACCTGGACCCAGGCCCCGCCTGGCGCCAACCTGACCTTCGAAGTGCTGCGCTACAAGCTCGGCTTGCCGGTGGCGGCGCCCTATACCCTGACCGACATGGCAGACGATGGCTTGGGCCTGATGGATGCCTTGCACGTCGAGCGCTTCCATGTGCTGGGGGTGAGCATGGGCGGGATGATTGCCCAGCACCTGGCGGCCATGGCGCCGGAGCGGGTCGAGAGCCTGACGTTGATCATGTCCAGTTCGGGGGCTGTGGGATTACCGGCGCCGGCCCCGGCGTTGGTCGAGCAGTTGGCGCGGCGTGGTGCCCCAAGTCGTGAAGCGGCGTTGGAGCAGCAGGCGGATCTGCTCGCGGCGCTGAGCAGCCCGGCGTTTCCGGATGATCGTCAGGAGCTGTTGAAGCAGGCGGCAACTGCCTATGACCGGGCGTTCAACCCGGAAGGGGTGAAGCGGCAGATCATGGCGATTCTGGCTGAGCCGAGCCGGGTAGCGCTGCTGAACAAGCTGCGCGTGCCGACACTGGTGGTGCATGGCACGGCAGACCCGCTGTTGCCAGTGATGCATGGGGTGCATTTGGCGGCGCATATCCAGGGCAGCCAGTTGCGGCTGATCCCGGGGTTGGCGCATCGCTTCCAGGAGCCGTTCAAGGCGCCGCTGCTGGCGGCGGTGTTGCCGTACCTGCAAACGCAGCGGCTGACGGATACGCACCTGGCGGTCTACTGAGGCAGTTCAAAAAATATTGAGAATGATGTCTCAATGCCATTATGTTTGCTGCGCACTGGCCGATACAACGCCAGTCTCAATCAAACATAGGGAAATGAGTGATGCAATTTTTGCGTGGGTATGCGGTGCTGTTGCTGTGCCTGATCGTTACTGGCTGTGCCAACCATCAGCCGCCAGTGGAGTTCGACCAGCAGTTCTGGAACGACAAGAACCAGGTCATCGGGGTCGCCATGACCCAGACTGCAGCACCACGTCTGATGCTGACCGGCAACCAGGGGCTGCTCGACCTGGCCATCAATACCGGGATCAACAGCAAGCTCAGCGACCATGTCAGCACCTGGGACCTGGCCGACATCAATACCCTGCCTGACGTCATCGTCAAGAAGCTCGAAGCCAAGGGCTACAAGGCCAAGCGCATCGACGAGAAAGTCGACCTGAGCAAGTACAAGGAAACCACCTTCAAGGAAGGCTACATGGAGCGTGACATCAGCGCCCTGAAAGCCACCTACGGCATCGACCGGCTGCTGGTACTGGCCATCGACAGCACTGGCGCTACCCGCAGCTACTACAGCATCGTGCCGACCAGCGATCCGATCCCGGTCATTGCCGGGCGCGGCATTCTGGTGGACGTGCAGGACAGCCGCCTGCTCTGGTTCAAACCCTTCGCCGTGACCCAGCCTGCCCAGGGCGAGTGGGACCAGCCGGCCTACAGCAACCTGTCGAATGCCTTCTATCAGGCGCTCGACAACAGCCGCCAACTGCTCGTCACGCCGTTTGCCCAATGAAGCGTGGGGTGTTGCTGGCCCTGCTGCTGAGTGGTTGTGCGCAGCAGGCGCCACGCCCGGCGGATATCCATGACCCGACGGCGCTGCGCTACCTGAACGAGCACGGTGCGCGGGTCGAGGTCCAGGTGCCGGCCACGGGCTGGGTCGATGCAAGCCTGATGATTGATCCCAAGCAAGCCGAAAAGGCGCGGGAAACCAATCATTCGCTGGCCCACAGTGCCACCTCGGGTGGGGGCGCGCTGGGCCTGTTGCTGGCCAGCGCGATCAACACCCAGATCGGCAGTGCGGCGCTTGAGCGTGAAGCCGAGCACGATGCCAAGCAGGCGGCGCAGAACATGGCGGTGGTTCTTGATGACCACCCCTACAACGGCCGTTTGCAGCAGCGCTACAACGAGGCGAGCAACAATGCCGGGCTGCGCCCGTCCACCGGCGCGATCAGCGCGCGGTTGGTGATCAACCCGCAGGTGATGATCAGCCCGGACCGTGGCAGTTTTGTGCTGGTCAGCCAGGTCGAGCTTCAGGACCTTGGCGGTTCGTTGCTGTATCGCGCACGCATTGAAGTGCAGAGCCTGTCGTTCCGGCGCTGTGGCGAGCATTGCGTGGACGATGGCGGGCTGGAGCCGGAGAAGATCAATGCCGTGCTGGAGGGGTGCATTGACGAGTCGATGCGCGTGCTGGCGGCCGACCTCAACCCGGTGCCGGGGTCGCCTGCCAGGGAGCAGACGGTGCGCTATCTGCTCGACGGGCGACGTGTGGTGGAGCGGGGGCGGTTGTTGCCGTCGTCAGACCAGTACACCCGCTATCGCAACCTCGAAGGCGCGCTCAAGGCCGTGCCGGTGGCGATGCTGCAAGCGGCGCAATGAAGTCTCTGTGAGAGCCGGCGTTGCCGACGGAGCAGGTGGTGTCTGGACGCTTGATCGAGGGGCTGAGGGCCCCTTGCGCCCTGACGGCGGGTCACTTTTAACGGCGTGTATAGACCGCAGACATGGTGGACACTTTCGGCATGGTGGCATCAGTCCGACGTGAATGAGCGTATCGCCACAAGGTAGGTGTGCCCCCTGGACCGTGCTCGATTGCCTCGAGCCCAGGCCAGGCGGGCTTTACAGGGTAAAGGCAAGCAGCGGGCCAGCGTTTACTCTGGTGGGCGATGCGGTGAGGGATTGCTGATGCTGTCGGCCAGGGAGTTGGCCAATCCATAAGCCAGTTCCACCGTTTGCTGGGTGCATTGCATGAAGCCCAGGGACGGGTCGCTGGCCAGCTCGATGGCCTGGTTGCAGGTGATGCTGGCGCACTTGAGCAGCAGCGAGATATGCGTGAGGGCGTCTTCGGCGCTGATGCCGGGGGCGACGCAGAAGATGTCATCGTGCTCGAGGCAGTGGCCGATGGAGTGGGGGGTTGTGTAGCAGTCGGCTAGCGGTGGGCCGGGGACAGTTTGGGTCATGGCACATTTCCTTTTTTAAAAAGTGAAACTGCCAGCAGGTCGTCGCCAAACGATTGGGTGGCAGCTGCGCATGGGTTGGCGAACCAGGAAAGGAAAAAACCCGGCAGGGCCGAAGCCCTCCCGTGCGCAGACTGCCATAAACGTATGACATGTCTTCCTAATTGACCCGGATCGCCAAACCCGATCACTGAGTTTTCAGTGACTCACCGAGCCTACTGGCAGGGTGAATGGGCGGCAATCTGGACTTTTCAGAAGATCGAGTAGGATACGTCGTAGGACCTAGGGTGGCTATGTAGGCACTTTCTGTTTCTTCAGTAGGAATACTGATGGCCTTTGTGGGAGCTGGCCTTGCCAGCGATGCTTTTGATGGGTTTTTTGTGAGCTTATCCATTGAATTTATTGGGCTTTTTGGCCTCTTCCGCCCTTACGGCGGG
>NZ_JAMDGY010000106.1 GCF_028656955.1 Pseudomonas fontis
TCTTTGGGGTGCTGAAGTCGGGACAACCTTAGGACCCGAAGTTAGCACTTGCCCGGTGACGGGCATGACGGTATCTACAGGTATGGCGGGGACTGTCAGATTTTTTGTGTGCGGGCCGGTAACGGCCTGCCGTCAGGCAGGCCGTGCTTTTACCAGGTCGGCCTGATAAATCGATCTCCGTACAGAATCGCAAATTGATTCATCGCGCTTTTCCAGTCATGGGCGGCAGAGCCCCAGTTCGCAGTGATATTGCGCAGCCCAAGCCAGATCAATTTGGTCGCCGCATCGTCGGTCGGGAAGTGACCGCGGGTCTTGATGATCTTGCGTAGCTGAGCGTTGATGCTTTCGATAGCGTTGGTTGTGTAAATCACTTTCCGGATGGCCGGCGGGAAAACGAAGAATGGAATCACTCGATCCCAGACGCGCCTCCAGGCAACCGCAACCGTTGGATACTGCTTGCCCCAAGGCCCGCTTTCAAATGCGTCCAACGCTTGTTCAGCCGCCTCGGCGTTGATTGCCTGATAGATCGGTTTGAGCGCTTTGGCCAGTTCACGGCGCTTGTCCCACGCCGCGTAGTCAAGGCTGTTGCGGATCAGATGGACGATGCACGTTTGCAGTGTCGTCTCTGGAAACACTGCACTTAGAGCCTCCGGCATACCTTTAAGGCCATCGGTTACGGCGATCAGCACGTCTTCGACACCACGCACTTTCAGGTCATTGAAGACCTTCATCCAAAACTTGGCGCCTTCGGTGTTCTCGATCCAGATGCCCAAAATATCGCGTGTTCCGTCTGGCAAAACACCCAACGCCAAATAGATTGCCTTGTTGCGGACCAGGCCCTCTTCGCGGATTTTGACGCGCAGAGCATCGAAGAAAATGACCGGGTACATCGGCTCCAGGGGCCGCTGTTGCCACGCACCGATTTCCTCCATGACCTCGTCGGTTACAGAGCTGATGAAGTCAGGCGAAACGTCCGTCCCGTACTGTTCGGAGAGAAACGCGCGGATCTCTCTGACGGTCATGCCACGGGCGTACATGGCGATGATTTTGTCATCGAAGCCGGTGTAACGACGTTCGTGCTTGGGGATCAGAATGGGTGAAAAACTGCCGTCCCGGTCGCGGGGAATATCCAACCGCAGCGGGCCGTCACCGGTTAGAACCGTCTTTCCGCTTTTGCCGTTGCGTAGGTTGCCCTCATCCGCGGGGCGCTGCGCGCCCGGCGGATAGCCCAGGTGGTGACCAAGTTCGGCACTCAGGGCTCGTTCAATCAAGGCCTTCTTGAAGGCAGCAGAGGCATCCTCGATGGCTTCTGCCGTCATCAGCCCGTCCCCGAACTGCTCAAGCAGCTCTTTCGGGATTTTCGGTAATTCTCGTGGCGCTTGGCGCGCGGGTTTCTTTTTGGTTGGCATACATGCACCTCTTGCTCATGTTATGCCCGAACACAAAATTTCTGACACCCCCGCCGTCACGGCGGAACCGGCCCGAAAGCCCCCCAGAAAACCACTACCCAATAAAATCCGGCCACCCATCCGACACCAGCAATACACGTGCCTTCCCGTGCCAGAGCCCATCACCAGCTTCCACTACACGCACCAGCCAAACCGCGAGAGCCAGCGTATCCAGCTGCGCGCGACCTTGCCCCCAATGTTCAACGGA
>NZ_JAMDGY010000107.1 GCF_028656955.1 Pseudomonas fontis
ACGATTATCCGAATAGCCGATTTTCGGTAATTCTCGTGGCGCTTGGCGCGCGGGTTTCTTTTTGGTTGGCATACATGCACCTCTTGCTCATGTTATGCCCGAACACAAAATTTCTGACACCCCCCGCGAGAGTCCCTCATGATGTTCAAGCAAGGAGGCTGAGTGATGTTCCCCGCACCCCACCAGCGATCCCTGCAGCAAGGCCGTCTGGTCATTTGGCTGGCTTACCGCCCGCCTTATCACTGGCCGGCCTTGCTCGCCTTTCTGCAGGCTCGCGCCATCACCGGCATCGAGGTTGTCGCCGACAACGTCTACTCGCGCACCTTCGCCATAGGGGGCAAGCGCGGCACCCTTGGCGTAAGCCCAGCCCGTGGCAATCGCCTGCAAGTCACCTTCAGCGATATCCCCCCGAACCTACTCCCACTGCTGACCCTGCGCGTGCGGCGGGTTTTCGATCTCGATGCCGACCTTCAGCACATCGAGCAAACCCTGTCCCGCGACCCGCTGATGGCCGACCTCATTGCGCGGCACCCCGGCCTGCGCGTCCCCGGGGGCTGGGATGCATTCGAACAGGCCATGCGCACGGTGCTCGGCCAGCAGATCTCAGTGGCCGGGGCGATCACCCTCGCCAGCCGCATGGTCAGCCGCCATGGGCAGCCGTTCGACAGTGGTCATCCGGGCCTGACGCATCTGTTCCCTGTGGCGCAGGCCGTGGCAAACGAAGACCTGAGCACCTTGGGCATGCCGCGCTCACGCGCCAACACCCTGACCGGGATGGCCCAGGCCCTGGCGATCAACCCGCGCCTGCTGGCACAAGCCAAGGGGCTGGAGAACCGCGTAGCGGCACTCTGCTCCTTACGCGGCATTGGCCCGTGGAGCGCTCAGTACCTGGCCTTGCGTTACCTGCGCGAAGCCGATGCCTTCCCGCTGGGCGATGTCGCCCTGGTCAAGGCGCTGCGGCTGCTTGAAGGCCCTGAAACGCCGCTGGCCGAGCGCGCCAAAGCCTGGAGCCCGTGGCGGGCCTACGCCGCGCAGCACCTGTGGACTTCACTCAGCTGGACTGGCGCCACGTCACCTCGGTAATGCCGTAGCGCTCGGCCAGTGGCTTGCTGACTTTCTTCACCTTTTCCCGGCCATAACGCCCGATTTTGCCCACACCCGCATCGCAGCTTGCCCAGTGCCAGGCCTCGGCGTTGTCCATCGCTTCGGCACGGATGACGAACGACTTGTGGTCGCCATGCAGGTGATAGTCGATAACGTAGAGTTTTGCGTTGATCATGGTTCGCTGTCTGTCCCTTTCAACGTATGAGCAATGTTCCCGTCAGGGTGAAACCCCCGGTTGAAGATGTGACGGCACACAAGGTGGGAGCGGCGAAGCACCGGCAAAGTTTTAAAAAATGTCTGGTTAAGGGGACGAACGGTCATTGTTCACCGTCCGTCCAGCCATTGGTCTGTTGTGCTGAACTCCCGCCGGCCAGGCCTTTCACTTGTGCACGAGGCGACCATACTGCGTGTTTGGCGCCAGGGGTGACGGAGGGTTGAATCATGCCAATGAACGGAGTGTGTGACCTTGAATTGCGGCAGATGATCGAAGGGGCTTTCCTGCCGACGCGTTGCGACGTCAGTTGTACCGATGGCTTGTCGCTGACCCTGCATTTTCCGCAGGACAGCGAGCATGAAGCGTTCACCATCACCGGTATCCAGCTAAGCGAGTTGCCCAACCCGCGAGCCTTGGTCGAGCTGGTGGCGCGGGTGCGCAGTGAGCGCGAAGGTGCCACCAGTTCAGTGGCCTGGCACACTCATCGCTGAGTAGCTGCTCACGGGCCGGCCTTGCGCAGGGTCAGGTTGATCCGCCGCTGGCCCAGGCGCGGGTGCTCGCCGGGCTTGAGCGGCAATACGCCATGAAAGCGCAGGCGGTCTTCACCGCCCCAGACCACCACGTCGCCATGGCTTAGGCTCACCCGCTGCGCGCGATCACTGCGCTGATGACCGCCGAACTGGAAAATCGCCGGCAACCCCAGGGATACCGAAACAATGGGGTGACTGTAGTCGCGCTCGTCGCGGTCCTGGTGCAGGGACAGGCGATTGCCGGGCACATAGCAGTTGATCAGGCAGGCATCCGGGGTGAAAGGCGCAAAGCCTGCGGCTTCGGCGGCGCGGGCAGCCAGTTCGAGAAGAACCTCCGGCAGGGCCGGCCAGGGCTGGTTGCTCAACGGGTCCAGTGGTGTGTAGCGGTAGCCGCGCCGGTCGCTGACCCAGCCCAGATCCCCGCAATTGCTCAGGGCGACCGACATCTGCTGACCTCCCGGGGTGATCATGTGCCGCAAGGGGGCGGCGCGGATGATCTGGCGCAGGGCCGGTAGCAGTGTTTCGACCTCAGCCAAGGCGAATAGGGGGAGAACTGCGCTGCTCTTACCAATCCAGATCGCCTGGTGCCGCTCACTGGTAGTGAACAGATCGAGTTCCGACTGTTTCATGCGGCTTCTCGTTGCGGGGATTCAAACGGTTGACTCTCGAATGTCCAAGGCTCGCTTGAACAGGTCTTGCTCTTCAAGTGGCAAGCTCTTGTAGGCGGTCAGCGCGTCATAGGTTGCCTTGCTTGGTGCACGCAGAGCGTGCGTTGTGGATTGTGGCAGCCCTAGTTCCGCCCGACTGATATAAAGCGGTTCAGGTCTCAGTCGTACATGGTGGTACGTGTTCGCTTCGGCGGGGGCCAGCCGATTCTGCGGGTTCCGATACCCGTTTACAAATGCCAGCTGTTGGTAATTGGCCCTCGACTCCCATGCCTCCCGCCTCGCAGCGATGCGGTTGCGCTGATGTCCAATCACCGCACTGATGCCTGCGCCAAGCCCGACGGCAGATGCAATCGAACCCACGGCAAAAAGCCAAGGAAGCGCTGGGGATTGTGGATTACTTGCGCTCACTGAAACCCGTGCGAGGGTCACGCCAGCACCAATTGCCGCCACTGGTGCGGCGATAAGCCTGGACACTGATTCTTGCGTCGCGCCTTTGCTTTTTCGGTTGGCACGAGCGGCCCTGAACCCGAATGAAGGAAAGAAACCCGCGACTGCGGCCAGCACAGCGAGTGCGGCTAACCCGATCGTAGCGATGTTGGTCGCGTCGTGGCCGGTAGGGTCTTGCCGATTGACTGGGTCACCCAGGCAGTAGGTATAGGCGTTCAAACCACCTTGGCCGAATGGGCTCCAGGAGTCCGGGCTATTGAAACGCATCAATACCGGATTGTAGGCGCGATAGCCGTTGCCGAGCAGGTAGTGCCCTGTCAGAGGGTCTGGCCGCTCGCCATTGAAGCCCAAAAAGCTACTTGAGTCCTTGTCAGCAGGGCAATGGCCGTAGACGGTATAGGCTTTCTGATGGTGCCTGGAAGCGGTTTTGGCATGCAGGATTGATCGTTGTGGGTCAGTGCCCAGCAACGTAGTTTCTCCTACGACGCCTTGGCGCTGCTGCTGAGCAAGCAACTGGTCGGCGCATTGGATCACCCGCAATTGCCGGTGGCCCTGAACCTCGCTGACCAGCCGGACTTTCTCGTAGAAGCGTTGCACGGGGAGCTGCAACGGGGAGTGGCTGGCAACGAGTTGATCAAGCGAGTTGTAGTGGTACTTGCACAATACCGTGTCAGGCTTTTGTTTGAGCGACATGGCCTTGATGCCCCTGATTGAAGGAGGATTCAGCCAAGTGTAATCTCGTGGGGCGGCGGCGGGTACTGGCAGGAATGTCAGGGTTTGGGCACTTGACTGTGTCTGAGCAGGAAATCTCGAAGCCCTTCGATTTGTACCTGCCAGCGTCGCCAGTCACGGCGATCACTGGAGGGATGAATCAGCGCGGCGCTTGCCAACGTTCATCCCGATCACCGACTTGGTCAATGCCCTGCTGGCGGGATAGAAGAGAGGGGTTACTGCGACAGTGCCTTGGCCTGCTGCAACAGCTGATTCAACTGGGCGACCTGTTGGCGAAGCTGGTCGCGCTCGTCCTGCAAACGACGCAACTCATCGCGACGGATTTGCACGTACAGGGTCTGGGGTGGGCTTGCTGGCATAAAGGTTCCCATTTGCACACCTCGCAATTGGCTGTCTCAGGGGTAAGCGTAGACGCTCCGTCGGGCCGGGATTCTGAATTCTTTTTTCAGTCATGGGAACTTTTTTGTTTATTGCGGTCGTGCCGTTCGTCTATGAAACCATCTGCCATCGGTCTGGACTAACCTTCAAGGTCTGACGTGGCAACTTCAATCGACGGGGAGCATCGGCACATGCAACTGGGAATCGTGGGGCTGGGCCGCATGGGCGGCAATATCGCAAGACGGCTGATGCGCGACGGGCACACCACCGTGGTCCACGACCGCGACGCCAAGGCGGTCGAGGCGCTGACCAGGGAAGGCGCCACGGGTGCTGGCGACCTGGCCGCGCTGGTCAAGCAGATGAGTACGCCGCGCGCCGTCTGGGTAATGCTGCCCGCCGGTGAGCCGACCGAGCAGACCATCGCCCAGCTTGCCGACTTGCTGGGGCCGGACGATGTGATCATCGACGGCGGCAATACCTTCTACAAGGACGATATCCGTCGCGCGCAGCAGTTGGCCGAGCGCAAGCTGCACTACGTCGATGTCGGTACTTCAGGCGGGGTGTGGGGGCTGGAGCGTGGCTATTGCATGATGATCGGCGCCGAAAAGGTGATTTTCGAGCGCCTGGAGCCGCTGTTCAAAACCCTCGCTCCCGGCGTCGGTGACATCCCGCGTACGCGCGGGCGCAGTGGCCCGACCGAACGTGCCGAACAGGGCTACATCCATGCCGGCCCGGCCGGTGCCGGGCATTTCGTCAAGATGATCCACAACGGCATCGAGTACGGCCTGATGCAGGCCTATGCCGAAGGTTTCGATATCCTCAAGACCAAGGCCAGCGACAGCCTGCCGGTCGACCAGCGGTTTGACCTGAACCTGCCGGAAATCGCCGAAGTCTGGCGGCGTGGCAGCGTGGTCACCTCCTGGCTGCTGGACCTGACCGCCGATGCCATGGTCGAAGACCCGCAACTGGGCAACTACAGCGGTTCGGTATCGGACAGCGGCGAGGGGCGCTGGACCATCGATGCCGCCGTCGAGCAGGCCGTGCCGGTGCCGGTGCTGGCCAGCGCGCTGTTTGCGCGCTTCCGCTCTCGCCAACAGCAGGGCACCTATGGCGACAAAGTGCTGGGGGCCATGCGCTTTGGCTTTGGTGGGCATGTCGAGAAGAAAGGCGAATGAATAAACACGAGATCGACGTCGCGCCACCCTGCACGCTGTTCCTGTTCGGCGCCAACGGCGACCTGGTCAAGCGCCTGTTGATGCCGGCGCTGTACAACCTCAGCCGCGACGGCCTGCTGGACAAGCAACTGCGCATTGTTGGCGTCGACCACAACGCGGCCACGGACGCCGAGTTTGCCGAGCGCCTGCAAGCCTTCATGCGCGAGCGCGACAAGGGCGCGGGCGAAGGGGCCGACAAGTGCCTGGACGACAAGCTGTGGGCACGCCTGGCCAAGCGCATCGGCTACCTGACCGGGGACTTCCTTGAAGACGCCACCTATCAGGACATCGCCCAGCGCATCGAGAAGAGCCGCAACGGCAATGCGATTTTCTACCTGGCGACCTCGCCGCGGTTTTTCAGTGGCGTGGTGCAAAAACTCGGTGCGGCTGGCCTGCTCGATGAAAGCAACGGCTTTCGCCGGGTGGTGGTGGAAAAACCCTTCGGCCATGACCTGGCCAGTGCCGAAGCGCTGAACGCCTGCCTGCTCAAGGTGATGAGCGAGAAGCAGATTTTTCGCATCGATCATTACCTGGGCAAGGAGACCGTGCAGAACATCCTGGTCAGCCGCTTTTCCAATGGCTTGTTCGAGGCGTTCTGGAACAACCACTACATCGACCACGTGCAGATCACAGCAGCGGAGACCGTCGGGGTCGAAACGCGCGGGGCGTTCTACGACACTACCGGGGCCTTGCGCGACATGGTGCCCAATCACCTGTTCCAGCTGTTGGCAATGGTTGCGATGGAGCCGCCGGCCGCGTTTGGCGCCGATGCCGTGCGCACCGAAAAAGCCAAGGTGATCGGCGCCATCCGTCCCTGGTCCAAGGCCATGGCCCTGAAGAATTCGGTGCGTGGGCAGTATGTCGAGGGCAAGCAGGGGCGCAAGAAACTCCCCGGCTACCGCCAGGAGCCACGGGTCGACCCCGAGAGCAACACCGAAACCTATGTGGCCCTCAAAGTCATGATCGACAACTGGCGTTGGGTCGGCGTGCCGTTCTACCTGCGCACCGGCAAGCGCATGAGCGTGCGCGACACCGAGATTGCCATCTGCTTCAAGCCGGCGCCTTACGCGCAGTTCCGTGATGCCGACCTTGAGCGGCCCAAACCCAACTACCTGAAGATCCAGATCCAGCCCAACGAAGGCATGTGGTTTGACTTGCAAGCCAAGCGGCCGGGCCCGGCGCTGGTGATGGAGAACGTCGAGCTGGGTTTTGCCTACAAGGACTTCTTCAAGATGCAGCCGTCGACAGGCTACGAAACCCTGATCTACGACTGCCTGACCGGGGATCAGACGCTGTTCCAGCGCGCGGACAATATCGAGAACGGCTGGCGGGCGGTGCAGCCGTTCCTGGATGCCTGGAAGGACGCCGCCGAGGTTCAGCCTTACCCTGCGGGTGAGGACGGCCCGGCGGCTGCAGACGAATTGCTGGCCCGCGATCGGCGGGTCTGGCACAGCATCGGTTGACGGGAGGTGCATGGCGGGGGCAATTGAAGACTACGCATTGGTAGGCAACTGTCGCAGTGCCGCGCTGGTCGGGCGTGATGGTTCGGTGGACTGGCTGTGCTTCCCGCGCTTCGACTCGCCGGCGTGCTTTGCCGCGTTGCTGGGCGATGAGGAGAACGGTCGCTGGCAAATAGCTCCGGTCGAGGCGGTACTGGAGGTGGTTCGTGAGTACCGCCAGGACACCTTGATCCTGTACACCACCTTTGTCACTGCCAGTGGCCGCGCACGACTGATCGACTGCATGCCGCTGGCTGGCCACAACACTTTGATGCGCATCGTCGAGGGCGTTGAGGGCGAAGTGGCGTTCGACATGGACCTGGTGATGCGCTTCGACTATGGCAGCAGTGTGCCGTGGGTGGAAAAGCTGGCGCCCAAGGTGCTGACGGCGGTGGCAGGGCCGGACCGCCTGGTGCTGCGCAGCACGGTGGATACGCATGCGCGCGACCATCACACGGGCAGTCAGTTCAGCGTCAAGGCCGGGCAGCGGCACAGCTTCAGCCTGAGCCATGAACTGTCGCATCTGCCGCCCGATCCCGGGTTCGACCCGGGGCAAGCGCTGGAGCATACCGCCAGGCAATGGCAGGCGTTTACTGAGCGTTGCCCGGATGTCGGTGACTGGACGGCGCAGGTCAAGCGCTCACTGATTACCCTCAAGGCCCTGACCTATGGGCCAACGGGCGGCATCGTCGCCGCGGTGACCACCTCGCTGCCGGAGCAGTTGGGCGGTGAGCGCAATTGGGACTACCGCTATTGCTGGTTGCGCGATGCGACCATGACCTTGCTGGCGTTCATGAACCTGGGGTATTTCGAGGAGGCCCAGGCGTGGCGTGAGTGGCTGTTGCGCTCGGTGGCCGGCAACCCTGAGCAGATGCAGATCATGTATGGGTTGGCCGGCGAGCGGCGTTTGCCCGAGTACAGCCTGCCGTGGCTTGCGGGGTATGAAGGGGCGCAGCCGGTGCGCATCGGCAATGCGGCGGCGGTGCAGCATCAACTGGATATCTATGGCGAGGTGGCGGATGCGTTGTGCCAGGCGATGCGCGGCGGGCTGCCGCGTTTGCCGCGCAGTGCGGCGATTGGTCGGGTGATCATGCCGTATCTGAAACGTACCTGGCAGGCGCCGGATGAGGGTATCTGGGAGGTGCGCGGGCCGGCGCAGCATTTTGTGCATTCCAAGGTGATGGCCTGGGTGGCGTTTGATCGGGCGGCGAGTTTGAGCGAGCCGACGGAGGAGGGGCGTGAGCAGGCCAGGCACTACCGGGCGGTGGCTGAGGCGATTCACCGGCAGGTGTGTGAGCAGGGGGTGGATCCGCTGTTGGGGTGTTTTACCCAGGCGTATGGGTCGCAGGAGATGGATGCGAGTTTGTTGCAGATTGCCTTGACCGGGTTTCTGCCGGCGCAGGATCCGCGTTTTTTGGCGACCTTGGCGCAGATTGAACAGCGCTTGCTGCGTGAGGGGCTGTTGTTGCGCTATGACAGCGAGAGTGGCCTGGACGGTTTGAGTCCGGGGGAGGGGACGTTTCTGGTGTGTTCGTTCTGGTTGGCGGATGTGTATGTGTTGTTGGGCCGGGAGGAGGAGGCGCAGGCGTTGTTTGCGCGGTTGTCAGGGTTGTGCAATGACGTGGGTTTATTGGCGGAGCAGTATGATCCGCGGGGTAAGCGCATGCTGGGGGGGTGTCAGAAATTTTGTGTTCGGGCATAACATGAGCAAGAGGTGCATGTATGCCAACCAAAAAGAAACCCGCGC
>NZ_JAMDGY010000108.1 GCF_028656955.1 Pseudomonas fontis
ACACTATTCCGAATAGCCCGGCTTGAGAGCGAGACCCTTCACGGCCAGGCTGTAAATGAACTTGATCTGATCCCACGGAATCGTGTGGCTCTGCCCGTATTCACCCTCGCCATCGCAGATCTCGCAGCCCTCTACAGGCTCTTCCAGCTCCAGGCATTCGGGGCACTCGCGCGTGACCTCCAGCTTGAACTCGCCAAGCAACAGAGCTTTGGCACCATTCTCGGCTGTGAGCCGCTTGGGCATGAGGCAGTAGCCGTCGGGGATCGATACAGCCGGCGCGCTCAGCTCTGCGCCGGCTGATAGGGCGGAGTCAATCAGGTCTCGCGTCTCATCAAGGCCCGCATACTGATCCCAGTATTCGCGCTGGAGCGTTTCTCGCACTGTACGCAGTAGCGCATCCCGGTCGGCCAGCTGGGCCCGTAGCAGCTCAACCTCACGATCACGCGCAGCAAACGCCTTGGCACTCTGGTCGGCCATGTCACCGGCGCTGAAACCGTCGGAGGTTGGTGGGTGGCGGTAGACGGGAGTCAGCTCGATGCCTTCCGCCCTGAGGTCATGCGCGTGATCTGGGCAGGCGGTGTATTCCTTCCCATCTTCGTAGGTCCAACCCACCGGCTCGCCCTGGTGTTGGGCGGCTGGTTGGGCGAGAAGGGCGTCGATGTCCTTCAGTGAATCCTGGGCATCCTTGCAGTAGGCCGGGTCGAACCCGCCGCGTAGCCAGATCACCTTCTGACAGGCGTCCAAGTCGCGATGGATCTTCTTCAGCTTGCTGGCCGGCACGCTGACCATCTGTTCAGTGTTGTTCATGCTCGTCTCTCCGCTTGATATCTGGCCTGCCGCTTCTTCGAACAGGCACGGTGGTTTCCATACGAGCGGTGCCGACCGCAGTACTCGCAGGTCGGATTCAGCTCAAGGAATGGCATCGGCGCGCCAGGGCGGCGTACCTCAGTGGTTCGGTAGAGGCTGGTCATGCGGCCTCCAGTAGCGCTTCAATTACTCGCTGCCCGGCCAGCGGCGGTACCGCATTGCCAGCCATGTGCATGGTCAGTCGGTGGTTGTCCGGGCGCAGGGTGTCAGCTGGGAAAGACTGCGCGGCCAGGGCCTCGTCGGCGCTGAGCATCCGCATGCGGTCGCCATCGACCAGTGCCCAACGGTCCAAGGTTGTGATGGTGCCGATCGGCCGATTGATGTCGCGGCCGGTGGTGCCAGAGCCCTTGCCGTAGTAGGGCATGATGAACCGTTCGCCGAAGCGTTCGCGGCCGTTGCGTACGCGATTCAGCGTAGCCTGGGCGCGTCCCGGTTTTTCAATGGGTGACCAGCGCCCGGCGTCGAAGTCGAGGAAACTGCTCGCCGGCACATGTCGTTCCTGCGGCAATTGCAGCATCAGCGGCGCCTTGCTGCGCGTCAGCACCATGAACAGACGTACCCGGTGCTGCGGTACGCCGAGGTTGGCGCAGTCCACGATGTGTGGCGCGGCCTGGTAGCCCAGCGCCTGTACCGCGGCGAGCCAGGCCGGATAGAGCACCCAGTCGGTGAACTCTGGCACGTTCTCGATCACTGCGGCCGGCGGCCGGTGCACCTCCAGCGCCGACACCGGGGCCCAGGCCGTCGAGCGAGAAGCATCGTGTTCAGGGTTGCCCGACTTCTTGCCACGGGCCTTGGCGTGCCCCTGGCAGCAGGGCGAGGCAAGAAGGATGTCGTGAGCTGGCACCTGCTCCCAGCGCGCCTGGTGCAGGTCCTGACAAACATGCTGCGTGCCTGGATGGTTGGCGCTGTGCCATTTCACGGCCTCAGGCCAGTGGTTGGCCGCCCAGAGAACCTGGACGCCTGCGGCGCGCGCGCCGGTGCTCCATCCGCCGAAGCCGGCGAATAGGTCGATTGCTTTTGTCATGGGTGCTCCGATTATCGCTTCGGGTAGGTCTTGGTCAGGTCGCCGTTGACTACATGACCGCGCAGTAGCACCAGGTTGGCCAGCGCGGCGCGGTTCTTCTGGCTATGGCTGGCCTGGGTGAGCAGGCCGAAGTAACTGTTGGCGGTCTCGCGCAATTGCTCGACTGGCACAGCAGCGGTGCGCTTCATGGCCTGGGCCACGGATCGCTTCCGGGTGACTCGCCGCCAGGGCTTGATCACATGCCCGACGAAATCCACGCCACGCTCAATCGGCTGCAAGATGGTCTTCGTCGGATTGAGTCGGGCGCCAAGGACTGGTAGGAAGGCTTCGATATCGGCCTTCCAGGCGTTCAACTGCTGCGGTGATTCATGCAGTAGCACGAAGTCGTCGACGTAACGCATGTAGTGCTTGACCCCGAGCCGGTGCTTGCAGAACTGGTCCAGGGCGTCGAGGTAGACGTTGGCGAAGAACTGCGACGACAGGTTGCCGATCGGCAGGCCAAGGTGCGAGGGCTGCGCGGTCAGGCGCTTGTGCTGTGGTACCCGGTTGAACAGGTGCGCGGGGCTGCGAACGTCGTAGTTATCGCGCGGGTCGTGCATCAGAACCTGTTCCGCCAGCGCCTGCCACCATGGTTCAGCAACTCGCTGCTCCAGCTGGCGGGCCAACACCCGCTTGTCGATGGCTACGAAGAAGTTGGCGAGGTCGCACTTCAGGTAGAAGCCGGGCCTCGACCAGTTCTGCGTCTGGCTGCGGATCTTCGCCTCAAGCCTCCGGGCGGCGTACAGCGTGCCGCGACCTGGGATACAGGCGCAGCTGTCCGCTATGAAGCTGCGCTCGATAGTCGGGCCAATGTGGTTGTACAGCAGGTGGTGCACGATGCGGTCGCGGAAGTCGGCGGCCCACACCTCGCGCGGCTTTGGCCTGGTGACCACGAAGCAGATTGAGCGGCCTGGCCGGTATTGTCCGGTTACCAGGTCGCGGTGAAGCGCCGTCAGGTTCCGCTCCAGGTCCATTTCGAAAGCCAGCGCGCTGGCGCTGTTGCGCTTGGAGCGCCGGCAGTCGTAATAGGCCTGGACCAGATCGCCGAACGGGTAGGGCGTTGAAGCTGCGGACGGGGCGGACGCGGAGCTCGTTGTTCTTGTCGTTGTTGTTCTGATTGCCATCATCGAAGTTCATGTTGAATGCGTTGTTGGCGGAGCGCTGCGACCTGTCGTGCTATCTACGTCGCCCTGCCGAATCTTCAACAGGGAAACTGCGTTGGACCTGCCCGGACGCTTTAGACCGGAGGTATCCATGGTACGCATGGCGGTGACCAGAAGGTCAGCGGCACGACCAGATTCAATTCGCACAGACCTGGAAGCCGTGGCTCTCAGGTAGCGGGCGCGGTTGGGGTGGATCGTTTCCAGGCGTTTGCCTGTTTGCCTATCGAGGTGGTGACCTCCATTGATTTGGCGTGCTGCGGGACGCTGATAAACCGGTTCTCTTTGAAAAGCCGCATCAGGAATTCGATCACCTGCACCCTTTCGACCAGCTGGATAAGATGTGGGTGCTTGTCTCGTGCGGCGTTGGCTCTGGCGATGAGCATCAATACGTCGATGCATTCATCAATAACGCGCTTGCCCAGCGACTGCTTGAGGTCACGCGGAATGTTGCGGGTCAGGTTGGTTGCCATCTGGAGCAGGCCGAGAGCGGCCTTGTAGATGGAAAGTTCGGTATGCATTGCCATAGTGCTGCCCCTCCTTGGGCGGCCGGCCGCAAGCGGCCGGAATGAATAAGCGAATTAATCGATAAACAATCTGCGGACGGGGCGGACGCGGAGCTCGGAGCTCTTGTCGCCGTTGCTCTGATTGCCACCACCGAAGTGCATGCCGAATGCGCTGTGGGCGGAGCGCTGCGAACTCGACCAGTAGTAGCAGTCCTGGGCAAAGACCTCAGGGCAGTTCATCCAGCCCTGGTACAGCTCAGCAGCGGCTGGCAGGTAGAAGTCATGGTGACCTTCAGCCTGGTACTCGGCGCAGGCATTGGCGGCTGGGTGTTCGGTTTCTTCGTTGCAAAGCCACTCGGTATTGGCCTTGCCGTCGGTCTTGCTGGTCGCCTTCGACTCTTCCCGGTAGCCGCCCCATTTGTGGTCACCAATGTCTTTGACAGCAATGATCAGGTAGTGCTCCGGCACGTCGCCGCGAGCTTTCACCAGGCCACCGTTGATGCCACCCTGGCCGGGCCATGGCTGGCCGACAGCTGGGATTTCGGATTTCGCTATCGGCTGCACTGCAGGTGCCTGGGTGGCCGGTGCAATCTGCCCGATGATCGTGGCAAGCGCGACCTGGGCCACGGTAGCGGCCGGCATCTTGATCGTGGTATCGCCGTGCTTCAGGGTGATCATTTCAGGTTTCATGAGTGTTCCTCAGGATGGCGCCGCCCTCCGTGGCTGGATGCGGCATGGTGGCAATTTGGTTTGGGATGATGTATTCGTATGCCTTTGTTACCAAAGGAAATTATCGTGGCGGATTTTGTTCTCAACGGATGCGTAGTAGTTCAAGCAGCAACAGTGGCTATTAATCTTCAGCAATTGGAGGATGAGGGCTTCATCACTAGCGTCCAGCCAAATTATCCACTGGCAATGCACGACGGCCAGCTTGCCTACTACTGTAAACACCTCAACTCTGAAGTGGGCGAGGAGGATGCATTTGGCAGCAGCTGGATCTGCACTCGTGTAGGGGCTTTTTTGACCATCTATCGCCTAGATGGTGAGTCTGGAGACCTTGGGAGAAAAGCTATCAACGATGCTGCGGATGATGTAGCTCTTGCTGAAGGGGCTAAGCGCGACTGGTAATGGTATTTGGTGCAAATACCTCATCACCCGGGTCCTGCTGAATCATCAGCATGCTTTTCCGGTCGAAGGCCAGGGCCAGGCGGGGAGATATCCTGATCTCATGAAGCGGCGGGGTGAGAAACTTCGCCGCGTGCAGTCCGCCCAGTGCGTGGATGCCGTGGATCAGCGCCTCGATCATCTGGCTGTACGTGGTATCCGCCCACCCGCAAATCGCCCGCAAGTGCTGGCCAGTTCGTTTCCTGGCTGACAGCCGCAGCGACTCGGTCCGCGCCACATACCGGTGAGCCTCGATTTCGTGGCGCGCAATCCTGAACAGCGCGTGATGCCCAAGCGCTTCGATGTGATGAATCATCAGCGTCATCGCCTCGCCCTGTTCCTCGATCCCGGCCCACTCCATCAGTTCCAGCAGGGCCTGCTTAGTCCCTGGTCGAACCTTCAAGCGCAGGTCTTCTTCCTGCAGGCGCTCGGCCTTGGCCCTACGCTTCTCGTCACGCTGCTGCTGATCCATCGCCATACACCACCTCCTTCAGTCCGCTAGGCGGCAAGTGAACCTGTGCCCTGCGCTGGTGGCGCTGGACGGCCATTCGTTTGAGTTTCATGGGTGAGTTCCATATCCATGTCGTTGAAGCCTGCAAGCCACCAAGACCCCTTGATGCTGATTGCGCTGAAGGGATTGGCCAGCTTTCCGCTGCCGTGATGGCGGCATTCCCGACCGTCATAGTAGATGGGTGGGATGTCTTCGTGCACGTTCATGGTCCAACCTCAAATCGCGCCGTCACAGCGTTTGCCCTTAGAGCGTGGGAAGTCGATACCGAACGCCTTGATGATGCGAAGCAGCGTACTGTTGCAGATGGCGATCTGCTTTTCCACCTGGTGCCGATTCAGACCTGCATCTCGCAGGGCCGTGATTCGCTCAGCCAACTTGGCGTCTTCCTGTGCATCGGTGTACGGAGTGATTCGGCCGCCTTGCACACCTGGAGCAAATTTGAAGTCGCAACGCTGCGACATTGTCCAGAGCGTGTTCTGCGGAATGCCGAGCTCCTTCGATACTTCTCGGCAGGTCATGGTCTTGGCCATTTCAGCGATCAGCGTGACCCGCTCGGCGTTACGCTGCTGCCGGGCGTTTTCCTTGGTCGACCTCTGGATCTTTGGCTTGGGCTCGGGGTGATACCGGAAGGGCGGCGGCCTGTAGGAGTAGCTCTCAAGCTCGGTGACGATTCCACCGGACATAAAGAAGGCAGCTTTCGCTGCCTCCAGTTGAGTCTGACGCTGGGCGCCGGCAATGATTTGGTTGTCGATCATGGCATCCTCACTTGATCCGTATGGAAGACTGTCCGCGCTCAAGGCGAGCACCCTTTACTTCCTGGCCTGCCTTGATGCGCTCAGCGATGGCTTTCTTGTCCGGAACCATCGTGACCTCGGGGTTGACCAGGTCTTCATCTAGGAGCTTGTCGTCATCCACGATTACTGACTCACGACCCTTGCAAAGGGTGATAGTGAGCAGTGGGCAGGTGATCTTGGTGATCTTCGATGCTTCCATGTTCTCGCGCAGATAGTCGATGATCTGACCCTTGCGATTGGACATGATCCGCTTGCGCTCCTGGAGGCGATCGATCTCGGCATCCACGGCCTCGATGTTGCCATCCATATTCAGGATGACCCGGCTTACAGCCAAGGCCTTTTCGTTGAATTCGGCTTCGATGGCGCCCATGGTGTCGCGCACCGCGACTGCCATGTCCTCGTCCGCATCCTGCATCAGGATGGCCAGCTCTCTAAACTGGCCAGTCAATTCGTAGAGATGGCTCATGCTGCCGCCCCTTCAAGCTGCGCCTTTCGCTCTTCGAAGGCCTCGGTAATCCTGCGAATGAACGAGGCTTCATTCCGGGCCGTGGCGCTCTTTATGAAGCGCGTGTTGAGTGTCTTGAGTTCGTGCATGGTCACGGCGCCGGCCATCGTTTCCACCGAAGACTTGAGCCAGTCCAAGCGCTCCAGCTTCTGGCGCTCTTGCTCGGCCGCCTGATCCTCTGCCTTTTCGATAGCCACCTCACTGCGAACTGTCTCGACATATGAGGCGTCGTCGAACAGGCCCATGTGAATATCAGCGGCGAACCCAAGCGGCTGGAGGCATTTCCCGATTGCGTCGGTCAGCGATTTCTTTGCGGCCTCCCAGTCAGTGATGATTTTTCCCTGCTGCAGTAGCACAAAAGGGGTATGGCCGTAGTGCTCTACGGTGCATTTCTGACCGTCCTTACCCAGGTACCAAAGCTGAATTTTGATCGTGTGCAGCTTGGCGTTTATGCGCGGTGCCTCGGGCCATTCCTTGGTAGGTGCTGAAAGTGGGGCGCCTTCATCAAAGCGATCCTCTAGCACTGTCCAGCCCCACCCCTCACCGCAAGGCCCAAATACTTCGGTTGCTTTACGCATAAGGTAGGTGGGCTTGATTGCGGTGCCTTTGAAACCGCCCATCCCGGTGAAGTTTTTCGTTGCACTGGGGTCGGTCGTATCAACCTGGTCCCAGATGCGCATGTTTGCATTGGACATTTGTCACCTCGCGCCAGGCCGGCGCCGTCAGTTGAAATAGGGAAATGCCAGGTCACGCCATGGAGGTACGGTTGGCGCCCTGGCTGCCGGTGATGGTTGCGCGCTCTTTCCGGCTTACGCTCCACTCAGGGTACGGTTATCGCCGTAGGGCCCGCCGTGCATCGGGTGTGTTCAAGAAGTGATGGTGCCGGCCAGGGCGCTGGCGAGCATGAAAGCGGTGCAGGCGAGAAGGGTGAGGGCAGAGCCGCGCCAGTAGGCAATGCGTTTGGCGCGCTGGTAGGAGGTCACGGCCGAACCCTCACCGCGATCCGGCCACCTTTCATGGTCGGGGCGAGGCGCTGCTTCAGGCTTGCCACCGGACGTTCACGCGGCTGCCCGATCACCTCGTTGAAGGGAAGGCCGAAACCGAGCATCACCAACTTGGCTTCGATCTCGTCGCATTGTTCTTCGATCAGGGATTTAACCGGTGCAGTGCTCATGCTGCCTCCTTGCGCCCGGCGATGATCGCGTTCAGGCGCCCGCAGTAGTGGTTGAACTCTTCGATGGTGATGCGCTCGTCGGCCATCATTTCTGTGAGCTGCTTCTGGATCATCACGTGCCAGCTGATCGGCGTGCCTGGATGCGCCATTGCATCCAGCTCCTGGTCGATCAGGATGTGCGGGCTCATAGCTCGGCATCCTCTGCCTGGGCGATCAGGCCGTCCTGAGCCAGCGGGCGGAGCAGGGCGCGGGCCACCTCTCGCAGCGCTTCGTCCGGGTCAGCACTGGCTATGGCCTCATCAGCCGCGCCTCTGGCTTCCGATACGTCCTTGCGCTTGGCAGCCAGGACCAGGCGGCCAAGCACTGAAGGGCTGATGCCAGATCCGCCAAGCTGCCCCATCACGAACTCATCAACCGCAACGGCGAATTGATCGAAGGTCACCCCCTGCGGGCTACGCAGTCGGCGCCTGAACTTCACGTCGCGGCCTTCGAGCAAGTCGTCAGCGGCGTTGTCGATCCAGATGCGTTCGGATACATCATCCGGATGCTCTCCGGGTAGCCTGTTGTCGTACTCAAACTGAGCCTTGCGAAGTGCGCCCATGGTCGCCTCCAGGTGGTGGGTTACTCGGTGGGTGGCGCCGGAAGTGGCATCCAGTGGGTTGGCTCGTCGTCTTCACAGAAGCCGCCATCCCAAGATGCCCAGTGCGCTCCAGAGTCGTACTCGACTTCGCCGAGGTATTCGCCGGTGGTGGAGTGGTGTTCTGGGTGAGACTTGCTCCACTCGATCCAGGCGCCCGCCGTGACTCGGTCGCCTTTTCGCAGGATGATTTCAGTGCCATCACGCGGCGCCGAGTCGATCGTTTGCCAGGCGCTCATGCTGCCTCCAGCCAATGGCGATTGATGCTCTCTTTCGCGTAAGGGGAAAGTCGCTGGAAGCCGCTAACCGCGCCGCATCCGGGCATGGTCCCCTCCAGTTCAACGCAGGCCTTGATGTCGCAGCGCCGGGAGCAGACCCAGCCGCCGTAGTGGCAGCGATGCACTTCGCCGTCTGGCTCAGGGTGATAGGCCAGGCCGCCCTTCCAAGAAGGCGACCCGCGCAACTTGAGGCCGCAGCCCCGGCACACGGCCTGGGTATCACTGCAGTTATGCATTTGGTGGTCCTCTGGACCGCATTGGCCAGGAGCCAGGCGCGGGTGACCAAACCCAGCCTTGAGGCTGGCCTGGCACCTGCCAATGCGGTCGTAATTGAAGGGAGGGGGATGCAGGCGCCCGGCGCTGCCCGGGAAGCATCTGGCCTGGCCCGTCCTGGGTCCCGGATTCGCCTGCAAAAGCGTGATGAGCTGCGCCCATCGAATGAATGAATTACTGGATAGGCAATCTGCGGACGGGGCGGACGCGGAGCTCGTTGTACTTGGCGCTGTCGTCCTGAGTGCCATCAGCGAAGCCCATGATGAATGCGGTGTCGGCGGAGCGCTGCGAACTTGACCACACCCAGTCTTCGAGCTTGCCATTCAGGTTCAGCCAGATTTCGTACAGCTGTGCTGCGGCCGGAAGGCAGAAGTCAGCATGACCGTCGGCGATGTGCAGGGCTGCTGCCTCTGCTGCTGGGTGCCCGCCACGTTCAACCAGGGCGGTGGTGTTGGCCCAGCCGTCAATCAGGTTGGTTGCCGGCGACTCATCGTCGTACTGGCCCCATTCGAAGCGGCCCAGATCTTCGCCAAGGATCAGGTGGTAGGCCTCTTGGCCGTTACGTGCCGGCATGATCCCGGCGTAGATGCCGCCTTGGCCTGGCCAGATTTCGCCAATTGCCGGCGGGGAGGGTTGCTGTTGTGAGCTCATGGTGCGGTTCCTGTGTCGGGTTGATTTCCCTGATACCCCTCGCTAGAAGGGCATCGAGGAAATCTGCCGCGACCCGCTCCTGGCGTCGGTCACTGGCTTGAATCGAATGTGCCCGGCCTCGCTACTGGCGACAGGCCGGGGTGTTGCGTCAGCGGTGATCGCTCGAGCTCAGCCGCCGACGGCCTTGCTCTCAGTTCGGCTGGCCTTGAGCTTCCCTATCACCTCGCGTCGTTCGGCCTCGGCTGGGTGGTCATGGGGGTCAGGTGTTCGCTACACGACTGTCAACTGCAGCTCGGCGGCCCATTGAGTGGGGCAGTTCGTCGTGGGTTGCCGGTCCGAGTTCCGGCTGGGCTTGCTACTTCATGTGCTGTTTCCTCCTGTTGGTTAATCGCTGCTCGCGCTTTGCCAGGCACCGATGCCCGTTCTGAGGGCATCCCGGCAGGGAGCATTTGCAGCGCAACCCTCTATCCGCTTTCCGTGGCCCGGCCTGTGTTCCTGCCGGGCTGACGTTCCGCCTGATTTCGAGCTGGCCAGTTCCAGAGCTGGCATGGGGATCGAATTTATTGCTCGCGCTGTGCCCATTACTGGGGATCGATCTGCGAGGTTCCCGTGCTGTTAAAGAGCGGCGGGCTGTGAGGCCCTGGCGAG
>NZ_JAMDGY010000109.1 GCF_028656955.1 Pseudomonas fontis
GGGCAAGACGGTATCTACACGCAGCCCCAGCTGCTCAGGCCTTGTTCAGCGCCTGCGCCTCGGCCAATACGGCCTCCACATGCCCAGGCACCTTCACGCCGCGCCATTCCTTGCGCAGCACGCCGTGCTGGTCAATCAGGAAAGTGCTGCGATCCACACCCAGGTATTCCTTGCCATACAGCTTCTTCAGCTTGATCACCTCGAACAGCTGGCACAGGGCCTCGTCCTTGTCGCTGATCAGCTCGAACGGGAAGCCTTGCTTGGCCTTGAAGTTCTCATGCGACTTCAAGCCATCGCGCGACACACCGAAAATCTCGGTATTGGCGGCCTGGAATGCCGCGTAGTGGTCACGGAAACCCTGACCTTCCGTGGTGCAGCCAGGCGTGCTGTCCTTCGGGTAGAAGTAGATCACCACCTGCTTGCCCTGCAGCGAATCCAGGCTGACAGCCTGGTCACTGGTGGCCTGGGCCTGGAAGTCGGCGACGGGCTGGTCGAGTGCTACGGCCATGGGACGGTCTCCTTACATCGGGTTCTGTGGGCGCCACGGTTCGATCAGTGCATCCAGGTTCAGCGCGTCGGAGAAGTCCAGGAACTGGTCACGTAGCCAGCTGATCTGGGTGCCCGCCGGCAGCGTTACGGTGAACGTGGCGTTGAGCATGGTGCCGCCGGTCTGGGGTGCCTGGTAGGTATCGCAGGTCAGGTTCTCCAGCTCGACATTGTGGTCAATGAAGAACTGGCACAGCTCATTGATGATGTCCGGGCGGTAGGCCGAGCTCACATAAGCGACGTACGGCAGCGATTGCGGGCGCACTTCCAGCTCGGCACTGCGCACCACATTGACCGTGAAGGTGTGTTTCTTGGCCAGGCCAGGCAGCGCCACTTCGAAACGTGCCAGTGCGTCCCAGCTGCCGGCAATCTGCAGTACCAGTGCGCTGCACTCGCCATGACGGGTCAGGCGCGAGGTCACCACCGAGCAGCGATTGTCGCTGCTGGCTCGGCACAGGATGTTGGTCAGTTCCATCGGGTTGGGGCCCAAGGCACTGATGACAAGGAATTGTTCGCGAACGGTGGGGGTGGACATGCAGCATTCCTAAAGCGATGAGTGGTCGGTACGTGACGCGGCAAATGGGCTGGTCGGCGTGGATCCGAAGCTCAGGATCGAGGGTTCGGGCACTGTCGGGGCGCGTTGTCGGCAGCCCGGCGGGCCGCTGTGTATCGATCAAAGAAGGAAGGGTAGCGAAAATGCTCGCTCAGGGGAATGCTCCGCCCGCCTGCTTCGCTTGTGCAAGCCCGATGGCGCCAGTACCATTACGGCTCTCTTTTTCCGGCAGGAGCAGTTTCATGATTGCGGGCAGTATGGTGGCATTGGTCACACCCATGGATGCACAAGGGCGTCTTGATTGGGACAGCCTACGCAAACTCGTGGACTTCCACCTGGAAAACGGCACCCACGCCATCGTCGCCGTCGGTACTACCGGCGAGTCGGCCACCCTGGATGTCGAAGAACACATCAAGGTCATCGAATTTGTCGTCAAGCAGGTTGCTGGTCGCATTCCGGTGATCGCCGGTACAGGTGCCAACTCCACCAGCGAAGCCGTGCACCTGACGCGAAACGCCAAGAATGCTGGCGCCGACGCCTGCCTGCTGGTGGTGCCGTATTACAACAAGCCGACCCAGGAAGGCCTGTACCAGCACTTCAAGCACATTGCCGAAGCCGTCGACATTCCGCAGATTCTTTACAACGTTCCTGGCCGCACCTCCTGCGACATGCAGGCCGAGACCGTGATTCGCCTGTCCACCGTGCCGAACATCATCGGCATCAAGGAAGCCACCGGCGACCTGAAGCGTGCCCAGACCATTCTGGATGGCGTGAGCAAGGACTTCATCGTGCTGTCTGGCGATGATCCGACCGCCGTCGAACTGATCCTGCTGGGTGGCAAGGGCAACATCTCCGTGACCGCCAACGTCGCCCCGCGTGAAATGGCCGACCTGTGCGAGGCTGCGCTCAAAGGCGACGCCGTCACCGCCCGCGCCATCAACGAAAAACTCATGCCCCTGCACAAGGACCTGTTCGTCGAAGCCAACCCGATTCCGGTGAAATGGGCTTTGGTCGAAATGGGCCTGATGCACAAGGGCATCCGCCTGCCGCTGACCTGGCTGAGCGAATCCTGTCACGATACGGTACGCCAGGCGATGCGCCAGTGCGGCCTGCAGTTTTAATTGAGGACGTACACCGCATGAAGCGATTGGCTGGTCTTTCCGCCCTTGCCTTGATCATCTCGAGCACCAGTGGTTGTGGTTGGCTCTGGGGCGAAGAGGGTTACTTCCGTGACCGTGGCAGCGATTATCTGGAGGCCTCGCAAACCGCCCCGATGCAGCTGCCGCCGGACGCGAGCAACATCAAGCGGCTTGATCCGCTGTTGCCGATCCCGCGCAATGTCGCCGACGACAACGTCAAGGGCGAGTTCGAAGTGCCGCGCCCACTGGCGTTGTCGGCCAGCGCCGACATCAGCGATTTCAGCCTGCAGAAGAGCGGTGCCTCGCGTTGGGTCCTGGCCCAGCGTGCCCCGGCAGAAGTCTGGCCAGTGGCCCGGCAGTTCTTCGAGGACAACGGTTTCCGTATTGCTGAAGAGCGCCCGCAGACCGGTGAGTTCAACACCACCTGGCAGCGCTTTGACGAGCTCTCCACGTCCATGGCCAAGCGCCTGGGCAGCGCTGCCAGCAGCAGCGACAGCGAGATCCGTGCACGTATCCGCATCGAGCCGGGTGTGCAGCGCAACACCAGTGAAGTCTACGTGGTCACCGTTGAGCGTCCGGCCGGCAGCACAGCCGATCAGGACTTCCCGGCCCGCGCCGAGAACACTGGCGTCGATGCCATCCTGGTTGACGAAATGCTTGCCAGCATGACCCGCAGCGCCGAGAAAGGCGGCTCCGTGTCGTTGCTCGCGGCCCGTGATTTCGATGCGCCTAGCCGCGTCACCCTGAGCGAAGACGGTAGCGGCAATCCGGTGTTGAACCTGGGCGCCGACCTTGATCGTGCCTGGTCCAGCGTAGGGCGTGCCCTTGAGCAGGGCGAATGGCGCGTTGAAGACATCAACCGCAGCCTGGGCCTGTACTACATCAACCTTGCCGAGAAGGCCGAGGTCAAGAACCAGGAGCCTGGCTTCTTCAGCAAGTTGTTCGGCGGTGCGCCGAGCAAGGAAGAGCTGGAAGCCCGTGCCGAGCGCTATCAGGTTCGCCTGAGCAAGGTCGGTGACAGCGTCCAGGTTACGGTCGAGAAGAACATCAACACGGTTGCCCCGGCTGATGTCGCGCGCCGCGTGTTGACGGTGATCCAGGACAACCTGGGTTAAGTGCGCTTCGCCGTACTCGGGAGTGGAAGCCAGGGAAATGGCACGCTGATCGCCAGTGGTGACACTTGTGTCCTGGTTGATTGCGGCTTTTCCCTGCGTGAAACCGAGCGGCGCCTGGCGCTGCTCGGGGTGTCGGCCGCGCAGTTGAGCGCCGTGCTGGTTACCCATGAACATGCCGACCACGTGCATGGCGTGGGCTTGCTGGCCCGGCGCTACAATGTACCGGTGTACCTCAGCCGTGGCACGTTGCGGGGTATGCGCAAGCCGGTAGAGGCGGCGGGTTTTCTGGCCGCCAACGACACCTTGCAGGTCGGCAGCTTGAGCATTACCGCCGTGGGTGTAGCCCATGACGCGCTGGAGCCGTTGCAGTACGTATTTGCTGATGGTCGTCGCCGTTTCGGCGTGCTGACGGACCTGGGCTCTTACGATGCGGACCTGCTCGAAAGCTACCGGGGCCTGGACGCCTTGCTGATCGAAGCAAACCACTGTCGCGACCTGTTGGGCCGCGGGCCTTACCCGATGTTTCTCAAGCAGCGGGTCGGTGGTCATTACGGACATTTGAACAATCACCAGGCCGCAAGCCTGGTGGCCGAGCTGGGTTGGCGCAACCTGCAGCACCTGGTGCTGGCCCATCTCAGTAGCAAGAACAACCTGCCACAGCTGGCCCGGCAATGTTTCGTCGACACCCTTGGGTGCGACCCGGACTGGCTTGAAGTGGCCAACCAGGATTGCGGGCTCGACTGGCGCGAAATCGCCTAGCCCATCTTACTTAGCAAGCGGAGCCCATCATGGAAAAACGTGAAGAACTCTACCGCGGCAAAGCCAAATCGGTTTACAAGACCGACGACGCCGACCGTTTGATCCTGTTGTTCCGTAACGACACCTCGGCGTTCGACGGCAAGCGTATCGAGCAGCTTGATCGCAAGGGCACGGTGAACAACAAGTTCAACGCGTTCATCATGCAAAAACTGGAAGAAGCCGGCGTGCCGACCCAGTTCGACAAGCTGCTGGGCGACAACGAATGCCTGGTCAAGAAGCTCGACATGATCCCAGTCGAGTGCGTCGTGCGCAATTATGCGGCCGGTAGCCTGGTCAAGCGCCTGGGCGTGGAAGAGGGCACCAAGCTTGAGCCGTCGACGTTCGAGCTGTTCCTCAAGAACGACGAAAAGGGTGACCCGTTCATCAACGAATCCCACGTGGTTGCGTTCGGCTGGGGTACCGCCGAGCAACTGGTGAAGATGAAGGCGCTGTCGTTGAAGGTCAACGAAGTGCTGAACAAGCTGTTCGATGACGCCGGCCTGCTGCTGGTCGACTTCAAGCTTGAGTTCGGCGTGTTCCATGGCGAGATCGTCCTGGGCGACGAATTCAGCCCGGACGGCTGCCGTCTGTGGGACAAGGAAACCCGCAAGAAGATGGACAAGGACCGCTTCCGTCAGGGTCTGGGCGACGTTATCGAAGCCTACGAAGAAGTTGCAAAACGCCTGGGCGTGCCGCTGTAAGGCGGCTGTCTCACGCAAGCGCCTGATAGCACGCAATTTTTTTGAAATAGGGCTTCGCCTTTTGGAAAACTGCTGGTATCATGCGCGCCACTGGAGAGATGCCGGAGTGGCCGAACGGGACGGATTCGAAATCCGTTGTACTGGCGACAGTACCTAGGGTTCAAATCCCTATCTCTCCGCCATTATGTGTCGAAGAAGCCTCCGCAAACTTAGCGTTTGCGGGGGCTTCTTCGTATCTGGCGTTTGGCTTTGCGCCTCAGCCAACCAGCCAGGCGCTACTGCCTTCCAGCAAGGTGCCGCCGTGGCTGGTGCTGTCGCCTTGGCGGGCGACTGCCCGGCCTTCGATGGTGTGGCTCGCAGAGCCGGTCTGGATGACCGCACCGCAGCTGATGCTGTCACCGACACAGGCCACCGCTCGGCCATCAACCAGCATGTTTGAGTTCCCTGAAACGACTTCGCCTGGCCCATGCAGGGGGCAGCTGTGTTTGTGGCCGACCAGAACGATGGGTTTCATGAAATTGGGTCCTTTTCTATTTTTTTGGCGCGGCGCGAGGGCGCGCGAGGCTTTTTCTCGGGGCGTTTGCCCGGCTTGAGGTGCCAACGGTCGGCGTTGGCGAGCAGCCGTTCGCGGACTTTCGGTGGGTAGTCATCCAGAGTTGTCAGCGGTGGAGTGGGTTTGCCCGGCTGTCCGGCTTCACGAATGACCTTGGGCCAGCGCGGGCGCCAGCAGAGCATCAGGCTGAGCCAGTGCGAGCCACCGAGCACGACGAAGGCCGGCCAGACCATCAGCAGCACTACTTTCATCAGCCAACTGCTTTTGCGCAGGAAGCGGCCCAGGCCTTCGAACTGGGCGGAAAAAGCCTGGAGGAGGGAGGGTAGTTGAGTGCTCAGGCGTGGGCGTGGAACCGAGTCGGGGCCTTCTTCCATGTAGCGGCGGATGAACTCCCATTCGTCACGTAGTTCGCTGCCGCCTTGGCCTTGTTTGCCGATGAGGGCCATTTCCAGGTGAGGTAGCCCAGTCTGGCTGGGATGCCATATCAGGCCTAACCTCATTCCGAGGCTCAAGGAGTCTTCGTCTGGGTCAATTGCAGTGCTGCCGGTCGATCTCCAAGAAAAGGTGGAAATGCCACCACAATATGCAGGGCGGTGCAGGTGAACCTGCTGGGTTTTTCGATTGAAGCGAACCAGAAGATGGCGACTGGTGAGCATTTCAAGTCTGGTGAATTGAAAACCGTATTTGAAATAGAAATAGAACAGCCCGGCCCCTATCAGTAGTGTGATCGACAGAAGAAGTAATAGCACCGGGTTGAATGGGTGGCTCCACTGTGTGTTTAGATAAATAAAGCTGGCAGTCAGTTTTACCCACATGACGGCACACACACCAAAACCGCCAACGCTCATGAGCGTTATAAGCCCGCGCTTTTCTTCCATTCCCCCACAGCGTATTTCCAGATAGGTATCGTTAAATGCAAAGACAGGGCCGCGTAGGTGAGGCTTTTCGCTTACGGAGTTGAAGTGGAGTTCAGACGCAATATCGTCCTCGTAGAAATCTTTGTCGGAGCGTCGCTGGGCAGGCGTCTGAAGTGCTTCCATTTCTTGGCGTGTGGCAGCGGATTCTTTTTGCATTTGCCACCAACCCCATTCGATTAGGTACATCAGGTCACCTCTCGGAATGCTGAAAACAGGGCTGGTAACTCATCGCCATCGCTGTAGGGTTTTGAGCTTTTATCTAATCGATATGCACAGCGGTTACACCATTTTTCCAGGGCATCATCATCGAAGATCAAAATGATGATCGTGATAGCCAAACCTATCCAAAATGCGCCTAATACCAAGCGTGCGAGCAACAGGCGCGAAGCTTGTGTCCCTAAACGTCCTGCAACGTGCCCTAAAGACTTTCCAAGGTGTTGAGCGAATCCAGTTTTCCCGGCTTGTGCCAGATGATCAAAAAAAGGTTTTGCGATTGCAACTGCCGTTCCTATTTCTGCGGCAGAGAGCGTGACAGTAGCGACTGCTCGCGCAAAATAGGCTAAGGACAAAATGGCAGGCTTAGTGGGAGCTTGAGTACTGTTCTTGTTTTTAACTTTTTCCAGGTGGTGGGACATATCCACAAAATCCCACCAAGCGAGGAGGGACTGTCAGATTTTTTGTGTGCGGGCCGGTAACGGCCTGCCGTCAGGCAGGCCGTGCTTTTACCAGGTCGGCCTGATAAATCGATCTCCGTACAGAATCGCAAATTGATTCATCGCGCTTTTCCAGTCATGGGCGGCAGAGCCCCAGTTCGCAGTGATATTGCG
>NZ_JAMDGY010000110.1 GCF_028656955.1 Pseudomonas fontis
CAAATAATTCGGGGGGGGTGGGCCTTGCCAGCGATCGGCTGGGCACCAGCCGCCTGCAATACCGGCCTCTTCGCCGGCAAGGCCGGCTCCCACAGGGGTTGGCGGCGCCGCGAATAATTCTGTGGGAGCTGGCCTTGCCAGCGATCGGCTGGGCACCAGCCGCCTGCAATACCGGCCTCTTCGCCGGCAAGGCCGGCTCCCACAGGGGTTGGCGGCGCCGCGAATAATTCTGTGGGAGCTGGCCTTGCCAGCGATCGGCTGGGCACCAGCCGCCTGCAATACCGGTCTCCGCCGGCAAGCGGCGCCAACGATTGGAAACCCGGCAATACCGGCACCGGGCGCTTTTCGTCATCAATGGCGACAAAACTGAACACGCCATGAATCGCCTTCTCCCGGCTATCACAACTCATGCTCTCGACAAACACTTCCTCCACCTGCAGGCTGGTATTGCCCACCCGCACCACCGTCCCCACCAACTCGACTATCGAGCCCGCCGCAATCGGGTGTTTGAAGTCAATGCGATCAGTAGACACCGTCACCAACGGCAACCGGCAAAAACGCGTCGCGGCAATGAACGACACTTCATCCATCCAGGCCAACGCAGTCCCGCCAAACAAGGTGTTGTGGTGGTTGGTGGTCGACGGGAACACCGCCTTGGTCACGCGGGTCACCGACAAGACGGTGCGGCGCTCTATTTCCAGCTCTCTCGGGGTCATGGCATCACTTGAACAGACAAATTGCAGACAACAAAAAAGCAGCCCGAAGGCTGCTTTTTTCGCATGGCGGTTGTAGCCGCCGGTCAAACTGTCATCAGGACAGTTTTTCCTTGATGCGAGCGGCTTTACCGGACAGGTCACGCAGGTAGTACAGCTTGGCTTTACGCACGTCACCACGACGTTTCACGGCCAGGCTGTCGATTTGCGGGCTGTAGGTCTGGAAAGTACGCTCAACGCCAACACCGTTGGAGATCTTACGAACAGTGAAAGCACTGTTCAGACCACGGTTACGCTTGGCGATTACAACACCTTCGAAAGCCTGCAGACGCGAACGATCACCTTCCTTCACTTTCACCTGAACGACAATAGTGTCGCCCGGGGCAAAGGTCGGGATCTCTTTGGTCATCTGCTCAGCTTCGATCTGCTGAATGATTTTGTTGGTCATGCTGTGCTCCTAAGGTAAATCGTTTGATCTACCATCGATACGTTAACTATCGTTCCGCTCACGGAGGTACTCCTCGAGCAGCTTCTTCTCTTCTCCAGAAAGTGAGCGACTTTCCAGAAGATCGGCGCGTCGTTCATAGGTCCGCCCAAGGGACTGCTGTAAACGCCATCGCCGGATGTGTGCATGGTTGCCACTTAGCAACACGTCGGGAACACGCTGATCCGCATACACCTCCGGTCGGGTGTAGTGCGGGCAATCAAGCAGACCATCGGTGAAGGAGTCTTCCTCCGCCGAGTCCGCATGCCCTAAAGCTCCGGGCAGCAGCCGCGTAACCGCATCGATCAGGACCATTGCCGGCAGCTCACCGCCAGACAATACATAGTCACCAATCGACCACTCTTCATCGACATGAGCTTCAATAAAGCGCTCGTCAATGCCTTCATAACGACCGGCTATCAGAATCAACGACTCTTGACTCGCCAGGCCTTTGACCGCCGACTGATCCAGCTTGCGGCCTTGTGGCGACAGATAAATAACCTTTGCCGCCCCCCCGGTTGCCTGCCTGGCGCTAGCCAACGCATCTTCCAGAGGCTTGATCTTCATTACCATTCCCGGACCACCGCCAAACGGCCGATCATCTACCGTATGGTGACGATCTGTGGTGTAGTCCCGCGGGTTCCAGCAGGTGACTTGCATCAACCCCTGTTTGACCGCGCGGCTGGTAATGCCGTACTCAGTGATGGCCGAGAACATCTCGGGGAACAACGTAATGACGTCTACACGAAGGCTCGCCATCGTTTAGAAGTCCGCGTCCCATTCAACCTTCATCTCGCCTGCACCCAGGTCGATTGCCAGCACGCATTGCCCGGTATAGGGCAACAAACGCTCGCGATCATCCAGGCTGCCTGCGCAAGGCTTGACCACCATTACATCGTTAGCGCCGGTCTCCAACAGGTGATCAACCGTGCCGAACAGTTGTCCGTCCTGGTTGATGACTTTCAGACCTACCAACTGGTACCAGTAGTACTCGTCGCCAGGCAGGTTGGGCAAAAGGCTACGCGAGATGCAAATCTCATAACCGCTCAGAAGACGCGCTTCGTCACGATCGTCGAGGCCTTTGAGCTTGGCGACCAACTCCTTTTTATTGGAACGGCCACTGACCAGCTCGACCTGTTTTACCTTTCCTTCGTGCCGAAGCGTCCAGTTAGGGTAATCCAACAGGTTTTCAATCGGATCGGTAAAGGAAAAGACCTTCACCTCGCCGCGAACGCCGTGAACCGAAAAAATCTTGCCGACAACGATCAAATCATCAGCGTTTTCTGGCGTCGCGTTCATATTGCTCAGGCAGCAGCCTTAGCGTTTTGCTTCAGCAGCTGGGCAACACGCTCAGATGGCTGTGCGCCAACGCTCAGCCAGTAGGCTACGCGCTCTTGCTTAACGGACAGACGGATTTCCTGACCACGAGCAACTGGGTTGAAGAAACCAACGTGCTCTTTGTTGGAGCCGTCACGCGGGTTACGCGAGTCGGTTACGGTCAGGGTGTAAAACGGGCGCTTTTTAGAGCCACCACGGGCAAGACGGATGGTTAGCATTGAACATCGTTCCTGTAGTCGGTGCTGCAAATCATAATGCACAGCGGGCACACGGGTGCCCGAAAGGCCGCATATTCTCAGGGAATACACGGACTTTTGCAAATGCCTTTTTCCGGCAAGCTGACGCCTGCCTTCAGATCTGCGCGTTACGCTGCCTTATATAGAGCAGCAGTGTTCCCGCCAGAGGCGGGGGTTCCGCTGGTCGGCTCGTTCGAAACGGGCCGATCAGCTGAATTTGCTTACATCTTTGGCATGCCGCCACCCGGCATCATGCCGCCAAGACCGCGCATCATCTTGGCCATCCCGCCCTTGGCGGAGAACTTCTTCATCATCTTCTGCATCTGCTTGTGCTGCTTGATCAAGCGGCCGATGTCCTGCACCTGGGTGCCGGAACCCATGGCGATACGGCGTTTGCGCGAACCGCTGATCAGCTCAGGGTCGCGGCGCTCGGCCGGGGTCATGGAGTTGATGATGGCTTCCATCTGCTTGAACTGCTTCTCGGCCACGCCCTGGGCACTGCCCATCTGCGCCAGGTTGACCCCACCGATGCTTGGCAGTTTGTCCATGAGCCCGCCCAGGCCGCCCATGTTCTTCATTTGTTGCAGCTGGTCACGGAAGTCTTCGAGGTCGAAGCCCTTGCCCTTCTTCAGCTTCTTGGCCAGTTTGTCGGCCTTTTCCTTGTCCAGGGTCTGCTCGGCCTGCTCGATCAGGCTGAGCACGTCGCCCATGCCGAGGATCCGCGAGGCGATACGATCCGGGTGGAACGGCTCAAGGGCTTCGGTTTTCTCGCCCATGCCGATGAACTTGATCGGCTTGCCGGTAATGGCACGTACCGACAGCGCGGCGCCACCACGGGCGTCGCCGTCGACCTTGGTCAGGATCACGCCGGTCAGCGGCAGTGCCTCACCGAAGGCCTTGGCGGTGTTGGCCGCATCCTGGCCGGTCATGGCGTCGACCACGAACAGGGTTTCGATCGGCTTGACCGCTGCGTGCAGGTCCTTGATCTCGCCCATCATCTCGGCGTCGATGTGCAGACGGCCGGCGGTGTCGACGATGACCACGTCGATGAACTTCAGCTTGGCTTCGCGAATCGCCGCTTCAGCGATGGCGACCGGCTTCTGGCTGATATCGGACGGGAAGAACGTCACGCCGATGTCGTTGGCCAGGGTTTCCAACTGCTTGATGGCCGCCGGGCGGTAGACGTCCGCCGACACGACCATCACGGTTTTCTTCTTGCGCTCTTTAAGGAAGCGCGCCAGCTTGCCGGCGGTGGTGGTTTTACCCGCGCCCTGCAAACCTGCCATCAGGATCACCGCAGGCGGTGCCGAGTTCAGCGACAGGTCTTCGTTGGCTGCGCCCATCAGGCCTTCGAGTTCGGCCTGGACGATTTTCACGAACGCCTGGCCCGGTGTCAGGCTGCGCGAGACCTCGGTGCCGACCGCACGTTCCTTGACCTTGTTGACGAAATCCTTGACCACCGGCAGGGCGACGTCGGCCTCGAGCAACGCCATGCGCACTTCACGCAGGGTGTCTTTGATGTTGTCTTCGTTCAGCTTGGCCTTGCCGGTGACATGGCGCAGCGTCTGTGACAGACGGTCGGTCAGGTTTTCAAACATGGGGATCCTTTCAGGCTCTGTAGAACCGAGGTTTATCAGCTGCCGTGGCCCTTTCGGCCAGCCTTGGGCAAGGGCAGGCCGGCGATTATAACGAAGACTCGCGCCAGCGCACACCATAGCGTCGGCGCGCAGTCTTCCTTGGCAGGAGCGTTCTATGCCAAACTCAGCCCCTTTCGGGCTTGCCTAACAGGACTTATGCTCCCCTTGTCACCCAGTTTGCTACCCAATCTGATCGCCGCCTGCTTATATGCCGCCGCGATTTTCTATCAAGGCACCCGCCTGGCCCGAGGCACCAAGGCCGACAAACGGCTGCTCGGCGTGCTCGGCGTAGTGGCGGTCATCGCCCAGAGCAGTGCACTGTTCTGGCAGATGCTGACGCCACTGGGCCTGAGCCTGGACTTCTTCACGGCGGCCAGCCTGATCGCCACCGCCGTGATCGCCCTGACCTTGCTCGCCACCTTGAGCATTCCGGTCGAGAACCTGCTGATACTGCTGTTCCCGCTCGGCCTGGTTACGGCACTGGCGGCGCAGTTCGCCCCGCCGGGCATGGTCCCGCTGGTGAATGAAGAGCCCGGGATCCTCGTGCATATCCTGCTGTCGATCCTGGCCTACGGGCTGTTCACCATCGCGGTGTTCCAGGCCTTGCTCCTGCTTTTGCAGGACCACCAGCTCAAGCACAAGCACCCTTCGGGGCTGATCCGCAACTTCCCGCCGCTGCAAACCATGGAAAGCCTGCTGTTCGGCTTCCTCTGGGCCGGCTGGGTGCTGCTGTCGCTGTCGCTGCTGTCCGGCTGGCTGTTCCTCGACAACCTGTTTGCCCAGCACCTGGTGCACAAGACCCTGCTGGCCTGCCTGGCCTGGATCGTCTTCAGTGTGCTGCTGTGGGGCCGCACCCGCCTCGGCTGGCGCGGGCACAAGGCGATTCGCTGGACCCTGGCCGGGTTCTGCCTGCTGATGCTGGCGTATTTCGGCAGCAAGCTGGTCCGCGAATTCATTCTGCACATCTGACAGGCGGCCCATGGACACTTTGCCGATAGGCCCGCTGCTCGGGCTTCTGGCCCTGGCACTGCTCTGGTCGGCACTGTTCACCTCGGTGGATGCCGCGCAGCAGCAACTGGCCGGCGCAAAGCGCAACAACGGGAAAAATGGCGAAAGCCCCAGCCTCGATGTCGCGCCCCAGGCGCTGGTGCTCTGCTCAACCCTGGGCAAGTTGCTGGTGCTGGCGCTGGCCTGCCTGATGGGCCAGCGTTGCCAGGGCGAGCACGGCTTCTGGCTGGCAGGCCTGGGCGCTGCCGCGCTGCTGCTGGTGTTTGCCGAATACCTGCCACGCCAGTTGGCCCGGCGTAACCCCGAGGCCTTCATCGGCCTGGGCAACAGCGTATTGAAAGTCCCGCTCACGCTGCTACAGCCGCTGGCCTGGCTGCTCGACCGCATCGCCCGCCTGTTGCTGCGCCCTTTCGCCGTGCAGGCCACACCGGTCAACCATCACGATGCCACGGCCCAGGCCGAGCACGACGAACCCGGCGACAGCGGCCAGCACCGGCATGACCTGCTCGACAGCCTGAAAAGCCTCGACAAGGTCACGGTCAACGACATCCTGGTCCCGCGCAACGAAGTCGACGGGATCAACCTGGACGACTCGATCGAGCAGATCATCGAGCAGTTGATTCTCAGCCGCCACACCCGCCTGCCGGTATTCCACAGCGACATCAACCAGGTCCAGGCGATCCTCAACACGCGCCAGATCAGCCACCTGCTGCCCAAGGCAGAGCTGACCATGGAGAGTTTACTGGCAGCCTGCTACGAACCCTATTTCGTTCCGGAAAGCACCCCGCTACAGCGCCAGTTGCTGAATTTCCACAAGCAGCAGCGGCGTTTGGGCGTAGTGGTCGACGAGTATGGCGAGGTCGAAGGCATCGTCACCCTGGAAGACATCCTCGAAGAGATCGTCGGTGAATTCGAAGAAGAACACAGCCTCGACAACCCGCACATCCACCCGCAAGCCGATGGGCGCTTTGTGGTCGAAGGCACCGTGGCCATCCGCGAGCTGAACCGCAACCTCGGCTGGCACCTGCCCAGCGACGGCCCCAAGACCCTCAATGGCCTGGTAACCGAAGCGCTGGAAAGCATCCCGGCCAGCGCGGTCTGCCTGAAAATCGGCCGTTATCGCCTGGAAATCCTCGAAACCGAGGACAATTGCGCCAGCCGCATACTGGTCTGGGCAGTCGCCCGCTAGCTGAACTCGCTGCACGCTTACCTATCCCCAAGAGCGTATGCTCAGCCACGCGACCAACAATAATACGCTTCGGCGCATGACCGCTGGCGCCTGCCTGGGCAGGTGAGCGGCGGCGTGCAAGGAGCACTCGACTGTCAGGGATAAATCGCATGACGACCAGCAGCACTTACAACGAGGCCGCCGAGGCGCCACCGGTCAACTCACCGGCCAAGGTGGCCACGGCCAGCTTCATCGGCACTGCCATCGAGTTCTACGACTTCTACGTGTACGCCACGGCCGCCGCCCTGGTGATCGGCCCGGTGTTCTTCCCGCAGACCTCGGGCACCGCGCAGATGCTCTCGGCCTTCCTCACCTTCGGTATTGCCTTCCTGGCCCGGCCTTTGGGTTCGGCGCTGTTCGGCCACTTTGGCGACCGCATCGGGCGCAAGTCGACCCTGGTCGCCTCGCTGCTGCTGATGGGCGTGTGTACCACGCTGATCGGCGTGCTGCCTGGCTATGACAGCATTGGCGCCTGGGCGCCGATCCTGTTGTGTGTCTTGCGCTTCGGCCAGGGCTTGGGGCTAGGCGGCGAATGGGGTGGCGCGGCACTGCTGGCCACCGAGAACGCCCCCAAAGGCAAACGCGCCTGGTTCGGCATGTTCCCGCAGTTGGGCCCCTCGATTGGCTTTCTGGCAGCCAACGGGTTGTTCCTGACCCTGGCCATGACCCTGACCGATGAACAGTTCCGCAGCTGGGGCTGGCGGATTCCGTTCCTGCTCAGTGCGGCGCTGGTGGTGGTCGGGCTGTATGTGCGGCTCAAGCTTGAAGAGTCGCCGGTGTTTGCCAAGGCCGTGACCAAGCAGGAGCGGGTGAAAATGCCGGTGGTCGAGCTGTTCGCGCAGCATTGGTCGCCGATGTTGCTCGGTGCCGGGGCAATGGTGGTGTGCTACGCGCTGTTCTATATCTCGACCGTGTTTTCCCTGAGCTATGGGGTGTCGACGCTGGGTTACAGCCGTGAGACGTTCCTTGGCCTGCTGTGCTTTGCCGTGGTCTTCATGGCCTTGGCCACGCCCCTGTCGGCCTGGCTGAGCGACCGTTACGGGCGCAAGCCGGTGCTGATTGTCGGTGGGGTGCTGGCGGTGCTGTCCGGGTTCACCATGGAGCCGCTGCTGACCTCGGGCTCAACCACCGGCGTGGCGTTGTTCCTGGCGATCGAGTTGTTCCTGATGGGGGTGACCTTTGCGCCGATGGGCGCGTTGCTGCCTGAGCTGTTCCCGACGCATGTGCGCTATACCGGCGCGTCGGCGGCCTACAACCTTGGCGGTATCGTCGGCGCCTCGGCGGCGCCATTCTTCGCGCAGAAGCTGGTGGCCATGGGCGGCCTGAGCTGGGTCGGCGGGTATGTGTCGGCGGCAGCGGTATTGAGCCTGATCGCCGTGCTGTGCTTGAAAGAGACGCGGCACAACGAGCTTTGAGGGTGGACGGATAATCGCCGGCAAGGCCGGCTCCCACAAGAGATCCCTGTGGGAGCCGGCCTTGCCGGCGATAGGGCCCTGAAGTGCAGCCTTACAGCTCGACCTTCACCGCCTGCGAGGCGCGCGTCGCCTTGGCGCGCGCTGTCTCAACCGACTCATCCCGCGCCAGGCACACGCCCATGCGCCGCTGGCCATTCACTTCAGGCTTGCCGAACAGGCGGATCGCCGTGTCTGGCTCGCTTAGCGCGGCGCCCAGGTTGTCGAACGCGGTCTGCTGCGAGGTGCCTTCCACCAGGATCACCGCCGAAGCCGAAGGCCCGAACTGACGAATCAGCGGGATCGGCAAGCCGAGAATCGCCCGCGCATGCAGGGCGAACTGCGACAGGTCCTGGGAGATCAGGGTCACCAGGCCGGTGTCATGCGGGCGCGGCGAGACTTCGCTGAACCACACCTGATCACCCTTGATGAACAGCTCCACCCCAAACATGCCACGGCCACCCAGCGCCTCGGTCACAGCCTTGGCCACGCGCTCGGACTCGGCCAGCGCTTTCGGGCTCATGGCCTGCGGCTGCCACGATTCCTGGTAGTCGCCCTTCTCCTGACGATGGCCGACCGGTGCACAGAACGTGGTACCACCGACATGACGCACGGTCAGCAAGGTGATCTCGTAGTCGAAATCGATGAAGCCTTCGATGATTACCCGGCCCTTGCCGGCACGGCCGCCTTCCTGTGCATAGTCCCAGGCCGCCTGCACGTCATCGACGCTGCGCAGCAGGCTCTGGCCCTTGCCCGAGGAGCTCATCACCGGCTTGACCACACACGGGAAGCCGAGGTCTTCGACGGCCTTGCGGTAGTCTTCAACGGTGTCGGCGAAGTGGTACGGCGAGGTCGGCAGGTCCAGCTCTTCAGCGGCCAGGCGACGGATGCCTTCACGGTTCATGGTCAGCTGTGCGGCGCGCGCGGTTGGCACCACGGTGAAGCCTTCGTTTTCCAGCTCGACCAGGGTGGCGGTGGCGATGGCTTCGATTTCCGGCACGATGTAGTGCGGTTTTTCAGCCTCGATCACCGCGCGCAGGGCGGCGCCGTCGAGCATGTTGATCACGTGGCTGCGGTGCGCCACCTGCATGGCCGGGGCATTGGCGTAACGGTCCACGGCAATCACTTCAACGCCCAGGCGCTGCAGCTCGATCACCACTTCCTTGCCCAGCTCGCCGCAGCCACACAGCAGTACGCGGGTCGCGGTTGGCGACAATGGGGTTCCGATACGGGTCATTTCAGGTCCTCAAAGGGAAGGAATCCAGGGCCGCCCCAAGCACGGTGCAACCCGGTGAAAAGGTGCGCCATTTTACATGAAGGGGGCTTAGCTCAGGCAGGCCTTTTTCCGTGCGCGCCAAGCCATGACCAGCCAGACCACGGTCACCCCGGCGAACTTGGAGGCCATTGCGGTGCCGACCACGGCCGGCGTCAGGGCGCCGATCATGCCGAAGAAGATGAAGGTATCGAGGGGGATGCTCAGCGCCGAGCTGAGCCACAGGCGGTCGTGCAGCGGGCGCTTGGTGATGGTGAAGACCAGCCAGTCGATGCATTCGGACACCGCGAACGCAGTGGCGCTGGCCAGGGCGATGGTCGGGTCGGAGGTGACATACGACAGCACCAGGGCGGCCAGCATGGCGAAGATGGCGCCGTGGCCGAAGCGGGTTTGCACCATGTCGCGCAGGATGAATACCAAGCCGCCCCAGGCGGACCAGATCACGTCCAGGTGCGGTGCGCTGGAGAAGGCGTAGTTGATCAGCACCACGCTGCTGATATAGGCAATCAGAAATGGCATAGCAAAACCCTGGGACAAGCTGTACAGGGTACTTGAGCGCGCTGCCTGGGAACAACTGCCAGGCATGGATCACCGTGTAATCATCAGCCTTTGTGGTAGGAACTGGCACCCACCGAAAACATCAACCCCGCCGCCACCGCACGCTCATGGCACAGCACCAGCACCTCGCGGCGCTGCGCGTTGTCCATCCGGCCCCACTGGGTAATCTCGGCCGCCGTACGCTGGCAGCCGGTGCAGATATCCTGCTCATCCAGTGCGCAAATGCTCACGCAGGGCGAACCCACAGGTTTTTCCGGCGTGTTCATTCCGGCGCCTGCGGGGCCAGATCGCGGGCATAACGCTGGGCGTTGTGCACGTAATGCGCGGCGCTCGCCTCAAGCATCTGTTTCTGCGCCTCGGTCAGCTCACGCACCACCTTGCCCGGCGAGCCCATCACCAACGAGCCATCCGGGATCTCCTTGCCCTCGGGGATCAGCGCATTGGCGCCGATGATGCAGTACTTGCCAATTTTCGCCCCGTTGAGAATCACCGCATTGATCCCGACCAGGCTGTAATCCCCCACCGTGCAGCCATGCAGCATGGCGTTGTGACCCACGGTCACGCCCTTGCCCAGGGTCAGCGGCGAGCCCATGTCGGTGTGCATCACCGTGCCGTCCTGCACATTGCTGTTCTCGCCAATGTCGATCAGCTCGTTGTCACCGCGCAGCACGGCGCCAAACCACACGCTGGCGCCCGCCTGCAGGCGCACCTTGCCAATCAACGTGGCGGTGGGCGCAGCCCAGCTGTTCGGGTGGGTCTCGACGCAATGGTCGCCCAGGCGGTAGTTCATGGGTGCTTCCTCACGGTGTGCAGACGGCGGGTGGTCCCGCTCAAATAGGCGTAAAACGTTCCGGCGGGTGATGCAGGCTGATGCGCGCATCGTAAAGCAAGTTGACCAGCTCGACGATCATGATCGCCGACAGGCCCCAGATCTTGTACTCGCCATAGCGGTAGCTGGGCACATACCAACTGCGGCCCTGGTAGTCGATACGGTGGCTGTGGTCGCGCGGGTCCTGGCGGAAGAACTCCAGCGGCACGCTGAACACGGCGGCAATCTCGGCATCGTTGGCGCGGTATTCGACGTAGTCGGGAATCAACCCGACAAACGGCGTTACCTTCAAGCCATGCAACGACACCAGCGGGCTCAACGGTCCGATGATTTCGACCAGGCCAGGTGGCAGCCCGATCTCTTCCTCGGCTTCGCGCAGCGCGGTGAACACCAGGTCCGGGTCTTCCGGGTCACGCCGCCCGCCAGGGAAGGCGACTTCGCCGCCATGGGTCGACAGCCCCTGGGCACGCAGGGTGAGCACCAGCTCGGGTTCCTCGCTGCGAGTGATGGGCAATAACACGGCGGCCTCGGGAAAACGTCGATCCGTCTCCAGGGTACTCGGCACATGACTGCTCACTCGGCGAAGTAACTCGTCCAGCATGGTCTCTCTCTTTCTGTCGGCTTCCCGCATCATGCACCAAAGCCACGGCCTGCCCAAGCCCCCGATGCGAACAGGCTTGCGGCCCCGCCAAGCGCCGCGCGAAGATAGCCGCAGCCAACAGGAAGATAAGCATGAAATTCTGCAGCGCGTGCGGCAAGACGGTGATCCAACGCATCCCCGAAGGCGATACCCGCCTGCGCTATGTGTGCGAGCACTGCCAGACCATCCATTACCAGAACCCCAATATCGTCGCCGGCGTGCTGCCCAGCCACGGCAGCCGGGTATTGCTGTGCCGGCGCGCCATCGAGCCGCGCCGGGGCTACTGGACCCTGCCCGCCGGGTTCATGGAGAACGGCGAGACCCTCGAACAGGCCGCCCGTCGCGAAACCGTCGAGGAAGCCTGCGCCCAGGTCGAGGCCATGAGCCTCTATCACCTGTTCGACCTGCCCCATATCAACCAGGTACATGTGTTCTTCCGCGCAGAGCTGGCCGACCTGAATTTCGACGTCGGTGTCGAGAGCCTGGAAGTGCGCCTGTTCGAAGAAAGCGAGATCCCCTGGGACGAGCTGGCTTTCAGGACCGTGAGTCGTACCCTAGAATGCTATTATCGCGACCGCAAAACGCAGGACTACCCGGTACGTACCGAATGCCTGCCCCCGCTGTTCGCACTGCCGACACCGGCTACACCCTAACGCTGGCTTCTTTTTACGGGATATCGTTTCAATGCGCTGGTTGCTTGCCCTCTTCTGCGTTTGTATGGCTTCGGTGTCCCAGGCGGCGTTCACGGAAACCATCGTGACCAAGCCGATCACCAAGACCTCGCCGTCCCCGCTGGTGCCTGCCGTCAACCCGACGATGATCGACAAGATCCTGGTGCTCAAGTCCGAGCGGCGCCTGCAATTGATCAGCGGCGGCTCCCCGCTCAAGACCTACCGCATCTCCCTGGGCAAGCAGCCTAAGGGCGCCAAGGAGCGCGAAGGCGACAAGCGCACCCCGGAAGGCCTCTACTGGATCGACTGGCGCAAGGTTTCCGACCGCTACAACCTGGCCATGCACGTCTCCTACCCGAACATCACCGACGCCGCCAAGGCGCGCCGTGAAGGGGTGAGCCCGGGCGGCATGATCATGATCCACGGCACGCCGCTGGACGACGACTACCCGGAAGAGGTATTCCACACCCTGGACTGGACCGAAGGCTGCATCGCCATGACCAACCGCGACATGCGCGAGGTGTGGAACCTGGTACCAGATGGCACCCTGATCGAGATCCGCCCGTAAGCCTGCACCTCACCAACGGATGTTGCGTGCCACCTGCGCAGCGTCCGGCGCCAGCCACTGGGCGCTGACCAGCAGCGGGTGCAGCGCCGAGCCCGGCTCCACCCGCCCTTGCAGACGCCCGCGACGGGCCAGCAGATCAGCATCCAGCTCGGCCTGATGCTGACCATCCAGGCTCAATCGACCCAGCAGATGCACGCCATTGGCGCAGTCCACCTGCCACTGCGACTGCCCCAGCGTCAGGCTCCAGGGCGCCGACAATGCAAGGTCGTTGCCGAGCAGTTGCCCTGCGGCAGCCTGACAGGTACTGCCACTGCCACGCAGTTCGATGCGCCCCTGCCAGTCCCCGCCAAGCCGATAGGCGGCCGCCACCGTGTCGCGCGATGCCTGCGGTTGCAGCGCGGCCTGCCAGTTCCACGGCCAGCCGCTCAGCGTCAGCTCCCAGCGTTGCCCTTGAAAACCAGCGCTGGCCTGCGCCTGCAAGCGCCACGGCTGCCAATGCCAGGCCAACGGGCCGACATCGCCCAGCTGGCGCGCCTCGCCATGCCACAGGCTGCCGCTCACACCCTGAACCGACAGCGGCAACACCAGTGCGACCCAGCGGGCGGGCAACTCGGCCAGCAGGGTCAAGGCAAACACCAGCGCCACCCACAGCACACGTCGGCGGCTCATGGCTGAATCACCAGTTCAAAGCGCAGGCCCGCCTCGCCCTGCTCCAACCCCCAGGCAAGCGGCTGGCCGCCTTCGCGTTGCAGCCCCTGCAACCAGTCCTGAAACGCCTGTTCATTGCGCAAGTGGCCGCGCACCTGCCAGCCGCCTTGCTCAGGTTGCAGGTCGTCGATGCTGATCTGCCGCGCCTGCGCACTCTGCTGTACCTGCTCGACGCTGAGGGTGGCCGAGGGTTGCAAGCCGGCGGCCGACTCGGCCAGCCCTTGCCATTGACCGAGCAGTTGCCAGCGGCTGAAGCCTTCGCGTAGCGCCAGCAGCACCACCAGCGCGGCGATCACCGCCCAGGCCAGCGGCATCAGCCAGCGCCGTTCAATGGGCAGGTTCATGAGGAGGCTCCCAGGTCGAATACCACTTTCAGGCCAGCGTCTTCGTCGGCAACTGCCACCGCGACACCGGCCTCGTTGGCCATGGCCTGCCAGGGCGCCGTCGCGGCATCCCCCTGCAAGCGCAGCGTCCAGCGCTGGCCGTCAAACGACACCGCCCGCAAGCGACTGCCCGGCGAGCCGTTCAGCCAGCTCGCCAGTTGCGCCTGCAAACCCTCCAACTGGCGCAAACGCAGTTGGTGGTCGTCGACCTCCTGGCGCTCGCGCTTGAGCAGTTGCGCCGCCTGCCGAGGTGAAGCCACCGGGCCAATAGCCGCGACCACCTGGGCCTGATACACCGCCGCCTGGCGATACTGTTGCAGCATCCACAGCCCACACCAGATGCCAGCAAGCACCAGGCAGGCGGCCGGCAAACGCCATTGACCGGGCGCCAGCGCCAGCTTCAAGGCGCGCGGACGATGCCGTTCGAACAGGCTGGGCAACCGCTCCAACGGCGCCAGTTCCGGCGGCCAGTCACCTGCCAGCGATTCGACCTGCAACCCGCGCCACAGCGCGGGCGGCTGCCCCCCAAGCATCGCCGGCCAGGCCAGCCAATGCTGCCGAGCGTCTTCGCTGCTGCCTTTCCAGTAGCTGAAATCGGCTTCGCGCTGCCAGCACAGTGCAGTGCCCGGCGGCGTGGCCGGCAGCAACTGGAACTCTGCCCAGCAGCGCTCGACCGGCAATTGCCAGCGTTCGCACTGCGCCAGCCATTCAGCCAAAAGTGCCTGCTCGATGCTGACCAGTTCCAGCCTGCCATCCTGGTGCGAGGCGCAGCCGCAGGTCAGTGCCTCAGGCGCCTGCAACAGGCGATCTTCCAGCAGCAGCGGCCACTCATCGCGCTTGAGCCCCGGTGGCGCAGCCACGTGGAAATGGCTGCACGAGCGAGCGGGCAGAATCAGCGCGACCCGGGCCTGGGCATGCGCCGGGGGTTGGCCGCTCCCCGCCGCGAGCACGCGCCCCTGCTCGACCTGCGCCCAGTTCCAGGGCTGCTCAGCCAGACCAGGGCGCACCAGCAACCAGGGTTTCGGCGCACGCTGCGGCCAACGTTCAAACTTCATGTTCGGCCCCACGGCAGGGCGAAAGTACAGACATAGGGTGCTCCATCACGCAGGAATTCCAGGCGTACGCCACGGTCCGGCTGGGACCGCTCGGTAGAGGGCCAGGCCAGCCATTGGCCGCCCTGGCGAAATGAATAGGTCGGCGCCGCGACGTGCTCCAGTTGCTCACGCAGCTGCCAGCGCGGCTGACCGGCGGCATACAGGTCGGACGAGGTTTCCAGCAACAGGCGTTCGCCGCGCCGGTCGTAACTCAGGCGCTGGCGTTGCAGGCGCGAACCACCCTCGACCGCCGGCCACGCACTGAGCGCGACCCATTGCAGTTGCAGTTCCTTGGGCTGCCAGTCCAGCCAGTTCATCGCCAGCGGCAGGCGCTGCTCGGACAACTGGCGCAACACCGTGGTGTCGAAGCGACGCTCCAGCGCCAGGCAGAAATTCAACACCGGCGAGGCCTGCGGCTCCTGCGTCAGGCGCTCGCGCACGCTCAGCCAGCCGTTGACCAGCGCCGACAGCAGCACGCCAAGCAAGGCGGTCAGCGCCAGGGCCACCAGCAATTCGATCAGGGTCAGGCCCTGCTGCCGACGTTTCATGGGCGCACCAGGAAGAACCGGTATTGCCCCAGCGGCTCACGCTGATCGCGGTCGGCAAACAGGCTCAGTTCGCCCCGGCGCAAGTTGCGCACCCCGGTGCCACCGAGCTTGAGCTGCCAATGGCACAGCCCGCTGCCCTGCTGCAATTGCCCGCTGGCCAGGCTCTGCGCCGGCCAGAACTGCTCCACGGCAAATCGCGCTTCCAGCTCACGGGCGCACAGCACGCCCAGGCGATGCTGTTGCACGCTCTGCTGCACGGCCAGGCGTTGGCGCAGTACCTGGCTGGTCATCACCGCCAGGGTCGCGGCAATGGCCAGTGCCACGGTCACTTCCAGCAGGGTAAAACCACGCTGGGTCTTCATGGCATGCGCGCCGTTTGCAGTTGGCCGGCACTGTCCCAGCGCCACTGCTCGCGGCCATCCGGCCAACGCCAGAGCAAGCGCTGCGCCTGGCTCACGCCCGACGGCGTGAAGACCAGCCGCGGTTCAGGGCTGGCCGGCCAGTCCGGGCGCAGGTTGTCCGGCCAGTCGCCCAGCGCGACGCGCTCGACGCGCCAGCGCAGTTGTTGTTGGTCCTGCACCAAACGCACGAACTCCGGCTGCTTGCCGTTCCAGCGCAACCCGCGCACCTGCCCGGCATGCACGGCCTGGTCAGCCTGCTGGCGGGTCGCGGCGGCCAGACGCTCCAGCGCCTGTTGCACGCTGGCCTTGCCACTGTCGAGCCAGGCCACGCTCAGGCTGGTCATCAGCCCGGCGATAAACAGCACCACCAGCAGCTCCAGCAAGGTGAACCCGCGCTCGACGGTTTTCATCAGAGTGCCCAGTTACCCAGGTCGGCATCGATGCCCTCGCCACCCTCGACGCCATCGGCGCCCAGCGAATAGATATCGATGCGCCCATGCTCGCCCGGTGCGCGGTATTGATATGGCGTACCCCACGGGTCTTCCGGCAGGCGGCGGATATAGCCGTCGGCGCGCCAGCCACGCGGGATCGGTTCGACCACCGGCTTGGCCACCAGCGCCGACAGCCCCTGGTCCTTGCTCGGGAAGCGCAGGTTGTCGAGGCGGTACATATCCAGTGCCTGTTCCAGGGTCGAGAGGTCGGCCATGACCTTCTGCTTCATGGCCTTGTCCTGGCTGCCGAGCACGCTGGGGGCAACCACCGCGATCAGCAGGCCCATGATGAAGATCACCACCATGATTTCCATCAGCGTGAAGCCGCGCTGGGCGGCCCGGTTTCTGTGCATGGTCTTGCTCCTTGTCAAAGTGTCAGGCCCTGGTTGAGCTGCATGATCGGCAACAGCACCGCGAGCACGATGAACAGCACCACGGCGCCCATCACCAGGATCATCAGCGGTTCGAACAACGCCATCGCCGTGTCCACCTGGCGGGCGAAACTGCGTTCCTGGTTGTCAGCGACGCGCTCGAGCATGTCCGGCAACGTGCCGCTGGCCTCGCCGCTGGCAACCATGTTCAGCAACATCGGCGGGAAGTAGCCGCTGGCATCCAGCGCGCGGTGCAGGCTGACGCCGCTTTCCACTTCAGTGCCCACCCGTTGCAGGGCCAAGCGAATGCGCCGGTTGTTCACCGTGGCCGTGGCCACCTGCAGCGCTTCGAGCAACGGCACGCCGCTGCCGGCGAGAATCGCCAGGCTGCGCGACAAGCGCGCGCTCTCCAGCATCGCGAACAACGCGCCGACATTCGGCAGGCGCAGCAGCAGGTCATCGCGGCGCAGGCACCAGTGCGGCTTGCGCAGCAGCCAGCCAGCCAGCACGCTCAACGCCACACCACCCAGCAGCAGCCAGGGCCCGAGCGTGACCAGGGTTTCGCTGATACCGATCAGCAACGAGGTGATCCACGGCAGGCTTTGCCCGGCATGGGAAAACTGTTCGGTGAGCTTGGGCACGACGAAGGTCATCAGGCCGATCACCACGGCCAGCGACACGCCCATCAGCACACAGGGATAGATCAATGCGGTGCGCGCCTTGTGCTGCTGGCGTTGCACCTGCTCCAGGTGTTCGGCCAGGCGTTCGAGCACTTGCGCCAAGCGGCCGGAGCGTTCACCGGCCTCGACCAGCGCGCAATACAACCCGGAAAACAGGCCGCCCTGGCGGGCCAGGCTGCGCGCCAGGCCCAGCCCTTCCGCCAGCGAACCGCGCACGGCCACCAGCAGGTTGCGCAAGGCCGGCTGCACCAGTTGGCGCTCCAGCGTGGCCAGCGCATCGACCAGCGGAATGCCCGCCCCGGTCAGCGTTGCCAGTTGCCGGGTCAGCTCACACAACTGGGCACGGTTGACCCGTTGCCGACGCGGTTGCAGGCTGCCCGGCTCGTGGCGCTGCAACTGCCGGGCGAACAGGCCCTGCTCGCGCAGCAACTGGCGAGCGTGGCGCTCGCTGTCGGCTTGCAGGCTGGCCTTGCGGGTCTGGCCCGCGAGGTCGACGGCTTGATAACGGAAGGTCGGCATGGCTTACCCCTGTACCGCACGCAGCACTTCGGCGAGGCTGGTTTCGCCGCGCTCAAGGCACTCGTTGGCCATGCCGGCCAGGCTCTGGCGGCGGCCGTCGAGGTAGTCGTGCATCGCCACTTCGCTGGCACCGTCGTAGAGCAAGGCGATCAGCCCGGCATCCAGCTCGATGAATTCGTAGAGGCCCAGGCGGCCGCGATAGCCGCTGCCCTGGCACTGCTCGCAACCGACGGCGTGGAAGCTGTGGCTGAGCGTGCCCAGCTCCGGCCACAGTTCCCGCTCGGCAGGCTGCAAGGGCTGGCGCACGGCGCAGTCACACAGGCGGCGCACCAGTCGCTGGGCCAGCACCCCGCGCAGGCACGAGGCGATCAGGAACGGCTCGATGCCCATGTCACGCAGGCGCGTCACCGCGCCCACCGCGCTGTTGGTGTGCAGGGTCGAGAGCACCAGGTGGCCGGTCAGGCTGGCCTGCACGGCGATCTGCGCCGTCTCCTGGTCGCGGATCTCGCCGAGCATGATCACGTCCGGGTCCTGGCGCAGAATCGCCCGCAGGCCGCTGGCAAACGTCAGGCCCGCGCGCGGGTTGATGGCCGTCTGGCCGATGCCGGTGATGGCGTACTCGACCGGGTCTTCGACCGTGAGGATATTGCGGCTGCCGTCGTTGAGGCTGTTGAGGCTGGCGTACAGCGTGGTGGTCTTGCCCGAGCCGGTCGGCCCGGTGCTGAGCACGATGCCGTTGGGTCGCCCAAGGCAGGCGCGCAGGCCCTGCTCCACCGCCGCCGGCATGCCCAGGTTGGGCAACGCGAGCAGGCTGGCCTGCTTGTCGAGCACGCGCATCACCACCCGCTCGCCATGAATGCCGGGCAAGGTCGAGACGCGAATGTCCACTTCACGCCCACCCGAACGCAGGGTGATCCGACCGTCCTGCGGCTGGCGTTTCTCGGCAATGTCCAGGCGCGCCATGACCTTGATCCGCGACACCAACATGGCCGACAAGGCCCGTGGCGGGCGCAGCAGTTCGCGCAAATGACCATCCACGCGCAGGCGCACCACCAGGCTCTGCTCGAAAGTCTCGATATGAATGTCCGAGGCCTGGGTGCGCAGCGCCTGGGCGAACAGGCCATTGATCAGGCGGATCACCGGCGCTTCGTCGTCGCTCTCCAGCAGGTCTTCGATGCGCGGCATTTCGCTCATCAGGCCATCCAGGTCGACCTGCTCGCCGATGCCTTCGATCAGCGCGGCAGTGGCGGCATCGCCGGCCTGGTAAAGCTGGCCCAGGCGTTCGTCGAAGGCGCGGTTGTCGAGGTGGCAGACCGACTCGGGCAGGCCGTGCACCCGCAGCAGTTCCTGCAACTGGTCAGTGTCGGCGTCCTCACGCAGCCACAGGCTCCAGCCGCTGCTCGCAGGCACCCGTGCCACACCGGCCTGGCGTGCCAGACGATAAGGCAGCAACGGCATCACCAGGCGCCCTCATCCATGCGCGCGCGGCTGGAAGGGAAGACGTTCTGCAGTTGCGCGCCCTCGCCCAGGCTCGGCACGTTCAGCGCGGTCTCGCGTTGCAGGTTCTGGTACTTGTCATTGCTGTAGTTGGCCAGGCTTGGGCCGTCACGCATGATCCGCGGGCGAATGAACACCATCAGGTTCTGCTTCACGCCCTGCTGCCCGGAAGAACGGAACAGCGACCCCAGCCACGGAATATCCCCCAGCAACGGCACCTTCTGATTGCTCTCGGTGACCTGGTCGCTGATCAGCCCGCCGAGAATCACCAGGCCGTTGTCCTCGACCATGACCTTGGTCTTGATCTCGCGCTTGTTGGTGACCACGTCGCTGGCCTTGACGCTGTCGGCAATCGACGACACCTCCTGGACGATGTCCAGGCGCACGGTGTTGTCGATGTTGATCTGCGGCTTGATGCGCAGCTTCACCCCGACTTCCTTGCGTTCGATGGTCTGGTAGGGGTTGGTGTTGTCCTGGGTGACCGAGCCCGTGACAAAGGGCACTTCCTGGCCAACCAGGATCGACGCCTCGGCGTTGTCCAGGGTCAGCAGGGTGGGCGAGGACAGCAGGTTGAAACCGCTTTTGCTCTTGAGTGCGTTGACCAGCACGGCGAAGTTGAAGCCGCCGCCGAAATTGCCGAGCCCGGCCGTGGCGCCCTTCACCCCGGAGAGCAGCTTGGTCAGGCCTGCCGTGTCACCACTGGCCGCCGCGCCGGCGATCCCGGCAATGTTCGCCCCGCCGGTGCCGAAGTTGACGATGCCGGCGCCGAAGTGCTCGTCGGCAAACAGCCATTGCACGCCCAGCTCCTCGGCACGGGTATCGGACACCTCGGCAATGATCGCCTCGACCACTACCTGGGCACGGCGGATATCCAGTTGCTCGACGATATTGCGGTAGGCCGCCAGTTCGCTGTCCGGGCCGACCATGACCACGGCGTTGGTGCCTTCTTCGTATTCCAGGCGGATGCCCGAGCTGCTGCTCGCTGCCCGTGGCTTGTCGTCCTTCTGCCCTTCACCGCCGCCCTCGCCTGCCGGCATCACATCCTGGCTGAGGCTGCGCAACACCTTGACCACTTCGCTGGCATTGGCATGGCGCAGGTAGATCACCTGGGTGTTGGAACTGCGCAGGTCGTCGCGCGGCCGGTCCAGCTGGGCCAGCAGGTTGCGCACCCGTTCACGGCTGTCGGCACTGCCGCGCACCAGCAAGGCATTGCTGCGCGGGTCGGCGATCACCTGGGCGCTGTCGGCGCCTTGCTCGCGGGCCAGCAGGCGGCTGATCAGCTGGCTGGTGTCGGCGGCGCTGGCATGTTTGAGCGGCATCACCTGCAAGGGTTCGTCGCTGACCTGGTCGAGTTGCTTGAGCAGGCTGTCGATACGTTCGAGGTTGCTGCGCCAGTCGGTCACCACCAGCAGGTTGGCCGCCGGGTACGGGGTGATCACGCCGACCCGGGGGTCGATCAGCGGCTTGAGAATGCCGAGCATCTGCTCGCTGGCGGCATTGCGCACGCTGAACACCCGGGTGGCGATGCCGTCGCTGCTGTCCTTGCGCTTGGCGCCGCTTTCCACCGGCACCGGCTCCAGGCGCGCGGCCTCATCGGGGACGATCTTGACGCTGCCATTGGGCAGATCGACTGCCGCGAAACCCTGGGCGCGAAGTTGCGCGAGGAAGATGTCGTAGATCGCCTCGCTTTCATGCCGGTCGACCGTGCGCACGGTGACCTTGCCCTTCACGCGCGGGTCGACGATGAAGGTCGTGCCGGTAATCTGCGACACGCTCTCGATGAACTCGCCCAGCTCGGTGTCGACGAAATTTACCTCGTACAACGGCGTTTCGTTGTCCGCCAAGGCCACCGGTTCTTCAGCCCAGGCCAACGCCGAGCCGAGGGTCAGCAGGCCGGCGAGGCAATAGGTTGCGATCATCATTCATCCTTGGCGCTTGAAGCCGGTCACGACGGGGCGTGGCGGCCAGGGCAGGCGTTCGCGCCGCCCCTGGTTGTCGAAGATCAGGCCATCGGCGTCGATGTCCTGCAACACGATGCCGGGGGCCAGACGCTGGCCACGGCTGTAGGTACGGACCTGCTGACCGAAGCGCAGCACCACCACCGTGGCGCTGACCGGCATGGCCTTGAGGCCGCCGAGGTACTGCACGGGCAAGCGGGTCAGCGGGATGGCCCCGGTGTCGATAGCGGCCTGCCAATGGCCGACCATCAGGCCCGGCAATGGCCCGTCGCCGACCGCCGGGGCGCTCGCGGGCAAGGGCTGCCGGGTGGCCAGCAGCACGCATTGCGCAGCCAGCCAGGCCGCCAGGGCCAGGCCCGCTACGCTGAGCAGACGCGGGGCGCTGATCAACTGTTCACTTCCCGTGGGTGCCAGCCGGGATGCCCCTGCACATAACGCACTTGCGGCAGTTGCAACGCCGGCAGGCGCCAGTCCGCAGGCTGCTGGGCAAGCCAGGCCTCGACGCGCTGCCACAGCGGCTCGCCAGCACCTGCATCGAACTGCAGGCCGAAAGTGCGGCACAGGCCCTCAACCGGTACCAGGCCGGACACGCGCTTGCCCATCGGGCTGTAGCTGACCTGCCAGGCCTGGCTTTGCCAGCGCGGCAGGTCCTGGCTGTTGTCGAGCAGCAGCGGGTCCCCGAACAATTGCTCGGCAGCGTTTTCCAGCACCTGCTCGACCTGCTTGGCCGGGGCTTCGACCACTGGCGCGGGATAGCCGCCGGTGAGGCTGATCAGATGCTCGCGGGTAATCGGTTGGCCGGCGGCGAGCGGGTTGTCGTAGCGCAAGCCGGGCAGCAACACCGGGATGCTGCTGTCGCCTGCCAGGGCTTGGTGCAACAAGCGATCCCAACTGCCGCCGCGCGTGTCGCGACGCCAGAGTGTTTCGGGCGCACGCGCCAGCGGCTGGTCCAACCAGGCGGCATGCCCGGTGCGCTGCTGTTGAAGTTGCCCGCGCACTTGGGCGGCGCGCGCCTGGGCCTTGGCTGTCAGGCCCTGTTCGAATGCGGGATGAAAGTGTGCGCTGAACTGCCAGTGCCCGGCCTGCTGCTGGCAACGAATATTGAAGGCACCGCTGGCCCGGCACCCGGCAAACAGCACCGGGACGCGCTTGCCACTGGCCTGCAACACTTCGATGGGCTCGGGCCAGAAGTCCTGCCCGCGTGCCGCCAGCACCAGGTCGACATCACTCACCCGCTCGGCCAGCCACAGGCTCGGGCCGGTGCCGACATCCGCCAGCGCGACGACCAGGTCCGCCTCGCGACGGGCCTGTTCGAACACTGGCAGCAAGGTTTGGTACCACTGCTTGAGTGAGGCTTTTTGATCCTGCGCATAGGGGTCGGTGACACCGACAATCGCCACGCGAACGCCGCCGCGACGTATCACGGTAAAGGGTACGAGGCCCAGTGCCTGGGCTTTGTCGGCCGCCAGCCCGGCGCCCAGCACCGGTTGCTTGAAGCTGCGATAAAGGCCCGCGCAGGCTTGCGGCCAGAGCACGCGTTCATCGCTGCTCACCCGCACGTCGCTGCCCAGCAACTGGCTGCCCTGCACACCGCTGGCGCCTTGGGTCAGGTAGGCCAGGCCACTGCCGTTCCAGCCCTGACCGTTTTCCAGGGTCAGGCAGTTCTGCGCACCGCTGCTTTCGCGCAGCTGTTCAAGCAGGGCTGCCAGCACCGCGTAGCCGCCGGTGCGAACGCTCTCGGAGAGGTTTGCATCGAGCAGAGGATTGAGCTCTGGGCGGGACTGCCGGGCACTGCTGCCCGTCATCCACGGCGCACGCCCCAGGTGGGTGACCGGGCCCAAACGTGTAGCTGGCACAACCGGCCGACCTGGCTGACGCGCATCCAGCGTATCGGCGACATACAACAGGTTCAGCGAGGCCGATTCACCCGACGCTGTCGTGGCGAGCCCCGAACAGGCCGTCAGCAAGGGTGCCATGGCACCGACGCCCATCCAGCTCACTACTTCACGTCTGCGCATGCTTGCCATCGTCCCTGTCGCTCTCGCCCTTAAGTGTTTGTCGGGGCGGGATATTGGGGCGCCTGCATGACAGTTTGATGGCAGTTAGTTAACAGCCGCTGCCCGGCAGGCTGACAAAATTTGAAGCAAATCAATTGCTAAGAATCGGCAGATTTAAGATCTCGTTAACAAAACTGCCAATCAATCATCACACTCGCTCCCTACAGTGCCGGTTTCCCAAAACGCCTTCATCCAAGAAAGGACACCAACTGATGAGTCGAGACACCGGCGACAACCTGAACCGGAACCTGAGCGGCAACCTGCCGATGGATTCCGTTCTGGACTCCTACCTGAGCCGCCGCAGCGTCGTGCGTGGCAGCCTGGGCGCCGCGATCGCGATGATTGCCGGTACCGGCCTGACGGGCTGCTTCGACAGCAGCGATTCGAACGACGATGATCCGGTCGTCGAGCCGCCAGCCAAACCGAAACTCAAGCTGGGCTTCACCTCCATTGCCGGCTCGCGCACTGATGCCTGCGTCGTGGCCGCCGGCTACAGCGCCTACGTGCTGGCGCCGTGGGGCACCCCACTGAACAGCAAGGCCAACCCGTGGAAGGCCGATGGCAGCAACACCTCCAACGACCAGCTCAACTCGGTCGGCATGCACCATGACGGCATGCATTTCTTCCCTATCAACGGCAGCTCCGAAGACGGCCTGCTGGGTATCAACTTCGAATACATCGACGCTGACGCCCTGCACCCGAACGGCCCGACCACCGACGCCGGCGGCAAGCGCCCGGCCGAGGAAGTGCGCAAGGAAATCAACGCCCACGGCGCTGGTGTGATCCGTCTGAAAAAAATCAGCGGCCGCTGGCAGGTGGTCGACAACGACCCGCTCAACCGTCGCTTCACCTCGGCCACGGTGATGACCATTTCCGGCCCGCTGCGCGGCACCGACCATGTAAAAACCCGCTTCTCGGTCAATGGCACCCAGGCCCGCGGCACCAACAACAACTGCGGCAACGGCTTCACCCCGTGGGGCACCTACCTGACCTGCGAAGAGAACTGGCCGGGGATCTTCATCAACAAGTCGGCCACCTTGCCGGCAGACCAGAAGCGTATCGGCGTGGGCACCTCGTCGGGCAACTACAAGTGGGAAACCGCCGCCGGCGATGCCAGCGAAGTGGATGGCGAGTTCACCCGTTTCAACGTCACCCCGACTGGCGCCTCGGCGACCGCTGACTACCGCAACGAAGCCAGCACCTACGGCTACATCGTCGAGATCGACCCGTACAACGCCAGTGCACCGGCAGTAAAACGCACGGCGATGGGGCGCTTCCGCCACGAAGGTTGCTGCCCGGCGTTCCCGGTAGTGGGCAAGCCGCTGGTGTGGTACATGGGCGACGACTCGCAAAACGAATACCTGTACAAGTTCGTCTCCACCGCCCTGTGGGAAGCGGCTGATGCCAACCCGGCCGACCGCATTGCCACCGGCAACAAGTACATGGACAAGGGCAAGCTCTACGTGTCGCGCTTCAATGCCGATGGCAGCGGCGTGTGGCTGCTGCTGGACGTCGACACCATGACCAGCACCGGCAAGACCCTGGGCTCGATGTACGGCGACCTCGCCGGGATCATCCTCAACACCCGTGGTGCAGCTGACGCCTTGGGCGCAACGCCGATGGACCGCCCGGAGTGGACCACCGTCAACCCGCTCAACGGCGACGTGTACCTGACCCTGACCAACAACAGTTCGCGTACGGCGGCCAAGGTCGATGCGGCCAACCCGCGTGGGCCGAACCGTCATGGCCACATCATCCGTTGGCACGACAGCGACAACCACACCAGCTTCACCTGGGACATCTTCGTGTTTGGCGCCAACGCTGCCGGTACCGCCGACATCAACCGCTCAGGCCTGACCGAACTGAACCAGTTCGCCAGCCCCGACGGCATGAGCTTCGATAGCCGTGGCATTCTCTGGTTCCAGACCGACAACGGCGAGAAGACCCTGACCGACTACACCAACGACCAGATGCTGGCGGTTATCCCCAGCGACCTGGTGGATGCCAATGGCAAGCAGGTGCCGGTCAACGCGCAGAACCAGGTGGACCTGCGTCGCTTCTTCGTTGGGCCCAATGGTTGCGAGGTCACCGGGATTGCCTTCACCCCGGACAACAAGTCGATCTTCGTCAACATCCAGCACCCGGACAACTGGCCAACCACCGATGTCGCCACCGCCGTCACGGCGGCCGGCAGCAAGGTGCGACCACGGGCTTCAACGGTAGTGATCCAGCGTAACGACGGCGGCGAAATCGGCGTCTGACCCCCCGCAGTTGCGAGCCGTTGCCCTTACCAGGGCAGCGGTTCGCGGCTCACCACCTGCACCCGTTGTGCAGGCACCAAGGCATGCCATTGCACCACGCCCAGGGCGCGGATCTGGAACTGGCTGCGCATCACCTGAGCGTCCTGCTCGAATTCCAACTGCAACTGGAAATGCCGGCTGTTGAGCAGCAGGCCTTCGCTCAACTTCTCGAATGTCTGATCGTCCACTGCCCCCAATGCCTGGCGCAGCGCAGCGGCGTCCTTGTAGCCGCCTGCCGGTCGCCCGGTGACGATGCGGGTGAGCAAGGCGGCCGGGAACTGGCCCTCGTACAGGGCGCTGAGCAGCGGCAGGTGCTCAAGGTTCACCGAGTTGGCGTTGAGCCGCCAGCCGGTGGTTTCCGGCAGGGCGCAGAGTTGCGGGTATTGCGCCTGGCGGTGACGGTCCGGCTCAAGCAACAGGTTCAGTTCGCTCATGTCGACCATCAACTGGTTGGCGGCCAGGCGCGGGGGGGATTGGCGCAGGTAATGGTCGCTGTCGGCGCCGTGCAGGCGCGCTTGCGCGTCGCTGTCGATCCAGTCGGCCAGGGCGTGGGTCAGGCGTTCGGCGGCCATGTTGTCGCCAAGCAGCAGGCGCAACTGGCGCTGCGCGTGCTCGCCGTCTTCCCCGACCAGGGCGTTGACGTTGAAGCAGCTGTGCAGGTCACGGATGCGCAAGGCGGCCTTGCCGCCGGCAAAATCGTAGGACAGCGGTTGCCCGCGCAGGGCCTGCCAGAACAGCGGGCTGGTGCGCCAGGTGGGGTCCTTGAGGGCTTGCTCGGCAAAGGCCAGGCCGGCCTGTTCCATGGCGCGCGCCTGTATCCGTTGTTGCAGCAGGCGCACGCTGTCGACCTGTTGGCGGCCTTCCTGCACCAGCCAGGTGAGCCCGCCGGCGAGCAGCGCCAGCACCACGATCACCATCAATAATGCTGCTCCGCGTTGCTGCTTGCTGCCCATCGTGTACGCATCCTGATCGATTGAGGCGCCAGTCAACACCGTGGATGTTTCAGGTACATGGCAAAAGCCTGTGCGCGTCACTTTTGCGTCATAAACGGCAGGCAGGATAAGCCCTTCATTTTCATGGTCTTGGAGACGCTTCATGGGTGGGATAGGGATTTGGCAGTTGGTCATCGTGCTGGTGATCGTGTTCATGTTGTTCGGCACCAAGCGCCTGAAAGGCCTGGGCGCGGACGTGGGTGAGGCGATCCAGGGTTTCCGCAAATCCATGGGCGCCAGCGGCACACCGGAAGAGCCGCCGCAGCAGGTTCAGCAGCGTGCGCCACTGCAGGGTGAAACCGTGCAGCAGGCCCAGACGGATCGTCAGGCCTGATGTTCGAGGTCGGCTTCACCGAATTGCTCCTGGTGGGGGTGGTGGCCTTGCTGGTGCTCGGCCCTGAGCGCTTGCCGGTGGCGGCGCGCACCCTGGGGCGCGGGCTGGGTCAGGCCAAGCGGGCGATGAGTGCGTTGAAGGCGCAGGTCGAGCGTGAGATGGACATCAAGGAACTGGACGCTGAGCCATTGCAGCGTCTGGAGCAGGAGTTGCGCCGGGGCGTGCGTTTGCAGCCTGAGGTGCTGGCCGAGCCGGTTGCCGTGAACGCGCAGGTGAAGCCATGAGCGAGATGCCATTGACGGCTCACCTGAGCGAACTGCGTCGGCGCCTGGTGCGTTGCCTGGTGGTGATCAGCGTGGTGTTCCTGGGCTTGTTCCCGTTTGCCCAGACGCTGTACACCCAGGTGTCGGAGCCGCTGCGCCGCTACCTGCCGGAAGGCGCGAGCATGATCGCGACCAGCGTGACCTCGCCGTTTCTGGCGCCGTTCAAGCTGACCCTGATGACCGCGGTGTTTGTCGCCATGCCGGTGTTGCTGCATCAGGCCTGGGGGTTTCTGGCGCCAGCGATGTATCGCCAGGAGCGGCGGATTGCTCGGGTTCTGTTGCTGTCGAGCATTGTGCTGTTTTATGCCGGGATGGCGTTTGCGTTCTTTGTGGTATTTCCGATGATGTTCGGCTTCTTCGCCAGTGTGACCCCGGATGGGGTGGCGATGATGACCGACATCGGCCTGTATCTGGACTTTATCCTGGCGCTGTTTTTGGCGTTTGGGTTGGCGTTCGAGATTCCCGTGGCGACGTTTATCGTGGTGTGGGCGGGGGTGGTGGATGTGGCTACCCTGCGGCGCAGTCGGCCCTATGTGGTGGTCGGGTGTTTTGTGGTGGGGATGCTGTTGACGCCACCGGATGTGTTTTCGCAAACGCTGCTGGCGCTGCCGATGTGGTTGTTGTTTGAGGTGGGGTTGGTGGCGTGTGGGGGGATTTCGCGGCGGGGTAAGGGGTTGGTGCCGGTACGCTGAGTCCCTGGGTTGATCATCAGAACTGGGGGGTGTCAGAAATTTATG
>NZ_JAMDGY010000111.1 GCF_028656955.1 Pseudomonas fontis
ACACGATTATCCGAATAGCCTGTATTCCTTGTCCAGCAGGTTCTGGATACCGGCACTGAAAGTGCCGAAATCGGTGTCCTGGCTGCCCAGCAGGTCGAAGGTGGTGTAGCCGGAGATCTTCGCGCCCGCGTCATCCTTGAGGGTGAACGCATGGTTGCCTTGCAGGCGTGCGCTGCGCCCATCGCCCTTCCAGCCGACGAAGGCCGTGGACTTGGACAGCGATGCCGATTTGGCGTCGAACTTCTTCCAGTCGCCTTCATCGTTCTTCTGCTCGGAGCGCACCAGGTGCAAGGTGCTGCCCGCTTCCCAGCCGCTTTCGAAGTGACGGGTCAGGGCACCTTCAAAGCCATAGTCGCGGCGCTTCTTCTCGACGAGGTTGATGGTCAGGGTGGGCAGGTCGACGGCGATGTCCTTGTCCATCCAGCTGTAGTACAGCGCGGCCTGGGCATCCCAGTCCAGATCGGCATAGCGCCAGCCGGTCTCGACCTGACGGGTCTTGATGCCCGACAGCGGGTTGTCATCCACGCTCAGGCCGGGCTTGCCATAGAACTTGGCCGGGTCAGGCAGATCGAAGCCTTCGCTGTAGTTGGTCCAGAGCTGATGGCCGTTCTTGAAGTCGTAGATCGCGCCCAGGTTGAACAGGTTGACCTGGTAGTCGTTGGTGCCGCCGGGCACGCCCTTGAAGTCGCCGACATCCACGTCCATCTGCTGGCGACGCGCGCCGCCGGAGAAGGTCAGGTTGTCGGTGGCTTTCCAGTCCAGCTGGGCGTAGGCGGAAATGCCGTCGACACGGTAGCTGGGGTAGCGTGGCGCCTTGCTCGCCGTGTCCAGGTCCAGGCCGCCGCTGCTCGAAGAGGTGCGGGCATCGAAGGTGGTCTGCTCGGCGTTGAATCGCTCGCGGTCCAGGTCCACGCCGTAGGTCAGCTTGAGTGTGTCCCACTGCTTGGCGAACAGCGCCTTCAGGCTGCTGACTTCGAAGTTCTGCTGCGAGGCGGCAAAGTACACGCCCTTGGAACCGACCGGCTTGGCGGTGTTGTAGTAGGGAAACGGGTAGAAGTTGTCGTCTTCCTTGCGGTACGACGCCTGCAGGTAGAAGTCCTGGCCGAACACGTCGCTGTGGTGGTAGTTGGCGTTGAGCAGCAGGCGTTTGGTGCGCGGTTCCAGGTCGGTGGAATAACCGCCACGCAGCTCGGCGTTCTCCAGGTCGGAGGGGGCGTTGTGCTTCAGGTTGGGAAAGTAGATGCCGGTGCTGCCATGGTTGCCCGAATCGTAGTATTGGGCCAGCAGGTCGAGGCTTTGCTCGTCGTTGAACTTCAGGCCCAGGCTGCCGAGGATGTCGATGGTGCGGTTGTACTGCAGGTCAGTCTGGGTGTTGTCGATGAAGATCTGGTCGCCTTTACCGTCGTAGAAGGCTTCGTTCTGCTCGCCGGAAATACCCAGGCGCGCGGTGATCTGCTCGTTGCCGCCACTGACCGACTGGGAGATGCGGGTCGACAGGTCGTCACTGTTGTTGAAGCCGCTGGTGGCGCCGATCTGGGTTTCGAAACGGGCCGGGCCGCTTTCACCCTTCTTGGTGACGATGTTGATGATGCCGCCGGTGGCGCCGCCACCGTAGATGGCGCTGGCGCCGGAGAGCACTTCGACCCGCTCGACGTTGAACGGCGAGATGCTGTCGAACTGGCGCGAGAGGCCGCGCGAGCTGTTCTGGCTGACGCCGTCGATCATCACCAGCACGCTGCGCCCACGCATGTTCTGGCCGTAGTTGGTACGTCCTTCCGGGGCCAGGTCCAGGCCGGGTACCAGTTTGCCGATGGCTTCCTTGAGGCTGACGCCGCTGGCGATCTGCTCTTTAAGCTGCTGCTGGTCGACGACCCATACGGTGCCGGGGATTTCGCTGATGGCCGTGCTGGTACGCGAGGCCACGCTGACTTCGATGGGCTTGAGGTTGACGCTCTGCGCCTGCGGCTCGCCTCTTCGCAAAATCACCGTGCGCGCCTCACTGAACTGCCAGCTCATGCCAGTGCCGGCCAGCAACTGTTGCAGGGCCTGCTCGATGCTGTAGGCACCCTGCAAGCGGGCGCTGTGCAGCCCGGCGACGTCCTGGCTGGTGAACAGCAGGTGCAGGCCGGCCTGGTCGGCAAAGCTGGTCAGCGCCTGATCGAGGTTCTGCGCCGGCAGGTCGAGGGTCACCTGGCGGCTTTGCACGGCGCTGCTCTGTACGGTGTCATCAGCGGCCTGGGCCCAAAGCGGGCCAAGCAGGGTGGCGACCGCCGTCGAGGCCAGCAGGGCGTGCTTGAAAAAAGCGGTGGGACGAGCGGTTGGCTTGAACGGACCCTTCACGGTTTTCTTCCAGACAGAGTGGTGTAAATGAGAATGAGTTTCTGATCAGTCTCACTACGACGATCTGGCGAAGAAGAACTTGCAGTGGGTTTTTGAAAATATTTTCGTGGCCGCTGCGGACAGGCTGCGCTCGCCTGCAACGCGGGCGTCGCTTTGGGAGCCCTCGCGGGCTCCAGCGCAGCCTCACAGCAGCGGCTACATCCTAGTGCAACACCGCCAACCAGGGCAGGTAGGTCACCTTCAGCGCATAGCGTTGCTCAAGCGTGCGCAGCAGGCTTTGCGGGTCATTCAGGTCGAACACCCCGCTGACCTGCAAGGCACCGAGCGGCCCATCGGAAATCACGATGCGCCCGTGCTGGTAGCGCTCAAGTTCAGCGATCACTTCGCGCAGCGGCTTGCCATTGAAGATCAGCTTGCCACGCTGCCAAGCCGTGAGTGCCTGGGCGTTCGGGTTGGTGCGCAGCACATGATCGCCGACCCGGGCCTCCCCCTGGCTGACCACCACGCTATTGCTGGCGCCGATCTGCCGCACGCTGAACACCGCCCCGCTGCCCTGCACCTGCTCACCCGCGCTGTCGACCACGAATGGCCGCGCATCGTCGGCCGGCTCGAACAGCGCTTCCCCAGCCTTGAGCGATACCCGACGCTGCTCGCCGCTGTAGTTCACCGAAACGGCACTGGCGCTGTTCAAGGTGACCCGCGAGCCATCGGCCAGGGTGATGGTCTGCCGCTGGCCGGTGGCCGTGTGGTAATCGGCGAACAGCGCCGGCGCCTGCTGCCAGCCGCCATACCCCACCAGCGCCAGCACCAGGGACGCCGCCAGTGCCGCGCCCCAGCGTTTTGCACGCTTGGGTTGGACTGTCGGCGCCAGCGTCGCAGCCGTCTGGGTCTGCCCCAGGTCGCCCCACAAGGCTTCGGCTTCCCTGGCCGCCGCCGCATGGGCAGGGCTCAGTTGGCACCAGCGTTGGTAACGCATGCGCTCAGGCGCGCCAGCAGTGCCCGAATGCAGCACTACCTGCCAGTCGAGGGCATCGTCGGACAGATCATCAAGGGTTGGCGAAGTCGGCATGGCAATGGCGTCAGTCATGGTTGTGCTTGAGCCAGTCTCGGCAATGGCGCAGGGCCTGGCCGATGTATTTTGCCACCATGCTCTCGGAAACGCCCAGCTGTTGTGCAATCTGCGCCTGGGTCAGGCCCTCGACGCGGTTGAGCAGCAAGGCCTGGCGTGCATTGGGCGAGAGCTGCATCAAGGCTTCGTCGAGGATTTCCAGGCGTTCACTGGCGAGCAAGGCCGCCTCCGGCGCCGGCGATGGGCAGGCCACTTCGGCCGCCAAATCGCTGTCCTCCTGATTGGCCGACAAGCGATTCTCGCGGCGCATGGTGTCGATCGCCAGGTTGCCCGCCACGCGGAAGATGTAGCTGCGCGCGTGCAGCACCGAGACATCCTGGGCGTCGATCTTGACCAGCTTGAGATAGGTTTCCTGCGCCACGTCGGCCGCGCGCTGCCGGTCGCTCATGCGCCGGGTCAGAAACTGCAGCAGTTCGTCGTAGTGTTCCTGGAAGCTTGCCAGCAGCCCGGACATGGGGGACATCAGCATGGGTAATCGCAGGGCCGGTGGGAGGAAGTATCGAGCGTTAATGAGAAACAGTATCGTTCATAACCCCTCGGACTTTCAACGTCGCCGTGCATTTGCCACACTCAGGGTTCATTTCCCCACGAGCCGTGCCCATGATCTCTATCGTTCGCCGCACGCTGCGCCACTGCCTGACCCTGGCCCTGGTCCTGAGCCTCGGCGCTTGCGCGCTGTTTCAAGGTCGCGACCCGGTGAACATCAGCGTGATCGGTATCGACCCCCTGCCCGGCCAGGACCTGGAAATGCGCATGGCGATCAAATTGCGGGTGCAGAACCCCAATGAGACGCCCATCGAATTCAATGGCGTCGCGTTGAACCTTGAGGTGAATGGCCAGCCACTGGCCGCAGGCGTCAGCGACCAACGCGGCAGCATTGGTCGTTTTGCTGAGGAGGTGCTGGTGGTGCCGGTGAGCATCACCGCGTTTTCGATGCTGCGTCAGGCGGTTGGCCTGAGCCGCGTGCAGAACCTCGACGGCATGCCTTATGTGCTGCGCGGCAAGCTGGCCAGCGGCGCGTTCGGCACCATGCGCTTTACCGACGAGGGCCGCCTGGATTTGCCCAAGCCGGCCGGCGGTACCTGGTAACGCGGGCTTACTTGGCGGCAGCCATCAGCTTGTTGACTTCACTGCGCACCATGTTGGCGTATTCGGGCGGCGACATGCTGTCGAGCTCGGCGCGGACCCACTCGGCCCACTTGCCTTTGCGCCGGGGTTTCTCGCTGATCAGCCGGGCGGCGTCGCCCTTGGCCTTGCCCAGGTTGCTTTGCCAGAGTTCGAACAGTCGCGACTTTTCGTCCTCGATCTGCGCCCGCTCGGCGAAACTCTTGTTGGCCAGATTGAAACTCATGAGGGGATTCCTGCCGCTTGAAAATGGACGCTATCTTACACTGTAGCCGCGACCGGCCGTTAAACCGCTGCAACTTTCCGCACGTGGCGGCATCCATTGAACAATGTCCATCACCCTTATGAGGAAGACTCCATGGCCAGGAAAACCACCGTTCATGCTGAGGCCGAACAGATCAAGGACCAGGCATTCAGCGAGTTGCAGGCGCTGATCGAGGAATCGGAAAAGCTGCTCAACGACAGCGCCGCCCTGGTCGGCGAAGAAGCCGAGACCTTGCGTGCGCAGGTCGGCTTGAAACTCAAGCAAGCGCGCAATGCCGTCAGCGGCGTGCGCGAAAAAGCCCAGCCGGTGGTGGAGGCGACCCAGGACTATATCGGCGGGCACCCATGGCAGACCGTGGCGATTTCGGCGGGGTTCGGGCTGGTGGTGGGGTTGTTGCTCGGGCGTCGGTCATGAGTTGAGGCTTATCGCCGGCAAAGCCGGCTCCCACAGTAATCGCGGACCCTGTGGGAGCCGGCCTTGCCGGCGATAGGGCCCCGACTAACCACGCATCTGCAACGCCTGCACCACCCCACAGGCAATCGCCATTCCCACCAGCGCCGGCAAATGCTCGGCCTGCATGCGTTTCATCACCCGCCCCCGGTACAGGTCCACCGTCTTCACGCTGACCTCCAACTGCTCGGCAATCTCCCGGTTGCTGAAGCCCTGCACCAGCGGCACGAACACATCCCGCTCACGTGGCGTCAGGCTGTCGATCCGCGCCTGCACTGCGCCCCGCTCATGGCTGTCGACCTGCACCTGCGAAGCGCGCCCCAACGCGGCCTGCACGCTGTCGAGCAACAGCTGATCGTTGTACGGCTTCTCGATGAAATCACTCGCCCCGGCCTTGAACGCACGCACCACGATCGGCACATCCGCATGCCCGCTGACAAAAATCACCGGCAGGTCGATGCCCCGCGTACGCAATGCCTCCTGCACACTCAACCCACCCATGCCGGGCATGCGCACATCGAGCAGCACACACGCTGGCAGGCTGGCATCGCAGGCCTCGAGAAACGCCTGGCCGCTGGTAAACGGCAACGCCTGCAACCCGACTGACTCAAGCAGCCACACCGTGGAGTCCAGCATGCCCTGGTCGTCATCCACCACATAGACCTTCGGTTCCTGCATCACCCGCCCCTTGTTAAAACACTGGTCACCGGCGCCAGCCGACAACTCAAGACCAATCCACCCGCCTCGCCCTGGCTGGCGTCCAACGTGCCTCCAAAGCCTTCGACAATACTGCGGCTCATGCTCAGGCCCAGGCCGAGCCCTTCCGGTTTGCTGGTAGTGAACGGGGTAAAGATGCTGTCGATGCGCTCGGCGTCGACCCCCGGCCCCTGGTCGATCACGCGGATCTGCAACCAGCCTTGCACCAACGCCCCCTCCAACACCACCCGCGACGCGCGTCCCGGATGCTGCTCGCTGTTGGCCTCGATGGCGTTGCGCAGCAGGTTGAGCAGCACTTGCTCAAGCAGCACCCGGTCGGCGTACACCGGCGGCAAAGAGTCGGCGATATGTGCCTCGATGGTCACTTGCGCCTGGGCGGCTTCCCAGGCACATAAACGCCCGGCTTCACGCGCCACTTCGGCAATCGACAAGGCTTGCAGGCGGCGCGGTTCCTTGCGCAGGAACGCACGCAAACGCTTGATGACTTGCGCGGCATGGGTCGCCTGTTCGCTGATGCGCTGCAAGCCCTGGGCAACCTTGCCGGCTGCTTGCGGATCAAGCGCCAGCGCAGCCAGATAACGCTGGCTGGCACTGGCATAGTTGACCACCGCGGCCAACGGCTGGTTGATTTCATGGGCAATGCCCGAGGCCAGCTCACCCAGGGTGATCAGCCGCGCGGTATGCGCCAGTTCATCCTGATGCCGGCGCTGCTGGCTGATGTCGCGCGATACGCTGACGATCTCCACCACCGCCCCGGTGTAGGTTTCGCGGATCGCCCGGCTGGCAATTTCGAACCACAGGTCGCGGCCATCGCGGTGGCGCACCCGGCAGGTCATGGTCTGGTAACCGTCCTGCTCCAGGTCCAATGATGCCTGTTGCAGGTACTGCTCGCGGTCCTGCGGGTGGAACAGCGACTGCACCGGCACCCCGCGCAGCTCTTCCGGCCAGTAGCCCAGCAGCCGGTAGGAAGCAGGCGATGCGTCGAGAAAACACCCATCGGGGGTATGCCGGGAAATCAGGTCGGTGGTGTTCTCGGTGATCAACCGGTACAGCCGCCGCGCCTGGATGCCATCGCGCTCGGCCTGGCGTTCACCCGTGGCATCGCGACATCGTGCAAGCACCTGCCCGGCATCCATCGGAATGAACAGCCACATCAGGATGCGCTCGCCCACTTGCGCTTCCACCTCGCCAATGGCGCGTTGCTGGCGCAGGCAGGCGCTGACCAGCGCTGCATGATTGGCCGGGAGCAGGCCCTGCACGGCTGGCCTGGGCCAACCCGGCAACAGGGCTTCCAGCGCCGGGTTGGCCGCCAGGACCGTGGCCGCGGCATCCAGCAGCACGGTCGGTTGCGGGTCCTTGTCGAGCAAGGCCATCGGGGGTACGTTCAAGGCAGGGCTCCAGCGGCAATATAGTATTTCTACCATATTGCTATAGTCGATCTTCCAAGTAGTATGGCGATTCGCGTAAAAATAGCGAGCAGGAGTGGCCAACGATGCCACTCCCGAAACCTGATCAGAGCTAACAATCAGCCATCGGAGGTTTCAGCAGGCCCAGGCGGCCGGCTGCCTCCTGCACAGGACGACACCCATGTCGATTTTCTCCCAGGGCCTGGCGCCCGCCCCGGTCAACCACGTTGCCCTTACGCCCCTGAGCTTCATCGAGCGCACCGCTGCGGTCTACGGCCAGTACCCGGCCGTGATCCACGGCTCGATCCGGCGCAACTGGCAGGAAACCTACCAGCGCAGTTGCCGCTTGGCCAGCGCACTGGCCGGGCGCGGTATTGGCCAAGGTGACACGGTGGCGGTGATGTTGCCGAATATCCCGGCAATGCTGGAGGCGCACTTCGGCGTACCGATGATCGGCGCCGTGCTCAATGCCCTCAACGTGCGCCTGGACGCCGAAGCCATTGCCTTCATGCTCGAGCATGGCGAGGCCAAGGTGCTGATCACCGACCGCGAGTTCCACGCGGTGATCGCCGGCGCCCTGGCGCTGATGGCCAACCCGCCACTGGTGGTCGACGTGGACGACCCGGAATACGGCGAAGGCCAGGCGGTGAGTGCCCTGGACTACGAAGCCTTCCTTGCCGAAGGCGATCCGGAATTTACCTGGCAGTGGCCTGAAGACGAGTGGCAGGCGATCTCGCTGAACTACACCTCGGGCACCACCGGCAACCCCAAGGGCGTGGTCTACCACCATCGCGGCGCCTACCTCAACGCCCTGGGCAACCAGATGACCTGGGCGATGGGCAACCACCCGGTGTACCTCTGGACGTTGCCGATGTTCCACTGCAATGGCTGGTGCTACCCCTGGACCGTCACTGCGCTGGCCGGCACCCACGTGTTCCTGCGCCGGGTCGATCCGCAGAAGATCCTCACCCTGATCCGCGAACACCAGGTCAGCCACATGTGCGGCGCGCCCATCGTGCTCAACGCGCTGATCAACATGCCGGATTCAGCCAAGGCGGCCATCGACCACCCGGTCAATGCCATGGTCGCTGGCGCCGCGCCCCCGGCAAAGGTCATCGGTGCGGTGGAGGAAATGGGCATCAAGGTCACCCACGTCTATGGCCTGACCGAAGTCTACGGCCCGGTGACCGTGTGCGCCTGGCACGCCGAGTGGGACGCACAGCCGCTGGCCGAGCGAGCGCGGATCAAGTCACGCCAGGGCGTGCGCTACCCGACGCTGGAAGGCCTGATGGTTGCCGACCCGCAGACCCTCGAACCGGTCCCGCGTGACGGCAACACCCTGGGCGAGATCTTCATGCGCGGCAACACGGTGATGAAGGGTTACCTGAAAAACCCCGAGGCCACCCGCGAAGCCTTCCGTGGCGGCTGGTTCCACACCGGCGACCTGGCGGTGTGCCACGCCGACGGTTATGTCGAGATCAAGGACCGCCTCAAGGACATCATCATTTCCGGCGGCGAGAACATCTCCACCATCGAAGTCGAGGATGCGCTATACCGTCATCCGGCGGTGTTCGAAGCGGCAGTCGTCGCTCGCTCTGATGAAAAATGGGGCGAGACGCCCTGCGCCTACGTCACCCTCAAGGCCGGTTTTGAAGACACCCAGGCGGAGGACATCATCGCCTTCTGCCGCGAGCACCTGGCAGGCTTCAAGGTGCCCAAGACCATCGTGTTCAGTGAACTGCCAAAGACCTCCACCGGCAAGATCCAGAAGTACCTGCTGCGTGACTGGGCCAAGGCGCTCTGAACCCACCCTTTTCGAGTCGAGAACCACGATGCCAGAATTCAATGCCCCGCTGCGCGACATGCGCTTCGTGCTTCACCAGGTGTTCCAGGGCCCGGCCCTGTGGGCGCGCCTGCCCGCCCTGGCGGGCACCGTCGACGCCGATACCGCCGATGCCATCCTCGAAGAGGCGGCGAAAATCACCGGCCAGTTGCTCGCCCCGCTCAATCGCAGTGGCGATGAACAAGGGGTGACTTTCGCTGCCGGCGAAGTGCGCACGCCAGACGGTTTCAAGCAGGCCTGGCAGACCTTCCGCGAAGGCGGCTGGGTCGGCCTGGCCGGCAACCCGGAGCATGGCGGGATGGGCATGCCGAAGATGCTCGCGGTGCAGTTCGAAGAGATGCTCTACGCCGCCAATTGCAGTTTCAGCCTGTATTCGGCGCTGAGTGCCGGCTGCTGCCTGGCCATCGATGCCCACGCCAGCGAAGCACTCAAGGCGATCTACCTGCCACAGCTGTACAGCGGCCAATGGGGCGGCACCATGTGCCTGACCGAACCGCACGCCGGCACTGACCTGGGCATCATCCGCAGCAAGGCCGAACCCTACGCCGACGGCAGTTACCGGGTCAGCGGGACGAAGATCTTCATCACTGGCGGTGAGCAGGACCTGACCGAGAACATCATCCACCTGGTGCTGGCCAAACTGCCTGATGCGCCGGCCGGGCCCAAGGGCATCTCGCTGTTCCTGGTGCCCAAGTACCTGGTCAACGCCGATGGCAGCCTGGGCGAGCGCAACGCGGCAAGCTGCGGCTCGCTCGAACACAAGATGGGCATCAAGGCCTCGGCCACCTGCGTGATGAACTTCGACGGCGCCACCGGCTACCTGGTCGGCGAGCCGAACAAGGGCCTGGCGGCCATGTTCACCATGATGAACTACGAGCGCCTGTCGATCGGCATCCAGGGTATCGGCTGCGCCGAGGCCTCCTACCAGAACGCCGCCCGCTATGCCCGCGACCGCCTGCAAAGCCGCGCGCCCACCGGTGCGCAGGCGCGGGAAAAACCGGCCGACCCAATCATCGTCCACCCGGATGTGCGACGCATGCTGCTGACCATGCGCGCCCTCACCGAAGGCGGCCGGGCCTTTGCCACCTACGTCGGCCTGCAGCTGGACACCGCCAAGTACGCCGAAGACCCGGATGAGCGCGATGCGGCGCAACGCCTGGTCGCCCTGCTCACCCCGGTGGCCAAGGCGTTCTTCACCGACACCGGCCTGGAAAGCTGTGTGCTCGGCCAGCAGGTGTTCGGCGGCCATGGCTATATCCGCGAGTGGGGCCAGGAGCAACTGGTGCGGGATGTGCGCATTGCGCAGATCTACGAAGGCACCAACGGTATCCAGGCGCTGGACCTGCTCGGGCGCAAGGTGGTGGCCGACGGTGGCCAGTCGCTGAAGCTGTTTGCCGCGCAAATCCGCAGCTTCTGCGCCAGCGAGCCGCCTTACGCTGACGCGGTACTGCACGCGCTTGGGCAACTGGAATCACTCAGCCAGTGGCTGGGCGAGCGTGCCAGCAGCGACGCCAACGCCATCGGCGCTGCCTCGGTCGAATACCTGCAACTGTTCGGCTACGTCGCCTATGCCTACATGTGGTCGCGCATGGCCGCCGTCGCCAAGGCCCAACGCAAACAGGAGCCGGACTTCCATGACGCCAAGCTGGGGACTGCCGCGTTCTACTTCGAGCGCCTGTTGCCGCGGATACTGTCGCTGGAAGCGAGCATCCGCGCAGGAAGCTCCAGCCTGTTCCAGCTATCCGCCGAGCAGTTCTGATCGCGACTAGCCGCCACAAAAACACTCATTAGGGTGTGTTTTGCTCAAAAAACCCGCATTTGCGGGTTTTTTCTGACAAAGAAATCTCACAACTGATAGTCATTCGCCATGATCTCGGTTCTCGACGACCACCCGGCAAGGTTAGAATGCACAAAACCGGGAGACTCAATGAACCACGCCAGCCTCAGCGCCGCCGAACTAGATGCCATCACCGATGCCGCCGCGCACTGGTGCATGCGCCTGCATGCTGAGGACTGCACGGCTGCCGAACGTACCGCGTTCGAACAGTGGCGCAGCGCCCACCCGTTGCATGCCGAGGAGTACCAGGCGATGCGCGAGATCTGGGCCACCGCCGATCATCTGCCGCGCCCCGAACTCGCCCCGGTCGTACCCTTCCCGGTCAAACCGGCGGCACGCTCCCGTGCACTGCGCCATTATGCTGCGGCTGCCGCGATCACCCTGCTGGCCTTGCCGGCGGGTGCCTGGATCGGCTGGGAAGAAGGCTGGCTGCCCAACAGCTACGAGCACTTCGAAAGCAGCACCGCCATGAGCCAGGTCACCCTCGGTGACGGCAGCCAGGTCGAGCTGAACCTGGGTACTGAACTGCGCTTCATGAACTTCAAGGACGAGCGCCGCGTCACCCTGGTCAAGGGCGAGGCGTTCTTCAAGGTGCAGCACGACAGCCAGCACCCATTCGTGGTGCGCGCCGGCAGCGGCCAGACCAAGGTCACCGGCACGCAGTTCAACGTCTGGAAGTATCAAGACCAGGTCAAGGTAACCCTGGTGGAAGGCTCGGTGCTGGTCACCAGCGATGCCAGCGACACCGGCAGTGGCTACCGCCTCGGCCCCGGCATGCAGGCGGTCTATCACAAGGGCGACTACGAGCCGATCCTGAGCCAGACCTACGCGCATGACACCAGCCTGGCCTGGCGCAACGGCAAGCTGATCCTCGACAACGTGACCCTCGACCAGGCCCTGCCGTTGATCAACCGCTACCTGGAGAAACCGCTGCGCCTGGCCGATGGCAGCACCGGGCATGTGCGCATCAGTGGTATCTACAACACCACCGAGGTCAAACGCCTGATCAGCAACCTGCCTAAGGTGCTGCCGGTGTACCTGACCCAGGACAAGCAAGGCAACACCGTCCTCAACCGTATCGCCCTACCCCCTGCCAAAGGCTGAGCCTTGCGCTCAGCCCTCGCCACGTCTTCTTTACAGCACCATCGCCGCCAACCAGCCGAACGCCAACAGCGGCAGGTTGTAGTGGATGAAGGTCGGCACCACGGTGTCCCAGATATGGTGATGCTGGCCATCGACGTTCAAGCCCGAGGTCGGGCCCAGGGTCGAATCGGACGCCGGTGACCCGGCATCGCCCAAGGCACCTGCCGTGCCCACGATGCACACCGTAGCCACCGGGTCGAAGCCCAGTTGCACGCACAGCGGCACGAAGATCGCGGCGAGGATCGGCACGGTGGAGAACGACGAGCCGATGCCCATGGTCACCAGCAGGCCGACCAGCAGCATCAGCAGCGCACCGACACCCTTGCTGTGATTGATCCAGGATGCCGAGGTCTCGACCAGGGTATTGACCTGCCCGGTGGCCTTCATCACTTCGGCAAAGCCGGAGGCGGCGATCATGATGAAGCCGATCATGGCCATCATCTTCATGCCTTCGGTGAACAGGCCATCGGTTTCCTTCCAGCGCACGATGCCCGACAGCGAGAAGATCAGGAAGCCGGCCATGGCCCCGATGATCATCGAATCCAGCCACAGCTGGATAACGAACGCCGAGGCAATCGCGAAACCGGCAATCAGCAGGGTCATCGGGTTGTAGCGCACGCTAACCTGCTCGACCTCCTCGATCTTGCGCAGGTCGTACACGCGTTTCTTGCGGTAGCTGAAGAACACCGCCATCAACAGGCCGAAGAGCATCCCGGCAGCAGGAATGGCCATGGCATGGGTCACGTTCACCGCGCTGACATCAACACCACTGCGGCTGACGTTGGCCAGCAGGATCTCGTTGAGGAAGATATTGCCGAAGCCCACCGGCAGGAACATGTACGGCGTGATCAGGCCGAAGGTCATCACGCAGGCGATCAACCGGCGATCGAGCTGCAGGCGCGTCAGCACATACAGCAGTGGCGGCACCAGCAACGGAATGAACGCGATATGGATCGGCAGGATGTTCTGCGAGCAGATCGCGACCACCAGCAACAGGCCGATCAGCAGCCATTTGATCTTGCCGCCCTCGGCATGCCCCTGCCGATCGAACATCGCCAGGGCGCGGTCCGCCAGCGCATGGGCCAGGCCCGACTTGGCAATGGCGACGGCAAAGGCGCCCAGCAAGGCGTAGGACAGCGCCACCGTGGCGCCACCGCCCAACCCGCCATTGAAGGCCTTGAGCGTAGCCTCGATACCCAGGCCACCGACCAGTCCGCCGACCAATGCACCGACGATCAAGGCAATCACCACATGCACGCGGGACAGACTCAAGATCAGCATGATGCCGACCGCGGCAATTACTGCATTCATTCCTGTGACCTCTAGAAACCAGACAAAAAGCGAGTGCTTCGGCGACAGACTGCCCATGCAGCGGCCGAGCGCGGAGGTATTGTTTTTGGAGGGCGAACACTCTGAAGCAGCCCTGCCTACTTGTCAAAGTACAGACCCGGGCCCAACGGCCGGGGTCGCTTGAATGAACGAAAACGGCGCATCTAAATTGAACGTTTGAATAAAGAAAAATGAAAATCAGCCGTTACAGTCGGCAGCCTCCAACTTTCTGGTTCAAAGGACTTCGCCGATGTCGTTCAGACAACTTTCCATCCAATGGAAAATCACCCTGCTGGCCGGACTTTGCCTCGCCGGCATCGTCACCCTGCTGGTCAGCCTCTCGCTCTACCGCATGGAGCACAACTCGGACCTGGTCAAGGCCAGCAGCATGGAAATGCTGACCGAAGCGGCCCAGGCGCGGATCGAATCGCAAGGTGAAGTCCAGGCCCTGAACATCCGTCGCCAGTTCATGGATGCCTACCAGTACGGTGCCGGCTTCGCCCGCCAGGTGCTGTTCCTGCGCGAGCAGGCGGAAAAGCGCTTCCTCGACGCCTTTGACCTGCGCGAAGACATGACCCGCCAGGTTCGCGCGGCGTTGCAGGCCAACCCGGACCTTCTCGGCCTGTCGCTGGTATTCGAGCCCAACGCGCTGGACAACAAGGACAGCCTGTTCGCCAACCAGAGCGAACTGGGCAGCAACGAAAGCGGACGTTTCGCCTTGTACTGGTCGCAGCCGACGCCTGGCAAGCTGACCTCCATGGCCCTGCCTGAGCGCGACCTGGCCGACACCAGCATCGGCCCCAGCGGCGAGCCGGCGAACACCTGGTCGGTGTGCCCGCGGACCACCCGCAAGACCTGCGTGATCGAACCCTACTTCTATGAGATCGACGGCCAGAAGGTGCTGATGACCAGCATCGTGTTCCCGTTGATGGCGGCCGACAAAGTGATTGCCACCCTGTCGATCGACATCAACCTGAACAGCCTGCAGCAGATCAGCCAGCAAGCCAGCCGCAACCTCTATAACGGCCAGACGCACGTCGGGATTCTCAGCCCGGTCGGCCTGCTGGCCGGCTATAGCCCGGACGCCGGCAAGCTGGCGCAGCGCTTCGAGCAGGTCGACAGCGCCAACGGCGCCGAGCTGGTCCGCCTGCTGGCCGACAGCACGCCGATGCACAGCATCCATCACGAAGGTCGCCTGAAGGTGCTGGCCTCCTTCTCGCCGATCCCTGGCAGCAAATCCTGGGGGGTGCTGCTGGATGTGCCGGAAAGCGCCCTGATCGGCCGCGCGGAAGCGCTGAAAAAGGAACTGGACGAACGCAACACCGCCGGCACCCTGATCGAGCTGGGGCTGGGCTTGCTGGCGGCCGTCGTCGGCTTGCTGCTGATCTGGGTCATGGCGCGTACCGTCACCCGGCCGATTCTCGGTGTGGCCGAAATGCTCAAGGACATCGCCAGCGGCGAAGGCGACCTGACCCGTCGCCTGACCTATGACAAGCAGGATGAGCTGGGTGAGCTGGCCGGTTGGTTCAACCGCTTCCTGGACAAATTGCAGCCGATCATTGCCGAGGTCAAACGCTCGGTCCAGGCGGCGCGCAATACCGCGGATCAATCCTCCTCGATTGCCAGCCAGACCAGCGCAGGCATGGAGCAGCAGTACCGCCAGGTAGACCAGGTAGCGACCGCGTCGCACGAAATGAGCGCCACCGCCCAGGACGTCGCGCGCAGTGCGGCACAGGCCGCCCAGGCTGCCCGTGAAGCCGACCAGGCCACTCGCCAGGGCTTGCAGGTGATTGACCGCACCACCGCCAGCATCGACACCCTGGCAGCCGACATGAGCACCGCCATGACCCAGGTCGAAGGGTTGGCGGACAACAGCGAGAAGATCGGTTCGGTACTGGAGGTGATCCGCTCGATCGCCGAACAGACCAACCTGCTAGCGCTGAACGCGGCCATTGAAGCGGCCCGTGCCGGTGAAGCCGGGCGCGGCTTTGCGGTGGTCGCCGACGAGGTGCGCAACCTCGCACGTCGCACCCAGGAGTCGGTCGAAGAAACCCGCCAGGTGATCGAGCAGTTGCAAGCGGGTACCCGTGAAGTGGTGGGTGCGATGGACAGCAGCCATCGTCAGGCACAGGGCAGCGTCGAGCAGGTTGGCCAGGCGGTGACCGCCCTGCGTCAGATTGGCGATGCGGTTACCGTGATCAATGACATGAACCTGCAAATCGCCAGCGCAGCTGAAGAGCAGAGTGCGGTGGCTGAAGAGATCAACAGCAACGTGGCGACCATTCGTGATGTAACCGAGTCGCTGTCAGAGCGGGCCAATGAATCGGCGCGGGTCAGCCAGTCGCTAAACAGCCTGGCGAACCAGCAGCAGGGCCTGATGGATCAGTTCAGGGTCTGACTTGGCGACCTCATCGCGGAGTAGCCGCTGCCGTGAGGCTGCGCTCGCCTGCATGGCAGGCGCCGCCTTTGGGAGCCCTCACGGGCTCCAGCGCAGCCTGTCGGCAGCGGCTACAAAAAATTGCTCCCACAGGTTCGACTGCGGGAGCGGGCTTGTCCCGCGATGCCTTTAAACGCTACCACGCCGCTGCAGCTCGATACTCACCCGCAACCCACCCAACGGGCTTTCCAGCAACACCATCTTGCCGCCCCAGGCATCGACGATATCGCGCACGATGCCCAGCCCAAGCCCATGGCCATCCACCTGCTCATCCAGCCGCGCACCGCGCTCAAGCACTTCGTCGCGTGCCGCCTGGGGAATCCCCGGCCCATCATCGTCAACCAGCAGGCGATACCCCGCCGGGCTCTCATCGATGCTCAGGCGCACTTCGCTATCGGCCCATTTGCAGGCGTTGTCCAGCAGGTTGCCGAGCAGCTCCAGCAAATCCTCGCGATCCCAGGGCAACGATAGACCGCCAGGCGCCTCATAGCCGAGGTTCAGCACATCGCCATGAATCATGCCCAGCGTCGACATCAGCCCGGGCAACTCGGCATCGCAATCAAAATGCGCGCCTGGCAAGGCATCCCCGGCCAAACGCGCGCGGTTGAGTTCGCGACTCAAGCGCTGCTGAATCTGCTGCAACTGCTCGCGCAACTGCTCACGGATCTGCGGCTGGTCGCGCAAGCGCTCACTCGACGCCAGGCTCAGCAACACGGCAAGCGGTGTCTTCAGGGCATGCCCCAGATTGCCCAGGGCATTACGTGAGCGGCGCAGGCTGTCCTCGGTGTGGGTCAGCAGGTGGTTGATTTGCGCCACCAAGGGTTCCAGCTCCAGCGGCACCTCGGTGTCTAGCTGAGAACGCTTGCCTTGCTGCAACTGCGCAATCTGCTCGCGGGTCCGCTCAAGCGGGCGCAAGGCGCGCTTGACGGTAATCCGCTGGGATACCAGCACCAATAGCAAGGCGAGCGCACCGATACCCAGCCCGATCTGCTGGATGCGTCGGAACCCGTCCCGTACCGGGGTGTAATCCTGGGCAACACTGATGGAAATCGCCTGGCCCAGGCGCTTGTAGTCCGCGCGCAACATCAGCAGTTGCTGGCCTTCGGGCCCCAACTGCAAGCCCGCATGCAGACCCGGCGTCTGCGGGCGCGGCATCTCCATATCCCAGAGGGACCGCGAGCGCCAATGCCCACCGTCGAAATCGACACGGAAGTAATAGCCGGAGAAAGGTCGCTGATACGCTGCGGAAATGCGTCGCTCGTCCAGCTCGATGCCAGTCTGGCCGCGCACCAGGGCCACCAGCAGGTTCTCGCTTTCCTTGCGCAGCCCCGCCTCCAGGTAGCGCTGCAAACCCACCTCGAACAGCCACAAACTGAGCTGCGCCAGAACCAGTCCGACCACGACCAGTACGCCAACCAGCCCAAGGCTCAAACGAGCCTGGATCGACTTCACTCGACAACCCCGCCAAATCGATAGCCTTGGCCGCGATGGGTTTCAATCACGCTGCGCCCCAGCTTGCGGCGCAAGTGATTGACATGCACTTCCAGCACGTTGGAGTCGCGTTCGGTTTCGCCGTTGTACAGGTGCTCGGCCAGGTGGCTTTTCGAGAGGATCTGTTGCGGGTGCAACATGAAATAGCGCAGCAAGCGGAACTCGGCCGCCGTCAGTTGCACATCCTGCCCGTCGCGACTCACGCACTGGCGACCTTCATCCAGGTGCAGCCCGGCCGCCTCCAGCGTCGGCTGGTTGGCCAGCCCACGCGCACGGCGCAGTAATGACTGGATGCGCAGTTGCAACTCTTCCGGGTGAAACGGCTTGCTCAGGTAATCGTCGGCGCCGGCCTTCAACCCTTCGATACGCTCAGCCCAGGAGCCGCGCGCAGTGAGGATCAGTACCGGCGTTGCCAACCCGGCAGCACGCCACTGCGCAAGCACCTCCAACCCCGGCAAGCCAGGCAGGCCGAGGTCGAGCACAATCAGGTCATAGGGCTCGCTGCTGCCCTGATAGGCCGCATCACGGCCATCGGCCAACCAATCGACCGCATAGCCCTGACGTTGCAATCCCTGGATCAATTCGTCGGCCAGCGGAACATTGTCCTCGACCACTAGCAGGCGCATCAGTCGTCTTCCTCGTCTTTGAGCAGGGTGCCATTGGTGGCATCGAGCTTGATCTCACGCACCACGCCCTCGGGCGTCAACAGTTCAACTTCGTATTCATAGCGATCGTGCTTTTCTTCCAGCTCCGCTTCCAGCAACGTCGCCCCGGGATAGCGCCCCAGGGCGGATTGCAGCAGTTGCTCAAGGGGCAGGATGACGCCCTGCTGACGCAGGTGCAGGGCTTCGTCCTGGTCCAGATCGCGTGCCAATGCCAGCGAGCAGAAAGCCAGCAGTGCAAGACAAACGGCTTGCACTGCGCGTGAAGAGTCAATCATTACTTGTCTTGAGCGTCCTTGAGGATCTCGCCGGTCTTGGCGTCCATGTCCACATCCCACTCTACGTTTTGCGCATCACGCAACTCGACTTTGTAGACGTAGCGGCCATACACATCTTCCAGCTCCGAGTCCTTGATGGTCGCACCCGGGTGCTTGGCCAGCGCCTTGGCCTTGAGCTCGTCGAGGGACTGAATGGTCTTCGACTGAACCAGCTTGACGACTTCATCAGGCTGAACGTCTTTGGCCAGGGCAACGTTGGCGCTCAGGGCAAGGGCGGTAGCAGCGAACAGGGCAGTCAAGGTTTTCATCGTGTCTCTCCATTGGGATCAATTTTGCTTACGGATTCAGAATACCGAAGCGAACTTAATTGAAGCTGAAAACAACTGGCGACATGATAGCGCAGCCCTCCCCCACAACCGTGCACGCTTCTCTATAATCGTTGATCCACGACAACGAGGCCCTTATGAGCGCAATCCAGATCAAGTACCCGCCCCTGACCCTCAAAGCAGGCAAGCGTGCCTTGAGCCAATTGCGCGAACGCGGCCTGCACGCGGCAGACGTCGGCGTGCTGCCTGGCGCGGCGGGTGGACCAAAAGCCCTGGGCATTCAAGGGCTGGATCTGGCGCTGTTTGGCGATTGGCTGCCCAAGGCGCCTCGCGAACGCTCGCTGATCGGCGCATCGATTGGTTCCTGGCGCTTTGCCAGTGCCTGCCTGCCGAATCCGGCCGAGGCCATTCGCCGACTGGGGCAGCTCTATACCGAGCAGGACTTTGCCAAAGGGGTGACCCAGGCAGAAGTCAGCCAGAGCTGCCAGCGGATGCTCAATGACCTGCTTGAAGGCCAGGATGCGCGCATTCTCGACAATCCCGACTACCGGCTCAATGTGGTGGTGGTCAAAAGCCACGGCCTGTTGGCCGATGACAATCGTGCGCGACTGGGCATGGGCTTGTCCTCGGTGATTGCCAACAACCTGCTCGGCCGTTCACGGCTGGCGCGGCACTTCGAACGGGTCATCCTCCACGATGCGCGCCTTGCACCGCCGCTTCAGCCGCTGACGGACTTCCCTTCCCGCCTGCTGCACCTTGACGTCGCGAATCTGCGCCATGCCCTGCTTGCATCCGGGTCCATCCCGATGGTGATGGAAGGCGTGCGAGATATCCCTGGTGTAGGGGTGGGCACGTATCGGGATGGCGGGCTGCTCGACTATCACCTGGACCTACCGTATAGCGGCGACGATATCGTGCTGTATCCGCACTTTACCGACAAGGTGGTACCCGGCTGGTTCGACAAGGCCCTGCCCTGGCGCCGAGGCAATGCCGACTACCTGCAAAACGTCGTGTTGCTGGCCCCTTCCACGCAGTACCTGGCCAGCCTGCCCTACGGCAAGCTGCCGGACCGCAGTGATTTCAAGCGCTTCATGGGTGATGCTGGGGCACGTCAACGCTACTGGCACAAGGCAATGAGCGAAAGTGAGCGGCTGGGGGATGCCTTCCTTGAGCTGGTTGAAACCGGCAAGCTTCATGAGCATCTGCAACCGCTTGCCTAGGCTTGCTGGTAAACTGCACGCCAGCATTGGTTTACAGAGTTCTAGATACCGTGGAAATCTTCAAAGAGTTTACCTTCGAATCGGCCCACCGCTTGCCGAACGTCCCTGCCGGGCATAAATGCGGGCGTCTGCATGGCCATTCCTTCAAGGTAGCCCTGCACCTGAAAGGCCCACTGGACCCGCATACCGGCTGGATCCGCGATTTCTCCGAGATCAAGGCGATCTTCAAGCCGCTCTATGAGCAACTGGACCACAACTACCTCAATGACATCCCTGGCCTGGAAAACCCGACCAGCGAAGTGATTGCCAAGTGGATCTGGGATCAGGTCAAGCCGCTGCTGCCAGAGCTGTGCAAGGTGCGTATTCATGAGACCTGCACCAGTGGCTGTGAGTATTACGGCGACTGATGTGCTTGCGGTTCAAAAGCCACCCTATAGCGGGTGGTTTTTTTTGGCCCGCATTTACGAGGCTGGCTTGGCACGGTGGTAGGACTTATCGCGGGGCAAGCCCGCTGCCACAGGGGGGAGGATATGACGTGTGGATGTTTTCGCGCACAAAGACAAAACCCCAACTGC
>NZ_JAMDGY010000112.1 GCF_028656955.1 Pseudomonas fontis
AAAATTTCTGACACCCCCAGGCCGCGCCGCCTTTGGGAGCCCTCCGGGCTCCAGCGCAGCCTGTCGGCAGCGGCTACAAAAGCGCTGCAAGACAATTGCTCCCACAGTTCTCGGCAGCACCGAAACCCCTGTGGGAGCGGGCTGGTCCCGCGATGGCCGCGACGCGAAGCAGGCTAGTGCGCCGTCACCCGCTGCCTCACCGCCGAATTGCTCGGCGACAATGCCAGCGCCAACTGGGTGCGGTTGTGCATGTGGGTCAGGCGCAATACCTGCGACACATACAGCTTCACCGTGTTCTCGGTAATGCCCAGCTCGCAGCCGATCTGGTAGTTGGTCTGGCCCTTGCCAACCAGCCGTGCCACCGCCAACTGCCGGGGCGAGAGCTTGCCGAAGATCACCGGCACCTCTTCCAGCTCATCCCCCTCCGGGATGCCCGCCGCCAAGGTGCGCGCCTTGCCCAGGTCCTGGTACAGGTCGTCGATGGACGCCGCCAGGTCCTGCAGCTTTTCATTCAGATGCCCCAGGTGCTGGAAGCTCTTCTGCCGCTCCTGCAACACCGCCTCCTGACGCTGCAGGCCCTCTAGCAGCTCCGTCAGGTCCACCGGCTTCTGGTAGTAATCGGCAAAGCCCTCGCGCAGGGCCTTGATCACGTCCTGCTTGTCCGCCCGGCCGGTCAGCATGATCGCCTCGAACGGCCGCTGCTGCTGCGCCGCAATCACCTTGAGCGCACGCACCAGCTCGATACCATCGCGCTCGGGCATGTGCAGGTCGCACACCACCAGGCCAATCCGCTCGTCATCGGCGAAGCGGGTGATCGCCTGGACACTGGACTGGCACGGCACACAGCGATATCCGCTGCCCTCAAGAAACTCGCATAACTCCTCGACAATCAACGGCTGATCATCGACCACCAACACTTTCACTGGGCTTACTGGCTTGTTCACGCGCAACTCCCTGCTCGTTAAACCTCCCCCTGCTGACGGCCTGTGAAATTCCTGCGCCGAAGGCGTGTGGGGCATAGCCCAAAAGTAGTCGCACTTTGCAACTATGTACAAGGTTTGGCCCCGTTAAATCAGGGGCATCCGACTAGTGGATCCAAACACTGGCGAGCAAAAAGCCGGCCAGTAGAAACGGCGCAAAGGGTTGTTTTTTTGACGATTCATCGCCCCACGCCTTAAGACGGTTCTTAACCTTCTGACTCAGAAGGGACCACAGCCAACGCCGGCTCAACAACCACAGCACCAGCGCCACCCCCGAGCCGATAATCGTCCCCAGCAAATACTGCCGATCGGTGGCCAGGGCCAGGGCTGCGAGCAACTTCACATCCCCCGCACCAAACTGCCCGAGCATGTAGCCCGGTATGGTCAGCAGAATCACGAAAGCCAGCGCCCAGCCGGCTTCTTCAGCGTCGGAGCCGATCCAGGTATGCCCGGTAACGAAGAGGAAGATCAAGGCGCAGAGACCGACGCCGAGGGTGAGTGTGTTGGCAATCTGGCGCTCGCGTACATCCTGTTCGGCACACAACGCGAGCCACAACAGCAGGACAATACTTTGCATTGGCGAAATGCCATCCCTTGGTGGTGAATGAATCTATGTTGTTAGACAGGTGTCCCTGTCAGGGTAGACGCGATCATGAAAGCAAGCCTTGGAAGACGGCAAAAAGGTGCGGCGGCCATCGAGTTCGCCTTGGTGTTCGTGATCTTCTTCGCGGTGTTCTACGGGCTGGTCAGCTACAGCCTGCCGATGCTCATGGTGCAATCGTTCAACCAGGCCAGCAGCGAGGCCGTGCGCCGCTGCGTGGCCCTTGACCCGAGCAGCGCCACCTACCAGGCGGACGTAAAAGCCCTGGCCCAGACCGTGCTGGAACAACAGCTGGCATGGATGAGCGGGCCGCTGAAATTCACCTTCGCCACCGACGCCAGCGTCACCCTCAGCGCCGCCAACCTGCTGACGGTGAACATCAACTACAGCAAGACCAAGCTCACCTCGGTGATGCCGGTACTCAAGCTGCCGGTGATCGGTGAAGTGCCGCGCCTGCCGCAAAGCCTGGGCGCCCAAGCGAGCCTGCAACTTTGAGCGGCGGTGCGGGTTTGTTCGAACGTTGGCGCGGCCGCCCGGCCACCCCACTGGCCATCGAGCCCGAAGCACACGCGCCGCCCGGCGTTGGCCTGCAAGTGTGGCTCGACGGCCAGGGCCGCGTGCTGCGCTTGGGCGGGCCGCTGCGCACGGCGTTGGCGCTGGCGCGTGAGGTCAATGCGCGAGTCCACGACTATGTCCAGGCGCACAGCCTGCTGGTGCTGGAGGGCGACCCCGCCGACTGGCAGGGCCAGCCGCTGGACCTGGATTTCAAGACCGCCAGCGGCAACACCCTGCATACCCGTGGCTGGCTGCTGGCCCAAGGCGAAGCGTGGCTGTTGCAGCTGTTCGACGTCGGCGACCTGATGCAGCAACAGCGTCACGCTGGCGAGTTGCAGCGCCAGCAACACCTGGCCCTGGAGCTTACCGCGGCACTGCGCGATTGCAGCCTGGAGCGCCTGGCGCAAGTGGCGGGTGAACAGTTGCAACGCCTGGCCTGGCATTGGCACTCGGCGTGGACTGCGCTGTTGTTGCACGGCGCGGCAGGCTGGCAGACCTTCGCCCGCAGCGAAGCCGAATTGCCCTGGGCCGACGATGCCCGCCTGAGCTTGCAACTCGACCGTCTGGAGCCCGGGCACCTGCTGTACAGCGGTGATGTGCCGGCCTTGCAGGCGTTGTTCCCGGGGAGCGCGTTCTACCTGTTGGCCTATGCCCAGCAGCATCAGGTGCGGGCCTGGGTGTTGTGCGCCGCGCCTGCGCAACCCTTGCGGGTGGACGAGGCGCAGGTGCTGCTCGGGGCACTGGCCGAACCGCTGCTCGGGCGCCTGGCCGGGCACCACCTGCAAGCCAGCCAGCAGCGCCTGGATTCGGTGCAGGGCTTGCTCGGTGCCGGCTGGTGGGAATGGTCGCTGCACGAGCCCTACCTGTACCTGGCGCCAGGCCTGGCAGCGAGCCTGGGAGTGGCGGCGCAGTTGAGCCTGGCGACCTGGCTGGCCCTGATTCACCCGGCCGACCGCGAAGCCGCGCAACTGGCGTTCACCAGGTTGCAACGCGAGGGCGGCGAGCTGTTGGTGAGCGTGCGCCTGATCCCCGAAAACGCCGCGCCGGTTGCACGCTGGTATCGCCTGTGCGGGCAGGTCCAGGGCGAGGGCCATCAGCGGCGGCTGCTCGGCTTCATGCTCGACATCAACGACATCAAGCAGCAGCAACAGCAGGCCAGTGCTGCCCACGCCCGCCTGGAAAACCTGATCGCCCAGTCGCCTGCGGTGATCTACATCCAGCGCTATGACGCCGGTGCACTGCACGCCGAATTCTTCAGCGCCAGCCTGACCCCGCTGCTGGGCTGGCCGACGCAAGCGGACGAGTTGATCAAGCCAGCCGAGTGGGTGCACCCCGACGACCAGCCGCTGTGGCTGGAGCGCTCGCGCCTGTTGCTGCGCGAAGGCCATATGCGCAGCCGCTATCGCCTGCGCGACAGCCATGGCGATTACCACTGGGTACTTGATGAGGCGCGCCTGCTGCGTGATGACCTGGGCCTGCCGGTGGAGGTGGTCGGGCTGTGGCTGGACGTGACCGAGGCGACCCTGGCCGATGAGCGCACGCGCCAGAGCGAGGAGCGCTATCGGGTGCTGGTGGAGGACTCGCCGGCGATGATCTGCCGCTATCGCCCCGACCTGAGCCTGGTGTTCGGCAACCAGCCGCTCGCCGATTGCCTGGAGTGCACGCCTGAGCAACTGGCGGGCATGAACCTTGGGCAGTGGATGTCGCCGACCCAGCGCCAGGCGTTCCTCGAACGCCTGGGCACGCTCACCGCGGAGCACCCGTTGAGCAGCGCCGAAGTCTGCCTGCAACTGCCGGGGCGGGCGTTTGCCTGGTGGGTCTGGTCGGACCGTGGGCTGTTCGATGCACAGGGCAATCTGCTCGAAGTACAGGCGGTCGGGCGCGACAACACCGAGGTGCGCCGCAGCCAGCAGCAACTGCTGCAAAGCGCGAAAATGGCCACCCTTGGCGAAATGGCCACCGGCCTTGCCCACGAGATCAACCAGCCGCTCAACGTGATGCGCATGGCCGTGGTCAACACGCTCAAGCGCCTGGAGAACGGCGAGGTGCAGGTGGACTACCTGCAAGACAAGCTCAAGCGCATCGATGCCCAGGTGGTGCGGGCCTCGAAGGTGGTCGACCACATGCGGGTGTTCGGCCGGCGCTCGGAAATCGAACAGCAACTGTTCGAACCCTGGCAGGCCATCGAAGGGGCCTTGTCATTGCTCAGCGATGGGTTGAGCGGCAAGGGCATCGAGCTGAAGGTGTGCGCGCCGCTGGCCGGCAGCCCGGTGCGTGGGCATGTCGATCAACTGGAGCAGGTGCTGATCAACCTGATGGTCAATGCCCGCGACGCGCTGGCCAGCCGGCGCGAAACAGACCCCAAGTTCAAACCCTGGATTGCGCTCAGCGCCGAACAGGATGCCGGCAAGGTGCTGATTTTTGTCGAGGACAACGCTGGAGGCATCGACCCGCGCCTGTTGGACCGGATCTTCGAACCCTTCTTCACCACCAAGCCCAGTGGCGTTGGCACGGGCCTGGGGCTGTCGGTAAGCCATGGCATCGTCGCCGACATGCAGGGCCGCCTGAGTGCGGCCAATGCCGATGAAGGCGCGCAGTTCTGCATCGAACTGCCGCTGGCTACTGCACCAGCATAGGTCGCCCATCGCATTGCAGGTTGGCGCCGACTTCGAACTGATTGAGTTGCACCCCCAGCAGTGACAGTACGTTATCCAGCAACGGGTCGAGCAACGGGCTGAGCAGCCCGGCGATCAGCGCGCCCAGGGTGTTGTTGACCTGAGTGAGCACGCTTGCACTGATGTTCAGCAAAGTGCTCAGCAGGTTGGGGCTGGGGCTGGCAAAGGCTTGTACCTTGACCCCGGCCAAAGTCGCCTTGAGGCTGCCGACGATGGGCGCATTGACGGTAGTGAGGTACACCGGCTTCTTGCCGATGTTCAGCAGCACCGAGGCGGGTGGCTGGTACAGCAGGTTCTGGCTGGCGCTGGCGCCGGGGTCGTTGGGCAGCACTCTAGAGTCGACCTTCAGGCCCAGCCCGCCGCCTGCAAAGGGGGTACGGGGGCCACAGGAGCCCAGCCCGAGAATCTTCTGGCATTTCATGATGCCGATATCGATCAGCGGCAAGGGGGCGACGGTAGGGAGGCTTGCCGGGTTGAAGGCATCGCCTGTGATGGTGCCGACCTGCAACACCACGCCTGCGGTGTTGGTTTGTGCCGTGAGTGTCTTGGTGGGCTTGCAGCTGTAGTCCACCACGCGGCTATTGGCGCTGGCGACTTCGATGTTCACGTCGATCGACGGATTGCCCGGCATTACCTGCGGGTCGATCATGTCGCACTTGCTGCCCAGCAGGCACAGCACTGAGTCGATGGTGGCGACCAGGTCCAGGTGCAGCAGGCTGTTCAGCGCACCGGTGAGCGGGCTGATGATGCCGTTGAGCGCAGTCAGCAAGCCGTTGACCGCGTTGAGCAGCGGTAGCTTGATCGAGAGCACCGTGCGTATCTGCGCAGTCTTGACGAAGATCTGGTTGGGGCCGGTAGGGTTGAGCTTGGCCAGGGCCGGGTCGCCGACATCGGAAAACTGCGCTGCCTGGATCACCCGAGCCTTCACCGTGACACTGAGCAGGCCGGGAATGCCCACTGAGGTCAGGTCGATGGCGGCGGCGCTGTTCTTGGAGGCGAGTTCGATCAACGCCTGCGCCAACTGGAACAGTTGCACCGTGGCGCCAAGGCCTGCGCTCGGCGTACTGCCATTGAGGTTGAGGATGTCGCCCAGCTTGACCAGCGGCGAGTTCTGGCTGGCGACCTGCAGGTTGAGCAGGCTGCTGATCACATCAAGTGTGGAGCCGGCCTTGGTCGCGGCGGTAATCATGGCGCTGACCAGCGAGGTGAGCTTGGCATCGGTGTTCAGCAGTTCGTCGAGGGTCCCGGCCTGTAGCTTCAGTTCGATTTTGGCGGCATCAAGAAAATCCAGCAGGCTGATGTCGGTGCCCAGCAAGCCCTGGTAGCCCACGGCGTTGATGTTCAGGTTGCCCCCCAGCATCTTCGAGAAGATCGAATTGAGCAGCAGCGAACGGTCGGTGTCGACATTCAGCAGGTTGCTGCGCAGGGTCAGCGCGGCCAGCGGTGGCGGTGGCGGGGTGGCTACCGCCGTGGCTTGCAGGATAGTGGTGGGGTTACCGTTGCCTTTGAACAGGCTGATGATGCCGCTGGCGAAACTGGAGGGTACCTCACGCTGGGCGATCACCCGGATGGCTTCGGCAATGGCGTTGTTCTGGGCGAAGCTGCGCTGGCTGGCAGCGCCGGTGCTGACCTTGCCGCATGCGACCAGAAAGGCGTGCTCCACGGCAGGGTCGAAACCGTTGCGCTTGGCGGCCGCTTGCGCCGTGCTCAGGGCATTGGCCCCGGTGCCGGTACACACCGCCCGTTGCCCGGCGGCTTCCAGCGCCGACATGTCGACCACCCGCTGCAACTTGCGCTGCTCCAGGTACAGCCGCCCGCTGTCGACCACCAGCAGGCTGAACAGCACCGCCAGCCCCAGCGTCAACGCCGCCATCAAGCCAATGGCGCCGCGCTGCCTTGCAGCGAAACGGAAAGACACGTGCACTCCCTTGCCGGCGCTTGGCCGTGCGCGAACGCGGTGCGTTCAGGAAGTGTAGATCAAGATAATGGCCAGTCGCCTTTACTTGGTGACCGACCATCGTGGTTCATTTCGGCGGGTAGTTGGCCATCAGTTTCATGACCGTGTTCTGGATCGCCGTACCGCGCTCTTCCGGGCTTGGTGGGTAGCTGTTCATGATCTGTTCGGCACTGCCGCGCCATACCAGCTTGCCGTCGCGGCCGTCGAACATGTCGACCTGGATGGTTGCCACCTTGTAGTCGACGCTGCGGGTTTCGTTGTACATCGGCCCGCCCCAGTAGCCGCCCCAATAGCCTCCCCAGGCGCCGCCATAGTTGGTGGTGATCTGTTGCTGGCGGTCCTCGACGATCAGGTAGGCCTTGATCTTCAGGTCACCGGCAGTGCCCGCTTGCGCGGGGCGCAGGCCGCGCTGGTCAAGCTGGCCGGCAATGGCCTGGCGGATGCGTTGTTCGGTGAGGTCGCTCTTGATGCGCGGGTCATCCGGGCGGTATTGCAACGCCGGTTCCTGCCAGACCCAGCTGCGGTACGCGGCGAAGTCGCGGCTGGCATCGAAGTCCTGGACGACGTTGTTGCTCTGGCAGGCGGCCAGCAACGTCAGCAACGCGAGTACAGCGAGACGGCGGAACATGATGATTCTCCGATGGCTTCAGTTAGCTGGGAGGATAGCTGCTCAGGGCTTTTTGCACGGCTTCGCGGATCGCATCGGCGCGTTCGCTCTGCGAACCCTGGCTGGCGGTTTCGGCACTGGCACTCCAGACCGGCTGGCCGTTGCGGGCATCGAACAGGTCGAGCTGCACCACCATGACTTCCACTTCGTAGGTACGCACGATGGGCACGCTGCCGTACACGCCGTAGCCATTGCCGTAGCGGCCATAGCGGTCGTAGCCGACACCGCCGTAGCCACCGTAGGGGGCGTAGTCCTCGCGCACCTGGCGCAGGCGCCGTTCCACGCGCAGGTCGGCGCTGACCAACAGGTCGCTGCGCGCATCACGGGCGGGGCGCAGGCCATGCTGGTCGAGGGCCGAGCCTACGGCATCGGCGATTTCGGCGGAGTCGATGAAGGCGCTGCCGGCCGGGAGTTGGCCATTGCGCCAGGTCCAGTTGCGGTAGCGGCCGTAGTCCCGCGCTGGCGCCGGGTAGGCGCTGGCATCGAAGGTGTTCGCTGCCTGGGGCGGTGCCGGCGGCAGCGGATTGGAGCTGGCGACATACGGGTTGCTGCCCTGGCAACCCGCCAGGGCCAGGCCCAACAAGGCCATGATGAAACGGTATGGCATACGGCACTCCCGGCAGGTTCGAGGGGCAGTCCTCAGCGCGGTCGGCACATCCAGTGCAGGTAGCGGCCCAGGCCGGCGTAGGCTGGGTGACGGCGGTGTTCCAGCTCCATTTCCAGCAGGTCGAGCAGCTCGGCCTTGTCCTGGAAGTCCTTGGGCATGTAGTCGTGGAAAACCCGCACGCCGCTCTCGCTGGTCACTGTCCAGAGGCTTTCAAGGTGCGCCTTGAGTTCACGCGGATCAAGTGGTTTCTGCGGGGTCAGGCTCTGCTTTTCGCCGGCCAGGGTGTTGCGTCGCAGCTTGCGGAAATGGCCCTTGAGCAGGTTGCGGTAGACCAGCGCGTCGCGGTTGTAGAAGGCCAGCGACAGCTGGCCGTCGGCGCGGGTCAGCTGGTGCAGCACGGGCAGGATGGTCTCGGGTTCGGCCAGCCATTCGAGCACGGCGTGGCACAGCACCAGGTCGTAGGGTTCGGTGAGTTGGCCGAGCAGGTCTTGCCAGGGTGCCTGGATGAACGTGGCGGTTTGGCCGGCGGCGGCGAAGCGTTCGCGGGCGCCGTCGAGCATGGGGGCGGCGGGTTCGGCGAGGGTTACCTGGTGGCCGCGTTCGGCGAGCCACAGGGCCATGTGGCCCAGGCCTGCGCCGATATCCAGCACGCGCAGCGGGCGGTCGGGCAGGGCTTCGGCGAGGTCGGCCTGGAGCACGGCGAGGCGGATGGCGCCTTTGGCGCCGCCGTAGATTTTTTCGGCGAAGCGGGTCGCCAGTTCATCGAAATGACGGTCGTTCATTTGGCAAAGCGCCTTTCGCTGTCGGCCAGTTTGCTGCGCACCACCTGTTCCATGTCCAGGCCCAGTTCGCTGCACAGCAACAGCAGGTAGAGGACCACGTCGCCGACTTCCTGGCCGGCGTGTTCCAGTTGGTCGGTAGACAGCGTGCGCGACTGATCCTCACTGAGCCACTGGAATATTTCCACCAGCTCGGCCATCTCCACGCTGGCGGCCATGGCCAGGTTTTTCGGGCTGTGGAAGCCGCGCCAGTCGTTGGTGTCGCGGATGCGGTGCAGGCGTTCGGTGAGTTCTTGCAGATTCATGTTGGGGGGCTCCTGAAGGGGTATAGCTTCAGGGGCTTGTCCTGGGAGTGCAAGTGTTGCTCAAGAGCATCGCCGGCAAGGCCGGCTCCCACAGGGTTAGCAGCGGCCCGAGGACCTGTGGGAGCCGGCGTTGCCGGCGATGAGCCCCTCGCTGATAGGTTGGGTAGCCTTTTTGTGTTCGCTGCTGCACGCCTTTGCCAGCCCGGTCAGTTGGCAATCCAAAAAGCGCTAGCCTGCCAAATCAATTTGTAGATACCGTCTTGCCCGTCACCGGGCAAGCGCTAACTTCGGGTCATAAGGTTGGCCCGATTTCAGCACCCCAAAGACGATATGCAGCATTTTGCGCATCACGGCACAGACGATCTGCTTGCCCGCTTTTCCTTTAGCCTTCAAACGGGCCTTCATCGCCATCATTGGCTCACTCATGTTCATTGCTGTGATGCTGGGTAGATACAGCGCCTTACGTATGCGCCCCG
>NZ_JAMDGY010000113.1 GCF_028656955.1 Pseudomonas fontis
GGCAAGACGGTATCTACAAGGTCTCGGGTGGGAGGTCAGAACAACCAGCGATACAGCAGGTACGCAACCACCACCGCCAGCACCGGCCGCAAAATGCGGTAGGCCTTCGGGTTGCTGCGCTTGAACTGCTTCACCCGGCTGCTGATCACGTTGCTGAAGCGCTTGCTCCAGGCATACGCCTGGTTGATCCCGCCGACACGCTCATCATCGGTATTCTGCGGCGCAGTCGCCCGGCCGAGGAACGCACTGACCTTGCGGTTGATACGGGTCATCAACGGGCTGCTCAGCGGCCGCTCGATGTCACAGAACAGGATCACCCGGGTCACGTCGGTCTCGTTCTTCACCCAGTGCACGTAGGTTTCGTCGAACATCACGTCCTCACCGTCGCGCCACGCATACACCTGGCCATCGACATAGATGCGGCAATCGTCCGAATTCGGCGTCGACAACCCCAGGTGATAACGCAACGACCCGGCAAACGGGTCACGGTGCGGGTTCAGGTGGCTACCGCCAGGCAGCAGCGCGAACATTGCGCCCTTGACGTTGGGAATGCGGCTCACCAGCTCTACGGTCTTCGGGCACAGGGCCTCGGCCGAGGGCAGTGGCTTGTCGTACCACTTGAGGTAAAAGCGCTTCCAGCCCTTCTTGAAGAACGAACCGAAGCCGGCGTCGTTGTCCTTTTCGGCAGCGCGGATGTAGCCCTCGTCAAACAGGTGCATGGCCTCTTCGCGAATGACTTCCCAGTTGTCCTTGAGTACATCCAGCTCCGGGAACTTGCTGCGGTCCAGGTACGGCTTGGACGGCACCGCGGAAAACAGGTACATCAAGGCGTTATAGGGGGCAAACAGCGCCGAATGGTTGACGAATTGCCGCAACAGCGGCAACCGCGCCTTGCCGCGCAGGTGCACGTACAGCGTGCTGCCGATAAACAGCAGCAGGACACCCGCCTTGGCGACAAAGGAAAAGGTCATGCAACACTCCTTGAATTTCGACCTGGCCATCACTGCCAGATATAGAGTCGGCCATGATAAACCGAACAGGCCCCGGTAAAAACAACCGGGGCCTGACATTCAGTGTTGAAAATTGTGCAACAACCAACCCGCGCAGATATTGCTGCGGGTCAGGTAAACCGGCACTTGCCGGGGTTACTGGGTGGTTTCCTGCTCGGTGAACAGGCTGCTGAACAGCGGGCTCGACAGGTAACGCTCGCCCGAGTCCGGCATGATCACCACGATCGTCTTGCCCTGCATCTCCGGTTTTTCGGCCAGGCGCACGGCTGCCACCATCGCCGCACCGCAGGAAATCCCGCAGAGGATGCCTTCTTCCTGCATCAGGCGCAGGGCCATGGCCTTGGACTCTTCGTCACCAACCTGCTCGACCTGGTCAACCATCGACAGATCGAGGTTGTTTGGCACAAAACCGGCGCCAATGCCCTGGATCTGGTGGGAACCCGGCTTGATCTCCTGGCCGGCCAAGGTCTGGGAAATCACTGGCGAGAGCAGCGGCTCGACCGCCACCGAGAGAATCGACTTGCCCTGGGTGTTCTTGATGTAGCGCGACACGCCGGTGATGGTGCCACCGGTACCGACACCCGCCACCAGCACATCGACCGCGCCGTCGGTGTCGTTCCAGATTTCCGGGCCGGTGGTCTTCTCGTGGATCGCCGGGTTGGCCGGGTTGTCGAACTGCGCCGGCATGAAGTACTTGGCCGGGTCGCTGGCGAGGATCTCGCTGGCCTTCTCGATGGCGCCCTTCATGCCCTTGGCCGGCTCGGTGAGTACCAGCTCGGCACCCAGCGCCTTGAGCACCTTGCGCCGCTCGATGCTCATCGACGCCGACATGGTCAGCATCAGCTTGTAGCCGCGCGCGGCGGCAACAAACGCCAGGCCGATACCGGTATTGCCCGAGGTCGGCTCGATGATGGTCATGCCCGGCTTGAGCTTGCCGCTGCTTTCGGCGTCCCAGATCATGTTCGCGCCAATTCGGCATTTGACCGAATAACCCGGGTTGCGCCCTTCGATCTTGGCCAGGATGGTCACGCCGCGCGGGGCGATGCGGTTGATCTGCACCAGCGGCGTGTTGCCGATGGAGTGCGCGTTGTCAGCATAGATACGGCTCATGACGGGGTCCTTTTGGCACCAGGCGGAAAACCTCAAGGGTAAGCCTGCCCTGTGGGTGCGTCCACCCCGGACCAACGGTCGGAAACAAAACCTCACACGATCTGACCAGGTCACGCCGTGACGGCCCATTCAGAGACTGAATAGAGCGTCTGCGTTCCCAGTCATGCGGGGGCCGCGTTATAGTCGTGCATGACAATTTTTCCGCCGGGGCCACGTATCCCGGCGCATCGTACTGAGGATGGGCACATGAAGTTCGAAGGCACCCGCGCATACGTCGCCACCGACGACCTGAAACTGGCAGTCAACGCGGCGATCACCCTGGAGCGCCCGCTGCTGGTCAAGGGCGAACCCGGCACCGGCAAGACCATGCTCGCCGAGCAACTGGCCGAGTCCTTCGGCGCCAAGCTGATCACCTGGCACATCAAGTCCACCACCAAGGCCCACCAGGGCCTCTACGAGTACGATGCGGTCAGCCGCCTGCGCGACTCGCAGCTGGGCGTGGACAAGGTCCACGATGTGCGCAACTACCTGAAGAAAGGCAAGCTGTGGGAAGCCTTCGAGGCAGATGAGCGGGTCATCCTGCTGATCGACGAAATCGACAAGGCCGACATCGAGTTCCCCAACGACCTGTTGCAGGAACTCGACAAGATGGAGTTCTACGTTTACGAGACCGACGAGACGATCAAGGCCAGGCACCGCCCGATCATCATCATTACCTCGAACAACGAGAAGGAACTGCCGGACGCCTTCCTGCGCCGCTGCTTCTTCCACTACATCGCCTTCCCGGACCGCGACACCCTGCAGCAGATCGTCGACGTGCATTACCCGAACATCAAGAAGGACCTGGTCAGCGAAGCGCTCGACGTGTTCTTCGATGTGCGCAAGGTGCCGGGCCTGAAGAAGAAGCCGTCGACTTCCGAACTGGTCGACTGGCTGAAGCTGCTGATGGCCGACAATATCGGTGAAGCGGTGCTGCGCGAGCGCGATCCGACCAAGGCCATCCCGCCGCTGGCCGGCGCCCTGGTGAAGAACGAGCAGGACGTGCAGTTGCTTGAGCGCCTGGCGTTCATGAGCCGTCGCGGCAACCGCTGAGCCAACGAGGGCGATTGCCATGCTGCTCAACCTGTTCAATGAAATGCGCGCGGCCAAGGTGCCGGTGTCGGTGCGTGAGCTGCTCGACCTGCTCAATGCCCTGAAGCAGCGGGTCACCTTTGCCGACATGGACGAGTTCTACTACTTGTCGCGGGCGATCCTGGTCAAGGACGAACGGCATTTCGACAAGTTCGACCGGGCGTTCTCGGCCTACTTCAAGGGCCTGGAGAACCTCGACCGGCACCTGGAGGCGCTGATCCCGGAAGACTGGCTGCGCAAGGAGTTCGAGCGCTCGCTGAGCGATGAAGAGCGCGCGCAGATCCAGTCCCTGGGCGGGCTGGACAAGCTGATCGAAGAATTCAAGAAGCGCCTGGAAGAACAGAAGGAACGCCATGCCGGCGGCAACAAGTGGATCGGCACTGGCGGCACCAGCCCGTTCGGCTCGGGTGGTTTCAACCCGGAAGGGATTCGCGTCGGTGATGCCGGCAAGCGCCAGGGCAAGGCGGTGAAGGTCTGGGACCAGCGCGAGTACAAGAACCTCGATGATCAGGTCGAGCTGGGCACGCGCAACATCAAGCTGGCCTTGCGCCGGCTGCGCAAGTTTGCTCGCCAGGGCGCAGCGGACGAACTGGACATCGATGGCACCATCGACCATACCGCGCGTGATGCCGGGTTGCTCAATATCCAGATGCGTCCGGAGCGGCGCAACAGCGTGAAGTTGCTGTTGCTGTTCGACATCGGCGGTTCGATGGATGCGCACGTGAAAACCTGCGAGGAGCTGTTCTCGGCCTGCAAGACCGAATTCAAGCACCTGGAGTATTACTACTTCCACAACTGCGTGTACGAGTCGGTGTGGAAGAACAACATGCGCCGCACCTCGGAGCGCACCTCGACCATGGACCTGCTGCACAAGTACGGCGCGGACTACAAGGTGGTGTTCGTCGGTGATGCGGCAATGGCGCCTTATGAGATCACCCAGCCGGGGGGCAGTGTCGAGCACTGGAACGAAGAGGCCGGGTATGTGTGGATGCAGCGCTTCATGGAGAAGTACAAGAAGCTCATCTGGATCAACCCGTACCCGAAGGAGACCTGGGGTTATACCGCGTCGACCAATATCGTTCGTGAGCTGGTCGAGGACCGGATGTTCCCGCTGACCTTGCGTGGGCTGGAAGAAGGGATGCGCTTCCTGTCCAAGTAAGGCATCGCGGGACTAGCCCGCTCCCACAGAGATCGCTGCTAACCACCCAAATTGATGTAGAACACAATCCCTGTGGGAGCGGGCCTTGCCCGCGATCAGGCGCTAAAAATCAGCAAACCGCTGCAAATACTGCCGATGTTCTTCCCACGCCAATGCCTGTACCACCGCCCTGAACCGCACCTGCGCGCCTGGTAAACACTGCGCCAGGCGCGCCAGCGAAAGCGGCGTCAGCGCGCCTAGGCGTGGGTACCCGCCAATCGTCTGGCGATCGTTGAGCAGCACGATCGGCTGCCCATCCGGCGGCACCTGCACCGCCCCCAGCGGGATACCCTCGGAAATCATCGGCGCCCCCTGATACTTCAAGGCCGGGCCCAACAGGCGTATCCCCATGCGGTCCGCCCGACTGTCCAACGTGAATGCTCGGTTGAACGCCTCGAACAGGCTCTGCCCGGCAAAATCACCAATCTGCGCACCCACGATCAGGTCCAATACCCCATCGCCACACAGCGACGGTCGCAACGCTGGTGGCACCTCGCGCACGCCAGGCGCCGCCCCCGCCCAGCTCAAACGCTCGCCCTTGGCCAGCGCCTTGCCCTGCCCGTCCAGCCCGCCCAGTTCCTCGCGCACCACGCTGGCACAACTGCCCAGCACCTGTGGCGCATCAAACCCGCCCGGCGCCGCCAGATATGCACGCGCGCCTGACAACGGCTGGGACAACTGCAAGCGCTGGCCTTTGCGCAAAACGAAGCTGCGCCACGGCTTCAGCGGCTGCCCGTCTATTCGCGCATCCAGGTCGCCCCCCGCCAGCGCCAGCACGCAATCGGCCTCAGCTACCACGCCAAAACCACCCAGGGTGACCTCTACCACGGCCGCCCCCGGGGCATTGCCCAGCAGCCCGTTGGCCCAACGCATCGACACCCAGTCCAGCGCCCCACCCTGGGTCACGCCCAAATGGCGCACGCCAAAGCGCCCGGCATCCTGCAGCAGGCACAGCGGGTTGCTGGCCTCGATCAACAAGCCGCTCATGGCGGACACTCCAGCGGCGTATCGTCCCCGCCAAGGTTGACGAACGTCGCCCGGTCCACCGCGACAAACCGCACCCGGTCGCCAGGCTGCAGCAGGCTGAAGCCCTCGCGCTGGCGGTCAAACAGTGTGCTCGGCGTGCGCCCGATCAGGTTCCAGCCACCGGGCGAGGCAGCCGGATAGGCCGCCGTCTGGCGCTCGGCAATCCCCACGCTACCCGCCGCCACGCGCTTGCGCGGGGTGGCCAGGCGTGGTGCGGCCAACGACTCATCGACCAGCCCCATAAAGGCAAAACCGGGGGCAAAGCCCAGGGCAAACACCTGGTACTCGTGCGCGCAATGCCGACGGATCACCTCGGCCTGTGGCAGGCCACTGCGCCCGGCCAGCAAGGCCAGCTCCGGGCCGACGCTGAGGTCGTACCACACGGGGATTTCGTGGCTTTGGCCCGCGCCAGCGCTGTCTGGCTGCAAGTCAGTGAGCGCTTCGGCGATCAGCCCGCGTGCCTCGTTCGGCGACAAGACCAGCAGGTCGAATTGCACCATCAAGGTGGTGTAGGACGGCACCAGATCCACCAGATTCCCGGCAAATACGGCGCGCAAGCGCTGACTGGCAGCGAGCAGCCAAGGCATGTTGGATTCTTCGATCACCTCGAACAGGCGCACCATCAGGCAGTCGATGGCCACCACTTCGATGCGTGCATTCATGACCCTGGCAGCGCATCGAGCGCCTGGCGGATTTGCCGGACGGCAGCCACCGAGCTGGCGTTGTCACCGTGCACACACAGCGTATGCGCCTTCAGCCGCAAGGCACTGCCATCGCTGGCAATCAGCGCCTCGCCGCGCGCCAGGCGCAGGGCCTGCTCGACAATCTGTGCCGGGTCATGATGCACCGCGCCTGGCAAGCGCCGCGACAGCAAGCGCCCGGCGCCGTCATAGGCACGGTCGGCAAAGGCTTCGAACCACAGCGTCACGCCGAATTCATCGCCCAACGCCTGCGCGGCGCTGTCGTCTGCGGTGGCCATCAGCATCAAGGGCAGTTGTGGGTCGTACTCGGCCACCGCGCCCAACACCGCGCGCAGCTTCTGCGGGTCGGCCATCATGTCGTTGTACAGCGCACCATGGGGTTTGACGTAGGCCACGCGCGTGCCCTGGGTGCGGCAAATGCCATCCAGCGCGCCAATCTGGTAATGCAGCAGGTCGCGGATCTCTTCGTTGCTGCAGGCCATCGAGCGCCGGCCGAAACCGGCCAGGTCCTGATAGGCAGGGTGGGCACCCACCGTGACCCCGTGGGCCGATGCCAGCGCCACGGTATGGCGCATGATCCCTGGGTCACCGGCGTGAAAGCCGCAGGCAATGTTGGCGCAGTCGACAAAGGGCATGACCTCGGCATCCAGGCCCATGGTCCAGCTGCCAAAACTCTCACCCATGTCGCAGTTCAATAGCAGACGGCTCACGCGAGTCCCCTTGCGGTGTGCGGTATGACGATTCTAGCGCCAGCTGGGCGCAACCGGCTTGCGCCGCCCGCCGAGGATCACCCAACCGATCAGCAACAAGGCGCTTTCGACCAGCAGCGCCAGCAGCATCGCGCAGCCCAGGCCCCAGGCGACGGCTTCCGGGGCCAGGAGGATCTGGTAGCTGTAGCCCTTGAGGGTTTCCTCGCGCAGCGCCGGGTCGGCCGCCACCAGCACATGCCAGGTGCGGGTAGCCCAGGAACCCTGGAGCATCGCCCATTCGTGCTCGAACAGCGCATTGCGGATCTGCAGGCTTTCGATGCTGTTGGCATCGCTGTTGAACACCGGGTCGTCACTGGCGCGGTAATGCTTGACCAACGCCTGCAAATCGCCGTTGAAGAAACGCTGGGCGGTCTGGTTGAAGCCCTTGAGACCTTCGCGGGACTCCAGCAGGTGCGCTTCGACGCGCTGGCCATACGCATTGATCAGGCCAGGGACTTGCACCCCGACCAGCAAACCAAAGGTGAACAGCAACAACCGCAGGTAACTTCTGAACATGAAGCCGTTCCTTAGCGCAACTTAGCGTTCCTGACCCTGGGCAATGCACTCGCCACGTCGCCACAGGCCCCATTGGCCGGGCTGGTAACGCTGCCAGGTTTCGTTTTCGGTGAGGGCCTCGGTGGCGATCACCGTGACCACGTCGTTGGGCGTGGTCTCGGCCTGGAAGTCGACGATCATGTCGACGTCCTTGAGCCGGGCCGGGCCAAACGGCGCACGCCGGGTAATGTGTACCAGCTTGGTCGAACAGAAGCAGAACAGCCAGTCGCCATCGCTGAGCAGGCAGTTGAACACGCCCTTGCCGCGGTACTCGGCGCAGGCCTGAACCAGCACCGGCAGCAGCTCTTCAACGTCGACAGGCTCGGGGAACGCCGCCCGTATCCGATTGAGCAGGTCGCAGAACGCCGCTTCGCTGTCGGTATCGCCAACCGGCCGATAGAAACTGCGCAAGCCCTGCAAGTCAGCCAGTTGGCCATTGTGCGCAAAGCACCAGTTGCGGCCCCACAGTTCGCGTACAAACGGGTGGGTGTTGGTCAGGCAGACCTGGCCGACGTTGGCCTGACGGATATGGCCAATGACCACTTCACTCTTGATTGGGTAACGCTGCACCAGGTTGGCCACTTCCGACTCGCAGCTCGCGGCCGGGTCCTGGAACAGGCGCAGGCCGCGCCCTTCATAAAAGCCGATGCCCCAGCCATCGCGGTGCGGGCCGGTGCGCCCACCACGCTGCATCAGCCCGGTAAAGCTGAAAACGATGTCGGTTGGCACGTTGGCGCTCATGCCCAGCAATTCACACATGGTCGCTCTCTCGCTTCAGGGCAGGCTCGGGGTATTACAAACGGGGTTCGAGGCGCTCACGGCTGCCACCGGCCGGTGGCTCGGGCGGCTCGTTGCGGTAGCGGTCGCGGCTGTCGGCGGCAAACGGCTCGTCAGCCAGCACTTCTGCCGCTTCACGCTTATTGGCCGCATCGGCTTTTTCGCGGCGCTCGCGGGCGCGTTTTTCCAGCGGCCAGCGGATCAGCACGAACAACGCATACAGGGCGAAGGCGATGATCCCGTACATGACCAGGTCGGAGACGGCACGCCAGACATTACTGCCGACCTTGAACAACAGGTCCAGGGCAGTGATGGCGATGGCCGGGGCGAACTTGTCCTTGACCGGGTCGATGATGGTCGGGGTCAGCAGCAGCACGGCCATCACCACCCGCAGGGGTTCACGCAGCCAGCGCCACATCCAGCTGGTCAGGCGAAAGCCGACCCATAGGCAACCCAGGGCGGCCAGGGCATAGAGGCCCCAGGCGAGCAGATAGTCGTTCTCGGTCATGGTGTCCGTGGCAAGCTAGGCAAATAGGCGCTTATGATAACGACTTTTCAGCGCGCAGGCGCCCCCTAGCCAAGAGAACCCCGCATGTCCGCCACTGCCAACGCTCCCCGTGCCCCGATCGCCCGCCAGGATGCGGGCAGCGACCCGTATGCCTGGCTCCAGGAACGCGACGCGCCCGAGGTAATGGATTACCTGAAGGCGGAGAACGCTTATCAGGAAGCCCAGCTGGCCGACCAGGCCGAACTGCGCGAACAGCTGTTCCAGGAGATCAAGGGGCGCATCCTCGAGACCGACCTGTCGCTGGCCTCACCCTGGGGCCCGTACCTCTACTACCCCCGCACCACCGCCGGTGACGAATACCCGCGTCACTACCGCTGCCCGCGCCCGGCCGACGACTCGGCAACGGTCGACGAAAGCCACGAAGAGCTGCTGCTGGACCCGAACGTGCTGGCCAATGGGGGCTTCCTCAGCCTCGGCGCCTTCAACGTCAGCCCCGACCACCAGCGCCTGGCCTACAGCCTGGACACCAACGGCGACGAGATCTACACCCTGTTCGTCAAGGAACTGGCCAGCGGCGCAATCAGCGAACTGCCGTTCGAGGACTGCGACGGCAGCATGACCTGGGCCAACGACAGCCAGACGCTGTTCTTCGCCGAACTGGACGACACCCATCGCCCGCACAAGCTGCTGCGCCACCGCCTGGGCAGCGACACCGCCGAGCTGGTGTTCGAGGAGCCGGACGGGCGCTTCTTCCTGCATTGCTACCGCGCCAGCTCCGAGCGCCAGTTGATCCTGCTGCTCAACAGCAAGACCACCAGCGAAGCCTGGGTTCTGGATGCCGAGCACCCCGAGCAGGCCTTCACCTGCTTGGCGCCGCGCGTTGAAGACCATGAGTACTACCCAGACCACGGCCAGCTCGACGGCCAGTGGCGCTGGTTTATCCGCAGCAACCAGGACGGCATCAACTTCGCCCTGTATCACGCGCCATCCGATAGCGTGCCGCGCCGTGAGCAGTGGCAGGTGCTGGTGCCACACCGCGAGCAGATCATGCTCGAAGGCATGACCCTCAACGCGGCGGCACTGACCCTGAGCCTGCGCGAAGGCGGCCTGCCGATCATCGAAGTGCACCCGCAGGGGCTGGCGGCCTACCGCGTCGAGCTGCCCGATGCGGCCTACAGCCTGTATGTGTCGGACAGCCTGGAGTTCGTCAGCCAGCGCATCCGCCTGCGCTATGAAGCGCTGAATCGCCCGGCCCAGGTACGCCAGCTGGAGCTGCTGAACGGCGAGCAAAAGGTGCTCAAGCAGACCCCGGTACTTGGCCCGTTCGACGCCGACGCCTATGTCAGCCAGCGCCTGTGGGCGACGGCGGCCGATGGCACCCAGGTGCCGATCAGCCTGGTGCAGCGGCGTGAAGACCTGGGCAAGCCGGTGCCGCTGTACCTGTATGGCTACGGCGCTTATGGCGAAAGCCTCGACCCGTGGTTCTCGCATGCCCGCCTGAGCCTATTGGAGCGTGGCGTGGCGTTTGCCATTGCGCATGTGCGTGGCGGCGGCGAGCTGGGCGAGGCCTGGTACCGCGCCGGCAAGCAGGAACACAAGACCAACACCTTCGGCGACTTCATCGCCTGCGCCGAGCACTTGATCGCCAATGGCGTGACCCGCGCCGAGCAACTGGCGATCAGTGGCGGCAGTGCCGGTGGCCTGTTGATCGGCGCGGTGCTGAACCAGCGCCCGGACCTGTTCAAGGCGGCGATTGCCGAGGTGCCGTTCGTCGACGTGCTCAACACCATGCTCGACCCCGATCTGCCGCTGACCGTCACCGAGTACGACGAGTGGGGCAACCCGGCAGACCCCGAGGTGTATGCGCGGATCAAGGCCTATGCACCGTACGAGAACGTCAAGGCTCAGGCCTACCCTGCCCTGCTGGTAGTGGCCGGCTACAACGACAGCCGGGTGCAGTACTGGGAAGCGGCCAAGTGGGTAGCCAAGCTGCGAGTCACCAAGACCGACGACAACCTGCTGCTGCTCAAGACCGAGCTGGGTGCGGGCCATGGCGGCATGAGCGGGCGCTACCAGGGGCTCAAGGATGTGGCGCTGGAATACGGGTTCGTCTTTAAAGTGCTGGGGCTGGTGTAAATCGGGATTTTTGTTGTCTGATCCTTCGATTCGCCGGCAAGGCCGGCTCCCACAGGGATGTGTTATCCATCAAATCCTGTGGGAGCCGGCCTTGCCGGCGAAAAGCAGACACCACACTCTCAAAGAAAAAGACCGACCGCGATGCCCGACCCGAACCTGCTGAACAACGCCATCCGCGACATGCTCATGGACTGCGGCCTCTTCGACCAGCTCCAGCCCGGCGACTTCCAGGCGGCCGCCGGCTATTTCAGCATCAGCAACATGAGCGCCGGTGAGAGCATCTTCAGTGAAGGTGATGCCGGCACCTTCATGTGCATCCTGCACTCCGGGCAAGTCTCGGTACGCAAAAACAATCCGGACGACCAGCCGGTGGAAATCGCCGTCCTGCGCAAAGGCCGGGCCTTTGGCGAAATGGCCGTGCTTGACGGCGAACGGCGCTCGGCCAGTTGCATCGCCGCCACCGACTGCCAACTGCTGAACCTGGGCAAGGACTCCCTGGAGAAAATGCTCAACGACGCCCCGAAAATCGCCGCCAAGATCATCCGCGCCCTGGCCGTGGCGTTGTCGCGGCGATTGCGCATGCTGGACGGCCAGCGCCTGTCGCAGCAGGTCTAGCCTTCGCGCGGTTTGTCTCGGGTGGCGTCTGGCGTCAGCCCGGGCAATGGCTGGTCCTTCGGCGGGCTGGGCAACGGCATTGGCGGCAATAGCGGCGCGCCGGGTTTGCCGGCCCCGGCCTTGGGAATACTCGACGGGGCCACTTGCGGGTACGGGGTTGGCGTCGCGGTGCCGGGGGCGCCGGGGACGGGCGCAATCGGCCGGGGTTGCAGGTCGGCGGCCTGGGCCAAGCCCAGGTGGGCGACGAACAGCAAGGCAATACGGGCAGCACGCATAAGCAGGTTCCTCGAGGGTCCTGGCTACAGGCTACTCCCTGCGCCGGAGGTTTGCCTGTCCGAAGTGCCCATCATGGCGCTAAACTTCAGGGCATAACCGTAGCAAGCCCGAGAAAGGTAATCCCATGAGTTCGCCATCTTCCGCCGCCGCCACCGCGCGGCTCGACCGTATCCTTGCCGACGCCAAGCGCGACAAGGACATGGGCTATCGCGACAAGGCCCTGAGAATGTACCCGCACGTGTGCGGCCGCTGCGCCCGCGAGTTCGCCGGCAAGCGCCTGAGCGAGCTGACCGTGCACCACCGCGACCACAACCACGACAACAACCCCCAGGATGGCTCGAACTGGGAGCTGTTGTGCCTGTACTGCCATGACAACGAGCATTCGCGCTACACCGACCAGCAGTACTTCAGCGACGGCTCGCTGAGCACCCCAAGCATTGCCAAGGCCACGCACAACCCGTTCGCCGGGCTGTCGGGGTTGTTGAAGAAAGACTGATGTTGGCGCCGGCAATGCCGGCCCCCACAGATTCTGCCAAGCCCGTATAATCGCGCCCTTTACTTGCAAAGGGCCCCGGCACGTGGCGAACAAACGGTACAGCTGCATTGGTCTGTTCAACCCCAAGTCAGCAGAGAACGTCGGTTCCGTGATGCGCGCGGCGGGCTGTTATGGCGTCAACTCGGTGTTCTACACCGGCAAGCGTTATGAACGCGCACGTGACTTCGTCACCGACACCAAGCGCGTGCATTACGACATCCCGCTGATCGGCATCGAAGACCTGCAAAAGATCATCCCGCTGGGCTGCACCCCGGTCGCCGTGGAGCTGGTCGAGGGCGCCCGCCCCCTGCCCGAATACACCCACCCCGACCGCGCGATCTACATCTTCGGCCCCGAAGACGGCTCGCTCAGCGATGAAGTGCGCGCTTGGTGCGAAGAAACCATCTACATCCCGACCAACGGCTGCATGAACCTCGCGGCAACCGTCAACGTCGTGCTTTACGACCGTCTGGCCAAGGGCCTGAACACCCGCTCCGGGCCGAAATTCAAGTAAGGGCGGCACATCGCGGGGAACAGCCACGGCGCCACGACGGTCTGCTGACTAATATCGCCCCCAACAGGAGAACCACCATGCGCGAGAACAACACGTCGACCCAGGCTACTGCGCTGCAGCGTGACCCCGAGCACAACGTGCAAGGCTGGGAGCGCGCAGGCTCCGTCGCCACCGGGGTGATCATGGTCGGCAAAGGGCTGCGCAAGGGTGGGTTGTTCGGGCTGATCCAGGTCGCTATCGGCGGGGTTGCCCTGGCCCGTGGCATCACCGGCCACAGCTCGGCGAAAAGCCTGCTGGAGCGCGGTCGCCGCGACCTCGACCAGATCCGCACGAAGATCGAGCGCAGCGGCGAAGAGCTGCAAGCGCTCAAGGCCAGCGCCACGGCGGCAACGCGCACAGCCACGGTGACCGGCAACGACTCGCTGGAAACGCCCAAGCCCTAACGCAGCAGTTTGCTCTGCAGCACCTCGGACTCACGGCCCAGCACGTTTTCGCTGATCCGGATGAATTCGCTGGTACTGACCTGGTTCAGGCGCATTAGCGCCTGGGCCACGTCATCCAGCGAGCGCTGGTTCTTGGTGTGGATACGGATCTCCCGGTCCAGTGCCTGCAACAGCAGCACCGCCCGCGCCACCACCGCATCGTTGACCTGCTCACCACGCAGGCTGGTGACCTTGCCGGCCTGCTTGCCCAGCCGCGCCTGCACGCTCTTGTAGCGCTCGTCGGTCATGCCACCGGCGCGGTGCAACAGTTCGATCGCGTAATATTCGGCCAGCCCTTCACCGATCCAGTCGCTGCGCTCCTTGTCGTTGATCTGGGCAAAGACCCTGACCAGCTCGCGCAACACCGGGCTGCTGCCGGTCTCGCTGACCAACGGCCGCGCGCTATTGATAAAGATCGACTGGTTTGCCGCCCGTGCCCCTCGCCACATCTGCTCATGCGCGCCCACCAGCAGCAGCTTGGGCGGGTTGCGCGGGAACACCGCTTGCAGTTGCGGCCAGACGAACGTCAGCAGGGTCAGCGTGTCCATGCGGCGCAAGCCCTGGCCTTGCGGCCCGGCGACACTCACCTCGGTATCGCCCAGGCGCTCCCGGCGCGTGCCGATGGTGCCGGCGAGCATCCAGCCGGTCGGCCGGTCGAACAGCCGTGAAACGTTGTCGACCCGAAAACGCTGCTTGCCGATGCGCGGCCAGGCCGTCTCGACACTCTTCCAGCCCGTGGGCAACTCGAAGGCCAGGCGAGCAACCAGCTCGGTGCCGTCCTGCTGGTCCAGGCGCGTGGGGGGCACCAGGTCCTCGCCACGGAACAACGCCCAGGTCGGCGTGATGCGGCTGTCGTAGCTGCCGTTCTTGAGGCGATGGTTCAGTTGTACGCGATAGGTGAAGCTGGCCTTGCCCGCCGCCGGCTGCCAAACGCCGCGCTGGCCGTCGGCTTGCACTGCCCACGGGCCATCGGCGTGAAAATCGCCATAGAGACCGTCCTTGCCCAGGTCGAAGTCCAGGCTGCGCACCGCTGCACCGTCGGCCAGGGTCAGGCGCACCTCGGCCTGGCCGTTTTGCGGCAACAGGCGTACGTGGTAGTCCAGGTCGACTTTCTTGGCCCAGGCCGGGCTGCTGGCCAACACCAGCAACAGCCACGCCAGGTGGCGACGCGCACGCATAACCAAACTCCTTGTCCCCCGGTAAGCGCCAGCCGTGGAGGGCTTAGCTGGCGCGGAAAATCAGATAGTCTTCCCAGTCGTCTTCGTCGACGCTGTCTTCACTGAGCATGCGCCCGGACTGGGAAATACGCTGCTTGTGCACCTGCTCGCGATCGCCGCACATCAGGTGGTGCCAGCTTGGCAGGTCCTTGCCTTCACTGACCAGGCGATAGCCGCAGGTCGGTGGCAACCACTTGAATTGATCGGCCTTGCCCGGCGTCAGCTGGATGCAGTCAGGCACATGCTTGAAGCGATTGGGGTAGTCGCTGCACTGGCAGGTCTTGAGGTCCAGCAGTTTGCAGGCAATACGCGTGTAATAGATGCTGTTGTCGTCTTCATCTTCAAGCTTTTGCAGGCAGCACAGGCCGCAGCCGTCGCACAACGACTCCCACTCCTGACGGTCGAGCTGCTCGAGCGTCTTGCGGGTCCAGAAGTGGTCGGTGGTTGCGAGCATGTAACGGGTGTCCTGTTCCAATTCGAGTGTACCGGTGCGGCGGCGCCAGTCTAGGGCGTGTCAGCGGGCATTGCCAGACCGCTTGTCAGGGTTGGTGCGACACAGTAGTTTTGCACCTCTTGTATTCTTCCACCCCTCTCAGGAACACGCCATGAGCGCCAATCCTCGCGTTGCCGAATATGCCATCGACGATCAGTTCATCAAGCGCTGGTCGCCACGGGCATTTACCGCCGAGCCGATTTCCGAAGAAACCCTGCTGAGCTTCCTCGAAGCCGCACGCTGGGCGCCTTCGGCGTACAACTCGCAACCTTGGCGCTTCCTGTTCGCCCGCCGTGACACCCCGAACTGGGAGCGTTACCTGGGCCTGCTCAACGAGTTCAACCGCAGCTGGGCGCAGCATGCCTCGGCGCTGGTGATCATCGTGTCGAAAACCACCTTCACCGCACCAGGCGCCAGCGAAGAGACGCCAGCGCTGTGGCACACCTTCGACACCGGCTCGGCGTGGGGCCACCTGGCGCTGCAGGCAAGCCTGAGCGGCTGGCACACCCATGGCATGGCCGGCTTCGACCAGGAGCTGACCCGCAAGGAGCTGAAGATTCCTGAAGGCTACGCACTGCACGCCGCCGTGGCGATCGGCAAGCTGGGCGACAAGGCCAGCCTGGCCGAAGGCCTGCAAGCCCGCGAAGTGCCAAGCCCGCGTCGGCCGCTGAGCGAGCTGGCGGCTGAGGGTGATTTTACTTTGTAAGTGCTTTGGGGCCGCTGTCGCGGCCCATCGCCGGCAAGGCCGGCTCCCACAGGGGTTTACCCAGCTAGGTATAACCTCTGTGGGAGCCGGCCTTGCCGGCGAGAGGCCCCGGCGACGGGCTCAATAGCCGCGCAAAAAATCCACTTCCCCGCGCAACGCTTCACCCGCCTCAAACGCCCGCACATTCTCGACAAACAAGCGCACCATCGCCGCCGGCGAAGTTGGCGCCGAACTGTGCCCGGTCAGCAGCAAGCCCCAGGCCGTCCAGAACGGGTGGCGCTGCGGCAACGGTTCCTGGCGGCATACATCAATCACCGCCCCCGCCAGATGCCCGACCTTCAACGCCTCGACCAGGTCAGCATCAACCACTGCCACGCCACGCCCGGCATTGATGAACAAAGCCTCGGGGTTGAACCGTGCAAACATCGCCGCGTCGTACAGGTCATGGGTAGCCGGGGTATCCGGCAGCAGATTGACCACATAGTCCACCTCCCCGACCAGACGCCCCAGCTCAGACAACCCGGCAACCTCGATGAACGGCGCCTGCTCCCGCGCGTCGCTGGCAATGCCATACAACTTCACGCCAAACGGCTGCAAGAGCTCCGCGACGCGCTGGCCGATATCACCCGTGCCGACGATCAGCACCCGCCGCCCTTCCAGGCTGCGCCCCACGCGCCCGTCCCACTTGCGCTCGACCTGGCTGACCAGGCGCGCCAACACCTCGCGCTCATGATTGAACAGGTAGGTGAGCACATATTCGGCCATCACCTGGCCGAAAATCCCCACCGCACGGGTCAGGCGGTAATCCCTGGGCAGGCCGTCCGCCAGCAACGGCGTGATGCCCGCCCAGGTCGACTGCAACCAGCGGGCCTGGTGGCCCTGGCGCAACAATGTTGCCAGCAGGTCCGGCTGGCCCAGCCACACAGGGCAATCGGCCGCCAGGCGCGACAGCTCGGCGGAGTCACCGCTGGTCAACACCTCCAGCTCAGGCGCAGCCTCACGCAGCAGATTGGCGTAGAGGGCATGATCCTGTTCGGCGATCAAAACGCGCATGTTTTATACAACCTTGGCAAAAACGACGACGGCGGCCAGGTCAACACACTGGCCGCACGCGGGAACAACGGAGGGCGGATTACATCGCGTCGTTGCGGCGCAACAGCTCTTCAGGCAAATGCTCGATGTACTCGTCCTCGGCTGGCGGCATCTGCAGGTGATAACCCTGCTGCTCGAGGTTTTCCAACACCTTGGTGATGTCCTCGCGGGCCAGCACGCGTTCAGGCGTCAAGACCAGGTCAAAGGCATGCACCGGCTTGCCGAAGAACGGCAACAGGGCCTCTGGTACACGCTCCAGGCCATCGGCCTTGAGCACATAGAGGTACATTTCGTTCTTGCGTGGGCTCTTGTAGATCGAGCAGATTTTCTTCATGGCTGTTCTCCGGCACTGGCGAGACAGTCGAGCAGCGCCTGGCCCATCCGTTCGCGACGCCAGCCGCGCAACGATTCGGGCAGTTGATAAGGCCCGTTGGGATAACCGCTCTTGAGCAGCGCCTCTAGGGTTTTCTTGCGTAGCATCAGTTCCTGGGCGATGTTCAGGCGCTCGCCCTCGGCCTGGCCAATGGCGCGCAGTTGCTTGAGCACGGCCGACGCCTCGATCGGCAGCGGCTCCGGCAGCGCTTCTGGCCATTCGCTCGCTGGCAGGCTGCCAGCTTGCTTGATCATCTCCAGCAGGAACTCACCGTCCTGACGAATGGTACGCGGGTGCATATCCTCGATTTTCGCCAGTGCCGAAAGGTTGTTCGGCTGCGTGCGGGCCATGGGCCACAGGGCGTTCTCCCGCACGATACGGTTGCGTGGTACATCACGGCTGCGCGCTTCGCGCTCGCGCCAGGCGCACAGTTCGCGCAGTACGGCCAACTGGGCGCGGGACAGCTTCCAGGCCAGCTTGGCGTCGCGGTACAAGGCATAGGGGTCGATTTCGCGGCGCATCTGCGCGACCAGCTCGGCGCCATCGTCCAGCACCCAGTCGTTCTTCTCGTCGGACAACTGCGTGCGCAGGCGGCCATAGAGCTCGGCCAGGTGCACGGCATCTTCGGCGGCGTAGCTGACCTGGGTCTCCGACAGCGGGCGTTGCAGCCAGTCGGAACGGGTCTCGCCCTTGGGCAGGTCGATGTCCAGCACTTCCTGGACCAGACGCGAATAGCCCATGGAGAACCCGAGGTTCAGGTAGCCGGCGGCCAATTGGGTGTCGAACAGCGGCGCTGGCAGGCTGCCGGTCAGGCGCAGCAGCACTTCGAGGTCTTCGCTGCAGGCGTGCAGCACCTTGATCACGTTGCGGTCTTCGAGCAGTTCGGCCAGCGGTGCCCACTCGGTGACCTGCAATGGATCAATCAGGTAAGCCCGTACTCCGTCACCGACCTGGATCAAACCGGCTTTCGGATAAAAGGTGTCGACCCGCATGAACTCTGTGTCTAGCGCCACGTAAGGCAGTTGCCGCCACTGAGCACAGTGTTCGGCAAGGCTGCCATCGTCGCAAATCCAGTGTATTTCGATAGCCACAAGGCTCTCCCACAAACAATGGCGCGCAGTATATACGGCACAGGCCACCGTCGGGAAACCGCTCGACGGTGGCCTTGCATGCCTGTTTAGCGTGCTGCCTGGGCCGGATGACAGCCGGCGAACAGGTCCAGTTGCGGGTTGTAGACCTGAGTCTGGACCTGGAGCAGGCCCAGCATCGAGTGGAACAGGTTGTCCTGGCTCAACGGCTGGCTGGTCGACTGTTTCAGGCAGTCAGTATCCACAGCGTAGGCGCGTTTGTAGCCCTCGGAGAACCAGGTCACCAGCGGCACGTGCTTCTGCTGGTCGGGCGCCAACATGTATGGCGTGCCATGCAGGAACAGGTTGTACTCGCCCAGCGACTCGCCATGGTCGGACAGATACAGCATGGCGCTGTCCACCTGGCCCTGCTTGCTGCGTAGCACATCGATCAGCGACGACAGCACATGGTCGGTATAGAGCACGGTGTTGTCGTAGGCATTGATGATGCTTTGCTCGCTGCATTGGTTCAGCGCGTTGCTCTTGCACACCGGGGTGAAACGCTCAAAGGCCTTGGGGTAGCGCTTGTAGTACTCAGGGCCATGGCTGCCCATCTGGTGCAGGACCAGGACAGTGTCCTGCTGCAGGTTGTCGATCATCTCGCCCAGGCCCTGCAGCAGAATCTCGTCATGGCATTCGTTGTTGGCGCACAGCGCAGGGTCGGTCAGGTTGCTCACATCCACGAAGGTCACGCGGTCGCAGGTGCCCTTGCAGCCAGACTGGTTGTCCTTCCAGCGCACATCCAGGCTGGCACGCTTGAGCACGTCCAGCAGCCCTTCCTGGGTCTTGGCCTGGGTGGCGTCGTAGTTCTTGCGGGTGAGATTGGAGAACATGCACGGCACCGAGACGGCGGTTTCCGTGCCGCACGAGTGCACGTCGGAGAAGGCGATCACGCCGTCCTGCTTGCGCAGTTCGGGCGTGGTGTCACGCTCATAACCCAGCAGGCCGAAGTTCTGCGCACGCAGGCTCTCCCCCACCACCAGGACGGTCAGCGACTTGCGTGCATGCTGTTGCGCGGACTTTGCCCGCACCGCGTCTTCGCCAATCAGGCGCATCGGCATACTGGCCGAACCGATTTGCTCGCGGGCATAAGCAACCGTCGCGCCAATATAGTTGCTCGGCACGATCATCAAGCGCAGCTCGTGATGATTGCGAAACAGTGACGCCAGGCCCTGGTAGTTCACCAGGGCGACCCCGCCCAGGGTCGCCACGCAGGCCACGCTGACCACCAGCTTGCTCAGCAGCTCACGGTGCCAGGGGCGGTAGCTGATCGGCAACTTGTAGACAATCAACGCAGGCAGAACACCCAGGAGCAGAATATAAGCGCCCAGTTTAAAAGAGAGCAGGTCGCGCACTTCGGTGGCATTGGTTTCTGCGGTATTGCGCAACATGCCAACATCAATCATTACGCCATATTGGTTCATGAAGTAAGCCACACCGGCACTGACCATGAACAACGTGATCAATAACGGTTTCAATACGGGTTTGAATGCCAGCAAGGTCAGGATGAAGTTGAACGCGCACACCACCAGCAAGGCAAAGGCCAGGCGCAGCAGCAGGCCTTGGCCATCACCCGGAATGACCGAAAACACGTGCTGCCAGAGCACCTGGTTGAACCCGAGCAATAAAAACAGACTGGCAATCAACGTGACCCATTCGGCACGCAGCGGTTTTACCTTGAACATGGCGTTTGGCGTTCCCTGAACCCTGAGTAATGTCGTTGCGACACTTACTGAAAACAGGGCGAACTCTAGGCAGATAGCCATCAATTTTTCGTGAAAAGTTTGCTAACAAATAATTGTTCTGCGCTTGGGGAAATTAACAATGCTTCATGTTCAGCGAGTGTTCAGGAAGCCGGCTCGGTTGCCGCAGGGGAGCGGCTGACAGCCCTGCACTGCCCAAGCGCAGAAAGGCGACTATCCTCAAGGTTCACGAATCCCCGACCAGAACCCAGGAGAGGTGAAGAAATGCCGGTTAAGCACGATTTGCTCGCAGACTTGAACATGACCAGGGATGCGTTCGATGCGCACAAGAAAACCGATGCTCGCTTGAGTACGCTGCACGAACAATACAACGCCAAGGATGCCGAGGTGGTTGAAGCCGAGAATGCATCCGCCGATGACACACGGGTGACCTTGCTACGCAAGGAGCGCCTGAAGATCAAAGACGATATCGTCGCTCACGTGAAACGCTAAAACAGCATCGCCGGCAAGGCAGACTCCTACAGAACGCGATGTCAGCATGTGATGCCCGACACCTGTGGGAACCGACCTTGCCGGCGATGAGGCCAACGCAAAGACTACAACACCTGCCCCGCCCTCCAGGCCTCCAGGGCCTGATAAGGCTCACTGGCCCAATAAGCTATCCGCTCGAGCAGCAACGGCGTTGCTTCCAGATGCTTGCCTTGGCTATCCGGTACAAAGCGCTGCGCGGGCGACTTGGCGTGCTGGCTAGTCGCGGACATCGCCAGGGCGACTTCCTCTGCGCTCAACCCGAAGAACCGCGCCAGGGATCCACTCATTACCCCTGGCAATTCGATGTAGTTGACCGCCAGCGCCTCCTCCGCACGACAGTGCTCAAGCCCACCCTTAAGCAACTCACCCAGCCGTCGCGCGATGTCGTCCTCACGCCCATTGAACGGCTGCCCACCCTCAAGCCGAGCCAGCCCCAACATCCCCGGAATCATCTGCATGCCCGCCCGCCGCAAATGCGACACGGCAATTTCCAGCGGATCGCGATACAGGTACATCCACGGCACCTGCGGGAAGTACTCGCGCAACAACGGCCTGTCGAAGATGTTCCAGGCATCGAGCTTGATCACCAGGGCCCGCTCCGTGCCAGCGCGTACCTGCCCATAGGCAGACAACAGCCCCTCGATAGCGGCCCGACGTTCAACCTCCGGCAGATCGATGCGCAGCAGGGTATCGAGTGCCGGCGGCTCGGAAATCACCACATGGCTGTCGAGTTGCGCCAGCATCTGGCTGATCAGCGTCGAACCACAACGCGAGGCGTGATAGACGAAGGCGCTCGGTGCAATCCCCGGGCTCTGGCGCTGCCAATCGCTCAGTGCAGACAAGGGCGTTTCCCGGCGAAACGCCTGATTGAAAGGCAAGCGCAGCGCATCATCGACAGCATCGCGAAAGAACGGCTGCACCAGGCGCTGGGCACCGAACCAGCACCAGTCAACGCGCCACTGCGCGTTTTCCTGCCAGACGCTGATCGGCAACCAGCCGTGTAGATTCAGACTTTCCATTGGTCACTCCAGCGGCTACGGCCACGACGCATGGCGGCGCGCACCTGCTCCTGGCCAAAGTCCAGGCCCTGCGACGCCGCCAGTGCGACAACCCGCTCAATAAAGGTGTGTTGATCAGTCAGGGCCTGCAACTGCGTGCAGGCCTGCTGGTTGCGCTGCAACCACTGCTGAAAATCGGCGAAGGCCCTGGCCTTGCGCCCCTCGCCGCTTGCCGGGGTAGTGGCCTGGCCGTCAGCCACCGCCTTGAGCAAGGCCGGCGTCGGACGGCAATCGAGCACCAGGTGGATACGCGGGCTGGTGTCATGGTTGTCGACGCAGTGCGGCCGGGCAAGGTCAAGGAACCAGCACTCCCCCGCCTTCATCGGTATCCGCCGCCCCTCGAGCATGAAGTCGACCTGTTCCGGGCTGAGCAATGGAATATGCAGGCGCATGTCCGCATCGGGGCCGCCGAGGTCGTAGTCACGGTGCTCATGAATCTGTGCCCCCGCGCCCAGGCGTAGCAAGCGTGCGCTGCGGATATCCAGGCCCAATGCCTGCAAGCCCAATTGCCAACGGGCATCTTCAAGCCAGGGTTGGCGCAGGGTGGCTGGCCCCTGGCCGTGCGTCAGCTCGCCAATTGCATCTTCGGCCGAGATCAGCGCCACCCCGCTCCAGTCACCGTCGAAATAACGCTGATTGAAATGCGCCTGCCACTGGCTGCTCTCGATGGCCGCCAAGGCGGCCAGCAACGGTGCCAGGTCCACTTTCACCATCAACCGGGAACAGACCGGACGCGGCCCCTCCCCGCTGCAAACCCCTTGGGGCTGCTCGATCGACATGCTGCCTGCTCCCTGCTCGGGTGAACGGAATCAGGCCAGTCTAGGCAAGGCCGTTACGCCGTCAAGCGAAATGCCATCATTGCTCAGATGGCGCTGGCCACTTTCCCCGTTGAGGCCTGCAACAAGGTACGTGGCAAGGCGAACCCCTTGAACGGCTGTTGGGTAATCGGGTTCAACGCTTTCTCCGAAGTCAGTTGGTAACGCATCATGCCGTCGCCGGCCTTGAAGCTGAGGTCGACACCCGTTGCCGTACGGCTATTGAGGGTACCTCGGCTCAGCAGGCGGAACATCGACCAGGGGCCACGGAACTCCAGGCTGCTGTTCCCGCTCAGCCGGACCAGGGTCAGGTTGCTGCGTACCGGGCCGGCCAGGGTGTTTGGCCAGATCAGCCCGGTGACCACACTCGGCCCATGGGTGTAGGGGACAAGCTGGCCGTCGAGGTCCAGAACGCTGGTGCGCTGGTTGGCGCTCAACCCCAACGGGGCAATGCTGAACTGCACGCTGAGGTTGCCGCGGTTGTCGAAGAAGGTCTCGCGAATGCGCTCTGCCGCAGCCAACTGGTCGAGCAGGTCGGTGCGCACCAGATAACGGCCACGGCTTTGGGAATAGAGGGCTTCGAGGTTGTCCTTGAGGAACACCTTCAGGTACTGGTCCTGAAACTGCTGCAAGCGCCCGCTCGGGCCGAAGAACGCCTCGAAGTCGTCCAGCGAGGCATCGACCCCTTGCGGGTTGAACGGATAGCGACCCGCCAGGCGTTGCTGATAGAAGCTGAACACCTCCGTGTCCCAGCGTTTCTCCAGCTCACGCAGCGCCTCGATCACCAGTACTTGCGAGGTCTGCTCGGCAATGTGTTGCACATGTTGAGCGACAGGCTCTGGCAAGCCGCTGGCCATGCGTTGCAAGGTGCCAATCGGGTCGGGGCCGGTCATGGCAAAGCGGTTGAGTACCGCGCTCAGCGCCGCCTTGCCGCGATCGGGGCTGTCTTGCACGGTTTTGGCGTAGTCGTATACGGCGGTCAGTGCGCTGAGTGTTTCATCGTAATAACTGGGCTTCTCGCCCTTGCGGTCGAGCAGTTCGAACAACGACGCAAAGGCCCTGCGAATGCCTGTCGCCTGTTGCTGGTTCGACGTTTGGATGGCAACTGCCTCGCTGGCCTTGCCAAGCGGCTCGGGCGCTGGCGGATAGATCAGCGTGTTGTCGCGCACACTCTCCAGCAGCCGGCGCAGGGGCGCCGGCGGCCCGGTCATCTGCTCAAGTACCGACACGCCATGGGCAAGGTCGCGAAAATCCACGACCGCCAGTGCATTCAACGCACGGCGCCAGCTATCGATGTAGTCGGCACTGTAGAGCGTGCGAATGCGCTCGGTGAGCGCCTGCCTGTCAGCGTCGGAATAGTCCAGGTGCGCACGCTCGCCCAGTGCCCACTGATCCACCATGGCGAGGTCGGTGATGTGCTCGCTGTTGGGCTCGAAATACTCCCTGAAACCCTTGGCCGTCAGCAACGGTGCCAGCACCGTGACGGCCTCGGCTGGCGGCTGGTAGACAAGCGCGAACGCCGGCCCGACCTCGCGCCCCAGGTCGACCCCCGCATGCAATTGCTGTCGCGCCTGCTGCTTGAGTACCTGGTAGATACGCTGCTGCAAGGGCACCTTGCGCAGTATCTGCTGAACCTCGGCAATACGCTGACGGTACTGCGGCAAATCGGTGTCAGCATAGGCCAAGGCATATTGAAGGTGGCGCATCAACTGGCGTTGCACCTGGCCCTGTCCTGGATAAGTGGCCTGCCACTGCCGGGCCATCCACGCCTCGACCATTTTCGGCCGGCGATTGTCGCGATCCTCGATCATCCGGTACACCCGCAGCGCCGCCATTTGCGCCTCGCTGCCGTCAGGCGCGGCATTCATGGCATCCACCGCGCCACCTGCCAGCGCCGGCAGGAACCGACGGGAGAGCAGCGCCAGATACGCTTGGTCAACACTCGGCCCGATCGCCCGCCCCTGATACAGCCCCGCGTCGGCGAGCAACGGCCAGGCCGAGCGATAGTCGCCGAACACCGATACCGCATCACGGATCTGCTCCAGCGGCGCCAGCAGGTTGCGCCCGGTCGGGTCGACCCGCTCATCAATGTCACGCCTGCTGAACTCCTGGCTCTTGGCCAGAACGGCAACGGCCTTGTCACGGTTAGCGTCGAAGTAACGTTGCCATGTACCCAGGCCCACCGCCAGGGCCAGTAAGCCGACACCTGAACCAACCCAGAGCAACCGCCGCTTGCCCTGTGCCACCTTGACGTTGTCGCCTGCCAGACCGGCCTCCGGGTAGACCACCCGCTCAAAGACCTGTTGGGCGAAGTACACCAGCGGGTTGCCAAGCGGCTTGGCATCACCAAGCGGCGGGTGCACTTTGTAGGGCTGCGCGGCTGCTCGCACGAACGTATTGTGCGTTTCACCCTGCTGGTACACCGATGAGAAATACACCCCCCGCACCAATGCAGGCGTGGTGAAACGGTCACTGCCGAGCGTCTCGCTGAAGAAGCGCAGGATGATGGCGCGCAACCCGAACAACTGGGCAGGTAGCGAAACCAACAGCTGGCGCTGCTCCGCGCAGGTGATCGAGCCGACGTGATCGAGCACCTCTTCCTGCACGGCTTGCAGCAGGCGGTCATAGTGCTCGGCAAACGCCTCAAGCCAGGCATCGAACGATGTCACGCCATCGAGATTGAAGACACTGCCGATGATCCGCTCGCGCTGCGACAGCGGTAATTGCGCAAACAATTGCTCGAAGCCTTCGAGCAGATCGAACTTGCTCAGCACCACGTACAGCGGCAGACGCGACCCCAGTTGGCTGCTCAGTTCATGCAGGCGAGCCCGCAGCACATGGGCCAAGGCCATGCGTTGCTCTGGCTCGGCGTGCAACAGCGCCGGCAGGTCAACCACCAGCACCACACCATTGAGCGCGCGCCGACTGCGATGGCTCGAAAGCCAAGCCAGCAGATAGTTCCACAGCCTGGCTTGGGTCCCCGCCGGCAGCTCCGGGCGTTCCTTGTGCTGGCCTCGCTGCCCCACCCCCTGGATGGCCCCCTGGCTGATAAACTCCCCGGGCGGGTCGACAATCACGGCGTCATTGCCAATCCACCAGTCCACCGGGTAGGCCAGCCCATCATCTTCACGTCCACGGGCCTGAGCTTTGCTGACACGGGTCAGGGCAAAGCGCTGGTCAGAACGGGTGATGAAACTGGACTTGCCGACGTTTTCAGTGCCCAGTACCAGGTACCACGGCAACTGATAGAGCGCGCCCCGGCCTCCAGCGTTGTCGAGAAAGCGCGCAAGGTTCTGGTTCAGCGCCGCCTCCTGGGCGTGCACATAGGGCAGGCTGGGGTCGGCTTCGATGGCTGCATCCTGGCGCTGCGCTGCCTGCAGGCGACGGTAACGGGAACGCTGCCCCCACACCCAGAACAGCAACGGCAGAAGAAGGGCCAGCAGGCTGGCGAGAATCCGATGAGGCAGGCCCGCCAATGGCTGCTGCCCGCGCCAGTTCCACTGCGGGCCCAACCACCAAATCGCCACCAGCAACAGCAACGCCCCCAGCAGCAACAGCAACGGCATCGCCCGGCCGGCCCTGCTCAGCCCCGGCAGGCCCCAACGCTTGATATGACCCCAGTACTTCTCCATCGCGGACCCTTGCTCCCTGCTCTGCTAATCAATCAACCGTGACGGGTCGCCACACTGTTTGAGCTTGTGATAAACGTCAGGCTCCCACTGCTCGGCAGTGGTCGCCTGCATGGTCCGGGCGACCCCGGCACTCAGGTCGTCGGCCAACCAGGACAAGCCTCGCGAGGCCAGCAACTGGGCGGCAATGAGCGTGGCGTGGCAGCGCTCACGTGGTGAGCGGTACTCCGCCTGCAAGGCCTGCAATTTCAACAGCACCTGCTCGACTCCTTGCTGCTCAAGCTGGGCCACGAGTTCCTCGCGCAGGCCATGAAACCCATGACCCGCGCCGTCGCTGCCACTCACTTGGTCCGTGCCCTTGAGCCAGGCCAGGCATTGCGCATCGACGAACGCGCTGCCATCGCTGAAACACAACTGCTGCAACGCAGGCAGGCGCCGGACAAAGCGTTCAGTTGCCTGACGAATGGCTTCGGCCACTTCGCCCATGGCCAGGCGGCTGGCAATAGCGGAAGCCAGAAAGCTGCCGCGAATCCAGTACGGTGCGGCGGCCACGCTTTTTTCGATGCGCATCAACAATGCCGGCTCGACACTCGTGGCAGACAGCGCCTCCTGATACCCGGCGGCAATGTCGCCGGGTACCGCCATCAGTTCCGTGCGCTGTTCATGACGCGCCGACGGGGCGGCATGGATGTGCGCCCACAACCCGAATCGGCGAAGCTGATAGCCCGTCGGGTCGTACACGTCCTGTTGATTGATGAATTCGGCCATGCTCAGCAGGGCCTTGCGGGTTTCGCGCTCATTGCCGAGCGACAGGCTGCTTCGAGAGGGCAGTAACGCCTTCGTGAGAGACTCGCCACTGGGTGATTGGGCAACACTCAACGGCTCGTGCTCGGGCACCGCCACGGCCCTATCGCCATGACGAACCAGCAGCCGCTCCAGCTCCAGCAGCACCGGCTGGTCCAGTTGCGCACGCTCTGCCTGCTCTAGCAGGCGCGTCATTGCCTGTTTTGCGCGCTCCAGGCAGGCCGGTGAAAAGCTTGCGCGCTCAAGTATGGGCAGTGCATCGCCAAGGCGTTTGAGTAGCCCCGCCACCAATTTGCGTTTGGTCAGGAAACCGGTAGGGCCCGGCTTGGGATGCCCAGTTTCCCAATACTGTTCGACCATACCGGCAAGCAGCTCAAGCGCATCCCGCCATGCTCCCCAATGGCGCCTGCGCAGCCAAGCGGTGGTCAGGTGGCCGACGATGCGCAGCTGCTTGCAGCGGCTGCCCAGGTACTGCTGCGAGGCTTCTTCGATGTACGACCAGTCAATACTGGCTTCATGCAGGCCACCCAGCTTGACCATTTCCTGGTCGATGGCCTGGTAGGTTTCATCCTCGATATCGAACAATCCGGCGGGCATTTGTGGGTCGATGGCCAGCAACAGTGAAGCGGGCCGCTGATCCGGCGCAGTGTTTACCAACGACATGCTTTACGCGCCTGATCGATCATTGGCGCCAGCCCCTGCGCATCGAACACCAGGCCATCCAGCGCCGGATAGTCGCTGCTGACATGGATGCGCTGGGCGGCACGCAACACCTTGATTGCCTCGATGGCCACCAGGCCTCGCCCGGCATCGACCACATGACCGTCCTCCAGTACCTGCCAGGGCCTGCCTGGCAAGGGCTGTTCGCTCGCACTCAGTTGAACCTGCACACGATTGCGCGACACCGGCGCCAGTGTGAGCAGTTGCAGGCGAGAGATGTTCTGCACACAGCTGATGGCCAGGTACGGTTGCGGCGGCGCCCCCATGGCCGGTGCGGAAATCACGATGCGTTGCTGCCCGCCTTCTGAGCGCTCTGCCCCCACGCTGATGCGAAACCCAAGCTCATCTGGCCCCCGCAGGGCTTCATTGGCCATGACCATCGCCTGGCTCGGGGTACTCGGCCCATTGGCCTGCCTGACCCTGGTCGGCGGGACTACCGCTGGCGTTCGCGCAGCCCGGTCAAAACAGGCCAGGCGCTCCATGTTGGAAATGATCAAGGTGCAGTCGGCTGGCGAATTGGCCAGTGCCTGGTTCAGGCCAAGGCATACCGCACAACCGAGAATCCATTCACTCCGACTTGCCATTGCAACTTAACTCCCGTCTCGCCCGCACAGACTAGTACACGCTAGAAATGCACACTTCAAAGTATCCGTCACTCGCACACAATGGCGAAAAGCGGGCATATAAAACTCAACTTGCGAAGAAGCTTATGCCAGCCTTTCAAAAAACAACAAGTAAATATTTACTTACATCTTATTGCTCGACGATGATGCATTTCCCACTGCATCGTTTTTAAAGGCCAGGCAACAAAAGACCAGCCCACAGAAACCTCCTACATAAAACCAGAAACTTCCCACGCAAAATAAACAAACATCAACTAATTAAACATCAGAGCAAGTAGGAAGTTTCCTTGCACTCAAATAAACATCACAGCATGGAGCTCAATAAAACATGGCCAAACCCTCAAGTTCCGTCGCGCCAAAAGAGCGCATCAACATCAAGTATGTACCCGCCACTGGCGATCAGCAGGCAGAGATCGAGCTGCCGCACAAGATGCTGGTGACCGGTGATTTCGGCCTCGCCGAAACACGCACCCTGGAAGATCGTCAGCTCATGCGCCTGGACAAGCACAGCTTCAACAGCGTGCTCAGCGATGCCGAGGTCCGCCTGCAGATGAACGTGCCGTCGATGCTCAGCCCGACCGCCGATGCCGAGATGGCGCTGCACCTGCAATTCAAGTCGATCAATGATTTTGGCCCGGACTCGATTGCCCGGCAGGTCCCCGAACTGAACCAACTGCTGGCGCTGCGCGAGGCGCTGGTCGCGCTCAAAGGCCCGCTGGGCAACGTTCCGGCCTTTCGCAAGCAACTGCAGCAGTTGCTGAGCGACGATCAGGCCCGCCAGCAACTGGCCCAGGAACTCGATCTGGTTCTGGAAGCACCCCAAGCAGATTAAGGCACATGAAGAGCCCGGCCATGCCGGCCATTGCACAGACAACGGAGCGTCACCCATGCCCACCAAGACCACCCCGACAACATCGCCGGAAACGGCCCTGGACAACACCGGCCTGCTCGACCAACTGATGGCTGAAACCATGCTGCAACCGAGCCAGGAAGGTTATCTGGTTGCCAAGCAGGGCGTTGCCGCGTTCATCTCGGAAATACTGAAGAACGATGAGCGCGATCAACTGATCAACAAACACCGCGTCGATCAGATGATCAGTGAACTGGATCGGGCACTGAGTCGCCAGATGGACGTCATTTTGCACCAGCCCGCCTTCCAGGAACTTGAGTCTGCATGGCGCGGTCTGAAACTACTGGTCGACCGCACCGACTTTCGCGAAAACATCAAGCTCGAAGTCTTGCACATCAGCAAGGACGAACTACTGGAAGACTTCGAGAACGCTGGTGACATCACCAACAGCGGCCTTTAAAAACATGTCTACACCGCAGGCTTCGGCCAGTTTGGCGGCGAACCCGTGGCGGCCATGATCGGCAATTATTCATTCACGCCGGCTTCGAATGACATCAAACTTTTGAGTTACATCGCCTCTGTTTCGGCCATGTCTCACGCCCCGTTTATTTCCGCGCCGGGCCCGGAGTTTTTCAACCTCAACAGTTTCGAGGACTTGCCCAATCTCAAGGAGGTCAAGGACATCTTCGAAGGGCCACGCTTTGCCAAATGGCGTTCGCTGCGCAACTCGGAGGACTCCCGACATATCGGCCTGGTACTGCCACGTTTCATGCTGCGCCAGCCTTATGAGCGCAACGAACAGCCGATTGCCAGCTTCAACTACGACGAGAACATCGACGGCAGGCACGACCACTACCTGTGGGGCAATGCCGCGTTCCTGATGGCCAGCTGCATCAACGACAGCTTCGCCCGCTACCGCTGGTGCCCGAACATCATCGGCCCGCAATCCGGCGGTGCGGTCGATGATCTCCCCGTCCACCTGTACGAGTCCCTCGGCCAGTTGCAGGCCAAGATCCCCACTGAAGTGCTGATCTCCGATCGCAAGGAGTTCGAGCTGGCCGAGGAGGGCTTCATCGCCCTGACCATGCGCAAGGACAGCGACAACGCGGCGTTCTTCTCGGCCAACTCGGCACAACGGCCCAAAGTGTTCCCCAAGACGCCCGAAGGCCAGGAGGCGCAAACCAACTACAAGCTCGGCACGCAACTGCCCTACCTGTTCATCGTCAACCGCCTGGCCCACTACATCAAGGTACTGCAGCGAGAGCAGATCGGCAGCTGGAAGGAACGCCAGGACCTCGAAAGCGAGCTCAACCGCTGGATCAAGCAGTACGTGGCCGACCAGGAGAACCCCTCTGCCGATGTACGCAGCCGTCGCCCGCTGCGCGCGGCGCGGGTCGAGGTAGCGGATGTTGCCGGTGATCCGGGCTGGTACCAGGTCTCGCTCGCGGTGCGGCCGCACTTCAAGTACATGGGCGCGAACTTCGAGATCTCCCTGGTCGGGCGGCTCGACACCCAATGAGCAGCCTGCTCGACCGACTGGAACCGCCGGCAGCTGATCGACACCTCATGTCCAGGCAAGACCAGACCGGCCAGACCTTCGCGGCCATCAAGCGTCATCTGGAGCGCCTGCTCAACACTCGTCAGGGCTGCTCGCAAAGCAGCCCTGATCTTGGCCTGCGTGATTTCAATGGTCATGCCCTGAGTAGCGGCGACCTGCTCGCGCAGGTCAGCGCCGACATACGCCGGACCATCCGGCTGTATGAGCCGCGTATCAGGGTCTGCGGGTTGCAGTGCCAGCCTGACGTCGATGCCCCCCTGCAACTGCACTTTCGCCTCGACTGCGAGGTGATGGTGCAGCGCCAGGCGCAGCTGTTGCAGATCGAATTGCTGGTCAACGGCCAGAACCGCTACACCCGAGTGAGGTAAGCGCATGCCATTGAAAGATCGATTTCGCGAGGAACTCAGCTATTTGCGCGAACTGGGCGCCGAGTTCTCCCAGGACAACCCGCAACTGGCGCGGTTTCTGGGGGAGAAAGGCAGCGACCCGGATGTCGAGCGCCTGCTTGAAGGGTTTGCCTTTCTCACCGCAAAGCTGCGCCTCAAGCTGGATGACGACCTGCCCGAGCTTACCCACTCACTGCTGCAGATGCTCTGGCCCAACTACCTGCGCCCGCTTCCGAGCGCAACCATCGTGCAGTTCGCACCGCTGCCAGAATCAATTAGCGAACAGCAAACCATCCCCAAGGGTTCGCGGCTGTTTTCACACCCGGTGGACGGGGTGTCCTGCGAGTACCGGACCTGTACCGAGGTTCAGTTGCATCCGCTGGCAATCAACCAGGTCAGCACCTCGCTCAGCCGGGAACATTCAGTGGTGCGCATCGACCTGGACACCTTGGCGCGCAGGCCACTGGACAGCCTGGGCTGCGACCAGCTTGCGTTTCACCTGAGCGGCGACGACAGCTGCGCGCAGACCCTCTATCTGTGGTTGTCGCATTACCTCAAGGAGGTGCGGGTGATCATCGCGGGCGAAGTCACCTGCCTGCCTGCCAACGTACTGAGCTTCCCCGGTTTCAGCCCTGATGAAGCGCTGTTGCCGTATCCGCGCAACGTGTTTGATGGCTACCGGATCCTCCAGGAATACTTCGTTTTCCCGCAGCGCTTCTACTTCTTCAACCTGACGCAGTTGAGCCGCGCCTGGCCCGCTCGGGATTGCCCAGAGGTCGGTGTGGAGTTCCACTTTACCCGTCCCCTGCCCAGCACATTGCGCATCACGAAAAGTGATTTCAGCCTGTTCTGCGCACCCGCAGTCAACCTGTTCGAGCACAGTGCCGAGCCGATCGACCTCACCGGCCAGGTAGACGAGGTACGCCTGTCGCCCAGCAGCCAGCGCCCTGATGCCTACGAAATATTCAGTGTCGAGCAGGCCGCCAGCTGGCGCCTGGCCGCCGATGGCAGCCGGGGTGAGCAGTTGCGGGTGTTTCAACCGTTCGAGTCGTTCGCCCACGAGATCGAGACTGCGCAAGGTCGCACCGCCCTGTACTACCGCTGCAAGGTAGAGGAGTCCCTGCGTCTCGATGGCCTGGAACACCGCATCGCCTTTGTCCGGGGTGACGAGACGGCCTACATCGGCGGCCTGGAGACCGTGTCGGTGGACCTGATCTGTACCAACCGCGACCTGCCACGGTCATTGGGCATCGGCGACCTTTGCGTCACCACGCAAGCGACGCCACCCCTGGCGACCTACCACAACCTCAGTCGCCCAACCCGCCCTTACCGGCCGGTGCTGGATGGCCAGTTGCAATGGACGCTGATCTCCAACCTGTCACTCAACTACCTGTCACTGCTCTCGGCAGAACCGCTGAAGTCAGTGATTGCTGCCTATGACTTCGCCGCCCTGCATGACATTCAACAGGCCAGGGCCACGCGCAAGCGCCTCAACGGCATCACCGAGGCCAGCACCGCGCCACTGGACTGGATGGTCGAAGGCCTGCCCGTACGCGGGCTGCACACCCGCCTGCAACTCGATCAGGGCGCCTTTCTGTGCGAGGGCGACCTGTACCTGTTCGGCACCGTGCTTTCGCAGTTCTTCGCCCTGTACGCCAGCATCAATTCCTTCCATCAGTTGGAAGTGATCAATACCACCAACAACGAGCACTACACATGGCCTTTGCTGACCGGCAGACAACCCTTGATCTAGCAGACACGCTGCTCGCCGAGGCCCACCAGCACAATTTCTTCACCCTGCTGGAGCGCTTGCATGGCCTGCACGGCGACAACCTGGAAGCGCATCGCCCGCAGGCCCAGACACGTCAGCGCCTGCGCTTGCGCAGCGATGCGCGCCTGACGTTTCCGGCGGCCGATGTGCTCAAGGCCGAACGCACCAGCGCTGTCGGCAATGCCACGCAGTACAACGTCTGCGCGACTTTTTTCGGCTTGCACGGCACCGACTCGCCACTGCCGGACTACTACCTGGACCGGATGGCCTACGAGCAGGCGCAAGGGCATGGAATTCGCCCGGCGTTCCTGGACTTTTTCAATCATTACCTGCTCAGCCTGCTGCACCGGATCTGGCGCAAGTACCGCTACTACATCCGTTTCCAGGCCCAAGGCCGCGATCACTTTTCGCACTATGTGTTCGCCTTGGTCGGCTTGAACGATGAACAACTGCGGGGCAATACCGCATTGCCGTGGGGGCGCCTGCTGAGCTTTGCCGGGGTGATCGCCAGCCGCAGCCGGGCCCCGGGCACGGTAGCGGGAATCATTGCCCACTGCTTCGACCTTGCCCAGGTACGGATCCGCGAGTTCCAGCCGCGCTCGCTGACCCTCGACCCTCGGCAAAGGGTGAGCCTGGGCACGCGCAACGGCTGCCTGGCGAGCAACTTCATTGTCGGTTCACGGGTGCGTACCCGCAGCAGCAAGTTCGCCATTGTCATTGCCGAGCTGGATCAAGGGCGATTACGTGACTTTCTACCTAGCGGAAAAAGCTTCGACCAACTACGCGCGCTGATCGATTTTCTGTTGCGCGATGGGCTGGCCTACGACCTGGAGCTGATCCTGAAACAGGACGAAGTGCCGCCCTTCTGCCTCGATCGCGCCAAGGGCGCCCACCTGGGCTGGACCAGCTTCATCGACACGACGCGCGCGCAACGCGACGCGGCTGTCTGCATCAAGGTGCGCTCATGAACAGGTTGGCACTGACGGTATGCAACCCCGAGCAGCTTCAGCACGGCATGGATGGCTCTCACCAATTTGACCGACGCGGCGGCACGATCGGTAGCCAGCATACCGGCTGGCTTTTGCAAGACCGCGACCTGCGCGTGCAGGCGCTGCACTGCCAGATTCACTGGGCCGAAGGCAGCTTTTGCGTCATTGACCGCTGCACCCGGACCTACCTCAACGGCCACCAGCTGAGCCTCGATGCAGCCACACCTGTGCGCCTGAAAGACGGTGATGTGCTAAGCGTCGGCGCCTACCGCTTACAGGCACACCTGCTGCTCGACGATGGCAAGCCGCACTTCAGCCGGCGGTCGCTGGTAGAGCTGCTGCACCCTCACGATGGCGTGCTCGATGCCCTGCTCGCCGAGCTGCCCGCTGAAGCGCTGCCGGCTCCAGACGGACACGTGTCGCACCCGTCGTTCGAACTTGATCAGTTGCTGGCTGGCGAGGAAAGCCGGGATCCCCTGACGGCACTCGACGCCCTGGCAAGCCCCCAGCAAGTCGACGATCACTGGGTATTTTCCACCATTCTTCCGGAGCACTCATGAGCCCGCACCTGTACTGGTTCCTCCTGCCGCTGCTGGTAACGCTGGGCGGCTGCACAACGCTCGGCAAAATGAATCAGGTGCTGATGAACCCCTCGATTACCGTAGGTGAACCCAGCGACCAACCGACACAAATCGCCCTGAGCCTTTCTGCCAGTTCGCTGCTCAATGGCAATCCCAGCAGCGTGGTTGCACCGCTCTCAGTCAACCCGCTCGATACCCTGCCCACGCCTTACGCAGTGAGTATCAGCGCTACCGACCCGCACGCCTTGACCGGCAAGCTGCAAGCACTGCTGGGGTACCTGCAAGCCGAGTTCCCCGCCATGTCGCCGGTGCCGGCCGAGCCATCAGAAATCGTCGCGCAATCGCCCATCCCCCCAGGTGATCTCGGCGAGTACGAGGACGCTGGCGTGCAGCTCAGCCTGCCGGCGCCCACGCAAGCACCCAACGCTCAACTGGCCACGCCCATCGCGGTGAAAATCCTGCAATTGCGCGACGACTCGCTGTTGCTCAATGCCACTTTTGCCGCCCTCGAGCAGGCCCCGGACAAAGCCCTGCGCAGCACGTACGTGCGCGATGACGACTACCTGCTGACGCCAGGGCAATTCAAGTTCATTCCGTTCGAGGCCATCGATCCGAGCACTCGCTTCATAGCCGTGATTGCCGACTTCCACGACCAGCAGGATGCCATCTGGAAGCAATCACTGCGCATCGAGCCACGAGGCCGCAAGGTTGCCCTGGCCGTTCAGGTCGAAGAGAAACAGGTCCTGCTGAAGGAGGAAAGCTGATGCGTGACCAGCCTCTTTCACCCTCCCCCCATCGCCACCCGGACGTGCGCCCATGAGCTCTCGAAACCCTGTCATCTGGCGCGAAGGTTTGTTCGTCAAACCGCAGCACTTCCAACAACTGACCCGCGCCACTGAAGCGGCCATGCATCAGCGTTTCATCAGCCTGACCCCGTCGTTCTACGGGTTCAGTGATCTGGTACTGAACCAGGAATACCTGAGCTTCGGCAAGATCGCCGTCACCCATGCGCGCGGCATCCTGCCCGATGGCAGCGTCTTCGATATCCCTGGTGATCTGCCCCCACCACCGCCACTGGAAATCGACGCGCACGCGCTGACCCATCGCGAGGTCTACCTGTGCCTGCCCCTGCGCACCGAGGGCGGGCTGGAAGTGCGTTGGCAAGGCAGCACCAGCAACAGCCGCTACATCGCCCAGGCCCACGAGCTCAAGGACACCCATACCGACGATGGCGACCAGGTCCAGGTAGAGCTTGCCATGCCCAACCTGCAGCTTCGCCTCGACGGTGATGACCGCAGCGCCTACACCCGGCTGGCCCTGGGGCGCATCCTCGACAAGCGTCCCGATGGCAGCCTGCTGATGGACGAAAACTTCTACCCCACCAGCGTTTCAATCCAGGCTATACCGGCACTCAAGCGCTTTCTCGACGAGATCAGCGGCATGCTGCGCGAGCGTGCTCGCAATCTCGCAGCGCGCATCGGCTCGCCCGGTCAGTCAGGGGTCGCCGACGTCACCGACTTCAACCTGCTGCAAGCGCTGAACCGCTGGTTCCCCTACTTCCAGCACCTGGCGCGCCAACCCCATACCCACCCGGAGCAGTTGTACATCGTCTTGAGCCAGGCCTGCGGCGAACTGGTGACCTTCACCGACGAAGGACGTTTACCCCAGGAGTACCCGGCCTACCAGCACAGCGAGCTGCGCACCTCGTTCCGGCCGTTGCAAGAAACGCTGCGCCGGGCACTGAGCACCGTGCTGCAGCCACGGGCGATCTCCCTGCCGATTGTCGAGCAGCAGTACGGCGTGCTCAGCGCCACCCTCGAAGACAGCCGCCTGCTGGACAGCGCCGAGTTCGTGCTGGCAGTGCGCGCAAGCCTGCCGGCTGAAAGCCTGCGCCAGCAGTTCCTGCAAAAAGCCAAAGTCACCGCGCTGGAATCGCTGACTGACCTGGTGCAACTGCAACTCCCCGGCATCCCGCTGGTGCCGTTGCCGGTTGCACCGCGCGACCTGCCCTTCCACGCCGGCTTCAGCTATTTCGAGCTGGACCGACGCAGCCCGGCCTGGCAGGCGCTGAAGGAGAGTGGCGGCTTCGGTTTCCACATCGCCGGGGACTTCCCCGAGCTCGAGTTGCAATTCTGGGCCATCAGGAGCGAATGAAATGAGCGCGACCCCAAACACAGACAGCCCCAAGCCGACCAGCGAGGAGAGCGTGGTACTGGAGCAAACGGCCGGGGATGAGCAGACGGCCAAACCGCCCCCGTACGAAGGGTATGCCGCCGACCCTGATTTCAACTTGCGTGGCGGCTTCGTCAACCCGCTGGTCGATGCGGCCATGCCGCTGTTCGGCCTGGCGATGCGCCTGCGCAAGCTCGATGCCCCTGAAGACATCGCGGCCCTCTACCACGCGGTGCACAAGCAGGTCGGCAACGTCGTCGAAGAGGCCCGCCAGCGCGGGTACGAGCCCGCCCATCACCTGGCCTATTCCTACGCCTTGTGCCTGTACCTGGATGAAACCGCGCTGGCCACCGCCTGGGGCCAAAGCTCCATCTGGAGCCAGAAGCCGCTGCTCAGCGAGTACCACCATGAGACCTGGGGCGGGGAGAAATTCTTCACGCTGCTGTCGCGCATGATGATGGAGCCGGCGCGCTACCAGCAGGTCCTGGAGTTCATGTACCTGTGCCTGTGCATGGGCCTGCGCGGCAAGTACGGCATCCAGCCCAAGGGCGATGAAGCGCTGCAGGCAATCATCGTCAAGTTGCAGCGGATGATCCGGGAGTTGCGCGGCCCGAAACCGGACATGTTCTGCGACACGCTGAACAATGTTGCCCCGCGTGACTACCGCCTCAGCCGGCAATGGCCCTGGTGGAGCCCGCTGCTCATCGCCGCGATTGCGCTGGCCTCGATCTACGGCATCTACGCCTACCGCTTGCATCTGATCACCGCAGAAGTACTGCAGTCGCTGGACGGCATTCTGCGCTTGTAGAGCGCTCACGGCACAACGAGGTGCGGGCCCGGCCTACTGCCGGGCATGCCCTCTTTCCACCGCCATCAATCGATGGCCACGCCCGCAGGCAGTGGGCGTGTTTTCGCGTCAATGCAGGAGTCAATCATGCCAACACCCGCCTATATCTCGATCAACGGCGTCACCCAAGGTGCCATTACCAGTGGTGCTTCCACGTCTGATTCGGTTGGGAACGTGTTTGTCGAGGGTCACGAGGACGAAATCCTGATTCAGGAGGTCCTGCACCAGGTCACGGTGCCGACCGACCCGCAAAGTGGTCAGCCTTCAGGGCCGCGTGTACACAAGCCGTTCATTTTCACCAGCGCCATGAACAAGGCAACACCCTTGATGTACCAGGCGTTGGCTGCCGGGGAGATGCTCGACAGTGTGATGGTGCGCTGGTTCCGCACCTCCACCGAAGGCAAGCAGGAGCATTTCTTCAGCACGGCGTTTGAAGACGCCACCATCGTCGACATCGAGACCGTGCTGCCCCATGCGCAGGTTGCCAGCAACAAGGACTTCACCCAGCTGGTCAAGGTCAGCCTGGCCTACCGAAAAATCACCTGGACCCACGAAGCCTCCGGCACCGAAGGCTCGGATGACTGGCGCAAGCCCATCGAGGCCTGACCTGGTGATCGTCAGCCCGTTGGGCTGACGACGTCCTTGTGCTCCGGGCGGGTTGTTTCTGCCCGGGCACTGCACATGAATTCAGACGCCGACAAGGATTTCAATGTCTCGCCAATCTGACCTGCGTTACACCTTCAAACCTCTAGCCGGGGATGCCGCCTTTGAGGTGGTGTCGTTCGAGCTCAACGAGGGCTTGAGTCGCCCCTTCACCTTGAGCGTCGAGCTGTCCAGCGATGAGCCCGACGTTGACTTCGGCCAGTTGCTCGACTGCCCTGTTCTACTGACGATCTGGCGCGGCGAACGCCCCGTTCGCTACGTCCACGGCCTGGTCAGCAGCTTCACCCAGGGCGACACCGGCTTTCACCGCACCCGCTATCACGCGCTGATCGAGCCGCAACTGGCCCGCGCCCGCCTGCGTTCGAACTGGCGGATCTTCCAACACAAGAGCGTGCCGCAGATCTTCGAGATCCTGTTCAAGGCGCAACACCTGAGCAACGTGGAGCTGGTGGTCTGCTTCGACCACCAGGTGCGCGAATACTGCGTGCAGGCCGGGGAAACCGACCTGGCGTTCATCGAGCGCCTCGCCGCTGAAGAAGGCTTCATCTACGCCTTCGAGCACACCGCCAAGGGCCATCAGCTGATTCTTACGGACCGTTTGCTGGCGCTGGGCTTGATCACCCGCAGCGTGATCAAGCCAGACCCAGAGGACCAGGACTACGAACCAGAAGACGACGGTGGCGACCCTCTCGCCGTGCTCTACAACCCTGTCCCCGGTGGCGATCACCCCGAGCCTGCGCTGCACCACTTTCGCTATAGCGAGCAGGTACGCTCGGCCAAACAGGTGCAGCGCGACTACAGCTTCAAACACCCGGCCTACCGCCAGGAACACAGCGCTACCGCCAGAGACTTGCAGCACCAGTCCCACGACTACGAGCGCTTTGATTTCCCCGGCCGCTACAAACGCGACGAAGTCGGCAAGCCCTTCACCCAAACGCGCATGGCCGCCTTGCGCCACGACGCGCGCATCGCCGAGGTGCAAGGCGACGACACCCGCCTGCAACCGGGCCTGAGCTTCAACCTGATCGAGCATCCGCGCGAAGATTTGAACGTTCACTGGCGGGTGCTGCGCATCCAGCACATCGGCATTCAGCACGCCAGCCAGGAAGACGAAGCTGCGGGTGCCCATCAAGGTACTTCCTACGTGCAGCACGCCGTGCTGATCCCCGGCCGCATCGAGTGGAAGCCTGAATCACTGCCCAAACCGCGCATCGACGGCCCGCAGATGGCAACCGTGGTCGGGCCACCCACCGAGCAGATCTACTGCGATGAATGGGGCCGGGTAAAGCTCAGTTTCCCGTGGGACCGCGAGAGTCAAAGCAACGAGTTCAGCTCTTGCTGGGTGCGGGTATCCCAGGGCTGGGCAGGTGGCAACTGGGGCTCCATGGCGATACCCCGAATCGGTCAGGAAGTCATCGTCAACTACGAAAATTCGGACCCCGATTTACCGATCATCACGGGGCGCACTTATTGCGCCACCCAGCCCCCGCCCTATGAGTTGCCCAAACACAGAACCCGCATGACCATCAAAAGCCAGACCCACAAGGGCGTGGGCTTCAACGAGCTGCGCTTTGAGGATGAACTGGGGCATGAGGAGGTGTTCATCCATGCGCAGAAGGACCAGAACAACCACGTCAAACACGACGAGACCACCTTTGTCGGCAACGACCGCAGCGAGCGTGTCGAGCACGACGAAATCGTCCTGATCGGCCATGACCGCCGTGAGGAGGTGGGCCAGCACGAGTCTGTCAGCATCGGCCAGAACCGTGAGCATCACATCGGCAACGAAGACAGCCTGACCATCGGCCAGACCCACACCATCATCACCGGCCAGGATCGCATCGAGACGGTAGGCAATCACCGCCAGGACAAGACCACGGCCAACCACTGGGTGGAAATCGGCGGGCATCAGGAGCATATCGTTGCCGGGCACAGCTCCCTGCAAAGTGGCGAATTCATTCGTCACCAGACCAAAGTGTATGAAATAGAAGTCACCGACAGCCTGACCATCAAGAGCCCGGCGGGTGCGCTGCGCATCGATGGTGCGGGGGTCACACTGGACGGCGTGGCGCTCGCCTTCAAGGGCCCGATCAGCCAGCAACCCAAAGGCAGCACCCACACCACCTCCGCCTTCGGCGTACCCACGACCGGGGAGCCGATTTGCCTCAGTTGCCTGCTCAAGGCCATTGCCGAACAGCGCAACACCGTGCGAATGGAGGGGGCCGGAGCATGAGCAATCCTTTTCTCACGGCGGTGCTCAATACGCTTCGTGAATCCGGGCGCTATCGGCTGAGCGCCATAATTGAAATGGCTGCCCTCACCCCCACAGACCGCGACAGGCTCAGGGAAGCCTACGCCCAGCGCAGTTGGCCGCTGCTTCATCAAGCGCAATTCAGCAATCTGCGGGACCTGGGCCCTTGGCTGTTTGCCGCACGCCCGGGTGCCGAACTTAGCGGCCAATACGACTTCCAGTGCACCCTGGAGCGCAGTGCCGGCGATGCTGTATGCGGCTGGATCGTCAGTGCCATGCCCCCGGCGCAGTTGGCCAGGCACCTGGCCCAGGCCAACACGGTCATCGGCACCGATGGCCACCCTTACCTTCTGCGTTATCACACGACGTTTGCCCTCAGGGCCCTGCAGGCGCGCCGGGAGCTGCCCGGCATCAACGAGTGGCTGACGCCTATTCGCCACTGGTGGGTGCCGATCGCGTCAGCGAACAAACGGCTGTGGTCCCAGGTGTCCGGTTACGACCGCCCGGAAGCAATAGACATCCCGCCCCTCGAACTCGACCAGGCGTGCTGGGAAGCACTGGCAGGCGAGCCACTGAGCCATTACCTGGCCGAGTTGCTCGGCCGCGCGGAGGTAGGGGATCACTGCCATGGCACGCGCCTGGGCCTGGTTGAGCACTTCCTTGGTCGGGCCCGTGAAGCCGGCTTGAGTCAGCGTGACGACCTTATCCACTACGTATTGATGATGACGCAGGACGCGGCGCGACTCGGCAACGGGTCCGGTTGGGAGCAAGCGCTGGCGGCCACCCGGGACCAGGCCCTCCCCCTTTCGATTGCCGTGAAAACCCACCTGCAACCTTCCCGTTCCGAGGCATGAGCATGAGCGATCTTGAGTGGCTGGACCAACGCCTGGCGCAATGCAAAAAAGCCTGCGACGACTGCGGCCCCCTGCTGAACCACAGCCCGGCCGTCGAGTGCACGCGAGTGTTCGAATTGCTCCCGCTGCGCTACGCGGCGATCGGCGGCAATGCTGCCCAGCGGGCGCGCCTGCCGCAGTTGCCTGAACACCTGCGGCCCTTTCAGGATATCGGCGAGCTCAGCCAGTCGAGCTACGCCATCCGCCCGCTGCGTGAGGGTTTTCTCTATCTGCTGATCAAGCGCAGAAGCGAGCCGGAGTACCAGTGGCATAGCCAATTCCGCATCGCACCGACGGGCCTGCTGCACTACATCATTGCTGAGCAGCCCTGGGAGCCGACCCCTAGCATGAACAGGATCGATGCCATGCAGCTTGGTTTCGGCTGGACGATCACCCTGTTTGACCTTGACGACATCGCAGAGCTTCGACCGCTCTACAGCCCGGACCCGCTGACGCCGCAAATGCTCGACAAGTACCGATTGATTGACGCTGGGTACCGTGCCCAACTGCCGGTGATTGATATCAAGCATTTCATCGAACCCTCTGATGCCCCGCCGCAAGCGCATGTACTCAAATACGATCAGCTCGAGTGGGTCGCCGACTTCACTGCACTGCACGATCCGACGCTGAAGGCACTGCTCACCGCTCAGCCCTTCAACTACCGACAGCTGGTTTCGATGACCGCCTCATATCAGGCACTGATGCCTGATGGCGACCAGCGCAAACCCCGTGGTGCGGCCATCGTGATCGATGACGCCATTGGCATCACCCAGGAGCTCAATGCCTGGCGCAATGCGGCGATTGATGAACTGCGGACCCAGTGGTTGATACGCTCCGTCGAGGCGGACGTGGACAACGAGCGCAAGCTGCTGGTGGCGCAGTCCTTTCTGGAGGTGGAAAAACTCTACCCGCAGATGGTGGCCGACGAGTTGGTGAAGCGGGAGGTGACGGCCGAGAAGATTCGCACGCAGCTGCAGACACCGCCGGAGTTCTATGCCTTTTCCGAGCGGGCAAGACAGGACGCTGACGATCACGACGCACGCATGCAACCGCACCTGGAGCAATTCGAACGTGATGCGCGGGCCAGGGTGCAGGCAAGGCAGGACGCCGGCGAATTCAAGGCAAGGTTCGACAAGAAGTATGGCCCGCTGGTGGATCGCCAGGCCATGCGGGACCACCTTGAGAGTTTCGAGCACACCCTGCGCCAAGCCCAACTGGCATCCGAGGCCCGCGCTGAAGACCATGCGCGCTGGGCTTCCAGTGGGCACTTGCTCAGGGCGTTGGATCGCTATGACAACACAGACCTGATCAATGGTTTGGCCTTCGCCGAGCAGACCGGGCGTTGTGTGCTGGGCATGGAAGTGTGTGCCCCTGGCATGAAGCTGCTGGACCAGTGGTGGCGCAGCGATTCGGCAGCCCGTTCGAATCTGGCGATCCGCGGGGTCACTTACAACCAGGATGATATTCGCGCCGAGCTGACGGCCCTGCGCGACGCGGCACGAGTGCTGCAACCGGCCGACTCGCCCTTTGAGCTCCCCGAGTCACTGGCCAGGCAGGCTCATGCGGCGGCGAACGCCTTTGGCCGGGTCAATACGCTGTACGAACAGCTGCAAACCCACAGCGCCACGGCCAGTGTCGGCCTGTATGCCTGGTATGCGGCCTTGGGTCGCCAGGTGCTGCGAACTGCCACCCCGAACAGCCTGGACCGTGTCTTGCACCACGGCTTGCGTCTGTCGCTATTCGCTTCTGTTCATGAAACAGCGGTGGATGTGCGCATTACCGAAGCGGCCCGCAGTGGCCAGCCCCTGAACCCTAATCGCACCGGTGGCCAGGTGAGCCGCTATCTGGATAAAGCCTGGAGCGAAGGCTTGGTCCAAGCCAACAGGAGCGACTTCTACAAGGTGCGGGCGAGCGCCTTAGTGTGCCTGCTGGAAGGCATGCTGATGGCATTCAAAGCCCGGCAATTGCCGGACAGTAATTTACGCCAAAAAACCGAGCTATTGGCCGCCGCCATGACCACCGCAGCGGCCGGCTTTGAGTTGGGTGCCAGCTTTGTGGAGCAGGTGTTGACCCGGTTTGGCGGGAACAGTGTGACCGGTAAGGGTGCTTCGGTGGCATTGGGACGCTTGAAACTCTGGGGGGCGAGTTTGGCTGGAGTAGGTGGCATGGTAATGGCGTGGTGGGATTTTCAAGATGGGGCTCAGCATCGTAAAGGGGCACACGGCGCTGGTACTAACCAGTCCAAAAAGAAGTCCAATTTATTGGCGACTGCCTATTTCACGCGCGCGATAGCAACCGCAACGCTGGGTGCTGCTGAACTTGGGACTGCAATTGCTATTGCGAAACCCCTTTTTGATCACTTAGCAAAAAACAGAAAAAACACTGCGCTTCGCCTTATGGGCAAGATACTAGGAAAATTTGCGGGGCGACTAGGAACTCAAGCTGCTCGCTTGCTACTGGCCAGAGTAGTACTGGGTGCATTTTGGATTGGCCTGGCCATTACAATAGCAATAGTGATATTCGATGACGACGCACTGGAGAAATGGTGTAAACGATGCGTATACAGAATAAATAAAAGCACCGAACTATTTAGTGAAGAAAATGAGCTGCCTAGCCTATATTCAGCGCTCAGCGAGGTAGTCTAATGTACTTGATAGAATGGTGCTTGTGGCAAATGAACAAAGAGTCTGCGGCCAAACGCCAAGTGTTTGAGTCTCAGCAGACACGTGCTCAGCGGCGTTCCTTCAAGGACACCTACGAGGATGACCTAATCGCGGACGTCCATTTCAATTCGGTCAGTGAGAACCCGCGCCACCGTGGCCCCGTATTTGCCTTCAACGATACGTATCTTGAATTGCGCTGTGGCGGCTCAGAGGAAAAACGCGGGCTAATAACCCTCGCGACAGTTGGTTTCTTGCTGCCGATGTCGCAGGCCTGGGTAGATATAACGTTTGGCTTCTTCCAGATGATTGTTGCTGAGCTACCAAACTTCGACATCGTGACAAGCCTATTGTTCATATACATGCTGTCACTGGGGTCTGCCATCTATTACTTCTATGCTAGATATGGCTTTCGCTTCAGCCGTTTGGAGATGCTCACCAGTCGCCACCTGCTAATTCGCTTCAATCGAAAAACCCAGCAAGTTCACTTACATCGACCGAGTCACTGTGGTGGCATTGTCACCCTTCCCTGGCGGTCGACATGTAGCACCGCGATCGATCCCCGTGATGACACCTTGAGCATCGGCATGCGCCTTGGCCTGATTTGGCATCCTCGCCTCACCGGGCTGCCACACATCGAAATGGCAATGCTTGGCAAACAAGGCCAAGGCGGCAGCGAACTACGTGACGAATGGGAGTACATCCGCCGCTACATGGAAGAAGGCCCTGACTCAGTCCCACGCCCACGCCTGAGCACTCAACTACCCTCCCCCCTCCAGGCCTTTTCCGCCCAGTTCGAAGGCCTGGGCCGCTTCCTGCGCAAAAGCAGTTGGCTGATGAAAGTAGTGCTGCTGATGGTCTGGCCGGCCTTCGTCGTGGTCGGCGGCTCACACTGGCTCAGCCTGATGCTCTGCTGGCGCCCGCGCTGGCCCAAGGTCATCCGTGAAGCCGGGCAACCTGGCAAGCCGATTCCACCGCTGACCACTCTGGAAGACTACCCGCCGAAAGTCCGCGAACGGCTGCTCGCCAACGCCGACCGTTGGCACCTCAAACCGGGCAAGCGCCCCGAAAAAAAGCCTCGTGCGCCCTCTCGCCGCGCAAAAAAAATAGAAGAGACCCCAACTTCATGAAACTTACAGGGTATGGGCGAGCACCTGGATGTGCATACTGATGGCATTCAAAGCCCGGCATTTGCCGGACGGCGTTTTACGCCAGAGAACCGAGCTACTGGTCGCAGCCAGGAACGACCTTGCTGGAGCCATGGGGACGCAAACAGCCCGCTTACTCTTGGCACGCGTGGTACTTGGGGCATTCTGGATTGGATTGGCCATCACCATTTTAATCTTGACACTCGATGACGACGCACTTGAAAGATGGTGCAAGCACTGCACTTATCGCTTAGATAAGCAGCTCTCTCTCCTTGGAGATAAAGATGAACTGACCTTATTATTTAAATTTTTGTGCGAGGTAGTCTAATGTATCTCATCGAATGGGGGTGGTGGCAGATGCAAAAGATGTCTGCCAAAAAACGCAAAGAAATAGACTCATCCAAAACACCGGCACAACGCCGTGCAGCCACTGACTACTACGAAGGGGACTTTGACTCCGAAACTCACTTCAACACGGTAAGTGACAATCCTGCCCCAAGAGGCCCCATATACTCACTCAACAACACCTACATGGAAATGCGCTGTGGTGGGTCGGAGGAAAAGCGCGGACTGATAACGCTCATGACCATTGGCTTTTTACTCCCAATGACCAGTACCTGGATAGAAATAACATCTGGCTTTTTCTATGACATCGCCACACAGCTACCAGATTTCAGCGTCGTGACAATCCTATTAAGCATATATATGTTATCGCTCGGCATCACCTTCTATTATTTGTATGCCAAATATGGATTTCGCATTACTCGCTTGGAAATACTCACCAGTCGCCACCTGCTTATCCGCTTTAATCGAAAAACCCAGCAAGTTCACTTACACCGACCGAATTACTGCGGTGGCATTGTGACGTTCCCATGGAGGGCGACAGGCAGTACCGCGATAGATCCGGGTGAGGACCCTCTAAGCATGGGCATGCGGCTTTGCCTGCTTTGGCATCCGCGCTTCACCGGGCTGCCACACATCGAAATGGCAATGCTTGGCAAACAAGGCCAAGGCGGCAGCGAACTACGTGACGAATGGGAGTACATCCGCCGCTACATGGAGGAAGGCCCCGACTCAGTCCCGCGTCCACGCCTGAGCACTCAACTACCCTCCCCCCTCCAGGCCTTTTCCGCCCAGTTCGAAGGCCTGGGCCGCTTCCTGCGCAAAAGCAGCTGGCTGATGAAAGTGGTATTGCTGATGGTCTGGCCCGCCTTCGTCGTGGTCGGCGGCTCACACTGGCTCAGCCTGATGCTCTGTTGGCGCCCGCGCTGGCCCAAGGTCATCCGTGAAGCCGGACAGCCGGGCAAACCCACTCCACCGCTGACAACTCTGGATGACTACCCACCGAAAGTCCGCGAACGGCTGCTCGCCAACGCCGACCGTTGGCACCTCAAGCCGGGCAAGCGCCCCGAGAAAAAACCTCGCGCGCCCTCTCGCCGGCCCAAAAAAACAGAAGAGACCCCAGCCTCATGAAACCCACCGTACTTGTTGGTCACCAGAGACCAGGCGCTGCCACGCTCAACCGCAGAGCAACCCCCTCTGCAATCCATACGGACTTGAGGTACGACCATGGGCGATCTTGAGTGGCTGGACCAACGCCTGGCGCAATGCAAAAAAGCCTGCGACGACTGCGGCCCCCTGCTGAACCACAGCCCGACCGTTGAGTGCACGCGAGTTTTCGAATTGCTCCCGCTGCGCTACTCGGCGATAGGCGGCAATGCTGCCCAGCGGGCACGCCTGCCGCAGTTGCCTGAGCACCTGCGGCCCTTTCAGGATATTGGCGAACTCAACCAGTCGAGCTACGCCATCCGCCCGTTGCGTGAAGGCTTTCTCTATCTGCTGATCAAGCGCAAAAGACAGGAGGCATACCAATGGCATAGCCAATTTCGCATCGCACCGAATGGCTCGCTGCTGTACATCGATGCCGACATGCCGTGGGCACTAGCGCCCAGCCCTACCACCATCGACGACATGGTCCGCAGCTTCGGCTGGACGATCACGCTGCATGATCTGGACGATATCCAGGAACTGCGCCCGCTCTACAGCCCGGACCCGCTAACACCGCGCATGCTCGACAACTACCGGCTGCTCGACAATGAGTATCGGGCCAGCCTGCCAGCCATCGACATTGGCAATTTCATTCAACCTTCCGATAACGCACCGCAGCCCCATGTGCTCAAACATGACCAGCTCGAATGGGTCGCCGACTTCAAGGCGCAGCACGACCCAGCGTTGCTGTCGCTGCTGGATACCCAGCCGTTCAATATCGGTCAAATCATCTCCATGCCGGCCTCGCACCAGGCACTGAGCCCAGCAGCTGGCCAGATAAAGCCACGCGGTGCGGCCATCGTGATCGACGATGCCATTGGTATCACCCAGGAGCTCAATGCCTGGCGCAATGCGGCGATTGAGGACATACGCAACCAGTGGTTACAGCAGCCGGCCGAGCCAGGCGTCGACAATGAACGCAAGCTGCTGGTGGCGCAGTCGTTTCTGGAGGTGGAAAAACTTTATCCGCAGATGATGGCCGAACAGATCGTAAAGCGGGAGGTGATGCCCGAGAAAGTACGCACGCAAATGCCAAGGTCGATGGTCGCCTATGAGTTTTCCGAACAAGCGCGCAAGGCTGCTGACGACTACGACGCTCAAATGAAACCGCACCTTGACCAGTTCGAACGCGATACGCGAGCCAAGGTACAGACGCGACAGGATGCCGGTGAATTCAAGGCCAAGTTCGACAAGAAGTACGGACAACTGGTCAATCGCCAAGCCATGCACGATCAACTCGATAGTTTCGAGGCCACCTTGCGCCACGCTCAACTGGCGGCCAATGCGCGCGCAGAAGACCACGCACGCTGGGCTTCAAGCAAGCGCTTGCTGCAGGCGTTGGATCGCTATGACAACACAGACCTGGTCGATGGCTTGGCCTTTGCCGAGCAGACCGGGCGCTGCATATTCAGCATGGAGTTGTGCTCGCCGGGGGCAAAACTGCTGGATCAATGGTGGCGCAGTGATTTGGCTGCGCGCTCAAACCTGGCTGCCCGAGGGATCGCATTCAATCAGGACGATATCCGGGATGAACTGACAGCCCTGCGCGAAGCCGCACATGTGCTGCAACCGGCACACTCATTTCTGGAAATGCCTGAATCGCTCGCGCGCCAAGCGCTCGCTGCCGCCAATGCGTTTGCCCGGGTCAACGCGCTTTACGAGCACCTGCAAACCCAAGGTGCCACAGCCAACGTTGGCCTCTACGCATGGTATGCGGCGCTGGGGCGCCAGGTCATGCGTACGGCTGCCCCGAACAGCATGGACCGCGCCTTGCACCACGGGCTGCGCTTGACGCTGTTCGCGTCCGTTCATGAAACCGCTGTCAATGTACGACTCACCGAAGCCGCGCGCAGTGGTCAGGCGCTGGACCCGAATCGCAGCGGTGGCCAGATCACCCGCTATCTGGACAAGGCCTGGGCCGAGGGGCTGATGCAGGCCAACAAGAGCGATTTCTACAAGGTCCGTGCAGCTGGATTGGTGTGCCTGCTGGAAGGGATGTTGATGGCCTTCAAAGCGGGACAACTGCCGGACAGTGATGCGCGGCTGAAAACTGAGTTGTTGGCTGCCGCAATGACAACGGCAGCTGCGGGGTTCGAGATAGGCGCTAGCTATGTGGAGCAAGTGGTGACCCGGTATGGCGGGAAAAGTGTGACCGGTAAGGGCACAGCAGTAACCTTGGGGCGACTCAAGCTCTGGGGGGTCGGACTGGCCGGGATGGGTGGACTGGTCCTCGCTGGGGGGGTCAGAAATTTTGTGTTCGGGCATAAAATGAGCAAGAGGGGCATGTATGCCAACCAAAAAGAAACCCGCGCGCCAAGCGCCACGAGAATTACCGAAAATCCCGAAAGAGCTGCTTGAGCAGTTCGGGG
>NZ_JAMDGY010000114.1 GCF_028656955.1 Pseudomonas fontis
AGGCTGCGCTGGAGCCCGTTAGGGCTCCCAAAGGCGGCGCCTGCGATGCAGGCGAGCGCAGCCTTACGGCAGCGGCTACGTTTCTCGATGAAGAGTCCAAGCCCGCGCCCACAGGATATTCACTGACCCTGTGGGAGCGGGCTCGTCCCGCGATGTTGGTGGCGGTTATTGAACCAGGTGCAAGCGAGGCTGCGGAAACAGGTTGTCCAATGTTTCCAGCAGGCGAATGTGATAGATGGGCTTGCGGAACAAGTCCAGCACCTGCAAACGCAGCAGGTCGCTGACGTCATCCATGTCGGCATGCCCGGTGGTGACGATCACTGGCAGGTGCTGACGCGCCGTGTGCTCACGCAAACGCTTGATCAGCGAAATACCGCTTTCTTCCGGCATGTTCAGGTCAGTGATGACCAGGGCAATGTCCGGGTGACGGGTCAGTTGCTGCAGGGCGAGCTTGACCGAAGTTGCCGTGAGGCAATTGAAACCCTCGCCCTCCAGCAATTCGGCCAACTCCAGCAGCGCATCCTCTTCGTCATCCACTAGCAGTAGCTGTTGGCGTGGGTGAGTAGGTGGCATGCGTCCATTCCTGTTACAGGTGAGCACTGTGGGAGAAGGTCCAGATCAAGTTGCCGCCCTTCAATTGGTGCCGCCACCCGTGCCGCCCCCTGTGCCGCCACCTGAGGTAGCCACCGGAATGGCGGACTGGATCTTGCTCATGACCGCCGAGACCCCACCACTGATCGGTGTAATGAACGCCGCCAGTGCCACGGCCACCATCGCCGCGACAATCGCGTACTCGATACCTGATGCGCCGTCCTTGCGCCAGAAGAACAGCTTCAGATGTTTGAAGATCCGGGAAAGACGCATGTGATTCTCCTTGCGCTGAAAGCGCCGGTAGCCGGGGCCGAAACGGTGATTCCCCTTTGCCATCACAGCATCGTCAAGCCGCGCCCAACCAGCAAATGTAAGAAAGCATTAGCTCGAAAGTGATAGTTAAAAAGCCGTCGTCAATAAGCTGTTGTTTTATAGGGGGGACGGAATTACGGCGGAAAAAAACTGGCGCAGTAATGGCATTTTGTCCTAGCTGCGCTACCGTCCAATAGCGAAATAGTTGTTTGTTGACGCGCTGATGTGGGCCTGTTCACAAAAACAGGGTGCAGGGACTTTCAGGCAGAAGGAGGCGCCGACATGAGCAGTCGCATCACCATGATCCTGGCCGGGCTGTTTCTGTTTGGGGCAATCATTGCCGGGTATTGGGGCCTGGTCCTGAGCCGGCAACCTGCCGAACTGGCTGCTCCTGCCCCTGCATCCACGCCTGCCGCGCCGGTTGTTGCCGCCCCCTCGGAAGACCTGCGTCCGGCACTACTGGTGTTGCGCCGCGACGTTGCCGCGAATGCCCCGATCACCCAGGACGACCTGTTGCTCGAACACGTGCAGGTAGTGCCCGCCGGCAGTTTCACCACATTTGCCCAGGCGCTTGGGCGCAGCCCCTGGCGCAACCTCAGCGCCGGCACCTGGCTGGAAGAAAGCAGCTTCGATGCCGGCGGCCCGCTGGCGCGAATGATCCAGCCGGGCGAGCGTGCCCTGGCGTTTGCCATCGACGAAGTGTCGGGGGCGGCCGGGCAACTGGTGCCGGGCGATTACGTCGATGTGCTGGTGTTCCTGCGCGAAGAAAGCAACAACCCGCAATCTTCGGCGCAGGTGGTGGTGCCGGCCCTGCGGCTGCTCACCGTCGGCCAGCAACTGGGCCTGACCAATGATGGCAAGCCCGGCGAGCCGGACCCGAAAATCCGTGAAGAACAACGCAAGTCCGGCATGCGCACAGTGGTGCTGGCGGTGCCCGAGGCATTCGCCAGCCAACTGGTGCTCGCGGCCCAGGCGGGCAGTTTGCGCCTGGCCGTGCGCAGCGCCGAAGAGCAGCGCCTGGCGCACTACTGGGCCGACCCGAAAACCGCCCAGCACAACCTGGCCACTGCCAGCCGCGACCTCTACCGCTTCAGCCAGTTGGCGCAAACCCCCACCGCCGCACCCGTCAGCCAGAGTGGAGGCGGGCGACGGGGCATGGAAATCATCCGTGGTGCCCAAAGCGCTTCCACCAATCCCTGATCCAGCAAGGATGCCCGTCAATGCGCAGTCGTTCCGTGCAGGTACTCAACCTCACTTTGATGGCCTTGGGGCTGACCGCCCTGCCTTTGCCAGCGGCGTGGGCGGCCGCCTCCAATTGTTCGGCGCTGGAGCGTGTGCCGGCCGTGATCGAGATCGAGCAGGGCTTGCAGGAAGAGCTGCGCCTGCCGGTGCACATCACCCGCGTGGCCATCGGCAACCCGAAGATCGCCGATGTGCATGACATGGGCGAGCAGGCCGTGCTGCTGACCGGCATCGCCCCGGGCTCGACCAGCCTGATGGTGTGGACCGGCTGCGCCAGCGCGCCGCGCCAGAGCATGATTTTCGTCAAGGGCCAGGCCACCGCGCAGATGACCGAAGGTGCCTTGCCTTCATCCACCGACCCACAGTTGCCCAGCCAGGTGCAGGCCGATATCCGCTTTATCGAAGTCAGCCGTACCAAGCTCAAGGAGGCGGGGGCGCGGCTGTTCTTCAAGGGTTCGAATAACTCGCTGATCGGCTCGCCGGGTACCGTACCGGGTACCGTGGTCACGCCCGGGCAGGTGCCGGTTGCAAAGCCACTGATCCCGCTGGACAACGGTGTGTTCAACATCGTTTGGGGTGGTGGCAGCAGCCGCTTCCTTGCAGCCATCGATGCACTGGAGCAGACCGGGTTTGCCTACACCCTGGCGCGCCCCAGCCTGGTGGTGCTCAGTGGCTTGACCGCAAGCTTCCTGGCGGGCGGTGAAATTCCCATCCCGGTGCCCAGCAGCGGCAGCGACAACGTATCGATCGAATACAAGGAATTCGGTATCCGCCTGGCGCTGTCGCCCACCGTGGTCAGCCGTGACCGCATCACCATGAAGGTCGCACCGGAGGTGAGCGAGCTCGACTACACCAAGGCGGTGAACATCGCCGGCACCACGGTGCCCGGCCTGACCGTACGCCGTACCGACACCAGCATCTCCCTGGCCGATGGCGAGAGCTTCGTCATCAGCGGGTTGATCAGCAGCAGCTCGTCGTCGGCGGTGGACAAGTTCCCGGGGCTCGGCGACATCCCGATCCTGGGGGCGTTCTTCCGCCAGTCGCAGGTCAAGCGTGAAGAAACCGAACTGCTGATGATCGTCACGCCGCACCTGGTGCAGCCGTTGGCCGCCAATGCCCGGCTGCCGGAACTGCCCGGCGAGCGCCTGCGCAACTATGACCCGAGTTGGGGCCGGTTGTTCTTCCTGGAAAACGGCAACTTCGAAAGCAGCAGCGGGATGTCGCGATGAGTGAAAGCCTGAGCCAGACCTTTCTTGCCCTTACCCGTAACGACGGCGACCTGCAGTGGCTGCAGACCGCGCTGGCGCCGTTGGGGCAGGTGGTCGGGGCCAGCAATGGCAACCTCGACGAGTTGCTCGCACTGGTCGACGTGACCTTCGCCAGCCTGGTGTTCATCGGCCTTGACCGTGACCACGTGGTGAACCAGTGCGCGCTGATCGAGGGCCTGCTCGAAGCCAAGCCGATGTTGGCCATCGTGGCGCTGGGCGACGGCATGGACAACCAGCTGGTGCTTAACGCGATGCGTGCCGGTGCCCGTGATTTCGTCGCCTATGGCTCGCGTTCCAGCGAGGTGGCCGGGTTGGTCCGGCGCCTGGGCAAGCGCCTGCCGGCGGTCACCAGCAACCCGCACCTGGGCGGCCTGACAGTGCTCTACGGCACTCAGTGCGCGGCCGATGGCGCCTTGCTCACCTCGCACCTGGCGCGGGTGGTGCAGAACAGCGGCCAGCAGACCCTGCTGCTCGACCTCGGCCTGCCACGGGGTGACAGCCTGGCGTTGCTCGGGCTGGAGACGTCGTTCCATTTTGGCGATGCCCTGCGCCACCTGCGTCGCCTCGACAGCACGCTGATCGACAGTGCCTTTGCCCGTGATGCCTCGGGCCTGCGCCTGCTGGCCTACGGCAACAGTGATGAGCCGCTGGAGCGCACCAGCGCCGCTGAGCTGTACATGCTGCTCAGTGCCTTGCGCCAGCACTTCCAGCACATCGTCGTGAACCTCACCGGGCAGACCGACTGCGAAGGGCTGCGCACCTTCGTCAGCCATTGCGACAAGCTGATCTGGTACATCGACCAGAACGTCATCGACTGCCGGCGCAACCTGGAAGTGCTCAACCTCTGGCGCGAAAAGGGCATGAAGCTGGAGCATGCCAGCGTGCTGGTGGACCGCTACCTGCGCAACGTCGCGCCGGATTCCGAAGCCCTGGGCAAGCGCTTCGGTCTGCCGGTACTGGTGGTGCTGCCCTACAGCCCCGAAGTGCGGATGAACGCCAAGAACCAGGGGCTGAGCCTGTTCGAACTGGCCCCGCGCGAAAGCCTCACCCAGGCCTTGAAGGCGCTGGGGGAACGGCTGGCGCGGCGCTCCGAGGCGCTCAAGCCCAAGCCCGGCAATTGGCTTAACCGCTTGTGGAGCCACCGGTGAGCAGCGACGAGCTGTTCGGCGGCCCCCGGCACAACCTGGGTGCCGACCCGCAGGCCCTAAAGCGTGCCCTGCATCGTCACATCATCGATGCCATCGAAGACACCGGGCGCAACCTGCTGGAAGGCTCGCGCCCGGCCCTGGCGCAGTTTGTCGTGGAGCAGGTCGGCGACTACATCGCCCGCCTGCACCTGGCGCTGTCGCGCTATGAAATGGAGCGCATGGCCGAGGAGCTGGTCGACGAACTGACCGGGTTCGGCCCGTTGGAGGTGCTGCTGCGCGACAGCAGCGTTACCGAAATCCTGGTCAACGGCCCGCACCGGGTGTTTGTCGAGCGGGCCGGGGTGTTGCAGCAGACTGACCTGCGCTTTATCGATGCGCACCATGTCGAGCGGGTGATGCAGCGCATTCTTGCGCCACTGGGGCGCCGGCTTGATGAGTCTTCGCCGATGGTCGATGCGCGCATGCCTGATGGCAGCCGGGTCAATGCGATCATTCCGCCGGTGGCGCTGGACGGGCCATGCCTGTCGATCCGCAAGTTTCGCAAGGACATGCTCAAGAGCGCCGACCTGCTCGCCACCCGTGCCATCGACCAGTCGATCTTCGACTTCTTTGAACTGGCCGTGTCCAAGCGCTGCAACATCCTCGTCAGTGGCGGCACCGGCACGGGCAAGACCACCCTGCTCAACATTCTCAGCCAGCTGATCAACCCGCATGAGCGGCTGGTGACCATTGAAGACGTGGCCGAATTGCAGTTGGACCACCCGCATGTGGTGCGCCTGGAAACCCGTCCGCCGAATGCCGAGGGGCATGGGGAAATCAAGGCCAGCGAACTGATCCGCAACGCCCTGCGGATGCGCCCGGACCGCATCCTGCTGGGGGAAATTCGTGGCGTTGAAGTGCTCGACGTACTCACCGCGATGAACACCGGCCATGACGGCTCGATGAGCACCGTGCACGCCAACACCGCACAGGACGCGCTGCTGCGCCTGGAAACCCTGGTCGGCCTGACCGGGCGCCAGGTGGCCGAGAAAACCCTGCGCCAGATGATCTGTGCCGCGCTCGACGTGGTTATCCAGCTGGCCCGCCTGCCGGACGGTCGGCGCTGTGTCAGCGAAGTGCTCGAAGTGGTCGGTTTGCGTGATGACATCTATGTCACCAACACCCTGTTCCGTCTGGATCGGCGCACGGGCGAGGGCTTCCTGCGTGAAGCGGTCAACCCGGCCGGCGACAAGCTGCGGCGCGATCCGGGGTTTGCCCAGGAGCCCGGCGCATGATAATCGCGGCGCTGGTGCTGGGGGCGTTCTGCCTGCTGCTGCTTGGGCTGTCGGTGCGGTTGTTCTACAGCGGCCTGCGCAAGTCGGGCGACGAGCGCATCCTGCAGCGCCTCGGCCAGGCCCAGGCGGTTGCCGTGCCTTCGGGGATTGCCGCCCGTCGCGGTTGGCTGGAAGTGATGCTGCTGCGCGCCGGGCTGGACCGACGCACCGAACACCTGGTGTTGTGGCTGGCGATGTGGGCCTTGCTGGTCGCGCTGGGCGGCGCCTTTGCCGGCTGGCCGGGCGCCCTGGCGATGCTGGTGATCGGGCCGCTGGGGTTGCGCCTGTACATGAGCTGGCGCTACAAGCGCCGGGTGCGGCAGATGATCGAACAACTGCCGGTGTTGCTCGACCATAGCGTGCGCAGCCTCAAGGCCGGGCGCACCTTGAGCGACGCGGTGCTGGGCGCCATCGATGCCTCGCGTGACCCGTTGCAGGGCGCCATGCAGCGGGTGCGGCGCAACGTGCAGATGGGCGTGAGTTTGGACGATGCGCTCAAGGACCTGGCCGAACTCTACGAGCAGGACGAGCTGCGCCTGTTCGCCCTGGGCCTGCGCATCAACCATCGCTACGGCGGCAACGCCAGCGAGCTGCTGGAGAACCTGATCAAGCTGATCCGCGAACGTGAGCAGGGCGCCCGCCAGCTGCGCGCGATGACCGGTGAAACGCGCATGACCGCCGTGGTGCTGGCGCTGCTGCCGGTGGGCATGATCGGCTACTTCCTGCTGGTCAACCCGCACTACCTGCTGAGCATGTGGCAGGAGAGCAGCGGGCAGATGTTGTTGCTGGGCGCGCTGGCCTTGCAACTGGCGGGATGTTTTGCGCTGTGGCGCATGATGCGGAGTATCTGAGATGGCCCTGCTGCTCAGCGCGCTGATGTTCCTGATTGCCTTCGCCTTGCTGGTGGGCCAGTTGCTGCGCCAGCGGCGGCGGGTGCGCTTGGTGACCGCGCGGTTGCAGGGCGAGCAGGGGCGCGAGGCGGTGCTGGGCGGCTGGATGCAGCGCATGGGCAACAGTGCGCTGGGCCAGCGGGCACTGAATCTGGACGGCGAAACCCGTGGCCTGCTCGACCGCTTGGGCTGGCGGCGTTCACGTCAACGTTCGCTGTTTGCCGCCTTTCAGCTGGGCGTGCCGTTGTGCCTGGTGGGGCTGGGCGTGGTGTTGCAGGAGACGGTGTTTCGCGAGACGCGCGCGCCGTGGGCCGTGCCGCTGCTTGGCCTGGGCCTGGGTTACCTGTTGCCCAAGCGTGTTCTGGCCTGGGCAGCAGAGCGCCGCCAGCGTCAGGTGGCGCAGGAGGTGGCGACGTTCATCCCGCTGCTGCGCATCCTGTTTGAATCGGGGTTGGCGGTGGAGCAGGGCTTGCGGGTGTTGAGCACCGAGGCGCGTGAGCTGCTGCCGGTGTTGAGTGAAGAGTTGCGCCTGGTGCTGGCGCGGGTCGATTCAGGGCTGGCGTTGGCGCCGGAGCTGGAGAAGACCGCAAAGCTGCTGTCGGTGGATGAGTTCAGCGACACCTGCGTGATTCTTCAGCAACTGCTGACCCAGGGCGGCGGGGCGATGAAGTCGCTGCTGGCGCTCAAGCAACTGCTTGATGACCGGCGGCTTACCACGTTGCAGGAACGGATTTCGAAAATGTCGGGGAAGATGTCCATCGTCATGATGGTGTTCCTCTTCCCGGCGTTGTTGATTGTATTGGCGGGCCCCGGGTTTACCGCGTTGGCTCGGGCCTTGGCGAATTTTTGAAGGGAGCGTGCCGCGTGAAGACAGCCTTGGTGATGGTGAGCCTGTTGTGGCTTGGCGGGTGTGCGGCGAACGGTGGGCCGGCGCAGTGGTTGGCGGCGTTGCCTGGTGGCGAGGCCAGTTGCGGCAAGCTGGACTCGGCGCAGGACCTGGCCTTGAGCGCTGCCGACGACATGATCGCCGATGGCCGCCCGCATGCGGCGTTGGCGCACCTTGAGGAGATGCCGGCGAACCTGGTGCAGGTGCGGGTGCGCAAGGCCAAGGTGTTGCGCATCTTGGGCAGCAGCGAGGCGCAGCCATTGTTCCAGAGTTTGCTTGGGGGCTGCATGGCGGCGGAGGGCGAGCATGGCCTGGGCCTGATTGCGGCGGCCAGGGGTGACAACGTGCAGGCGCAGCAGCATTTGCAGCGGGCCATGCGCCTGACGCCGACGGACGAGAAGATTCGCAATGACCTGGGCGTGGTGTATTTGCACCAGGGCTTGTTGGAGAAGGCGCGGTTCGAGTTCCTGACGGCGATTGAGTTGAAGGACACGGACCGTTTGGCGGCGGTGAATCTGGTGACCTTGTTGCTGTACCAGGACAAGTTCCAGCAGGCGGCGGATCTGGTCAGCCGGTTTGGCCTGAGTGCGGCGCAGTTCAGTGAGGCGCAGGCGCGAGCCGATCAGCTCAAGCCGGTGAATGGGAGGTCGTGATGAGGATTGCAGTGATGCTGGTAGCGTTGTTGCCCGTGGTGGCGCAGGCGCTGGAGCCTGGGCCGTCGTCGAAGTCGCAGGCGCAGACGGAAGCCTGGTTGCGGGTGCAGGCCCGCAATGAGCAGGCATCGCCAAGGCCGCAGACCCAAACGCCCAAGGAGCGGGACGAGTCGATGAAGCGTTGGATGGAAACGTACAAGTACGCGATCCCGGCGATGTTCAAGTGGGAGAGCATGGGGGCGAGTGACAAGTAGTGTTTGTGTGGGCTGCATCGCTGCGTCCGGGCAAGGCCGGCGGGACTGTCAGATTTTTTGTGTGCGGGCCGGTAACGGCCTGCCGTCAGGCAGGCCGTGCTTTTACCAGGTCGGCCTGATAAATCGATCTCCGTACAGAATCGCAAATTGATTCATCGCGCTTTTCCAGTCATGGGCGGCAGAGCCCCAGTTCGCAGTGATATTGCGCAGCCCAAGCCAGATCAATTTGGTCCCCGC
>NZ_JAMDGY010000115.1 GCF_028656955.1 Pseudomonas fontis
AGGTGATCAGATCTACTTGCTCGCCGCGTTTCACCATCTCGATGAGCATCGCAGTGCTGTTCGTTCCTGCTCCGTAGCTTACGACTTGCATGATCTGAATCCACACGATAATCCGGATTCAGATTGTAACTGATCCTCATGCTTTACACACGATTATCCGAATAGCCAATCTTTCATAGTCACAATTCCAAGCGCCCTGGCCGCAGCGCCTGCAGATTGCATCGTTGGGTAGAACGCACCGTATAGGAATGCTCTCCAGCCTGTTTCGGGCCACTGACTGTTGTAGATAATTTCTGGGCATCGTGGCAGTAAGCTGTCCTCACTGAATCGGCTCAGATATTCGGCTTTGGTTTTGATTTCTAGGCGCAGCACAGCAGCAGTCGCTTGATCGATATCTTCATACTTTGGTACAGTGCCTAGGAATTCTTCCCAGCTTATCCAAGAATTTTTGTATGTCTTAGCGGGATCTTTTGGGAGTTTCGGATCTTCGTCCAAATAGCAAGCAGCGTATTCTTCGGGCGTGTTGATGCCTGCGGCTCTTGCGGCATGTTGTGCTTCGAGATAATCGGTATAAGGCTCAGGTTTTTGCTGAAGGAACGTGGGCCAGTCCACCCAGTGCTTTTTGTAACAAAGGCTGGGCTGTGCTGGGAGTTCGGGGTGAAGCTTCCTGAACTCAATATATTGGCGACCAGTTTTGATACCACTCCTAGCAATCAAGGACTTGGCGTCTTCGTAGGTCAGCAGAGTAGGGCGTTTTTCAATGCCCAGATAGTCATACCATCCGTTCCATTCTTTATAAATCAGATGAGGGGCAGCATAAAGTTGTGGGTCAATACTTGCGCAAGTGTCCCTGTAATCTTGAATGGTTCTAAAGTTGTAGGAGCGAGCAATCAACCGTGCTTCGAAAAAGTCTTGATATTTTTCTTCTTTGTCAAGAAAGTCGTCCCAGTTCGTCCAGTGGGTTTTGTACTGTACGTCGGGGCGTGAGGGTAGTTGGGGATCTTTTTTGTACCTATCTTGATAGCTTTGTGCGGAGGTTATACCAAAGTTAAGTGCGGCGGCCTTAGCTTCTTCATAATCGTATATTTTTACTTCTGGTCTGCCAAAATAATGACCATAGCCCTTCCAGTCATTAACGTATTTTTGGTAGGGAGCTGAAGGGAGCATGGGGTCTTCAGATCGCCGTTTGTTGTACTCAACAACTGTGCTTATCTCCAGCTTAATACACGCTGCTCGCGCTTCTTCGTAGGTTTCGTAAAATTTTTGCTTGAGTTTCATGGTTGTTAGTCCTTAGGTAGATATAGCTAAAATTCAGGCGAGCAGGCTCGCTCTTGAGACTTGTGCGCAAAAGTTGTTATAAGCTATTCTGACCACAAGTTTTGGCGCTAATGGTCATCAGCTTGAGAAAATTGGTTGGCGCTTGGGGCGCGCTTAATTTCTAGATCTTGTTATGCCTCGGTAGCTGGCAATAGGTCGACCGAAGGTTTCAGTCTCTTCCGGCTCGAAGGTTTTGGCAGGTGGGGTAAAATTTTTTCTGGTCTCGGTTTTGCGCATTGTCTCCCTTACTTCTCTATCTGTTTTTTGTAGGTACACTAGACAAGAGTCAGGGTGTGCATGATGCATTGCATCTTTAATGTCGAGTTGGCTAAACCCGTTTTCTGCAAGCCGGTAACCGTAGGCATGCCGGTGTCCATGCTCGCTTGTGCCTTGATATTTGCAACAGGAAAGGCCAATTCTTTCTACTGCTTGTGTGTGTAAGCGTTGAAAGTTTTTAATGGTCTCAGGTCGACCTTTTGTGTTGGTAAAGGCATATGGATGTCTGCCTCTCGCATCCACTCGTTGATACAAGAGGTAGTTTTGAAAGGCGAGTAAAAACTCCTGGGATCTCGATGGCGGATAGAATTGAACGACGAAAAACATTTGTTTATTGGTCGTCGGGGCTTTCCATCCGGCGTGAAGTGATTCGGACTTGAGATAGTCCGTCCGCGGCTTCATCCGGAACTTACGAAGCAGATAGTCTTGGCGGTTTTTATAACCTTTCTCAGGCGCTTTACCTTTAGAGGGATGATGTACCCTAACTATTGCCTCGCAGCGCTCCTCGTCAATTTCGATATCGTCAAGATAGATATGGAACAGCTCGCTTTTGCGGAGCCCGCCAGCATTCATCAGAAGGGTCATGGCTTGGCTTTTATAATCAATGCGCATGTGCTTATGCACACTGCGAGAACTGGCTCGTACAAAGCCTTCGTCAAGTAGGGTGTCGAGGTGCTCTTGCGGAAAACGCTTCACCTCGTCCAAGATCACAGGTGATGCTTTTTCTCTTCCCACTTCACGTCTAAATCGATTCTGATCTCGCTCCTCGTCTGAGGTCAGGTGGCTGAGCAGCTTGTTGTCTTGGCGGTGGTGGTAAGCGCACCAGTTTAATTTTTCCTCATGCTTTGTAGCTTCCCTTATTGGGTTCAGAACGACGCCGCTGTGCCCCGGCTGCAGAATCAACCAGTCCGTGTACCCAGTGAGTAGGCTGACAATGTCATCCACATGCTCATGGCTCCGGTTGGGCCAATACAGGCCGGTCGGATCTTCCAGGTCGAGATCAATGGTGCCGCTCTTCAATGCGGTGCGAAACGATTTCAGGAGCATGGTTGGGTTTTCGAATGGAATACCGCTCAGCGCGATGAAATCCAGGAGCGTCCCCACTGCAGTGGTCACCTTCGCTCGCCACGAGTTGCTCCTGTTTTTCTCGCTAAGGTACTGGAGCAACGAGACAAGAATTCCCTGGCTGGTCATCAAGGCCGGAAGGCGGATCGTGTTCAGCTGGGTGGGGCTCTGGTAGTCGACCTTCAATCTGACGGATGTCAGCAATGGCATCTGCACAATATGCATTCAGCTCTGCTCCCCCTGGCGGGTGGAGAGTAGGCCTTCCTCGCGATCGTCTCGTTGCTCGTGGCGACGCTGGCTTTTGCCATGGTAGCGACGCAGTCGCTGACGCTGAGTGCGATCATCCTGGCCGCGCTTGCTGGCCTCAACGACCACAGATTGGGGGAGGGTAGGGGCGGATGTCTCTGGTGGACGGGTTGCACTGAAAAAAATCTCAGCTGACATGCTTGACGCCTTAAGTACACTCGGTGTACTATTCAAATGTCCATTGGTATAAGATGTTATCATTGCGCGCTGTCAGAAAAAAGCCCATCCGGGCTACTTTTTGCCGCACCCGCACCCGCACCCGCACCC
>NZ_JAMDGY010000116.1 GCF_028656955.1 Pseudomonas fontis
GCCTTGTCAATGCGAGCTACCGTCAAGGACGGGCTCTTGATACCGTTCGGACTTGGCGAGTGGGGTTGAAGAGGAGGAGCTCAATCTACAGATCAGGCTCAAGGCCTAAGCCGCTGCCCGGCTTCATTCCTCTTCCTCGATGATCAGTCGAGAACTATCGCCTCCAAAGAGGCGTTAGTCGAGATACAAGCCGCTGCCGTCAGGCTGCGCTCACCTGCATAGCAGGCGCCGCCTTTGGGAGCCCTCACGGGCTCCAGCGCAGCCTGACGGCAGCGGCTACAAATATTGTGCAAGGCAGTATTGCTTTGCATGGTGTACAAAAATCCCGCAGACGACTCGGTCCTCCGGAGGCCCCCACGGAGCGTGGGCGGAAGGGGCCATTAGCCCCAATAAAATCAATTGGATAAGCTCAAAAATCTAAACAAGCAAAACAAGACAAGTAATCTCGTCAAACCTTCAGACGAACAAGCGCCACCATCACTCCATGCGCACCATCATCTCCCCCGCATGCTGGGCCAGAATCCTGATCGCCGCGTGCACACCACTAGATATCATTGCTGGCAACACCAGCTTGCATGTAGCCGCTGCCGTCAGGCTGCGCTCGCCTGCAACGCAGGCGTCGCTTTGCAGGGAGCCCTGCGGACTCCAGCGCAGCCTTACGGCAGCGGCTACGGTGAGCAGGTGCAATATACGAAACACCAGGCACAAAAAAAGCGACCCGAAGGTCGCTTTCTTTGTGCTTCGAGGCGTTCAAGGACCTCGAGGCGGATATGGCGCAGCGGACGGGACTCGAACCCGCGACCCCCGGCGTGACAGGCCGGTATTCTAACCGACTGAACTACCGCTGCGTATCGCACAGGCTTGCGCCCGTTTGAAACTGGGATCTGGCCTTCGATGACTCGAAAGGCAGACACAAAAAAAGCGACACTGAGATCGCTTTCAATGTTGCTCCGAGGCGTTCAAGGGGCCTCGAGGCGAAGATGGCGCAGCGGACGGGACTCGAACCCGCGACCCCCGGCGTGACAGGCCGGTATTCTAACCGACTGAACTACCGCTGCGTATCATACGGGCTTGCGCCCATTTGAAACTGGGATCTGGCTTGAAGACTTTAGCCTCAAACCTCAAACCGGCGGTTAAACCGATCTGGAGAAAAATGGCGCAGCGGACGGGACTCGAACCCGCGACCCCCGGCGTGACAGGCCGGTATTCTAACCGACTGAACTACCGCTGCGCAGTGTGGACTTGCGTCCTGCTCCTCTCTGGTAACCGCCTCTTGCGAAGCTGCTAACCCAGGAACATCTCAGGAAGTGGTGGGTGATGACGGGATCGAACCGCCGACCCTCTGCTTGTAAGGCAGATGCTCTCCCGGCTGAGCTAATCACCCGTGTGCTTCGCTGAGGTGGCGAAATTTACGCAGGTATCGAACCTAAGTCAATACCCCTGTTGAAGTTTTTTCAAAAAAGCTGAAAAAACCTCGCTCACCCCCTCAGGTGTAAATCATCTTCTTGGTCATGCCACCGTCCACCACGAACTCCTGGCCGGTCACAAAGCCTGCATTCTTCGACAGCAACCACGCCACCATCGCCGCCACGTCCTCTACGGTGCCTACCCTGCCCGCCGGGTGCTGGGCATGGTCGGCTTCGCTCAACGGCTCGGCACGGCGTACAGAAGGGTCACGGGCATCGATCCAGCCCGGGCTCACCGCATTGACACGGATCTCCGGCCCAAGGCTTACCGCCAAGGCATGGGTCAGGGCCAACAGCCCGCCCTTGCTGGCGGCATAGGCCTCAGTGTCAGGCTCTGATTGCCCGGCACGGGTCGACACCAGGTTGACGATCGCCCCACAGTGCGCGCGCAGGTACGGCGCGCAATGCTTGGCGAGCAGCATCGGCCCACCCAGGTTGACCGCCAACACGCGGTTCCAGTGATTCAGGCTGAGGCTTTCGAGGGTGGTGTTGTGCGGGTCGGCGACCGCCGCATTGCACACCAGTGCGTCAAGCCGGCCAAACTGGCCCAGTACCTGCGCGACACCGGTGCTGACCTGGCCTTCGTCGGCCACATCCATGCCGACGAACCAGGCGTGATCACCGAGCACCTTGGCGGCTTTCGCGCCACGGGCCCGGTCGACGTCGGTGAGCACCACCTGCCAGCCCTCGCTGATCAGCCAGGCAGCAATGCCCAGGCCGATCCCGCGGGCGGCGCCGGTGACCAATGCGACACGGCCGTTATGGCTGTTGTCAGCCACCGACCAGTCGATCACAGCGCTGCCAGCCCACGGGCGAGGTCCGCCTGCAAGTCAGCCACGTCTTCCAGGCCCACTGCGACACGGATCAGGCTGTCGCGAATACCCGCTGCCTCACGCTCCTGCGGCGACAGACGGCCGTGGGAGGTGGTGCCCGGGTGGGTGATGGTGGTCTTGCTGTCACCCAGGTTGGCGGTGATCGAGATCAGTCGGGTTGCATCGATAAAGCGCCAGGCGCCCTCTTTGCCACCCTTGACCTCAAAGCTCACCACCGCCCCGAAGCCACGCATCTGGCGCTTGGCCAACTCGTGCTGCGGGTGGCTGTGCAAGCCGGCGTAATGCACCTTCTCGATGCCGTCCTGCTGCTCCAGCCACTCGGCCAGGACCTGGGCGTTGGCGCAGTGGGCACGCATGCGCAGGTTCAGGGTTTCGAGGCCCTTGAGGAAGATCCAGGCATTGAACGGGCTCAGCGACGGCCCGGCGGTACGCAAGAAGCCCACCACTTCTTTCATCTGCTCGCTGCGACCGGCAACCACGCCGCCCATGCAACGGCCCTGGCCGTCGATGAACTTGGTGGCCGAGTGCACGACGATGTCCGCACCCAGCTTCAGCGGCTGCTGCAACGCCGGGGTGCTGAAGCAGTTGTCGACCACCAGCATCGCGCCTTTGGCGTGGGCGATTTCGGCCAGGGCGGGAATATCCACCAACTCGGCCAGCGGGTTGGACGGCGACTCGACGAACAGCAGCTTGGTGTTGGCCTTGATCGCCTTGTCCCAGCCATCGAGGTCGACCAGTGGCACGTAGTCCACCTGCACGCCAAAGCGCTTGAAGTACTTCTCGAACAGGCTGATGGTCGAACCGAACACGCTCTGCGAGACCAGCACGTGGTCGCCAGCGCTGCACAGGGCCATCACCGTGGAGAGGATGGCCGACATGCCGGTGGAGGTGGCCACCGCTTGCTCAGCGCCTTCCAGGGCGGCAATGCGCTCCTCGAAAGCCCGTACGGTCGGGTTGGTGTAGCGCGAATAGACGTTGCCTGGAACTTCGCCGGCGAACCGTGCGGCGGCGTCAGCCGCCGTACGGAACACATAGCTGGAAGTGAAGAACAGCGGATCGCTGTGCTCACCTTCCGGCGTGCGATGCTGGCCGGCGCGTACCGCCAGCGTGTCGAAAGCGACCCCTTCGAGGTCGCTGTCCAGGCGCCCGGCATCCCATTCCTGTGTCATGCCGTTGCTCCTTTTTTTAGTTGTTGTAGAGGTCGATGATCGCGCTGACGGCCTGGTTCTTGACCTTGGACGCGTCGTTGCGGGCCTGCTCGATCCGGTTCAGGTAAGCGTCGTCGATGTCGCCGGTCACGTAGATACCGTCGAATACCGCGCAGTCGAACTGGTCGATCTTGATCTTGCCACCGCCCACCGATTCGATGAGGTCAGGCAGGTCCTGGTAGACCAGCCAGTCGGCACCGATCAGCTCGGCAACATCATCGGTGCTGCGGTTGTGCGCGATCAGCTCGTGGGCACTCGGCATGTCGATGCCGTAGACGTTCGGGTAGCGAACGGCAGGCGCTGCGGAGCAGAAGTAGACGTTTTTCGCGCCGGCTTCACGGGCCATCTGGATGATCTGCTTGCAGGTGGTGCCACGCACGATGGAGTCATCCACCAGCATGACGTTCTTGCCGCGGAATTCCAGCTCGATGGCGTTGAGCTTCTGGCGCACCGACTTTTTACGCGCAGCCTGGCCCGGCATGATGAAGGTCCGGCCGATGTAGCGGTTCTTGACGAAGCCTTCACGGAACTTGACGCCCAGGCGGTTGGCCAACTCAAGCGCGGCGGTACGGCTGGTGTCGGGAATCGGGATGACCACGTCGATGTCGTGCTCAGGACGCTCGCGCAGGATCTTCTCGGCCAGCTTCTCGCCCATGCGCAGGCGCGCCTTGTACACCGAGATGCCATCGATGATCGAGTCCGGGCGGGCCAGGTACACGTGTTCGAAGATGCACGGGGTCAGTTTTGGCGCCTTGGCGCACTGGCGGGTGTGCAGCTTGCCGTCTTCGGTGATGTACACCGCTTCGCCCGGCGCCAGGTCGCGGATCAGGGTGAAGCCGAGCACGTCCAGCGAGACGCTTTCGGAGGCGATCATGTACTCGACGCCTTCGTCGGTGTGACGCTGACCGAAGACGATCGGACGGATGCCGTTCGGGTCGCGGAAGCCGACGATGCCGTAGCCGGTGATCATCGCAACCACCGCGTAACCACCCACGCAACGGTTGTGCACGTCGGTGACGGCAGCGAACACGTCTTCTTCGGTCGGTTGCAGCTTGCCACGCACCGCCAGCTCATGGGCGAAGACGTTGAGCAGCACTTCCGAGTCGGAGTTGGTGTTGACGTGGCGCAGGTCGGACTCGTAGATCTCCTTGGCCAGCTGCTCGACATTGGTCAAGTTGCCGTTGTGTGCCAGGGTGATGCCATACGGCGAGTTGACGTAGAACGGCTGGGCCTCGGCCGAGGTCGAGCTGCCAGCGGTCGGGTAACGCACGTGGCCGATACCCATGTGGCCAACCAGGCGTTGCATATGGCGCTGTTGGAAGACATCACGGACCAGGCCGTTGTCTTTGCGCAGGAATAACCGGCCATCATGGCTGGTCACGATACCGGCAGCGTCCTGGCCGCGGTGCTGGAGCACGGTTAGCGCGTCATACAGCGCCTGATTGACGTTCGACTTACCGACGATACCGACGATGCCACACATGCGACGCAACCCCTACTTAATGAAACTGGACTGAACAGCACTCAAGGCGTCTTGGGCCCTAAAAGCTGCTCCTTGAACGGAAGATCAGCCGGTGCGCTGATCCCGCTGGCTAGCCACTGGCTGGTCATCCCCAGAATAAGGTTTTTCGACCAGTCAGCTACCAATAGAAATTGTGGCAAGAGACGCGACTCCTGCCACCAAGGATCCTGTTGTACCGGCCCCAGGCTCAACAGCCCGACAGCCACTACCACCAGCAATGCCCCGCGCGCGGCGCCAAAGGCCATGCCGAGGAAGCGATCGGTCCCGGACAACCCGGTGACGCGAATCAGCTCGCCGATGAGAAAGTTGATCATGGCCCCCACCAGCAGGGTGGCGACGAAAAGAATGGCGCATCCGGCGATAACACGGGCAGACGGCGTCTGGATGTACCCTTCAAGGTACTGCGACAGGGCACCCCCGAACATCCAGGCTACGGCGCCGGCGATGATCCAGGTGAGCAGCGACAAGGCTTCCTTGACGAAACCGCGCTTGAGACTGATCAGTGCAGAAACGGCGATGATTGCGAGTATCGCCCAGTCGACCCAGGTAAATGCCACAGTGTTGCCCGCATACGGATAAGGCGGCGCATTTTACCAGAGCAGCGGGCTATGGGTAAGCAGTGATTTGCCGTCCGGTGCAGGCCGGACGGCAAGCCTCAGTTGCGCTCGGGCTGGAAGCGCACAACGAAGCCGTTGAGCTTCTGCTGGCGGCCCAGCAGGTCACGCAGGCGCTCGGCCTCGGCGCGCTCGATCAACGGCCCGACGAACACCCGGTTCATGCCGTCGGCAGAGCGGATGTAGGCGTTGTAGCCCTGGCTGCGCAGGGTTTTCTGCAGGCTGTCGGCGCTGGCCCGGTTCGACAGGCTGGCCAGTTGCACCGACCAACTGACCGGTAGGCCATTGCCGTCGACCTTGGCCGGCGCACTGGCGGCCGGCTTGGCCGGGGCGCTGGCAACGGTTGCTGCCGGCGCTGGCTTGGCGACAGGTGCAGGGGCGACCGGCTTGGCTGCCGGTGCTGGAGCAGGTGCCGGAGCAACCACTGGCGCGGCCGCGGCAATCGGCTCGCTCGGCGCCGCAGGCTCCTGCGACGCCACCGCTTCATCCTGGATGATTTGCGGCTCAGGCACCGCCACCGGCTCCACCTGAACCTGCGGCAATGCCGGTACGGCCGGCGCCTCGGGGGCTTCGACACGCACCTGGCGCAATTCGTCCTCACGGGAGAACAGCATCGGCAGGAAGATAACCGCCAGCGCCACCAGCACCAGCGCACCGACCATCCGCTGCTTGACGACTTTATCCAGCACCGCCATCTACCCCCACCTCCATGGTCTGCCGGTCGAGCCACTGCAGGGCCTCGCCAACACAGAAAAATGATCCGAACAGCAGGATCTCATCATCCGCCGTCGCTTGCGCGCACTGCCCTTCAAGGGCGGCGGCGACGCTTGGGTAAGACTGCACCGTTGCGCCAAGGTTCTCCAGTACCGATTGCAGCTCGGCCGCCGGACGGCTGCGCGCGGTGTCCAGCGGTGTGACGGCCCAACTCGAGACTTGCGCCTTGAGCGGGTCGATCACGCCGTCCAGGTCCTTGTCGGCCAACAGCCCGAATACCGCCAGGCGCTTGCCCTTCAGTGCACGTGCTGCCAGACGCCCGGCCAGGTACTCGGCTGCATGTGGATTGTGCCCCACATCCAGGAGGATATTCAGGGTTTTCCCTTGCCAGCTGAATTGGCGGCGGTCCAGACGCCCGACGATGCGCGCATCACGCAGGGCCTGGGCAATCACCCCGGCCTCCCACGGCAGATCCATCAACAGATAGGCCTGCAAGGCGAGCGCGGCGTTTTCCATTGGCAAGTCGAGCAAGGGCAGGTCACGCAACTCGACTACCGCGCCACGCGCATCGACGCCACGCCATTGCCAGAATTGATCCGTGCTGGCCAGGTCGAAATCACGGCCACGCAGGAAGAACGGCGCGTTCAGCTCACGGGCCTTGTCCAGCAGCGGTTGTGGAGGATTCAGATCACCACACAGCGCCGGCTTGCCCGCACGGAAGATCCCGGCTTTCTCGAAGGCGACCAGCTCACGGGTGTCACCCAGGTAGTCGACATGATCGACACCAATGCTGGTAACCACCGCAATATCGGCATCGATCAGGTTGACCGTGTCCAGGCGACCGCCCAGGCCTACTTCCAGCACCACGGCATCCAGCGACGAACGGCTGAACAACCAGAACGCTGCCAAGGTGCCTGCTTCGAAATAGGTCAGGGAAATCTCGCCACGTGCCGCCTCGACCGCCGCGAAGGCTTCGCACAGCTGTGCGTCGCTGGCTTCAAGGCCATCAAGCTGCACCCGCTCGTTGTAGCGCAGCAGGTGCGGCGAGCTGTACACGCCTACCTTCAGGCCCTGGGCCTTGAGCAATGCGGCAATGAACGCACAGGTCGAACCCTTGCCGTTGGTGCCGGTGACGGTCACTACCCGTGGTGCCGGCTTGCCCAGCCCGAGCCGCGCCAGAACCTGGCGCGAGCGCTCCAGGCCCATGTCGATGGCCGATGGATGCAACTGCTCAAGGTAGGCGAGCCAGTCGCCAAGGGTACGTTGGGTCATACGTTGGCAGGTACTGGCGGAACGACGATTGGCTCGATGACCGGGGCCACGAAGGTCGGCGTCGGCAGATTCATCATTTGCGCCAGCAGTTTGCCCAGGCGCGGACGCAGCTCGCTGCGCGCAATGATCATGTCGATGGCGCCGTGCTCCAGCAGGAACTCGCTGCGCTGGAAGCCTTCCGGCAGTTTTTCACGTACGGTCTGCTCGATCACCCGTGGGCCGGCGAAGCCGATCAGGGCTTTCGGCTCACCGACGATGACGTCGCCGAGCATCGCCAGGCTGGCGGATACGCCACCGTAGACCGGGTCGGTCAGCACCGAGATGAACGGGATGCCTTCTTCACGCAGACGTGCCAGCACGGCCGAAGTCTTGGCCATTTGCATCAGCGAGATCAGCGCTTCTTGCATGCGCGCACCGCCGGAAGCGGAGAAGCAGATCATTGGGCAACGGTTTTCCAGGGCATAGTTGGCTGCGCGCACGAAGCGCTCACCGACGATGGCACCCATGGAACCGCCCATGAAGGAGAACTCGAAGGCGCTGACCACGACCGGCATGCCCAGCAGGGTGCCGCTCATGGAGATCAGCGCGTCTTTCTCGCCGGTCTGCTTTTGCGCGCCGGTCAGGCGGTCCTTGTACTTCTTGCCGTCACGGAATTTCAGACGGTCAACCGGCTCCAGGTCAGCGCCCAGTTCGGCACGGCCTTCGGCGTCGAGGAAAATGTCGATACGCGCACGTGCGCCGATACGCATGTGGTGGTTGCACTTGGGGCAGACATCCAGGGTCTTTTCCAGCTCCGGACGATAGAGGACGGCCTCGCAGGACGGGCACTTGTGCCACAGACCTTCAGGCACCGAGCTCTTCTTCACCTCGGAACGCATGATCGAAGGGATCAGTTTGTCTACTAACCAGTTGCTCATGCTTTCTTTCTCCAGTAGCGGCGACCGGCAGGCAAATGTTGCCGGGTCACGCGTATGCCCTTGAGCTCAATTCGTGTATGACGCGATGAAGGCCCAGGCCCGGCGGCGCGCGTGCAGCGCATACCACCCTGACCCCGACCCATCGTCAACCTGTAAAGGCGACGCCTGAGGCGCCACCCGATAATTTCGACCGGCCCGGGGGCGCGATCCGGCAGCAACGGGCTGCGAAAGCTATGGACGATGGCGCGCAGCCAGCCGTCACATCCGCAACACCCTGCCCTGTCACGCCTGGCGCACTGCGCGCAGGAAGGCTTCGATCTTCAACGGGTCCTTGATGCCCTTGGCCTCCTCGACCCCACCGCTGACGTCCACGGCATAGGGGCGAACCTGGGCAATTGCCTGGGCAACGTTCTCTGGCGAGAGGCCGCCGGCGAGGATGATCGGCTTGCTCAGTCGCTCAGGCACCAATGACCAGTCGAAGGCCTCGCCAGTACCACCGGGCACGCCCGCGACATAGGTGTCGAGCAGGATGCCGCTGGCATTTGCATACAGTTTGCAGCTGGCTTCCAGGTCATCACCCGGGCGCACGCGCAAGGCCTTGATCCAGGGGCGGTTGAAACCCTCGCAATCGGCCGGGGTTTCATCACCGTGAAATTGCAGCAAGTCTAGCGGCACCGCCTCGAGGATCTCGTTGAGCTCGCAGCGGCTGGCGTTGACGAACAACCCCACGGTGGTCACGAACGGCGGCAGCGCCGCGATGATCGCCCGTGCCTGCTGTACGTTCACCGCACGCGGGCTCTTGGCATAGAACACCAGGCCAATGGCATCGGCGCCGGCTTCAGCCGCTGCCAGGGCATCTTCTATGCGGGTAATCCCGCAGATCTTGCTGCGAACGGCGGACATAGGCCGTGGAACCTCAGCTGAACCGGAAAGCCCCGGATGTTAGCAAATGACTTGCGGGTCGTCAGCCGCCAAAGACTCGAAGCCGGAAAGGAAGTGTGGGCCGATGTAACGCTGCGGCAGCAGGTACTCCTGTGGATACTCGACCTGCACCAGGTACAACCCATACGGATGCGCCGTGACGCCCGCCGCACGGCGGTCACGCTGGGCCAGCACCTCGCCCGCCCACTCCGCCGGCCGCTGCCCGGCACCAATGGTCATCAGCACCCCGGCAATGTTGCGCACCATGTGGTGCAGGAAGGCGCTGGCACGGATATCCAGCACGATCATCTTGCCGTGGCGGGTAACGCGCAGGTGATGGATCTGCTTGATTGGCGACTTGGCCTGGCACTGGCCGGCGCGGAAGGAGCTGAAATCGTGGGTGCCTACCAGGTACGCGGCAGCCTGTGCCATGCGCTCGACATCCAGCGGCCGGTGGTTCCAGGTGACCTGGTCACCCAGGTGGGCCGGGCGTACCTGGTCGTTGTAGATGATGTAGCGGTAGCGCCGGGCCATGGCCTTGAAGCGGGCATGGAAATGCTCCGGCATCTGCTCGGCCCAGGTCACGCTGATGTCGTGGGGCAGGTTGATGTTGGCGCCCATGGTCCAGGCTTTCATGCTGCGTACGGCCTGGGTGTCGAAGTGCACCACCTGGCCACTGGCATGCACCGAGGCGTCGGTGCGCCCGGCGCAGTGGATCGACACGGGCGAGTCGGCCACGCGGGACAGCGCCTCTTCCAGGGTTTGCTGGACGCTCAGCACATCGCCGGCCTGGCGCTGCCAGCCGTGGTAGCGCGAGCCTTTGTATTCAACGCCCAGGGCGATGCGGAAGAAGCCTTCGGCCGCCGATTCGGCAGCCGCGTTATCAATGATTTCCAAGGGGATACAGCCTGTCGGTTTACGCAATGCCGGGGATTATAACGACAACGGCAGCCCTGATGGCTGCCGTTGGCGATACACGATAAACCTGTAGCCGCTGCCGCAGGCTGCGCTCGCCTGCTGAGCAGGCGCCGCTGTTGGGAGCCCTGCGGGCTCCAGCGCAGCCTGCGGCAGCGGCTACAAAGCTACTCAGACCAGGCGGCCGAGCATCTCTTCAGCTTCTTTCTTCTGAGCGGCGCTGCCGCCTTCAACCACTTCCTGCAGGATGTCGCGCGCGCCGTCATGGTCGCCCATGTCGATGTAGGCACGGGCCAGGTCAAGGTTGGTGGCGTTGACGTCGGTGCCGCCCATGAAGTCGAAGTCGTCGCCCATGTCCAGGTCGTCGAAGGCTGCATCGGCCTTGGCATCTTCCTCGGTGAAATGCGGCTCCAGCGATGGCTGCTCAAGGCTTGCCGACAACTTGTCGAGCTCGGCGTTGACGTCATCCAGCTCCGAGGCGAATTTCGCTTCAGCCTCCGAATGGGTTTCGTCCGCCAGGGACAGGTCGAAGTCTTCCGGCAGGTCAAAGCCCGGCATATCGGCTTCCAGCCCCAGGTCGCGATCAAACGCAGCCAGCTCGGCCTCGATATCCACCGGCTCCGATGGCGACACTGCTGCGGCATCACCCCCGACATCCAGATCGAAATCAGCCAGGTCATCCAGTGTTGGCATTTCAACAGGCGTTTCGACCGGGGCCTCGGCAACCACAGGCGCAGCTTCCGGGACTTCTGGAGTTTCCGGGGTTTCCGGAACTACTGGCGCTTCTGGCTGCTCAGCCGCCGGAGCCGGGGCGTGCTCCTCGAACAGGCTGTCAAAGTCCAGGTCATCCAGAGCAGCAGGCTCGTCCAGTTCGGCTACCGGCTCGACGGCAGGCGCTTCCAGCTCGAGGCCGCCCAGCTCGTCATCCAGGCTCAGGTCGAAGGCGTCATCCAGGTCGTCTTCGGCCAGGGCCTCGGGCACTGCTGGCGCAGGCTGCTCTGGCTCGTCCGCCATCAGGTCGTCGATAAACGCCGGATCCAGCTCCGAGGTCAGTGCCGCCGCGCCAGCAATGCCAGCAGCCGCGACCGCCGCCATGGCCGGGAAGCGGCTTTTCAGCCCTTCGACATCGGCGTGGTTCTGGCCGGTGGCGATCAGTTGGCGCTCGTGGCCGGTGAACGCATCGCGATCACCCTGGCGGGCATAGACTTCCATCAATTTCAGGCGCAGGTCGCTGCGTTGCGGGTTCTGCTCTACCGCAGGCTCCAGCAGTTCGGCAGCGTGGTTCAGACGACCGCGGGCAATGCTCATCTCCGCTTCGGTCAGAATCGCATCGGCGACGGAAGCAGCAATCACCGGCTGGGCAAACGAGGCGTCTGCCACCACCGGCTCAACCTCTGGCTCCGGCTCTGGCTCAGGGGCTGGCGCCGGTACGATGGCCGCTGCCGGCTCAACAACAGTCACCGGCTCAGGCTTGGGCTGTGGTTTCTCGGGCTCATCAGCAGCGACCACGGCAGCGGCGGCCGACGCAGCGACCACACCAGGTGCCAGGGTCACGCTTGGCGGGGCGACTTCCAGGCCGTCGAAGCTGCCTGGCGGCAGATCCAGGTCAGGGCCCAGCTCGCTTTCTTCGTTCAGGGCACGCGCCATGCGCATGTGTTTTTCAGCTTCCTGCTGGGCCTTGCGCTTGCGTGCCAGCAACAGCAGGAGCAACAGCAGCACCAGCAGCGACGAAGCGCCGATCAGTGCCAGCAGCAACGGGCTGGCAAACAGATCATCAAGGGGCTTGGAGGCGCTGTCAGCAGCTGCCGGAGGGTTCTGCACATCAGCCGGTGGCTGCTCTGCAACAGGCGCAGTATCGACCGCGGCCGGCGGTGGCGTAACCACGGTTTCTGCCGGGGCCGATTGCAACTGGGCATTGATGGCCGGCGCTTCGGGCGCTGGCGCAGCAGCCGGGGCAGCGGCATCGACAGACTGGCCGCTTTGCGCTTCCAGACGGGCCAGTTGATCGTTTTTCAGGGCGATCAGGCGCTGCAGTTTATCCAGTTGGCTCTGCAGGTCGTTGACCCGGCCTTTCAGCTCGTCGCCTTCGCGGCGGCTGGTGTCGAGGGTTTCCTGCGTGGTCGCCAGCTTGTCGGCCAGCGCCTTGCTGCCAGCGGCACCCTTGCCGCCCGGGCTGACCAGGCGCAGGTTGTCTTGCTGGGCAATGCGCGCCGGTGCAGCTTCGGCAGCGGCGCGATGGGTCGCATCCAGCTGACGTGCGCGTGGGCCCAGGCGACGACCCTGGCGCCAGGCAGCGTACTGCTCGGCGACTTCAGTCACGGCCTGTGGCTGGGCGATGCTCTGGATCTGTTGTTGATCAGGCAGGCGCAATACCTGGCCGGTCTTCAATTGGTTGATGTTGCCGTTGATGAAGGCGTCCGGGTTGAGCGCCTGGATCGCCAGCATGGTCTGCTGCACCGAACCGCCCTGGCGCGCACGCGAGGCGATTTCCCACAGGGTGTCACGACGCACCGTGGTGTACTGCTTCGGTGCACTGACCGCTGGGCTTACTGCGGCGGCGGCCTTGGCCGCCTCCGGGGAGAATTTGGACGGGTCGATCAGCACGCTGTAATCGCGCAGCAGGCGACCTTGCGGCCACATCACCTGCACCAGGAACTTGACCATCGGCGCCGACAGCGGCTGGCTCGAGGTCACCCGCAGCACGCTCTTGCCGCTGGGGTTGATCACCGGGGTGAACTTCAGGTCATTGAGGAAGGCCTGGCGTTCAACGCCCGCCTTGCTGAACTCTTCGGCAGGCGCCAGGCTCGGCACCACCTCGGCGGCACTCAGGCCGTTGACATCAAGCAGTTCGATCTCGGCGTCCAGGGGTTGATTCTGGGCCGACTTGAGGGTCAATTCGCCCAACCCGAGGGCATGCGCCATACCGGAAGACAGCGCCGACGCTGCGGCTATTGCTAACACCAGTTTGCGAATTCGAAGCATGACCTCATCCTTTGTGTGAACCTTCCCCGGCAACCGAGAAGAAGTGAAAAACCGCCCTGAGGCATTACGTACCACCTGCCCCGCAAGCGCCACAGGGCCGCTCACTTCCAGCAATTCGGAAACTTTATGCAAAGTGCCGCCAAGTATCTTTTACGCAAGGTCTTTTATCAACAATTGCGCCACTTGCACGGCGTTCAACGCGGCGCCCTTGCGCACGTTGTCGGTGGTCAGCCAGAGATTGAGCTGTTCAGCCTCGTCGATCCCGCTGCGCACTCGTCCAACGTAGACCACATCCTGGCCGACTGCGTCACCCACCGGCGTCGGATAATCGTCGCCGTCGACCAACTCAACGCTCTCGGCCGCTTCCAGCGCGGCATTGACCGCCGCCAGGTCCACCGCCTTGCGGCTGTGTACAGACACACTGTAGCTATCGCCAAAAAACACCGGGACTTGAACGCAAGTCACGGAAATCTTTAGTAAAGGCAAGCCCAGCAATTCGCGCAACTCGTTGACCAGGCGACGTTCCAGGACGCCATGGCCTTCGGCATCGTTGGCGCCGACCTGGGCGAGCACGTTGAACGCCACCTGGCGGTCGAAAAAGCGTGGCTCCAATGGGCGGGCATTGAGCAGTTCAGCGGTTTGCCGGGCCAGTTCACCCACCGCTTCGCGGCCCTGGGCAGAGATGGCCATGCATGCCGTGACGTGGACGCGCTCGAGATCAAGCAGGTGTTTCAGCGGCGCCAGTGTCACGGCCAGGGCGACGGCGGCGGAACTTGGGCTGTGCACCTGCACGGGGGCTTTCAGGCCGACCAGTACGGCGGCGTTGGCTTCAGGCACGACAGCCGGCGCCTGATCGGCCGGCAAGGCGCCGGACAGGTCGATGATGGAGCAACCGGCAGCCTGGGCACGCGCAACAAAACTGCGGGTGACGGCCGGGCCTGCGGCAAAGAACACCAGCTTGACCTGGCTGAAGTCGAACGCATCGACTTCACGCACGCGCACGTTGCGGCCTTTATAGGTCACGCTGCTGCCTGCCGACTCCATGCTGGCCAGCAGGTGCAGGGCGCCAACCGGGAATTGGCATTCTTCGAGGATCTGGACGAGGGTTTCACCGACTGTGCCGGTGGCACCGACTACGGCGATATCAATGGGCTGGCTCATGGTGAAATCCTCTGCTGAAACGGCGGGAGCGGCACTTTACTTGGATTCTTGAAGCGAGGTAAGGCTTTAGGCTGCCATCGCGGGACAAGCCCGCTCCCACACAGGGAAGTGTATTCCCGCGATGAGCCGACACAGAAAACAAAAAGCCCGCCCTGGAATACCAGGGCGGGCTTTCGGTTTACTCGGCAGCAGCGATCAACGCTCCAGCAGAATCCGCAGCATGCGCCGCAGCGGCTCCGCTGCGCCCCACAGCAACTGGTCACCCACCGTGAAAGCGCCCAGGTATTGCGAGCCCATGTTCAGCTTGCGCAGACGACCCACCGGGATGTTCAAGGTGCCGGTCACGTTGGTCGGGGTCAGCTCCTGCATGCTGATCTCGCGCTGGTTCGGCACCAGTTTCACCCAAGGGTTGTGCTGGCTGATCATGCCTTCGATATCGGCAATCGGCACATCCTTGTTCAGCTTGATGGTCAGCGCCTGGCTGTGGCAACGCATGGCGCCAATGCGCACGCAGATACCATCGACCGGAATCGGGCTCTTGAAGCGACCCAGAATCTTGTTGGTCTCGGCCTGGGCCTTCCACTCTTCACGGCTCTGGCCGTTCGGCAGCTCTTTGTCGATCCACGGGATCAGGCTACCGGCCAGTGGCACGCCGAAGTTTTCGGTCGGGTAGGCTTCGCTGCGCATGGCCTCGGCGACCTTGCGGTCGATGTCGAGGATGGCGGCGGCCGGGTTGGCCAACTCGTCAGCCACGGCCGCGTGGGTAGCCCCCATCTGCTTGATCAGCTCGCGCATGTTCTGCGCACCGGCGCCCGAAGCCGCCTGGTAGGTCATGGCACTCATCCACTCGACCAGGCCGGCTTCGAACAGGCCACCCAGGCCCATCAGCATCAGGCTGACGGTGCAGTTGCCGCCGATGTAGTTCTTGGTGCCGGCATCCAGCTGCTGGTCGATGACCTTGCGGTTGACCGGGTCCAGCACGATGACCGCGTCATCCTGCATGCGCAGGCTGGAAGCGGCGTCGATCCAGTAACCCTGCCAGCCAGCTTCGCGCAGCTTGGGGAATACCTCGTTGGTGTAGTCGCCACCCTGACAGGTCAGGATCACATCGAGGGTCTTGAGCTCTTCAATGCTGTACGCGTCCTTGAGCGGAGCAATCTCTTTGCCCACCGCCGGACCCTGGCCTCCAACATTGGAGGTAGTGAAGAACACCGGCTCGATCAGGTCGAAATCCTGCTCTTCCAGCATCCGCTGCATGAGCACGGAACCGACCATACCGCGCCAACCGATCAGACCTACACGTTTCATCGCAACTACACCTTCGCTAAAAGTGGGCCGCTGCCTTGGGAAAGTGGCAGCGGGCCAGAGAGATTACAGATTCCGCAGCGCTGCGACTACTGCGTCGCCCATTTCCTGCGTACCCACTTTGTTACAGCCGCTCGACCAGATGTCGCCAGTGCGCAGGCCCTGGTCCAGCACCAGGCTGACGGCCTTCTCGATGGCTTCGGCGGCGACGTGCTGATTGAAGCTGTAACGCAGCATCATCGACACCGACAGGATGGTCGCCAACGGGTTGGCAATGCCCTGCCCGGCGATGTCTGGCGCCGAACCGTGGCACGGCTCGTACATGCCCTTGTTGTTGGCATCCAGCGACGCCGAAGGCAGCATGCCGATGGAGCCGGTGAGCATGGAAGCTTCATCCGACAGGATGTCGCCGAACATGTTGTCGGTGACCATCACGTCGAACTGCTTGGGTGCACGTACCAGTTGCATGGCGGCGTTGTCGACGTACATGTGGCTCAGTTCGATGTCCGGGTAGTCCTTGGCGACTTCCTCGACCACTTCGCGCCACAACTGGCTGGAGGCCAGGACGTTGGCCTTGTCGACCGAGCAGAGCTTCTTGCCACGCACACGGGCCATGTCGAAACCGACGCGGGCGATGCGGCGCACTTCGCTTTCGCTGTACGGCAGGGTGTCGTACGCCTGGCGCTCGCCGCCTTCCAGCTCGCGGGTGCCGCGTGGTGCGCCGAAGTAGATGCCGCCGGTCAGCTCACGGACGATGAGGATGTCCAGGCCGGAGACGATTTCCGGCTTCAGCGAGGACGCATCGGCCAGCTGTGGATAAAGGATCGCCGGACGCAGGTTGGCGAACAGGCCCAGTTGCGAGCGGATTTTCAGCAGACCGCGTTCCGGACGGATGTCGCGCTCGATCTTGTCCCACTTCGGCCCGCCCACGGCGCCCAGCAACACGGCATCAGCGTGGCGCGCGCGCTCCAGGGTTTCGTCAGCCAGCGGCACGCCGTGCTGGTCGATGGCAGCGCCGCCGATCACGTCGTGGGTGAAGCTCAGGTCGAGCTGGAACTTGTCGTTGGCCAGCTCCAGCACCTTGACCGCTTCGGCCATGATTTCCGGACCAATGCCATCACCTGGGAGAATCAGAATCTGCTTGCTCATGCTTTCCTCTATCTCAATTCAAGCGGCGCGCCGACCTCGGCCCACCGGAAAAAACTAGCGTTCGGCCCAAAGTACCAAGACATCGGTGCTGAAGGAGCCGTCGGCTTCAATCTGGTAATACTGCCGCACTTCCTCGCCCATCGCCTGCTGCAACTGGCGAATCGCTGCGCGCATCGGCTCGGGGGTGCGCATGCGCTCGACCCACGAGGTGTATTCAAGGCGTAGGCGCTGGCGGCTGTGGCTGCGGGCATACAGGCCGGCATCGCTGACCGTGTGCAGCCACTCGGCGGCAGAATAATCGCGCACGTGGCTGGTATCGCGCAGCACTTCGACGCTTTGCAAATAGGTGTCGAGCAACGGGCTGCCCGGCGACATCACGTCGACGAAGGCGGCAACGCCACCCGGCTTGAGCACCCGGCGCACTTCGCGCAGGGCCAGGCCCAGGTCGCTCCAGTGGTGCGCCGAATAGCGGCTGAAGACGAAGTCGAACGAGGCATCGGCAAACGGCAGGCGTTCGGCGGCGCCACGTTCGGTGACGATGTTGCCCAGGCCGCGCTCGACTGCTGCGGCAGCGACCACATCGAGCATCTGCTGCGACAGGTCGTAGGCGACGACTTCAGCGACCAGCGGGGCGACATGGAAACTCACGTGGCCGGCACCGCAGCCCAGGTCCAGCAGGCGTGCGCTGCCCTGCCCGGCCAGTGCCGCCTGAAGCAAGGCAAATTCGCTGCCCTGGGCGTGCACGGCACTGCTCAGGTAGGCGGCGGCCTGTTCGCCGAACTGGCGCTGGACGACTTCGGTATGGGCGTTGGTGCTGGTCATCAAAAATCTCCTGGGTATTCATCGCTGGCAAGGCCAGCTCCCACAGTGTCCACAGCATTCACAGGGAGATCCTGTGGGAGCCGGCCTTGCCGGCGATGGCGCCAGCCGGCTCAACACATCACTCAGGCGTCACGAAACAACCAAGGCTGGCTCGCCCGATGCTTGCCTTCGAACGCGGCAATCGCCTCGCCATCCTGCAAGGTCAGGCCGATATCGTCCAAACCATTGAGCAGGCAGTGCTTGCGGAACGCATCGATCTCGAAGCTCAACACCTTGCCATCGGCACGGGTGACCGTCTGCGCTTGCAGGTCAACGGTCAACTGGTAGCCCGGATCAGCCTCGACCTGCTTGAACAGCTCATCGACTTCCTCGTCGCTGAGGATGATCGGCAACAAGCCGTTCTTGAAACTGTTGTTGAAGAAGATGTCGGCGTAGCTCGGCGCAATGATGCTGCGGAACCCGTACTCTTCCAACGCCCACGGCGCGTGCTCACGGCTGGAACCGCAACCGAAGTTTTCCCGCGCCAGCAACACGCTGGCACCCTGGTAACGCTCGTGGTTCAACACGAAATCCGGGTTCTGCGGGCGCTTGCTGTTGTCCTGGTACGGCTGGCCGACATCCAGGTAGCGCCACTCGTCGAACAGGTTCGGGCCAAACCCGGTGCGCTTGATCGACTTGAGGAATTGCTTGGGAATGATCTGGTCAGTGTCGACATTGGCACGGTCCAATGGCGCGACAAGGCCGGTGTGCTGGGTAAAGGCTTTCATGCTGCGCTCCCTTGGATCAACTCACGTACATCGACAAAATGCCCAGTGACCGCAGCGGCAGCGGCCATCGCCGGGCTCACCAGGTGAGTACGCCCACCGGCGCCCTGGCGCCCTTCAAAGTTGCGGTTGGAGGTGGACGCGCAGTGCTCGCCACTTTCCAAGCGGTCCGGGTTCATCGCCAGGCACATCGAGCAGCCCGGCTCACGCCATTCGAAACCGGCTTCAACGAAGATCTTGTCCAAGCCTTCTTTCTCGGCCTGCGCCTTCACCAGGCCCGAGCCCGGCACGACGATGGCTTGCTTGACGGTCGCAGCGACCTTGCGGCCCTTGGCGATCACCGCAGCAGCGCGCAAGTCTTCGATCCGCGAGTTAGTGCACGAACCAATGAACACCCGATCAAGCTGGATGTCGGTGATCGCCTGGTTGGCGTTCAGGCCCATGTACTTCAAGGCGCGCTCGATGGAACCACGCTTGACCAGGTCGGCTTCGGCAGCCGGGTCCGGCACGCGCTGATCGACCGCCAGCACCATCTCCGGCGACGTGCCCCAGCTGACCTGCGGCTTGATCTGCGCAGCGTCCAGTTCAATTACCGTGTCGAACACCGCGTCGGCATCGGACACCAGGTCTTTCCAGGCTTCAACGGCCAAGTCCCAGTGCTCGCCCTTCGGCGAGTACGGGCGACCCTTGACGTAGGCGACGGTTTTTTCGTCGGTTGCCACCAGGCCGACACGGGCGCCCGCTTCGATGGACATGTTGCAGATGGTCATGCGGCCTTCGACCGACAGCTCGCGAATCGCGCTGCCGGCAAATTCCATGGCATGGCCGTTGCCACCGGCGGTGCCGATCTTGCCGATCACGGCGAGGACGATGTCCTTGGCCGTCACGCCGAACGGCAACTGGCCTTCAACGCGCACCAGCATGTTCTTCATTTTCTTGGCGACCAGGCACTGGGTGGCGAGCACGTGCTCGACCTCGGAAGTGCCGATGCCATGCGCCAGCGCACCGAAGGCGCCGTGCGTCGAGGTGTGCGAGTCGCCGCAGACCACGGTCATGCCCGGCAAGGTTGCACCCTGCTCCGGGCCGATGACATGCACGATCCCCTGACGCACGTCATTCATCTTGAATTCGGTGATGCCATATTCGTCACAGTTCTCGTCGAGGGTCTGCACCTGAAGGCGCGACACCTGGTCGACGATGGCCTCGATACCGCCCTTGCGCTCCGGGGTCGTCGGTACGTTGTGATCAGGCGTCGCGATGTTGGCATCGATGCGCCAGGGTTTGCGGTTGGCCAGGCGCAGGCCTTCGAAGGCTTGCGGCGACGTCACTTCGTGAATGATGTGACGGTCGATGTAGATCAGCGCCGAACCATCGTCGCGCTGCTTGACCAAATGCGAATCCCAAAGCTTGTCGTAGAGCGTTTTGCCGGCCATCAGACTGTTCCTCATCAGCGTCTTTCTATGCCAATAACCCCTTGGCTTGTACGGACGATGCTATGAGGTTAGATTGAATAACTCAAATTCATAATTTTCATGCTTTGGATAACCAAAAGGAATACAAGCTGTGGACCTGGCCAACCTCAATGCTTTTATTGCGATTGCCGAGACGGGAAGCTTCTCCGGCGCGGGTGAGCGCCTGCACCTGACCCAGCCGGCCATCAGCAAGCGCATCGCCGGCCTGGAGCAACAACTCGACGTACGGTTGTTCGATCGCCTGGGTCGCGAGGTCAGCCTGACCGAGGCCGGGCGCGCCTTGTTGCCGCGCGCCTACCAGATCATCAACGTGCTGGACGACACCCGCCGGGCCCTGACCAACCTGACCGGCGAGGTCAGCGGCCGCTTGACCCTGGCCACCAGCCACCACATCGGCCTGCACCGCCTGCCCCCTTTGCTGCGGGCGTTTACCCGGCAATACCCGGCGGTGGCGCTGGACATCCAGTTCCTCGACTCGGAAGTGGCCTACGAAGAAATCCTCCACGGCCGCGCAGAAATCGCCGTGATAACCCTGGCCCCGGAGCCGCACCACCTGATCCGTGCGGTGCCGGTGTGGGATGACCCGCTGGATTTCGTCGTCGCCCCGGAGCATCCCCTGGCCCGCAATGGTGCAGTGAGCCTGGCGGATATCGGCCATCACCCGGCGGTGTTCCCCGGCGGCAACACCTTTACCCACCATATCGTCCAGCGTCTGTTCGAAGCCCAGGGCCTGACGCCGAACATCGCCATGAGTACCAATTATCTGGAAACCATCAAGATGATGGTGTCCATCGGACTTGCATGGAGTGTGCTGCCACGGACTATGCTCGATGATCAGGTTGCACCCATCGGCTTGCCGGGCATTCAGCTGTCCCGCCAGCTAGGCTACATTCTGCACACGGAACGAACGTTATCGAACGCGGCCAGAGCCTTTATGGCACTGCTCGACAGCCATGCGAGAGAACAGTAGGCCCGCCCCGCGATCTGGACGGCCCGCCCCAAGGATGTTACCCGCCAAAGGTCTGGTATCGATGCCCAAATCAGCAAACCGTTTTCCGCGTCTGCCCCGTATCCACGCGGCGGACCCCCAGGAATCGGAGCAAACCTGGGAAAACGCACCGCAACTGTTGGCGGCCCTGAATGGCGCGCGCCTGGGTGCCTGGTTCTGGGACGTCGAGACCGGGCGGATCAGTTGGTCGCGCGGCACCCAGGCGCTGTTCGGTTTCGACCCGCAGCAGCCGCTGCCCAATGACCTCGACTACCTCGACCTGTTACCCATGGAAGACCGCGCGCGGACCTTGCAGGCGTTCAACGCCGTGCTCAATGGCGAGCCGGTGGAACAGGCGCTGCGCCACCGCATCCGCTGGCCCGACGGCAGCCTGCACTGGCTGGAAATCAACGGCAGCATGAGCAAGGACCGCCACGGCCGCCCGCAGATGATCGGGGTGATCCGTGAAATCACCCGCCAGCGCGAGCGTGAAACGGCGCTGATCAACTCGGAAAAGCGCTTTGCCACCCTCTTCCACCTGTCGCCGAACGTGATCCTGCTGACCCGCCGGGCCGACGGGATGATCTACGAAGTCAACCAGCACTTCGAAAACATCCTCGGTTGGCCGGCCGGCCAGATCACCGACAAGACCACCCTGGAGCTGGGCCTGTGGGTCAACCCCCAGCAGCGCCAGCAGGTGCTCGAGGCCACCCGTGGCAGCAACAGCCCGATCACCCTGGAGGTGCAGTTTCGCGCCAGCAGCGGGCAAATCCACGATGGCATCCTGTGCACCCAGAGCATCGAGCTTGAAGGCGTCGCCTACCTGCTCAGCACCTTTATCGACACCAGCGAACGCAAACGCGCCGAGCAGGCGCTCAAGGACAGCCAGGAACGCCTGGACCTGGCCCTGGACTCCGCGCAACTGGGCACCTGGGACTGGCATATCCCCAGCGGCATGCTCTATGGCTCGGCCCGCGCCGCACAATTGCACGGCCTGGACCCGGTGCCCTTCCATGAATCGTTCGAAGCCTTTTTCGAAGGCGTGCCCGAGCAGGAACGCAGCAGCATGCGCCAGGCCTACCGCAGCCTGCGTGAAGGGCCGGCGGGCAATTACCAGATCACCTACCGCATCCAGCTGGAAAACGGCACCTCGCGCTATATAGAAAGCCGCGCCCGCCTGTACCGCGACGAGAGCGGCAACCCGCTGCGCATGGCCGGCACCTTGCTGGACATCACCGACCAGGTTGAACGCGAACAGCGCCTGACCAGCTCGGAAGAGAAATTCGCCAGCCTGTTCCAGGTCAGCCCCGACCCGATCTGCGTAACGCGCCAGGAAACCGGGCAGTTCATCGAGATCAACCCGGCCTTCACCCAGACCTTCGGTTGGACCGCCGAGCAGGTGCTCAACCGCACCGCCGAGGAAATCGGCCTGTGGGCCGAGTCTGCCGAGCGCGCACGGCGCATCGAGCAGGTGATCCGCGACCAGGCGCTGAACAACGTGGCGGTAGTGGTCAACCATCAGGATGGCCTGCCGCTGACCTGCGTAATTTCCAGCCGCCTGATCAAGGTCGACAACCAGACCTGCAGCGTCACCACGCTGCGCGACATTACCCAGCAGCAGCGTGCGGAAGCGGCACTGAAGGCCAGTGAAGAGAAGTTCGCCATGGCCTTCCACGCCAGCCCCGACGCCATCACCATCACCGAGCGCGACAGCGGCCGCTACCTGGAGGTCAACGATGGCTTCTGCCGCCTGACCGGCTACAGCGCCAGCGAAGTGGTAGGCCTCAGCGCCCGCGATGTCGGCCTGTGGGCCGACGACAAGCAGCACGTCCTGCTGCTGGCCGAGGTACAGGAGCGCGGGCGCATCCACCACCGGGAAATGCTCGGGCGCAACAAGCAGGGCGACATCCTCACCGTGGAGGTGTCGGTCGAGCCGATCACCCTCAACGAGACCGACTGCCTGTTGCTCACTGCCCGTGATGTCAGCCAGCTGAAAAACGCCCAGGCGCAGATCCGCCACCTGGCCTACCACGACCCACTGACCAACCTGCCCAACCGCGCGCTGCTGATGGATCGCCTGAGCCAGCAGATCGCCCTGCTCAAACGCCACAACCTGCGCGGCGCGCTTCTGTTCCTCGACCTGGACCACTTCAAGCACATCAACGACTCGCTCGGCCACCCGGTCGGCGATACCGTGCTGAAGATCATCACCGCGCGCCTGGAAGCCAGCGTGCGCATGGAAGACACTGTCGCGCGACTCGGCGGGGACGAGTTCGTGGTGCTGCTCAGCGGCCTGGAGGGCAGCCGCGAGGACGTCACCGCCAAGGTCCGCGAGTTGGCCGATACCTTGCGCGAACTGCTCGCCGAGCCCATCTCGCTGGATGGCCAGCGCCTGCAGGTGACGCCGAGCATTGGCGTGGCGCTGATTCCAGACCACGGCTCGACCCCCGCCGACCTGCTCAAGCGCGCAGACATCGCGCTGTACCGCGCCAAGGATTCCGGGCGCAACACCACGCAGCTGTTCCATACCACCATGCAGAAGGCCGCCAGCGAGCGGCTGCGCATGGAAAGCGACCTGCGCCTGGCACTGGCCCGCGGCGAGCTGTCGTTGCACTTCCAGCCGCAAGTCGATGCCCGCGACAACCGCATTGTCGGCGCCGAGGTGCTGCTGCGCTGGCACCACCCGCAACTTGGGCAGCAGCCACCGGCGCAGTTCATTCAAGTGTTGGAAGAAAGCGGGATGATCCTGGAAGTCGGCAGCTGGATTCTCGACGAAGCCTGCGATGCCTGCTCGCGCATGTTGCAGGACGGGCTGATCGATGCCGAAGATTTCAGCCTGTGCGTGAACATCAGCCCTCGGCAGTTCCGCCAGAACGACTTCGTCGAACGGGTGCGGCGCAGCCTGGAGGACTATCGCCTGCCCTACCAGATGCTCAAGCTGGAGATTACCGAAGGCATCGTGATCCAGAACCTGGAGGACACCATCAGCAAGATGCGTGAGCTGAAAGCGTTCGGGGTAAGTTTTGCGATGGACGATTTCGGTACCGGGTATTCGTCGCTGACCTACCTCAAGCGCTTGCCGGTTGACGCGCTGAAGATCGACCAGTCATTTGTGCGCGATGCGCCGTTGGACCCGAATGATGCGGAGATTGTCCGGGCAATTGTGGCAATGGCGCGCAGCCTGGATCTGACGGTGATTGCCGAGGGGGTGGAGCAGACCGAGCAGCTGGAGTTCCTCGAACGGCTGGGGTGCCATTTGTATCAAGGGTACCTGCACAGCCGGCCGCTGCCACTCAATGAGTTCCGCGCGATGCTGTTGCAGGCGCCAGCGGACTATTGAGCGCATCGCGGGACCAGACCACTCCCACAGGTGCCAGGTCAAACCCTGTGGGAGCGGGCTGGCCCCGCGATGGCGCCCTCAAGCCGCCTCGGGCACCGGCACGCCGATCAACTGCCCAACCCGGTCGCAATCGGTCTCCCGGCGCAGCTCGGTAAACAGCGCAGTCGCCTCTGGGTAGGTGCGCGTGAGCATGGCCACCCATTGCTTCAGGCGCCCCGGCGCAGCACGCGGGGTCAGCTCCGCGCGGGCCTGGGACCAGAACTCCTGGATCAGTGGCAACAAGCCCTGCCAGTCCAGCGGCACGAACTCCACGCCATCGCGCACGGCCGCGATCTGCCGGGCCAGATCAGGGCGCGAGACCAGCCCGCGACCAAGCATGATGTCTTCCACGCCACTGACTTCGCGGCAACGCCGCCAGTCTTCCAGCGTCCACACCTCGCCGTTGGCGAACACCGGCACCTTGACCACGTCCTGCACTCGCGCCACCCACTCCCAATGCGCCGGCGGCTTGTAGCCTTCGACCTTGGTGCGCGCGTGCACCACCAGTTGCTCGGCGCCACCTTCGGCCAGCGCCAGCGCGCAGTCCATGGCGCCGTCCGGGCTATCGAAGCCCAGGCGCATCTTGGCGGTAACCGGAATATGCGCAGGCACCGCACGGCGCACCTCACGCAAGATGGCATGGAGCAACTCGGGCTCCTTCAGCAGCACAGCGCCACCCCGGGACTTGTTCACCGTCTTGGCCGGGCAACCGAAGTTCAGGTCGATCACCGGTGCACCCAGCTCGCAGGCCAACACGGCGTTTTCGGCCAGGCAGACCGGGTCGGAACCGAGCAATTGCACACGCATCGGCACGCCAGCGGCTGTTTGCGCACCATGGCGCAGCTCCGGGGCGAGCTTGTAGAACTCGCCCGGCGGCAGCAGGCGGTCATTGATGCGGATGAACTCGGTGACACACCAGTCGATCCCGCCCACACGGGTCAGGACGTCGCGCAGGATGTTGTCGACCAGCCCCTCCATCGGGGCCAGGGCAATTTGCATGTAAAGAAGGCCTGCGAAAAAAGCGGCAGTTTAACAAAGGGGCGAATGTGAAGGATGATCTTTACTTTGGCTGCGCCACGTACTAAATCTGCGCTACCGGCCCTGAAGATCAGCCAACCAGCCATGGAAGAGCGCAACGTGCACGAAGATTACCGCCAGCCACCGAGCATCATCTGGTTCACCGGGGTGTCCGGGGTGGGCAAGTCGACGATTTCCCAGGCCCTGAATGCCGCCTTGAGCCGCCGCCAGCGGCAGAGCTGCATTCTCGATGGTGACAAGCTGCGCCAAGGCCTCAATCGCAACCTGGGCTTCAGCCCGGCAGACCGCGCCGAAAGCGTACGTCGCGCCAGCGAGGTGGCGCGGATTCTGGCCGATACCGGCAACGTGGTGATCAGTGCGCTGATTTCGCCGTTCGCCCATGACCGAGCGCTGGCCCGGGCGCTGTTCGACGACTGTCCGTTCCACGAGGTGTACCTGCACGCCCCGCTGCAAACCCTGATTGCCCGCGACCCCAAGGGGCTGTACCGCAAGGCGCTGGCCGGCCTGATCAACGACTTCAGCGGCATCAGCGCAGACTATGAAGTGCCGCGTGACCCGGCGCTGAGCTTTGACACCTCACGCACCTCGGTGGATGAGATCGTCGAGCGGATCCTCGCCCATACCGGGCTCTAGGTCGACTGCGGGGCCGGCAAGGCGGCGCCATAGCCCTCAAGAAACTCTGGCGGCATGCGCTTGGGCTTGCCGGTGGACAATTCGATGCAGACAAACGTGGTTTGTGCGCGCAGCAAGGTGGTGCCATCGCTTGGGCGCACCAGCTGGAAATGCCGGGTCATCTTCAGGCGTTGATCCCAGTCGACGATCCAGGTTGCCAACTGCAACTCATCTTCTTCATAGGCGCTGGCCAGGTAGTCGATTTCGTGACGCACCACCGCCATGGCCCGGTCCAGGCGCCGATACTCGGCCAGGTCCAGCCCCAGGCGCTGGGAATGGCGCCAGGCGCAGCGCTCCAGCCAGGTGACGTAGACCGCGTTATTGGCGTGCCCCAGCCCGTCGATGTCTTCTGCACCGACGCGAAGGTCGATGACGAATGGCGTTGCCCGATCCCAACTCATGCCCGCTCCCGATTGTGGTGAACGGGCAGAGTGTAACGGATGCTCAGGCGGATTGGCGCGCCGGCAATGCACTGCGCTCCAGCAGCGTCATCACCCCTTCGACCAGTTGCGGGTCGGCCAGTACGCGCTGGTGCCCGCCCTCAGGCAACAGCAACAGACGACTGTCGAACCAGGCATCGTGAATCACCCGCGCCTCGCTGGCCGGCACCAGCCAATCGTCCTCGGCATGCACGATCAGGCCGGGCATCTCCAACTGATAGCGGGTGACATCAAGCTTCGACACCAGAACGCCGACATCCCGCTCGATCTGGCGAATGAACGCCGCGCGCGCCCGCCCCGGCATGCCCAGGTGGTTGGCGAAACCGCGCAGGACGCCGACCAGACGTGCTGGCGCGGCAATGCTTACCACGGCCTCGGCGCGCAACCCCCACTGCAAGGCCAGCAACACGCTCGCGCCGCCCATGGAGTGGCCGATCACCGCCTTCAGCGGTGGCAACTCCGCTGCCGCCTCCAGCAGCGCACGGGCAAATTGTGCCACGTTGGCCTGCGTGCCCGGTGAATGCCCATGGGCCGGGCCATCCAGCGAGACTGCCGTGTAGCCGGATGCCACCAGGGTTTCGATCAATTTGGCGAACTGCGTCGGCCGCCCTTCCCAACCATGCATCAGCAACACCGTAGGCCCCTTCCCCCAGCGCAACGCCGACAAGCCAAAGCGCAGGGTGATGCGCTCGGCGCTGGCCAGCAACGGCAGCTCCCAGTCGCGCGGCGGCCGGTTGCGCGGGGTCATGAAGGCCTGGCGCATCTTGTGGGCAACGCGCTCGGGAATCAGGTGGCCCAAGGTGCCATTAACGCCACGAATCCAGCTCAAGGTGTTCATCGCTTTGCTCCTGTGGAAAACGCGCGGTCAGATCACCGCCGATTTGGCGGCACGCAAGACACGGTCAGAAAGGTCGTCAGTACCCAGCGCGCGGGCCAGGGCCAGGCCGCCCACCATCAATGCCAGGTCAGCCAGCACCTTGTCGGCATCTTCGGGGCTGTCGGCCAGTTGCGCGGACATCAACTCGATGTGTTCGGCCAGTACCTGGCGGAACTCGTCTGGCAGGCGGGTCATTTCGCCCAGGGAAGTTGGCAGTGGGCAGGCATGCTCAGTGGCGTCGCGGTGCTTGCGCGACAGGTAGAAGGCCGCGACCAGCGCACGCCGCGCCTGGCCATCCAGTGCCGGGTCGACCTCCGACAGCAAGCCGCGACGCTCGCCCAGCAACTGACTGAACGCCTCCAGCATCAGGGCGTCCTTGCTTTCGAAGTGTGCATAGAAACCGCCAACCGTCAGGCCGGCGGCACCCATTACCTGGTTGACGCTGGGTTCGGCCGGGCCATGCTGGATCAACGCGCTGCGGGCCGCATCGAGGATGCGCTCACGGGTCCGGGCTTTCTTGTCGTTCATGGCTTGCCTCCGAAATATTATGATCGGAATATTATTCTCATAATATTTAAACGCAAGCACTTTCCCCTGCCCGATACCGCGACAAGGGAAAAAAACTTTTTGGAGGGGAAAAAACAAAAGGCTCATTCAATAATCGAATGAGCCTTGAAATCCCGCAAAGCGGGTAAAAATGGCGTCCCCTAGGGGACTCGAACCCCTGTTACCGCCGTGAAAGGGCGGTGTCCTAGGCCACTAGACGAAGGGGACAAAAACCTTCGTGCAGGTTTGTTTACACAAACCTTGGCAAAATTGGTGGAGCTAAGCGGGATCGAACCGCTGACCTCCTGCATGCCATGCAGGCGCTCTCCCAGCTGAGCTATAGCCCCGGATTTTTCGTCTCGCGACGCTGCGACCTCTTTCGACATCGCATGTGTAAAACTGGCGTCCCCTAGGGGACTCGAACCCCTGTTACCGCCGTGAAAGGGCGGTGTCCTAGGCCACTAGACGAAGGGGACGCAACCCTTCTACCAATCGACCAAGCCTTGGGCTTGATCATGTTCGCAGTTATTACAACCAACTGCGAACCTGGAAATTGGTGGAGCTAAGCGGGATCGAACCGCTGACCTCCTGCATGCCATGCAGGCGCTCTCCCAGCTGAGCTATAGCCCCACAATGTCGCTTTGAACAGAATCGCTTGGCTGGGTGCTTCGCGCTTCGTTTCGTTCATCGCTGTGGACGGGGCGCATATTAAGATCGGATCACGAACCTGTCAAATATATTTTCAACAAAATTCGAATTTTTTTTCCGAGATAACAAACACTTACCGCCTTTGGGCAGGAAACACCCCGCAAAACCCGGGGCGAAAACCCTGTGGGAGCCGGCTTTGCCGGCGATGAGGCCGGCACTGACAGCAACCGCTGCGCGGTTGATCGCTGGCAAGGCCAGCTCCCACAAGGCCAACTACTACAGAAATTTCAGTGTCAGGCAATCGTGCCCAACAGCTTCTCCCACTCCTTGTTTTCCTTCTTCGACACGCCGCCCAGCAGGTCCAGCGCCTGGCGCAGACGGAAGCGGGTCAGGTCCGGGCCGAGGATTTCCATCGCATCGAGCACCGATACCGAGCTGGCCTGCCCGGTGATCGCGGCAAACATCAGCGGCATGGCATCACGCAGCTTCAGCTCCAGCGCCTCGACCACAGCCTGGATCACCCCGGTGATGCGCTCTTTTTCCCACTGACGCAGGCCTTCCAGCTTCCACAGGATCAACTGCATCACCTGACGCACCTGGTCACCGGACAGCTTCTTGCTTTCGAACAGCTTGGCGTCCAGCTTCAGCCCGCCTTCGAAGAAGAACCCACCCAACGGTGCGACCTGGCTGAAGGTTTCCACCCTGCCCTGCACGTGCGGCGCGATTTTCATCATGTAGTCGCTGTTGAACGCCCACTTCTGCACGCGCGCAGCAAACTCTTCCACCGGCAGGTCACGCAGCCACTGGCCATTGAGCCAGGACAGCTTCTCGATATCGAAGATCGGCCCGCCCAGGGACACGCGGGACAGGTCGAAGTGCTCGACCATTTCGTCCAGGGAGAACTTCTCGCGCTCGTCCGGCATCGACCAACCCATGCGGCCCAGGTAGTTCAGCATGGCTTCCGGCATGAAGCCCATGCGCTCGTAGAAGGTCACCGAGGTCGGGTTCTTGCGCTTGGACAGTTTGCTCTTGTCCGGGTTGCGCAACAGCGGCATGTAGCACAGCTGCGGCTGCTCCCAGCCGAAGTATTCATACAGCTTGATCAGCTTGGGCGCCGATGGCAGCCACTCTTCGCCACGCAATACGTGGGTGATGCCCATCAAATGGTCATCAACCACGTTGGCCAGGAAGTAGGTCGGCAGGCCGTCGGTCTTCATCAGCACCTGCATGTCCATGCGGTCCCACGGGATCTCGACGTCGCCACGCAGCAGGTCAGGCACCACGCAAGTGCCTTCGCTCGGCACCTTCATGCGGATAACGTGCGGCTCGCCAGCAGCCAGGCGGCGCTGCACTTCTTCGGCCGACAGCAGCAAGGCACGACCGTCATACCGCGGGGTTTCGCCGCGAGCCATCTGCTCGGCACGCATCTGGTCCAGCTCTTCGGCGGTGCAGAAGCACGGGAAGGCATGGCCCAGGTCAACCAGTTGCTGGGCGTACTGCTTGTAGATCTCGCCACGCTCGCTCTGCCGGTAAGGGCCGTGCGGGCCGCCGACATCCGGGCCTTCGCTCCATTCGATACCCAGCCAGCGCAGGGCATCGAAGATCTGCTGCTCGGACTCGCGGGTCGAACGCAACTGGTCGGTGTCTTCGATACGCAGGATGAACTCGCCGCCGTGCTGCTTGGCAAAGCAGTAGTTGAACAGGGCGATGTAGGCGGTGCCAACATGGGGATCGCCAGTAGGCGAAGGCGCGATACGCGTGCGAACGGTGGTCATGAGAGTCTCGAACAAGAGATGAAACAAAGGCTGGATGTTAACAGGGTGGAGGCGCCCGGCTCCAGTAATGGGCGCGATCACCCCTTGTGCGAGCGGATCCAAAGCTTGTTAAATCTGCTTACATTTTTAGAACGATCGTCCTCATGCCAGCTCAACTCAAGCGTCGCCTACTGATTTTTTTCACTCTGGTCGCCCTGATCGGCCTGTCTTTCCTGGCCCATTGGTACTTCAAGGGGCGCTTCTATGAAAGCACCGACAACGCCTACGTCCAGGGCGAAATCACCCGTGTGTCCAGCCAACTGGGTGCGCGCATCGATGAAGTACTGGTCGAAGACAACCAGCATGTCGCCAAAGGTGACCTGCTGGTGCGCCTGGAAGGCAACGACTTCCAGTTTGCCGTCGAGCGCGCCCGCGCCACCCTGACCACCCGTGAAGCGGAACGCGTCCAGGCGGAAAGCCGGTTGACCCAGCAAGCCAGCCTGATTGCCGCCAGCCAGGCCCAGGTGTCCGCCAGCCAGGCAACCCAGGGGCGTGCGCAACTGGACCTGAACCGTGCCCAGGCGCTGCGCAAGCCGGGTTTTGTTTCCGAGGAGCGGGTCACTACCCTGTCTGCGGAAAACAACATTGCCCACTCACAAGTGAACAAGGCCCAGGCCGACCTGCAAGGCCAGCGCCAGCAGGTCAACGCGCTGAGCGCCGAAATCAAGCGCCTCGACGCGCAGATCGCCACCGCCCGCACCGACCTGGCCCAGGCCGAGCTGAACCTGTCGCGCAGCGAGATCCACGCACCGATCAGCGGCATGATCGGCCAGCGCGCAGCACGCAATGGCCAATATGTGCAGGCCGGCGCCTACCTGCTGTCGATCGTTCCGGACCAGGCCATCTGGGTTCAGGCCAACTTCAAGGAAACCCAGATCGGCAAGATGCAACCCGGGCAAAAAGCCGAACTGCTCTTCGACAGCTACCCCGACACCCCGATCGAAGGTCGCGTCGACAGCCTGTTCGCCGCCTCCGGCGCGCAATTCAGCCTGCTGCCACCGGACAACGCCACCGGCAACTTCACCAAGGTGGTGCAGCGTATTCCGGTCAAGCTGACTTTCGCCGCCGACAACCCGCTGCGCGGCAAGATCCGCCCGGGCATGTCGGTGACCGCTACCATCGATATCCGCGACGATGGCCGGTGATCAACTGATCCGTCCCGCCGGCGAACCCACCCGGCGCGACTGGATCGCGGTGATGAGCGTGATGCTCGGCGCCTTCATGGCGGTGCTGGACATCCAGATCACCAACTCCTCGCTCAAGGATATCCAGGGCGCGCTGTCAGCGACCCTGGAAGAAGGCTCGTGGATTTCCACCTCGTACCTGGTGGCCGAGATCATCATGATCCCGCTGACCGCCTGGCTGGTGCAGCTGCTGTCAGCGCGGCGCCTGGCGGTATGGGTGTCGCTGGGCTTCCTGTTCTCGTCCCTGCTCTGCTCCATGGCCTGGAACCTGGAAAGCATGATCGTGTTCCGCGCCATGCAGGGCTTTACCGGCGGCGCGCTGATCCCCCTGGCGTTCACCCTGACCCTGATCAAGCTGCCCGAGCACCATCGCGCCAAGGGCATGGCCATGTTCGCCATGACCGCGACCTTTGCACCGTCCATCGGCCCGACCCTGGGCGGCTGGCTGACCGAGAACTGGGGCTGGGAGTACATCTTCTACATCAACATCCCGCCAGGCCTGATCATGATCGCCGGCTTGATGTACGGGCTGGAGAAGAAGGAAGCGCACTGGGAACTGCTCAAGAGCACCGACTACACCGGGATTGTCACCCTGGGCGTTGGCCTGGGCTGCTTGCAGGTGTTCCTTGAAGAAGGCCACCGCAAGGACTGGCTGGAATCCAGCCTGATCGTCAGCCTGGGCAGCATCGCCCTGATCAGCCTGATCACCTTCGTGATCGTGCAGCTCTCCAAACCCAACCCGCTGATCAACCTGCGCATCCTGCAGAACCGCAACTTCGGGCTATCAAGCATCGCCAGCCTGGGGATGGGGGTCGGGTTGTATGGTTCGATCTATCTGTTGCCGCTGTACCTGGCGCAGATCCAGAACTACAACGCCCTGCAGATCGGTGAAGTGATCATGTGGATGGGGGTGCCGCAGCTATTCCTGATCCCGCTGATTCCCCAACTGATGAAGGTGATATCACCGAAAATCCTCTGCGCGGTAGGTTTCGGCCTGTTTGGCCTGGCGAGCTTCAGCTCCGGCGTACTCAACCCGGACTTTGCCGGCACCCAGTTCAATCACATCCAGATCATCCGGGCGTTGGGCCAACCAATGATCATGGTGACCATCTCGTTGATTGCCACGGCCTATATCCAGCCGCAGGACGCGGGGTCGGCGTCGAGCCTGTTCAATATCCTGCGCAACCTGGGTGGCGCCATCGGCATTGCGCTGCTGGCAACGTTGCTGGATGCCCGGGGCAAGGTGTATTTCGATTACCTGCGTGAATCCATCGTGCCCACCAACCCGCAGGTGGCGGAGCGCATAGCGCTGCTGGCGGAGAAGTTGGGCAGTGAGACGGCGGCGCTGGGCAAGCTAAGCGAGATTACCCACCAGCAGGCGATGATCATGGCCTACAACGATGCCTTCCACTTTGTCGGTATCGGGCTGGCGATCAGCATGGTGGCGGTGATGCTGACCAAGAAATTGCCGCAGGGGCTCAAGGCAGGTGAGGCACATTGACTGAGGTGCCTCTTGCACAACTTTTGTAGCCGCTGCCGACAGGCTGCGCTGGAGCCCGTCAGGGGTCCCAAAAGCGGCGCCTGCCATGCAGGCGAGCGCAGCCTGACGGCAGCGGCTACACCTCAAAGGGTCAGCAGGCGCTCACGCAACTGGGTAATCTCGTCACGCAACTGCGCAGCCGCCTCGAATTCCAAGTCCCGCGCCAACTGATACATCTTCTCCTCCAGTTGCTTGATGCGCTTGGTGACCTCCGCCGGTGAGCGCAGCTCGGCTTCGTACCGCGCGCTCTCCTCCGCCGCCTTGGCCATGCCCTTGCGCTTCTTGCTGCGCGAGCCGGGCACCGTGGCGCCTTCCATGATGTCGGTGACATCCTTGACCACACCCTTGGGCACGATGCCGTTGGCAGCGTTGAAGGCGATCTGCTTGTCGCGCCGACGCTCGGTCTCGCCAATGGCCCGCTCCATGGAGCCGGTCATCCGGTCGGCATACAGAATCGCTCGACCATTGAGGTTACGCGCCGCCCGACCAATGGTCTGGATCAACGAACGCTCCGAGCGCAGGAAGCCCTCCTTGTCGGCATCCAGAATCGCCACCAGCGACACCTCCGGCATGTCCAACCCTTCACGCAGCAGGTTGATCCCCACCAGCACGTCGAACACGCCCAGGCGCAGGTCACGAATGATCTCCACCCGCTCCACGGTGTCGATGTCCGAGTGCAGGTAACGCACGCGCACATCGTGATCGGCCAGGTAGTCGGTCAAGTCTTCGGCCATGCGCTTGGTCAAGGTGGTGACCAGCACTCGCTCCTCGATTGCCGCGCGCTTGTGGATCTCGGACAGCAAGTCATCGACCTGGGTGGTCGCCGGGCGCACCTCGATCTGCGGGTCGACCAGCCCGGTAGGCCGCACCACCTGCTCGACCACCCGGCCGGCATGGTCGGCTTCGTACGGGCCGGGGGTTGCCGAGACGAATATGGTCTGCGGGCTGACGCCCTCCCACTCGTCAAAGCGCATTGGCCGGTTGTCCAGTGCCGAGGGCAGGCGGAAGCCGTATTCCACCAGGGTTTCTTTACGTGAGCGATCGCCCTTGTACATCGCCCCGACCTGCGGAACGCTGACGTGGGATTCATCGATGACCAGCAGCGAATCTGCCGGCAAATAGTCATACAAGGTGGGCGGCGCAGCACCCGCCGGGCGCCCGGAGAGGTAACGCGAGTAGTTTTCGATGCCGTTGCAGTAGCCCAGCTCGAGAATCATCTCCAAATCAAAACGGGTGCGCTGCTCCAGGCGCTGGGCCTCCACCAGCTTGTTGGCCTTGTGCAGGTATTCCAGACGCTCCTGCAACTCGACCTTGATGCCCTCGACCGCCTCAAGCAGCGTCTCGCGCGGCGTGACGTAGTGGCTCTTGGGGTAGAAGGTGAAACGCGGCAGCTTGCGGATCACCTCGCCGGTCAGCGGGTCGAACGCAGCGATATTCTCCACTTCGTCGTCAAACAACTCGATCCGGATGGCTTCCAGATCGGATTCGGCGGGGAAGATGTCGATCACGTCGCCCCGCACCCGGAAGGTCGAGCGGGCAAAGTCCATCTCGTTGCGGGTGTACTGCAAGTCAGCCAGGCGGCGCAGCAGTGCGCGCTGGTCGAGCTTGTCGCCACGGTCCACGTGCAGGACCATCTTCAGGTAGGTTTCCGGGCTGCCCAGGCCATAGATGCACGACACCGTGGTGACGATGATCGCGTCACGCCGCTCAAGCAGCGCCTTGGTGGCCGACAGGCGCATCTGCTCGATATGGTCGTTGATCGAGGCGTCCTTCTCGATGAAGGTATCGGACGAGGGTACGTAGGCTTCCGGCTGGTAGTAGTCGTAGTAGGAGACGAAGTATTCCACCGCATTGTTCGGGAAGAACGACTTGAACTCGCCGTACAACTGCGCCGCCAACGTCTTGTTCGGCGCCAGCACCAGGGTCGGCCGCTGCACCTGGGCAATCACGTTGGCGATGCTGAAGGTCTTGCCCGAACCGGTCACCCCGAGCAGGGTCTGGTGTGCCAACCCCGCCTCGATGCCTTCGACCATCTGGCGAATGGCCTCGGGCTGATCGCCAGCCGGCTGGAAGCGGGTAACGAGCTGAAACTCGGACATGACAAACCCCTGCGAGTAAGCGGATACAAGCAACTGTATTTATAGACAGTAGTTATACCCAATTTTAGGCGCCCAGCGCCAGTTTCAAGGCCAACACCGCGACATTTCCCCTCGGTTGACCCGCCGAATCGACTAACGGTCGAAAAATATTCGGCCAAACAGCAGGAAAAGCTGCGACAGCCTGTCGCCGTGACCGACGGGTATCACTATACTGACTCCCCGTTTGTGCACCGCTCTAGTGCATCCGACTGGAGCGTGCGACCCCTATCACTCTCCATTCAGAGCCAAGGTAATAATGAGCCTGTTTTCCGCTGTCGAGCTGGCACCACGCGATCCCATTCTGGGCCTCAACGAAGCTTTCAACGCCGATACCCGCACCCACAAGGTGAACCTGGGCGTAGGTGTGTACTGCAACGAAGAAGGGCGTATTCCACTGCTGCGTGCGGTCATCGAAGCCGAAACCCAACGTGCAGCCCAGCACGCCTCCCGTGGCTACCTGCCGATCGACGGCATCGTGGCGTACGACCAGGCCGTGCAGAAGCTGCTGTTCGGTGCCGAGTCCCCTCTGCTGGCCGCTGGCCGCGTGATCACCACCCAGGCTGTCGGCGGTACCGGCGCGCTGAAGATCGGTGCCGACTTCCTCAAGCTGCTGTCGCCCAATGCCGTCGTCGCCATCAGCGACCCGAGCTGGGAAAACCACCGCGCGCTGTTCGAAACCGCTGGTTTCCCGGTACAGAACTATCGCTATTACGACGCCGCCACCCACGACGTCAACCGCAGCGGCATGCTCGAAGACCTGAACGCCCTGCCGTCCGGCTCGATCATCGTACTGCACGCCTGCTGCCACAACCCGACTGGCGTCGACCTCAGCCCTGAAGACTGGGGCAACGTGCTGGAAGCGATCAAGGCCAAGGGGCACATTCCGTTCCTCGACATGGCGTACCAGGGCTTCGGTGCCGGCATCGACGAAGACGCCGCTGCTGTGCGCCTGTTCGCCGAATCGGGCCTGGACTTCTTCGTGTCCAGCTCGTTCTCCAAATCCTTCTCGCTGTACGGCGAGCGCGTCGGTGCCCTGTCCATCGTCACCGCGTCGAAGGAAGAAAGCGTGCGCGTGCTGTCGCAGGTCAAGCGCGTGATCCGCACCAACTACTCCAACCCGCCGACTCACGGCGCGACCATCGTCGCCACCGTGCTGAACAGCCCTGAGCTGCGCGACATGTGGGAAACCGAACTGGCCGAGATGCGCCAGCGCATTCGCGGCATGCGCAACCAGATGGTTGACCTGCTGGGCGCCAAGGCCGACTTCAGCTTCGTCGGTCGCCAGCGCGGGATGTTCTCCTACTCGGGCCTGAGCGTTGAGCAGGTTGCCCGTCTGAAGAACGAGTTCGGTATCTATGCACTGGACACCGGCCGCATCTGCGTGGCTTCGCTGAACCAGAACAACATCGAAGTCGTGACCAACGCGATCATCGAAGTCCTGTAAGCGTGAATTGCTCGGGGGAGGCTTGACTTCCCCTTAGCAATCAGTAAGATACGCCACAGATTCCGCGATAGCTCAGTCGGTAGAGCAAATGACTGTTAATCATTGGGTCCCAGGTTCGAGTCCTGGTCGCGGAGCCAAACATCTGAAAAAGCCTCCAGTTGCGCAAGCACTGGAGGCTTTTTCGTTTCCGGCTGGAAAAATCAGGGCTTGTAAGGTTCGGTCAGCGGCTGCGGCTCATCGACCAGGCCCCACACCAACAGGCGTGCCGGCTGGGTATTGCTGGCGTTGCGCGACATCAGGTGAACGGTACCCGGCGCCTCGTACCAGTATTCGCCTTTCTTGAAGGTTTTCGGCTCTTCGCCCTTGAGCTGGGAGACCACCGCCCCTTCCAGCACATAAGCCATCACCGCTCCCGGATGCTGGTGCGCCAACGAATGCTGGCCCGGCTTGTAGCTCACCGTGAGCATGATCACCTTCTTGCCGGGGGCATTGCTGATCTGCTGCTCCTGCAGCACCTTGAGTGCTTCCTGGCCCTCCTCGCCATGGGCCCAGAGGGGCGTGGCGACGGACAGACAGACAAACGCCAGCATCAAGCCGGACAGCAGACGGGGTTTCATGGGCAGGCACCTCATTGGCATGTGGGAGTAAGCGCAGGTTAGAGCGCAACTCACGCCACACAAATAGCCAATTCAGCGGAAAACGCGGGGCCTACGGGTGACCAATGGGGAAGAATTCCCCGCCACTCCAAACTCCCAGCCACTGCTCGCCATCGATCTCGCGCGCCACGGCCAGCTCGACCAGCTGATAGAAGACATTGCGATGAATCAGCGCTTCCAGGTTAGTGCGCATGTGCACATAAGGTGATGGTTCTGCCGTGAGCGGATCGATCACGAAGCGCAGGGGATGCTCGGGGCCGGCCTCGACCTGCTCCTCGACATTGCTGGTAAAACGCAGCAGTTGCTGTTCACCATCGCCCTGTACTTCCAGGGCAACGGCGACGAACGGCGCATCGTCGACCTTGATGCCGACCTTCTCCACCGGGGTAATCAGGAAGTAATCATCACCATCGCGGCGAATGATGGTGGAGAACAGCTTGACCATCGGCTTGCGACCAATCGGCGTACCCAGATAAAACCAGGTGCCATCGCGGGCGATACGCATGTCGATATCGCCACAGAAGTCCGGATTCCACAGGTGCACCGGTGGCAGGCCTTTTTCCGCCTTGGGAATTTGCGCCAACAGATCGTTGGCCTTGCCGGTACCTGCCATCTTCACACTCCTCAGCGACTCATGCCCAATAGGCTGCGAGCGTAATCCTCAAGCGGTGGGCCGAGCAAATCTTCCGGCTTGTTGTCGTGGAACGTCAGCAAACCGCCGCGACTGCGAATGGTCGTGGTGTCGATCAGGTAGCGCGTGCTGGTTTCGATCAGCATCAGCTGAATAGTGCCGGTATCGATACCCAGGCGGTCCACTGCCTGCTCGTCATACCACTCGTCGCCATTGCCGATACGGTCGTCAGCCTTGGCGAAACGGGTGTACAGCAGGTAATGCGCGCCCACTGAGCGGGCCTCTTCCAGCGCCTGTTCCAGCCCCAGCGGCCCACGCGCCCGGCGCACCATCGGGAAGTACTCGACGAAGCCCTTGAAGGCCACCTCGGCCACTACGTTCGGGCGCGGATAGGATCCGCCAGGTGGCATGAAGGCGCCCTGGCCGATGTAAATGAATGAGTCGGGTTGCAGGCGCAGCGACATCGAGCGGCGAGTTTCGCTGTGGTCGAGCAGGCCCGCATCACTCATGTGGTACTGCACGCCATCACCCATATCACTGACATTCATGCAGCCGCCCAGCACCAACAGTGCCAGCGACAGAACCAGGCTACGCATCTTTCCTCCAGAGGCCGGCGACGGAAAACCGGCGAACAGCCGGCAGATGCAGGTTTTGCGCCAGCTTGCCGATGGATCAGCCGCCGATGATTTTCATCACCGTGGCACCCCCGGAAAACGCCACCGCCTGCTTGTCGCCCAGGGCCTTGACCAGCAGCCCCTGCAACGCTGGCAGCGCCTGATGACGCGGCTTGTCGAGCAAGTCGCCGACGTAATGGCGGTTACTCGAAGACAGGCAGCCATGCAGCCAGCCGGTGGAGGAAAGACGCAGGCGCGAGCAGGTCCGACAGAACGGCACGCTCTCGTTGGCGATCACCCCGAAGAAGCCTTTGCCTGGGATGCGGTAGCGCAATGCCGTGGCATCCACCGGCGCATCGGCTTGCAGGTACTCGTGGTGATCGCCGATCAGGCGCAGCAACTCATCAAGGCTGACAAACTGCTGGAGGAATGAATTGCTGTCGCGGGCCAGGTGCCCCATGCGCATCAGCTCGATGAAGCGCAACTCGTAGCCCCGCTCAAGGCAGTAGTCGAGCAGCGGCATGACCTGATCAAGGTTCTGCCCGCGCAACGGGACCATGTTGACCTTGATCTTCATGCCGGCTTGGCTGGCCTGCTCCATGCCCATCAGCACACTGCGCAGGTCGCCGCCGCGAGCGATACCGCGAAACGCCTCTGCGTCCATTGTATCGAGCGACACATTGAGCCGGCGAATGCCCGCCGCCTGCAGCACTGGCAGCTTGCGCGAGAGCAACTGGCCGTTGGTGGTCAGGCTGATATCGTCCAGGCCGAGCGTTGAGACTGAAGCAAGGAAGGTTTCGAGCTTGGGGCTGACCAGCGGCTCACCGCCGGTGATGCGCAGGCGCTCGATGCCGGCAGCCTCGATCAGGTAGGCCACGCCGCGCGCCATGGCCTCGGCACTGAGCTCATCCTGGGCAGCGACCAGCCGCTTGCCGTCCGGCACACAGTAGGTGCAGGCGTAGTTACAAGCAGCAGTGAGGCTGACACGCAAATTGCGAAAACGTCTGCCCTGGCGGTCGACGATCATGAAGCACTCCGGCATGGATAATTCGGCTCGCAAAACTTGACTCAAAAATCAAGTTTTTACAAGCCTCATACCTGAGTATATTCCTGACCGTCATCGCCCCATAGCACTGGAACGACATTCAGCTATCAGTTGGAGGACGGTTCCGGGTCACGCTTGCGCTTGTTGCCCATGCGCACGCCGATATCCATCAGGAATTGGAAGAAGCCTTCCTGATCTTCCAGCACGTTGCTCCAGAATGGCGAGTGGTACAGAGCCACAGCGCCGTGTACCAACGCCCAGGCGGCGCAGTAGTGGAAATACGGCGGCACGTCTTCGAGCTTGCCTTCGCTGATGCGACCCTTGATCAGCAGGGTCAGTCGTTCGAAGTTGGACGCGCGGATCTTGTGCAGCTCTTCGACCATTTCCGGCACCTGCTGGCCCTTGACCACCTTCTCTTCGAGACGGTCGAAGAGCCGGTAGCGCTGCGGGTCACGCATGCGGAATTCGAAGTAGGCACGCGACAGGGCTTCCTTGTCACGATCGACATCGGCAGAGTGCAGCAATTCGTTCAAATCGCGCTCGTAGTCGAGCATCAGGCGTAGGTAGATCTCCGCCTTGGATTTGAAATGCTTGTAGATCGTGCCTTTGCCGATACCGACTGCATCAGCGATCATCTCGACGGTGACGCTATCTTCACCCTGGTCGAGAAACAGCTTTAGCGCGGTATCGAGAATTTCTTGCTCACGGCGACGAAACTCACGGACCTTACGAGGTTCTTTCTGCATAAGAAGGACTGGATCAAAATCGAAGCCCGGTATTATGCCTAACTTGCGCCAAAATGCACGGATCATCCGCCCATGCCTATGTTTCATGATGAGTTCGAGCAGGCCAGCGGCCTGTGCTACCTGAACCATGCCGCCGTTGCACCCTGGCCCAAACGCGCCAGCGAGGCCGTGGCGCGCTTTGCCAAAGAGAACGTTTTACTGGGCGCCCGCGATTACCCGGACTGGATGGCCAAGGAGCAGCACCTGCGTGAACGGCTCCAGCGCCTGACGAACGCACCGTCAACGGATGACATTGCACTGGTCAAGAATACTTCCGAGGCGCTGTCGTTCGTCGCCTTCGGCCTGAGCTGGCAAACGGGCGAGCAGATCGTCATCAGTGACGAGGAGTTCCCCTCCAACCGCATCGTCTGGGAAGCGCTCGCCGACCAGGGCGTCGAAGTCATCCAGGTCAGCCTCAAGGGCGACGACCCGGAGGGCGCCCTGCTCGCCGCGTGCGGGCCGCAAGTGCGCCTGCTGGCAATCAGTGCGGTGCAATTCGCCACAGGCCTGCGCTTGGACCTAGCGCGCCTTGGCCAAGGTTGCCGCGAGCGCGGCGTGTTGTTCTGTATCGACGCGATCCAGCAGTTGGGCGCCCTGCCCTTCGACGTGCAGGCCTACCAGTGCGACTTCGCCATGGCTGACGGCCACAAGTGGATGCTCGGCCCCGAGGGACTGGGCGTCTTCTATTGCCGCGCCGAGTTGCGCCCACAGCTCAAGCTCAACCAATACGGCTGGCACATGCTCGAACACATGGGCGATTACACCCGCACCCACTGGGAACCGGCCCACAGCGCGCGGCGCTTCGAATGCGGCAGCCCGAACATGCTCGGCGCCGTGGCGCTGGAGGCGAGCCTGTCGTTGCTCGAAGAAGTGGGTATCGGCCAGGTAGCAGCGGCCATCGAGGAGCGCGTGCACTGGCTGAGCACCGGCCTGCTGGCGATTCCGGGCGTGCGGTTGCATAGCCCGCTGGACGCTGGCAAGCGCGCCGGTATCGTTTCGTTCAGCATTGATGGCGTCGAAAACACGGAGGTTCATCAGCGATTGAAGGCCGCGCAGGTGGTCTGCATCCCGCGCGGGCCTGGGGTGCGTTTTTCCCCACATTTCTATACAGAACGCCGCGTGATCGACGCAACACTGGCCATGGTCAGAAAAATTGCAGAGCGATGAGTGCTCAGCAGCCTGCGGCGTATTCCAAATCTGTTTAAAAAACGATCAGCACCCAGTGGAATCGCGCCAATCCTGACCAATACTTGAGGAGTCGGCGCAGCACATCCCCCCAAGTGGTGCGCTGATAAAGGTGATCATGGACCGCTCGCCTTTGTTTTACTCCTAATGGTCTTAACCCGGATTCCCCCCCAGAGCCCGGGTTTTTTTTGTCCATCTTTTGAGGTTGTAGATACCGTC
>NZ_JAMDGY010000117.1 GCF_028656955.1 Pseudomonas fontis
GGCCGGCTCCCACAGGATCACTCACACACCGAGCATTGTGGGAGCCGGCCTTGCCGGCGATGAGGCCCCAATAGCCACCCTCACCCTTTCAGGCACTTCAACGCACTGAAATCCGCTCGCACCTTGCTCAGTCGCCCCTCCAGATACTGGCGCTGCGTCGGGCTGCTCTGTGCCATCAGGTCCACCAGCAAGCTGCGCGCTTGCTGCTCGGTATGTTGGTAGGCGATCCGATATTCTGGCGTCCACAAGCGCTCGCGATCCTTGAGCAGCACCTCCAGCCTGGGCTCGAATGCCGGGCTCTGGCGCTGTTCCATGGCCTTGCTGAACTGCGCCTGCCAGTGCGCCCGGTTGCTGATCCACTGGCGGTTCTGCTCACCCAGCGCCTGCGACCAGTTCACCACCCGCAGCCGCTGCTGGGCATTGAGTTCACCCAACCAGGTGCTCAGGCGCTTCTCCATGCGCTGGCTGCGCTCATCAATCTGCTTGGCCAGCGGCGTCTTCACGTATTTGTCCTGACGTTCGCGGATGTCCTTGGCAAAGGCCTGGCGCAGCTCCTGCACCTGATCGTCACTCATCCCGCGCAGCAGCTCTGCCGCCGAAGGGGTAATCTGGTCCGCCACCTTGGCGATCGCAAGCTTGGCTTCCTGCGAGCGCACGAGTAGTTGCTGGTCGCTCACCTCATTGCTGGCCACCATGCTGCGCACTGCATCCAGCCAGGTCAGGTACTCGGGCAGTTGGGTGCGGCAGTGCCAAGCCAGGTGCTGCTTGAGCCGCTGGTCGAGCCAGGCCTTCTGCTGGCGGTTCATGTCCAGGTAGTCGCTGAGCGACCAGGGCACCAACACGTCGAGGTTGCGGTAGGCGACGTCGATGCGGGTGCAACCCAGCATTACCACGCCGGGCAACACCAGCAGCAGGAGAGGGCGCAGGTACTTGTGCAGGCAGGCGTACATGAGCTAATCCTTGCAGGGGCATGCTTGTCTTTATAGAACAGGGTAGGCCAGCTCGGTTCAACCCGATCAGGTTCTCCGTCAGACACACGGCAAGCGATCAGGCGGCAATCGCGGTTCAGGTGTAGAATGCCGCCCTCGCAACGAGGATTTCCGGAAATGGCTTTAGTTGGGCGTTACAACACTTTGCAAGTGGTCAAGCACACGGACTTCGGTCTGTACCTGGACGGTGGGGCGGACGGCGAGATCCTGCTGCCCAATCGCTACATCCCCAAGGACACGCCCACCGAGGTGGAAGACTGGCTGAACGTCTTCATCTACTTCGACAGCGAAGACAAGCTGATTGCCACTACCGAAAAGACCAAGTTGCAGGTCGGCGAGTTCGCCAGCCTCAAGGTCAAGGAAATCAACAGCATCGGCCTGTTCCTCGACTGGGGCCTGCCCAAAGACCTGCTAATGCCGTACTCGGAAGAGAAGCGCCAGATGAAGGCCGGCGAGTACTGCGTGGTGCACGCCTACCTCGACAAGCGCACCCGCCGCATCACCGCGACCGCGCGCCTGGACCGTTACCTGGACAAACTCCCGGCCAACTACACGGTCGGCCAGGAAGTGGACCTGCTGGTCGCCGAAGAAACCCCGATGGGCTTCAAGGCGATCATCAACAACAAGCACTGGGGCTTGATCCACAAGAACGAAGTGTTCAAGTTCCTGCGTTCGGGCAAGCAGGAGAAGGGCTACATCAAGGAGCTGCGCAGCGACGGCAAGATTGCCCTGAGCCTGCAGCCGATTGGCCAGGCCCTGGCCAGCACCCTGCACGACAAGATCATCGACAAGCTCAAGGCCGCCAATGGCACCTTGCCGGTCAATGACAAGAGCGATCCGCAGGTGATCAGCGACCTGTTCGGAGTGAGCAAGGGCAACTTCAAGAAAGCGATCGGCGCCCTGTACAAGGACGGCCGCATCGTCATTCACCCAGACCGCATCGACCTGGTCTGATCAGCCCTGCACGAAGGCGGCGAAACTCAGGTTGTCGCCGCCTGGTCGCAGGTCCTGCAGCATCGAGTCACGATCGGCGCTCAGCGCAAGGCTGATGGTCGAGCGACGCTTGCCCTCGTGGCGCACTTCCATCTTCTCCAGGTGGGCCTTGAGGAAGTTGACCGGCACCTTCAGGTGTTGCAACTGGTCGGTTTCCGGGGTGTGCAGCAGCAGGTTGACCCAGTCGGCCGCCCCTTTGCGCAGTACCAACTTCACCGGCACATCAAACCACCACAGGCTGCGCTTGCTGTCGAGCACGGCGAACAGGGTGTTGTCGCTGTTCAGGACCGGGTTGGCCAGCTCCTGGTTACGGCGGGCAATGGCGGTGGGTTTGTCGAGTTTCATGCAGGTTCCTACGGGTGACGCTTGAAAGGTCGGACATTGTGCTGGGAATGCGGGCAAACATAAAGCGGCGCTGCAGTAGATCTTTTCCACGAGGTTGGTATCAATTTAACCCCACGCTTGCGGCCGCATCGCCGGCAATGCCCGCTCCCACAGGTGTATCACGAGTGCCTGAACCTACATTGAGCGCGGCATGGCAATGCTGAGTGGGGACGTTGCGCCATCGGCCCGTGTCACCGTTGCGGTAAATGACTTGAGCGCTTCGGCGTTCTCCAATACATAGTCAAACTGCCCCGCGCCGCGTTCATCCGTGATCACGTTCACATTCCCCAGGAACTGTTCGGCCTCAGTGGCCGTCGCTTCGGCGTTACCGAAGATTTCCACGCGTAACAGGCTATTGGGCTCGCCTTGCACGCTACCGTGCAAGCGAGCGTCCTTTAGCGCGGCCAGCACAGGTGCCGGCTGATCGTGATTGGGCATCGGCTGGCACCCTTGCGGCGCAGCCTTCGCGCTGCAAATGATCGCCCGGTTGTTGCTCGACTGATCAACCCCGATGCCCCGCGAACCCACATAGGCCGCATGTTCCAGCGCCGGTACGGCGAACACGATGGCCCCGGTTCGTTGCTCAGGCACGCATGAACCACCGGCTTCACAGCGGCGGATATCCTGGCTGTTGCCCCAGATCCGGTTGGCGCTCAGGCGGTTGCTGGTGCTGCTCGGCTCCGGGCGCAGGGCCACGCCGATGCGGTTGCCATGGATCAGGTTGCCATCGAGGATATTCCCCGCACCGCTGACGCTGACGCCGATCGAGTTGCCGGTAAAGGTGTTGGCGCCCAGGTAATTGCGCTGGCCCCAGTTGATCTGCAAGCCGTCGGAGTAGTTCTCGAAGCGGTTGCGCACCACGTTGTTGTCGTTGCCCCAGAGGATCTCGATGCCCTGGGACGGCTCCGGGTTGGCCGCAGTGGAGCGGAACAGGTTGTCGGCCACCAGGTTGAACGCCGCGCCACGGGTCAGCTCCAGGCCGTCGCCGTTGTCGATCAGCTGGTTGCGTAGCACTTTGTTGTTGTTCGTGGTGGTCGCGGTCGGGTTGCCCTGGCCGTCGTCGCCGGTGAGCATGATTCCGGCGCCGCCCTTGTTGGCGGTAATGCGGTTGTCCTGGATGACGTTGTTGCTGGCGCGGTTGACCAGGATGCCGATGCAGAAGTTGCGCACATCCAGCCCGGATATTTCCACGCCCTGGGTATCGCGGATGACCAGGCCGGGGCCGGTGGTGGTGCGCACATTGGTGCCGAACTGGCCGGGCACGGCGCCGGGGCACGCCTGGGTGCCGCTGCCGATGATATAGGCCGAGCCGTCAATGGCAATGAACTGGCCGCTGTGCTTCCACGCCGTGCCTTCGATGACCACTGGCCCCTTGATGGCCGGCAGTGGCGAGGTGGGCTTGATCACATAGGGCGGGGCCCCGACTGGCTGGATGTCGATCCGGTATTTGCCGGGTGTCTGGTTGTTGCGTTCGATGGCCCAGCGCAGGCTGCCCGGCTGGCTGTCGTCGGCGTAGCGGTCGACCAGCAGGGTAGTCAGTTTCGTGGCTTCAGCGGCCGGTGCGGCCAGCAGGGTGTGTGCGGGTACAGTCAGCAGCAAGGCTGCAAGCAGGGGAGTGATTCGCATGGACGGATGTACCACCAAGTCTGTTGTTGTTATGGCGGCTGTCGAGCAGGCCGCTGGTGACCGAGTCTAAGGAAAGCGCTGGCCTGCGAGCTGGTTGCGCAGACGATTCGGGGCGATATTCGCCCGCTGTTTGGCCGACCGCCGGTAGGCGCCGGCGAAAATAAATGAAACTCCCGCGCACGGCTCCGAGTCCACCCTCTGTCGATTCTGACAACGCATGTTCCCCCTTCAGGAGAAATCCCATGAGTGGTACCAAAGATAAAGTCAAAGGTATGGCCAACGAAGCGGTCGGTAATATCAAGCAAGGCGTTGGCAAGGTCACCGATAACGACAAGCTGCGCGCCGAAGGCAAGGCCCAGGAACTCAAGGGTGAAGCCCAGCAAATCGCGGGCAAGGTAAAGGACGCCGTGAAGAAGTAGTCAGCGCGACACGGCGGGTAACCTAGCGGCCATCTTCGGGTGGCCGTTTTACTGTCTGTGGCAACGGATCGTAATCGCGCATCGCTGGTCTATTGGGCTACCGTGAGGTAAAACGCCTCCCTTGGGTGAAGGGCTTTGCACATGACACTAGAGCGGCGAAAGGAGACGCTATGATTTTTCCCGAGTTGCGCGGGCTGCCCGTGCACCGCGTACTGGTGCGTACCATCAGCGAGTTTCTCGATGACGAGATGTCCACCTATGCGTCGGCGCTGGCCTACCAGATGCTGTTTTCGCTGTTCCCCTTCCTGCTGTTCCTGATCGCCTTGATCGGTTTTCTGCACCTCCCCGACTTCTTTTCCTGGCTGCGCCTGCAATCGGAGCTGGTGTTGCCGCCCCAGGCGCTGGACCAGGTCAACCCGGTGATCGACCAGTTGCAGCAGTCCAAGGGTGGGCTGCTGTCGGTCGGTATCGTCATCGCGCTGTGGACCGCCTCGGCCGGCGTGCGCCTGATGATGAGTGCGATGAACGCTGCCTACGATGTGGCTGAAGGGCGCCCGTTGTGGAAGCGCATTCCACTGTCGATCATTTATACCGTCGGTATCGCCGGCATGTTGCTGGCCGCGGCGGCGTTCATGGTGCTGGGCCCGCAGGTGATGGGCTGGATCGCCTCGCAGGTCGGCATGGAAGATTTCATCGTCACGGTGTGGACCGTGTTGCGTTGGCCGGCCATCGTCTTTCTGATGATGGTGGCCGTGGCACTGATCTATTACGTGATGCCCGATGTGAAGCAGAAGTTTCGCTTTATCACCCCAGGATCGGTGTTGGCGGTGGTGGTGTGGATCATCGCCTCACTGGGCTTTGGCTACTACGTGAAGACCTTTGCCGACTACAACGCCATGTACGGCAGCATCGGGGCGATCATCGTGCTGTTGCTGTACTTCTACATTTCCGCGGCAGTGTTGTTGCTGGGCGCGGAGATGAATGCGGTAATCGAGCACATGTCGGCCGAGGGCAAGAACCCGGGCGAGAAAGATTTCAACGAGGCGCAACCGGCCCATGATAAAAAGCATGTGTCCGGGCTGGGGCGCGATCACACGCTTGATCATCAACCGGACCCGCAATCAGAACCTGTGAGTCGAGCCCCGCATGATTCGTGACATTCTCAAGATGGGTGATGAGCGCCTGTTGCGCATTGCCCCACCAGTATCGGCCAGTCTGTTTGGCAGCGCCGAACTCGAGCAGTTGATCGCCGACATGTTCGAGACCATGCAGCATGTCGGCGGGGTCGGCCTGGCCGCGCCGCAGATCGGTATCGACCTGCAACTGGTGATCTTCGGTTTCGAGCGCAGCGAACGTTATCCGGATGCCGAGGCGGTGCCGCAGACCATCCTGCTCAATCCGCTGATCACGCCCTTGAGCAGCGAGGTCGAAGACGGCTGGGAAGGGTGCCTGTCGGTGCCAGGCTTGCGCGGGGTGGTGCCGCGTTACCAGCGCATTCGCTATGAAGGTGTCGACCCGCAGGGCCAGCCGATCCAGCGAGTCGCCGAAGGCTTCCATGCGCGGGTGGTGCAGCACGAGTGCGATCACCTGATCGGGCGCTTGTACCCATCGCGTATCCACGATTTCAACAAGTTCGGTTACACCGAGGTGTTGTTCCCCGGGCTCGACCCTTCCTCCGACGACTGAGCACGGGCCAACGCCAGCAAGGGCTTGCTGCGCTGATAGCGCGCCAGGCGCTCGGCCAGCACGGGCGGCAGGGTTTCCGTGCGCTCGAACCCTTGGGCCGCATAAAAACCTTCAAGGTCCGGGTGGCAGAACAACCAGATGCAGCCGAGCTTGTCGATGCACGCCTGGGCAATCAGTTGCCGGGCAACCCCTCTGCCACGCCAGGCCGGGTCGACCAGCAGGCTGGTCAACCAGTGGCCACCAGGCACCGGCGTCAGGCTCAGCGCCGCCACAATCGCCTCTGCACGGGCCACCCACAGCTGCCCTTGGGCGCTGGCGCGCATGGGGGAGGCGAGGCTTCGGTAGAATTTATTCAACAGCGGGCGTTCAGGCGGGGTCAGCGCGCTGGCGCGGATCTGGCTCATGGTGAGATTCCGACAGAGGCTCTGGAACGGGCTTTTACAGGCTACTGTCGCGATTGTCGAGCTGCAAGAATCGCCATTATTGTTGCGGATACGGTAACAGTGAATGTCCGTTATCGGGATTCAACAGGCAATTTGAGCTTGTAAACTGGGCCCATCCCAGACTAACAGCACTCAGCGGGATCGGTACTTCGTGTTATATCCGTTAGTTGATATAGCAACTTCTCCGCGCCAACTCGGCAACTGAAGTCACTCTGTTCCGATTGCTTTGCAGGCCTATTATCATGAAAACCTTACTTGCACTTGTATTGGCTGGTGTGTCGACGTTCGCCTTGGCGGATGGTGTTAAAGAGGCGGCCAATCCGCCCGTCGTAGAGCAGTATGACTACTCGACCAACCTGGATATCGCCAAAGTTATCAGCCTGTCGACCATCCCCAATGTCTGTGAAGTGGTCCCGGCAACCATGACCTACGAAGACCATCAGAGTCAGCGTCACACCATTGAATACCGCGCCATGGGCGACGGTTGCAAACAGGGTTGAGACCTGACCGCTTGAACTTCAAACCCCCGCCATTGCGGGGGTTTTGTTTATTGGCTGATTATTGTTGAATCGCGCTGTTATGTGCGCTCGCGCTCAAGCAACTGCTGTTTGCGCTCAACCCCCCAGCGATAACCGGACAGGTTGCCATCGCTGCGCACCACGCGGTGGCAGGGGATGGCCACTGCCAGGCTGTTGGCCGCACAGGCCTGGGCCACAGCGCGTACCGCCCTGGGTGCGCCAATGCGCTCGGCAATCTCGGCGTAGCTGGCGGTGTTGCCCGCCGGGATGCTGCGCAGCGCTTGCCAGACCCGCTCCTGAAACGCCGTGCCGCGCAGATCCAGCGGCAGGTCGAGGCCAATCGCCGGGGCTTCGATAAAGCCCACGACCTTGGCGATCAACTGTTCGAAATCCGCATCGGCGCCAATGAAGTTGGCCTTGGGGAATTTGTCCTGCAAATCCTGAAGCAGTGGCTGCGGGTCATCACCCAGGAGGATTGCGCAGATACCCCGCGCGCTCTGTGCCACCAGGATTGCCCCGAGCGAACATTGGCCGATGGCGAAGCGAATGTCGGTATTGGCACCGCCTGCGCGGTAGGCGCCAGGGGTCATGCCCAGCAAGCCGTCGCTGGCTTCATAGAAACGGCTGTTGGAGTTGTAGCCGGCCTCGTACAGCGCATCGGTGATGCTCTCGGCCTGCTTCAGCCGGCTGCGCACCTTGCGCGCCCGGTGCGCGGTGGCATAAGCCTTGGGCGTCAGGCCGGTGGCTGCCTTGAACACCCGGTGGAAGTGGTACGGGCTCATGTTCACGTGGGCGGCGATCTGGTTCAGGCTCGGTTCGGCCTCGGCGCTTTCGATCAGCTTGCAGGCACGGGTGACCTGGGCGGCATGCTGTTCGGCAACGCGAGACTGATCGCCGCCTTGGCGGCGGCTGGGGCGATAGCCGGCGGCCTCGGCCTGTTCGGCGGTGGCAAAGAACTCGACGTTTTCCAGGCGTGGCAGGCGTGACGGGCTGGACGGGCGGCAATACACGCCGGTGGTGCGCACGGCGTACACGAACAACGCATCGGCGGCCGGGTCGCGGGCCTGCACGGCTTGCCAGCGTGGGTCGGTTGCGCTGATCAGGGGTTTGCCTGGGCTGCTCATGGTATCGCTCTCGTCACAGGGTGGTGTCGTCAAGGCTACGGGCTGGGTGCGCTACTGAAACTCCGGGTCTTGCGGTCAAATTCAGGCACGCCACAGGTACCAGGCCGCGAGGGTGCGATACGGGCTCCAGGCCAGGCCGAGCTCGATCATCTGCTTGCGGGTCGGCTGGCGCTCCAGGCCATACAGGCGACGGTACCCCTCGCGCACGCCAAAGTCATCGGCGGGGAGGATGTCCATGTGTTCCAGGGTGTAGATCAGCAGCATCTCGACAGTCCAGCGCCCGACCCCGCGCAGGGTGGTGAGCTGGGTGATCAGGGTTTCCTGATCAAGTAACCGGGCCTGTTCGTGGTCGGGCACGATACCGTCCAGCCGGGCCTGGGCGATGCCCTGGAGGGTGTTCAGCTTGGTCGCGGAAAAACCGCAGGCACGCAGTTGCTCGGGGGCGGTGGCGAGCAGTTGCTGCGGGCTGGGGAAGTCGCTGCCCGGGTAGAGGGCGAGGAAGCGCCCAAGAATCGCCTCGGCGGCTTTGGCGTGCAGCTGCTGGTAGGCAATCGAACGGACCAGGGCCTGGTACGGGTCGCGGGTGGGCAGCGGCGCGTGCAGGCAGGGGCCGATGCGCTGGATGTGCGCAGCCCAGGTGGCGTCGAGGTTGCTGAGGTGGGCGGTGGCTTGGGTGTAGAAGGGGGTCAATGGGGATACTCCGGACATGATCTTGAACATTCGGGCGCCTACTGCAAATTTTTTGTAGCCGCTGCCGTCAGGCTGCGCTGGAGCCCGTGAGGGGTCCCAAAGGCGGCGCCTGCCATGCAGGCGAGCGCAGCCTTACGGCAGCGGCTACATGGAGCGGCGTTGCGGCGTTGCGGCGACCCGATGTGTCCCGCAATAGAGCCATTAAAGACACACTGCCGCCACTTGCTCCAACGCATGCTTCAACTCCGCACGGCTCCTGGCGGCCGAAAGGCTCACGCGAATCGCCGGCAAATCGCCCTGTTTCACCGCAAACACCTCCGCCGGCACGACCTCCACCGAGCGTGCCCGACACGCTTGGGCAAGCGCCGCCCCGGATTGCTGCCCCCGCACCCAGACATGCGGCGACGCTTCATCCTGCTCGGCCAGGGCAGCCCCCAGTATCCGCTTCGCCAGCCGCCAGCGCTGGCTGATCTCCTCGCGTTGCCACGCCAGCCGCTGCGCCGCCGTGCCATCGGCGATCCAGTTGCAGGCAATCTGCAGGTTCAGCGGCGACACCGGCCAATGGGTTGCCTGGCTGTGCGGGTCGATGCGTTCCAGCAATGCGCTGTCACCGGCGATCCAGCCAATGCGCAAGCCGGCCGCCACGGTCTTCGACAGGCTGCTGACCAACAGGCCACGGCCTGCAAGCAAGGGCAACAACGGCGGGCGATCCGTCAGTGCCCCATAGACATCATCCTCGATCAACAGCAAATCATGCAGCCTGACCACCTCGGCAATCGCCCGCCGCCGTGCCGCACTCATGCACGCGCCGGTCGGGTTGTGCAGGGTTGGCGTCAGCACCACGACCTTGGCGCCGCTGGCCCGGGCAACCCGGTCCAGATCATCGGGGCGGATGCCTTCGTGGTCCAGGGCAATCCCGTGCAAGGGCAGGCGCAACTGCTTGCACGCAGCCTTGATACCGGGTGCGGTCAAGGCTTCGACCATCACCGGGTCACCGGGATGGCAGAAGGAAAGCAGCAGGCTGAACAGGCCCTGCTGGGCGCCGCCACACAGCAGTATGTGTTGCGCAGTCAGGTGCAGGCCACGGCGGTTCAACCACGCAGCACCCTGCAGGCGGCCGAGCCACAGCTGTTCAGCGTTCAGGTAGTGTTCCAACTGATGGATCTGCCCGCTGCGCAGCAACGTGTGCAGGGCGTGTTCGATGGCATGGCTGTCGGGGTCGACCACCGGCACGTTGGTCGACAGGTCAATCAAGGTGGGCTGGGTATCTCGCTGCTTGAGGCGGAACAGCGTGGCCTCCTTGCTGCCTGACAGCACATAGGTGCCCCGGCCAACTTCGCCAGACACCAGATGCCGCGCCGCCGCCTCCCGGTACGCCTGTTGCGTGGTGCTGGGGTTCAAACCCAGGTTCCAGGCCAGGCGCCGCTGAGGCGGGAGGCGATCCCCCACCTTGAGCTCGCCCGCTTCGATGGCCTGGGCAATGGCGTCAACCAGGGCCAGGTAGCGAGGTTGTGCGGTGTCGGGGAGGGTGGGTGTCCACATTTTATTGTCGGCCATGCAATATAAGGTTTCACCCATACAATGCGCGGCGACTAGGATCAGGTCAAATTCCCCACCCTGAGGTGCTCCATGTTCGACCTGCCTGCTTTGCGCGATGCTGCCCGCCTGGTGCATGCCAGTGTGCCTGCTACGCCACAATATGCCTGGCCACGCTTGGCTGAGCGGGTGGGGGCGCAGGTGTGGGTCAAGCATGAGAACCATGCTCCGACCGGGGCGTTCAAGGTGCGCGGCGGCCTGCTGTATGTTCAGGCCCTGCTGGCGCGTGCGCCCCAGGTCAAGGGGCTGGTCACGGCCACCCGGGGCAATCACGGGCAGAGCCTGGCGCTGGCTGCACAGGCGGTGGGGCTGCCGATCATCATCGTGGTGCCGGTGGGCAACTCCCGGGAAAAGAACGCTGCGATGCGGGCGTTGGGGGCGCAACTGGTCGAGCATGGCGCCGATTTCGACCAGTCGCGCAGCGAGGCCGCGCGGCTGGCCGAGGTGAACGGTTATGAAATGGTGCCCTCGTTCCACCCGGACCTGATCCGCGGTGTGGCGACCTATGCGCTGGAGCTGTTCGAGGCGGTGCCGGCGCTGGACTGCGTGTATGTCCCGATCGGCATGGGCTCGGGCATTTGCGGCCTGATCCACACCCGCGACCTGCTCGGCCTGAAGACGCAGATCGTTGGCGTGGTTTCGACCGAGGCGGATGCCTTTGCGCAAAGTTTTGAGGCGGGCCGCATCATCAGTACCGAAACGGCCAATACTTTTGCCGACGGCATGGCCTGCCGTATACCGATGCCTGAGGCATTCGAAATCATCCGCCACGGGGCTGCACGTATCGTGCGGGTCAGTGATGCCGAGATCGCCAACGCCATGCGCATCTACCACGAAGACACCCACAACACCGCCGAAGGTGCCGGGGCGGCAGGGCTGGCGGCCTTGTTGCAGGAACGTGAGCTGCAACAAGGCCGCAAGGTAGCGGTGATTCTCAGCGGTGCGAACGTGGACCGGGAGCGGTATGCGCAGGTGCTGGCAGGTGCCTGAAAAATCCTGAATGAATCCCGGGGAAAAAGTGCTATCTTATTTTGATAGCATCTCGGGATGAACAATCGATACCGCAAAATCCTGTTGTGCATCTTTCGGCAACCCACCAGCACCTCGCTGGTGTTCGCCGATATAGAAGCCCTGGTACTCGCCCTCGGGGGCAGGTATTTGAGCGCGAGGGCTCCAGGGTCAAATTGGTACTGGGTGGCCAGCGATGGCGCTGTCATCGCCCGCACCCGGGCAAAGAAGCCAAGCGGTATCAGGTTGAAGAAGCCCGCGAGTTCCTTCTTCGGGCAGGGGTTCTAGTATGAGCAGCATGAGTTACAAGGGCTATTCGGCGCGCATCGACTACGATGCGCGTGACGATATTTTTGTCGGTCGCGTGCTCGGTGTGCGCGACATCATCAGTTTTCACGCAAGCTCCGTCAGTGCCTTGCATGAGGCGTTCCGGGCAGCGCTGGACGACTACCTGAGTGATTGCGAAGAGCGTGGCGTGGCCCCTGAAAAACCCGCTTCGGGCAAGGTCATGCTACGGATTCGTCCTGAAGTGCACGCGGCCGCCAGCATTGCCGCGCAGTCAGCCGGCAAAAGCCTAAACCAGTGGGCAGATGAAGTATTCGAGCGCGCCGCCCGCGCCTGAGCCTGCGCAATTTCTTCCAATACAGCACGCGGCAGAGCCGTTCTAATGGCACCTGCCTTTTATTGCCGTCAGTTGAGTGACCATGCCTTTTTCCAACGGATTTCTGCTGAGCCTGTCGTTGTGCCTGGATATCGGCGTGGCCAATATCGCGATGATCACCCTGGCCATGCAGCGCGGGTTCCTGCAAGGGATGTGGCTGGGCCTGGGGACCTGCATCGGCGACCTGATCTACGCCGTGGCCGCATTGGCGGGGATGACCGTGCTGCTGCAGTTCACCGCCGTGCGCTGGGTGTTGTGGGTGGGTGGCTCGTTGCTGCTGGTCTGGTTTGCCGTGCGCATGCTGATCACCGCGCTGCGTGGCAATACACACCTGAACACTGATGTGGCAGTGGTACGTGAGTCGGCCTGGCGCGAGTTCCTGCGCGGGATCTTCCTGGCCATGTCATCGCCCAGCGCCATCCTCTGGTTTGCGGCGGTGGGCGGGGTGCTGATTTCCCGCTCGGGGGGTGGCAGCGTGATGGAGGCGGGCATGTTCCTCAGTGGCTTCTTTGCCGCCGGCCTGCTTTGGTGCCTGACCCTGTGCACCGTGGCCAGCCACGGCGGACGGCTACTGGGGGATCGGCTGCTGACCTGGTCGTACCTGGCCTCGGCGGGGATCTTCTGCTACTTCGCGGTGTACGTGATTCTCTCCGGCTACCGCGAATTCATCCTGGCCGTGCCGGCGGCGGCAGCGGGTCTATAATCTTCCAGGTCACCGGCAAGCAGGTGTCGCTCAGCGGAGGGCCTGTCATGAAAGGTCTGAATGCGAAAAAAGCCACGAAGAAGAAACCCGCCCACACAGCCAAGGAAAAACGGCAGGCCAAACACGCCAAGGGTGATCACGCGACGTTTCTTCCCCAGCAATGACACGGCAAAAGGCTCCGCAAGGGGCCTTTTTCATGCCGGTCGGTGCAGTCGCGACCAGTAGCTGTTGGGCGTGACCCCCATGACCCGACGAAACGCATTGATGAAATGGCTCTGGTCGTAGAAATTCAGGCGTTGCGCGACCTCTAGCGGGTGCAGGCCAGCGCGTAACTGCTGGCGCGCTTCGATCAGGCGCAGTTGCATGTGGTATTGCAACGGGGCCAGCCCGGTGGCCTTCTTGAAGCAGCGCACAAAATGGAATTTGCTCAGCCCGCTGACAGCCGCCAACTCCTCCAGCTCGATACGTCGGTGCAGATGCTCGCGCATGAACGCGATCGAATGGCGCACGCCTGTGCTGTGTTCGTCGCGATGGGCGGTGCCTTGCTCAAGTAGCTGGCAGAGCAGGGCGAGCCAGGTTTCTTCCTGCTCCTGCGGGGCATCGCACGTGGCGAATTCGACGATGGCCTTGAGCAGCGCCGGGTCGTTCAGCACACCTTGGGTGAACACCGGATGGCCGCTGCTGTTGTCCAGGCTGTGCTCGGCCACGACCTCGCGCAGGGCGTCGGGCGAAAGGTGCAGGCTGATGTATTCGACGCCTTGCGGGCCGAACGCAGAGCCCTGGACCGCCAGCGGGTTGTACAGCGTCACCGCGCCGGGCGGCACGTCATGGTGACGGCCATCGAGCCAGATCTGCTCGTGGCCTTGCAGGTTTGCACTGAGCACATATTCATCGTGGGTGTGGCGCGGGAAACTCGCGGCACTGGCGCGCACCCACGAGGCCTCGATCAGGCCGCCGCGTTGCAGGTGTTCGGTGATCAGCGCCATGGGCCGGTTTCCTCGTGCAGGCAATCGGGCTACGCTAGCGGAGAGGCCTGCAGTGCCGCAACCCAATAAAAGAGACGTACGGGCGCTCGTTCAGCGATCTACCTTGTGAGGCATGGACATGGTTACCCAGAAAGACATGGACGTCAGGTTTGCTCCAGCGCGAATTATCAGCAGTCCAGGTTTTACCATTGGTGGCCTCGGGCAGCGCTATAGCCAGCAGTCCAACCAGAGCATTCCAGAGCTTTGGCTGCGCTTCGCCGAGCATGTCGGCAAGGTACCTGGCCAGATTGGTGGGGAAACCTATGGGTTGTGCTGTAACCCCGACGGTAACGGCGGGTTCGAATATATCGCTGGGGTAGAGGTGCGCAGTATCTCTTTGCTGCCCAAAGACTTTCGTTATTACACGCTGGCGCCTCAGCGTTACGCGGTGTTCGAACACCAGGGTGACGTTCGCAAGATCGGCCACACTTTTGAAAAAATCTGGAAACAATGGCTACCGGCTTCTGGCGAGGAGGCCGCCGATGCGCCTGAATTCGAGCGCTATGGCGCTGATTTCGATCCTGATTGCCGAGACGCCATGGTGGAAATCTGGTTGCCCTTGAAGCCGTCATGAAAAATCTTTTCCTGCCTGTCGATTCCCTCCCTTGCCGTTCGACCATGGATGAACACGCCGGATAACCCGGCGCCAGTCCATCGCCTCATTCGAGCGGGGAGCCACCATGACCAGTACCAGCGACAGTGAAATCCGCAGCCTCATCCAGCAATGGATCGACGCGGTCAAACACAAGAACCTTGAGGGCATCGCCGCGCCCTACAGCGATGACATCTGTGCCTTCGATGCAATCCAGACCCTGCAGTTCAAGGGCAAGGCCGCCTACCGGGCACACTGGGAAAAGTGCCTGGAATACTGCCAGGGCAATATGGTGTTCGAGTGCGAGCAACTGCAGATCCATGGCGGCAGCGACGTGGCGTTCGCCCACTGGCTGAACAAGTGCGGCTCGGGTGCCGAGGGTGAAGAGAGCTGCTATATGCGCGTCACCATGGGCTTGCAGCGCCTCGGTGGCCAGTGGCAGGTGGTGCATGAGCATTGGTCGGCGCCGTTCGACATGGAAACCCAGAAAGCCCTGTTCAACCTCAAGCCCTGAACCGCCGCCCGCCTACGGCTGCGTGGAGAAGACGATGAAATACCTGTGCCTGGTCTACTGTGATGAAGGGCTGCTGCACAGCCAGCCTGACAGCCCGGCCGATGCCGAGTGCATGGCCTATGCCGAGTCGGTGCAAGGGGGGGGCAGGATGCTCGCCGCTGAGGCGCTCCAGCCGGTGCAAACCGCCACTACCGTGCGCGTCCGCGGCGGCCAGGTCAGCCTGACCGATGGTCCGTTTGCCGAAACCAAGGAGCAGCTGGCCGGTTTTTATCTGGTGGAGGCCCGCGACCTGAACGAAGCCGTGAGCATTGCCAAGGGTATCCCGGCAGCCCGCGTGGGCAGCGTCGAGGTCCGCCCGGTTCGTGATCTGCAACCCTGAGATGAAGGAAACAACAATATGAGCCTTCCTGTTGCCAAACCGCAGTTTGAATTGTCCCTGACCCGCCTGATCGACGCACCACGGGCCAAGGTGTTCCGTGCCTGGACCGAGCCTGAGCTGCTCAAGCAGTGGTGGGGACCACACGGCATGACCACGCCGGAGTGCGAAATGCAGCTGTGGGTGGGCGGGCTGTTTCGCACGCTGATGCGCGCCCCGGATGGCGCCGAGTACCCGACCCAGGGGGTGTATCTGGAAATCGTTGCACCACGACGCATCGTCTTCACCGATGCCTTCGGCCCAGGCTGGGTGCCTTCGCCCAAGGCCTTCATGACGGCGGTGGTGCAACTTGACGATGAGCACGGCAAGACCCGCTACACGGCGACGGCCATGCACTGGAGCGAAGCCGACAGGCAGGCGCATGAAAACATGGGCTTTCATGACGGTTGGGGCCAGAGCCTGGACCGGCTGATCAGCCTGGTCACCGAGAAGATGCCTGACTGATGGCCGAGCTGCTTCAGGTGCAGGCGGCCGTCGAGGCAGTCTATCGGCAGGAGTCGCGGCGGATCCTGGCCACGCTGATCCGCCTGCTTGGCGATTTCGACCTGGCCGAGGAGGCCATGCATGAGGCCTTCTTCATTGCCGTCGAGCGTTGGCAGCGCGACGGCATTCCGGCCAGCCCGCGCGCCTGGCTGGTGTCCACCGGGCGCTTCAAAGCCATTGACGGCTTGCGCCGGCGGGCGCGCTTCGAGCGCTCGCCCGAGCACCTGGCCTTGGCCCTGGAAGCGCTGGAGAGTGCTGAAGTGAACGATGAAGAGTTGCAAGACGACCGCCTGCGGCTGATTTTTACCTGCTGCCACCCGGCCTTGTCGGCCGATGCCCAGGTGCCGCTGACCTTGCGTGAAGTCTGCGACCTGACTACTGAGGAAATCGCCCGGGCCTTTCTGCAAAGCCCGGCGACCATCGCGCAGCGCATCGTGCGGGCCAAAGCGAAGATTCGCGATGCGCGCATTCCCTATCAGGTGCCTTCACTGGCCGAATTGCCCGAACGGCTCGACAGTGTGCTGCGGGTGATTTACCTGGTGTTCAACGAGGGGTATTCGGCGTCTTCCGGCGACAGCCTGGTGCGCGATGACTTGAGCGCCGAAGCCATTCGCCTGGGGCGGCTGCTGCAGCAATTGCTGCCAGACCCGGAGGTGCTCGGGTTGCTCGCGCTGATGTTGTTGCAGGGCTCCCGGCAACGGGCGCGCAGCAGTGAACAAGGTGACCTGGTGCTGCTTGATGAGCAGGACCGTTCGCTGTGGGACCAGGCCATGATTACCGAAGGCTGTGAGCTGGTGCAGCAGGCGCTGCGTAGCCAGCGCTTTGGTGTCTACAGCCTGCAAGCAGCCATCGCTGCGGTGCATGCAGAGGCACAAACGGCGCAGCAAACCGACTGGGACGAGATCGTCGGGCTCTATGACGTGTTGCTGCGGGGCTGGCCTTCGCCGGTGGTCGAGCTCAATCGGGCGGCGGCATTGGCGCAGCGCGATGGCGCCCAGGTGGGGCTGGCGGCCGTGGAGGCGATTCTGGCGCGGGGGCAGTTGCTGGATTATTACCTGGCCCACTCGGCCCGCGCCGAACTGTGTCGCCAGTTGGGCCGCCATGAGCAAGCCCGTGAAGCGTACCGCACCGCCCTGGGCCTGACCCGGCAAGCGCCCGAGCAGCGCTTCATCGAGCGCCGCCTGGACGAGCTGGGCTGATCAGCCGATGGTGATCGGCGGTGGGCTGACCAAGTCGACGGTCTGCTGTTTGCGCGGGGCGAGGATTTCGGCTTCGCCGTCTACTACCAGTTCTTCGTTCTGGTTGAACACGCGGGTGGCGATGCGTACGCGGAATTTCGGCAGTTTTTCGAGAATTTCCAGGCGCACGGTCAGGGTGTCGCCAATCTTCACCGGCTTCTGGAAGCTCATCTGCTGGCCGAGGTAGATGGTGCCCGGGCCAGGCAGCTCGCAGGCGACAGCGGCGCTGATCAGCGCACCGCTGAACATGCCGTGGGCGATACGCTCCTTGAACATGCTCTTGGCCGCGAACTCGGCATCCAGGTGGACCGGGTTGTGGTCGCCAGACATTGCGGCGAACAGCTGGATATCACGTTCTTCGACGGTCTTGCTGAAGCTGGCGGTCTGGCCGACTTCGAGGGATTCGTACGGCGTGTTGGTGACCTGGGTCATGCGCGGGTTCCTTCGGTACGCGACGGGGTGCGCCAGTGTATCACTCGCTGCGCGCCGGCCGGCCAAGGGCTCGGGCCTGCTCAAGCCAGTCAATGAGGTCGGCGGTCACGTCGTCGCGGTTGGTTTCGTTGAGCAGCTCATGCCGCGCCTGCGGGTAGAGCGTGAGCTGCACATGCTGATTGCCAGCCAGGTGCAGGGCACCGGCCAGATCCTTCAGACGCTTGCCGGTACTGACCGGATCACATTCACCGCCCATCACCAGGATAGGCAGGTTCGGGTCGATCTGCGCCAGGTGCTTCGGCTGGCTGATCTGCTCCAGGCCCATCAGCAAGTCGATCCACAGGCGGTTGCTGCAGCGAAAGCCGCACAGCGGGTCGGCCACGTACTTGTCGACTTCCTGCGGGTCGCGGCTCAGCCAGTCGAAGGCGGTGCGATTGGGTTTGAAAGCCTTGTTGAACGAGCCGAAGGACAACCATTCGATCAACGCGCTGTGCCCCAGCGGGCCCTGGCGCCAGGATTCGGCGCGGGCGATCAGGCACGCTGCGCGGTACAAGGCCGGGGGCTGGAAGTTCGAGCCGCTGAGAATCGCCCCTTGCAGGCTGGCGCTGTGGTGCAGCAGGTAGGCCTGGGCGATGTAGCTGCCCATGCTGTGGCCCATCAGGAACAGCGGCGCACCAGGGTGTTGCTGGCCGATGTGCTGGCTGAGCAGGGCGAGGTCGTTGACCACGCTGGTCCAGCCATCATGGGCCGCGAACAGGCCCAGGGTGCCCAGTTCAGCGGTACGGCCATGGCCGCGCTGGTCATGGGCGTAGAGTGCGTAGCCTGCTTGCGCCAGGGCCTGGCCCAGGCGTTGGTAGCGTCCGGCGTGTTCGGCCATGCCGTGGGCCAGCAGCACCACCGCCTTGATCGGTGTGCTGGGCAGCCATTGGTAGACATACAGGCTGCAATGGTTGCTGGCCGGTAGCCAGAACGCGTCGTGGTGCATGGCGGGTCCTTGTGCGCAAGTCGTTGATCCAGCTCAGTGTATAACCCATCCACAGAATCGCAGGGCGCAAGGAAATAAGATTCACAATGTTAATGACAGCGCTTGGCGTATTTGCCACCTGCGACATAGCTGCTAACGTCGGCAGAATATTCGTTTTTGCATGTAGGCAATTCAGCCCGCAACCGCTCAGGCATGAGGACAAGAATAAATGCACGCTGATTTCTGGAACGACAAGCGCCCCGCAGGCGTCCCTGCGCAAATCGACCTGGACAGTTACAAGTCGATTCTTGAAGTGTTTGAGCGCTCCTGCAAGAAGTTCGCCGACCGTCCGGCCTTCAGCAACCTTGGGGTGACCCTGACCTATGCCGAGCTGGAGCGCCACTCGGCGGCCTTTGCTGCCTACCTGCAGCAGCACACCGACCTCAAGCCCGGCGAGCGCATCGCCGTGCAGATGCCCAACGTCCTGCAGTACCCCATCGCGGTGTTCGGCGCCCTGCGCGCCGGGCTGATCGTGGTCAACACCAACCCGCTGTACACCGCCCGCGAGATGCGCCACCAGTTCAAGGACTCCGGCGCCCGCGCGCTGGTGTACCTGAACGTGTTCGGCAAACTGGTGCAGGAGGTGCTGCCGGACACCGATATCGAACACCTGATCGAGGTGAAGATGGGCGACATGTTGCCGACGGCCAAGGGCTGGCTGGTCAACACCGTCGTCGCCAAGGTGAAGAAGATGGTCCCGGCCTATGAGTTGCCGCAGGCCGTCCCGTTCAAGAGCGTCCTGCGTCGCGGCAAGGGGCATGAGCTGCGCCCGGTCCAGGCCGGCCTGGACGATGTCGCCGTGCTGCAATACACCGGCGGCACCACGGGCCCGGCCAAGGGCGCGATGCTGACCCACGGCAACCTGGTGGCCAATATGCTGCAGATTCTGGCGTGCTTCTCGCAGATCGACGCCGACGGGCAGAAGCTGCTCAAGGAAGGCCAGGAGGTGATGATTGCGCCGCTGCCGCTGTACCACATCTATGCGTTCACGGCGAACTGCATGTGCATGATGGTCACCGGCAACCACAACGTGCTGATCACCAACCCACGCGATATCGCAGGCTTCGTCAAGGAGCTTAAAAAGTGGCGTTTCTCGGCCTTGCTGGGGCTGAACACCCTGTTTGTCGCGTTGATGGACAACCCCGAGTTCAAGAACCTCGATTTCTCCGCACTCAAGGTCACCAACTCCGGCGGTACGGCGCTGGTCAAGGCGACGGCCGAGCGCTGGGAGAGCATCACCGGTTGCCGCATCGTCGAAGGCTATGGCCTGACCGAGACTTCGCCGGTCGCCAGTACCAACCCCTATGGGCAGTTGGCGCGCTTGGGTACCGTGGGCATCCCGGTGCCGGGCACGGCGTTCAAGGTGATTGATGACGACGGCAATGAAATGCCCCTGGGCGAGCGCGGCGAGCTGTGCATCAAGGGCCCGCAAGTGATGAAGGGCTATTGGCAGCGTCCGGATGCCACCGCTGAAGCGATGGATGCCGAGGGCTGGTTCAAGACCGGCGACGTGGCGGTGATCGACCCGGATGGTTTTACCCGGATTGTCGACCGCAAGAAGGACATGATCATCGTCTCGGGCTTCAACGTGTACCCCAACGAGATCGAGGACGTGATGATGGCGCACCCGAAAGTCGCCAGTTGTGCGGCCATCGGCGTACCAGACGAGCGTTCCGGCGAGGCGGTGAAGTTGTTTGTGGTGGCGCGAGAAGGCGGGGTGACCGTGGAAGAGCTGAAGGCCTACTGCAAGGCCAACTTCACCGGCTACAAGGTGCCCAAGCACATCGTGCTGCGTGACTCGCTGCCGATGACGCCGGTGGGCAAGATTCTGCGGCGTGAACTGCGGGATATTGCTTGATTGGGTGGTGAATGCATCGCGGGACCAGCCCGCTCCCACAAGGGCTAAAGCCACACCCTGTGGGAGCGGGCTGGTCCCGCGATGCCGTTGATCTTCAGGCATCAAGCCGAGTGTTTAGTCTATTTGCTCTAAAAGTGACTACTGAAATTTCAAGAGTCACTTTAGTGACTATCTGGGCCGCTTTAGCTCTAGGCGACCCTTGGCAAAGCTGCTACTCTCGGCCCGCTTCTGATCAATCGGTTTGCAATAAACCGTAATCACATATCAATAATAATCGCATCGACTGCGGTGAAGAATTCGCTGTTGCTGGAGGAGTGGGCTTCCATGATCGAAAACTTTTGGAAGGATAAGTACCCAGCCGGGATTGCCTCGCAAATCAATCCTGATGAGTATCCGAATATTCAAGCGGTGTTGAAGCAGTCCTGCCAGCGATTCGCCGATAAACCGGCTTTTAGCAACCTGGGCAAGACCCTGACCTACGGCGAACTGTACGAGCTGTCCGGTAACTTTGCTGCGTATCTGCAGCAACACACCGACCTGCAGCCGGGCGATCGCATTGCCGTGCAACTGCCAAACGTTCTGCAATACCCCGTGGCCGTCTTCGGTGCCATGCGCGCCGGGCTGACCGTGGTCAACACCAACCCGTTGTATACCGCGCGGGAACTGGAACACCAATTCAATGATTCCGGTGCCAAGGCACTGGTCTGCCTGGCGAACATGGCGCACCTGGCCGAGAAGGTGGTGCCCAAGACCCAGGTCAAGCACATCATTGTCACCGAAGTGGCCGACCTGTTGCCACCTTTGAAACGTTTGCTGATCAATAGCGTGATCAAGTACGTGAAGAAGATGGTGCCGGCGTACAACTTGCCCAAGGCCGTGAAGTTCAACGATGCGTTGAGCAAAGGGCGTGGCCAGGCAATCACCGAAGTCACCCCGAACAGCGACGATGTGGCCGTGTTGCAATACACCGGTGGTACCACCGGCGTGGCCAAGGGCGCGATGCTCACGCACCGCAACCTGATCGCCAACATGCTGCAATGCAAGGCGCTGATGGGTTCCAACCTCAATGAAGGTTGCGAGATCCTGATCACCCCGTTGCCGCTGTATCACATCTATGCGTTCACCTTCCATTGCATGGCGATGATGCTGATCGGCAGCCACAACATCCTGATCAGCAACCCGCGCGACTTGCCGGCGATGGTCAAGGAACTGTCGAAGTGGAAGTTCAGCGGCTTTGTCGGCTTGAACACCCTGTTCGTGGCGCTGTGCAACAACGAGAACTTCCGCACCCTGGACTTCTCCGCGTTGAAAGTCACCTTGTCCGGTGGCATGGCGCTGCAGCTATCGGTGGCCGAGCGCTGGAAAACCGTGACCGGCTGCGCGATCTGCGAAGGCTACGGCATGACCGAAACCAGCCCGGTCGCTTCGGTGAACCCGGCGCAGCAGATCCAGGTCGGCACCATCGGCATTCCGATGCCGTCGACCCTGTGCAAGATCATCGACGACGAGGGAAATGAGTTGGCCCTGGGCGAAATCGGCGAGCTGTGCATCAAGGGCCCGCAGGTGATGAAGGGCTACTGGCAGCGTGAAGACGCGACGGCGGAGATCCTCGATGCCGAGGGCTGGTTGAAGACCGGTGATATCGCGCTGATCCAGCCAGACGGCTACATGAAGATCGTCGACCGCAAGAAGGACATGATCCTGGTGTCCGGCTTCAACGTGTACCCGAACGAGCTGGAAGATGTGCTGATGACCCTGCCAGGCGTGTTGCAGTGTGCGGCCATCGGTGTGCCGGACGAGAAGTCGGGTGAAGTGATCAAGGTCTTCATCGTCGTCAAGCCAGGCACGACGTTGACCAAAGAGCAGGTGATGGAGCATATGCGCGCCAATGTCACCGGCTACAAGGTGCCGCGTTTCATCGAGTTCCGCGATGCCTTGCCGACCACCAACGTGGGCAAGATCCTGCGTCGTGAACTGCGTGATGAAGAGATGAAAAAGCTGGGCCTGAAGAAGATCGCCTGATCCTTCTCTTGCCTTGTCCTGTGGGAGCCGGCCTTGCTGGCGATGCAAGGCAACGCCTTGCTGGTTGGCGGCTGTTGCGCAGCCATCGCCGGCAAGGCCGGCTCCCACAGGGTTTGCAGTGTTGCTGATACCTGTGGGGCAGGCGTGCCCCTTCAGCGCAATTTCTCAAGCATTTGGTAGTACCACATCCCCGCCGCCAGCAGCGGGTTGCCCAGCACATCGCCCATCGGCACCTTGATGTGCGTGCAGCCGGCAAAGGTATCGAACTTCTCCAGTGTCCCGGTAATGGCCTCGGCCATGATCTCGCCCATGATGTGGCTGGTCGCAATGCCGTGCCCGGAATACCCCTGGCAGTACCAGACGTTCTCCGACAGCTTGCCCAACTGCGGGATGCGGTTGACCACGATGCCCATGGCGCAGCTCCACTGGAACTCGATCGGCACACCTTTGAGCGCCGGGAACGTACGTTCGATACACGGCCGCAGTTCCCCGGCGATATCCCGCGAGTCACGTCCCGAATAGTTCGCGCCACCGCCGAACAACAAACGCCCATCCGCCGTCATGCGGTAGTAATCAAGCACGAAGCGGCAGTCGTACACCGCCAAATCCTGCGGGTTGATCTGCTTGGCCAGGTCGCCCAGTGGCGCCGTGGTGACAATGCCGCCCATGGCCGGGAAGATCTTGCCCTTGAGCTGGCGTTTTTCCAGCTTGTGATACACGTCGCCCGCCAGCAGCACCTGCTTGGCTTCGATGCGACCCTGAGCAGTCACCACGGCCGGTTTCGGCCCGTGGACGATCTCCAGCACCTCGGAATTCTCGAAGATCAGCGCGCCCAGTTCATGCGCTGCACGGGCTTCGCCCAGGCACAGGTTGAGCGGGTGGATATGCAGGTTGCGCAGGTTCTTCAACGCCCCCAGGTACAGCGGGCTTTCCAGCAGTTCACCAACCTCGCTGCGGTCGAGCATCTGTACCTTGTCGCCCATGCCACGGCGCTGCGCTTCGTCGTGGAATGCCTGCAACTCGGTGATGTGCGATGGCTTCATCGCCGCATGCAGGTGGCCGTGCTTGAGGTCGCAGTCGATGCCATAACGCTGCACCCGTTGCTGGATGATGTCGTGGCCACGAAAGCGCAGGGCCCAGATGAAGTCGTCGACCTCATCGCCCAGGCGTTTGTGCATCTGCTTGCGCATGGCTTCATCGCCCGACAGGCTGCCAGTGACCTGGCCGCCGTTGCGCCCGCTGGCGCCCCAGCCGATCCGGTTGGTTTCGACAATGGCCACTTTCAGGCCGCGCTCGGCCAGCTCCACGGCGCTGGCCACGCCGGTAAAGCCGCCGCCGATGATCACTACGTCGACCTGTACCGTGCCTTGCAGGCTCGGGTACTCGGTGCTGTCGTTGAGGCTCGCGGTGTAGTAAGAGGCGCTGCGCTGGGCAGGGCTGTGGTTCAGGGCTGCATTCATCAACAAGGTCCTTGGCAAATTCTGGGTAGATCGTTTCAAGCCTGGGTCAGGTACCAGCGCCAGTCCTGCTCGCCGACTTCGGCCATGAACTGACGGTATTCGGCGCGCTTGACGGCCAGGTACACACGCAGGAACGCCTCGCCGAAGGCTTCACGGGCCCAGCTCGAACGCTCCAGGGCGTTCAGCGAGGTCAGCCAGTCGGTGGGCAGCAGTACCTTGGCCTGGGCATAGCCGTTGCCTTCGACCGGTGCACCCGGGTCGAGCTGCTGGCGAATGCCGTGGTGCAGGCTGGCGAGAATCGCCGCGGCGGCCAGGTACGGGTTGGCGTCGGCACCGCAGATGCGATGCTCGACATGCCGTGTATGCGCCGGGCCGCCGGGTACGCGCAGGCTCACGGTGCGGTTGTCGACCCCCCAGGTCGGTGCCAGCGGGGCATAGCTGTTGGCCTGGAAGCGCCGGTAGGAGTTGGCATTCGGGCAGAACAGCAACAGCGAATCCAGCAGCAACTCAAGCATGCCGCCCACCGCCTGGCGCAGCAGCGGCGTGCCGGCCTTGTCTTCGCTGGCGAACAGGTTGTTGCCGTCGGCGTCGGCCAGGCTCACGTGCATGTGCATGCCGGTGCCGGCCAGGTCGTCGAACGGCTTGGCCATGAAGCAGGCCTGCATGCCGTGCTTGTGCGCCACGCCCTTGACCACGCGCTTGTAGCGTACGGCCTGGTCCATCGCCAGCAGGGCGTCGCCATGTTCCAGGGTGATCTCAACCTGGCCGGGGGCGTATTCGGAGATGGCCGTGCGTGCCGGAATGCCCTGGGCCTTGCAGGCTGCGTAGAGGTCGGCAAGGAACGGCTCGATCTGTTCCAGCTCGCGCAGGCCGTAGACCTGGGTGCCGCGTGGGCGGTTGCCGTCATTGTCCAGGGCCGGCTGTGGGCGGCCTTGCGGGTCACGCTTCTGATCGAGCAGATAGAACTCCAGCTCGCAGGCCATGATCGGGTGATAACCCTCGGCCTTGAGCGCGTCGACCACCCGTACCAGCAGTTGGCGCGGGTCGGCGACGGTTGCCGGCAGGCCTTCGCTGGGGTGCATGCTGACCTGCACGGCTGCCGTCGGCATCTGTCGCCACGGCAGGCGCACCAGGCTGCCCTCCAGTGGGTAGGCGCGGCAGTCGATATCGCCCACGTCCCAGACCAGCCCGGAGTTCTCGACGTCTTCGCCATTGAGGGTCAGGCCGAGGATGGTGCTGGGCAGCGGCCGGCCGCTTTCATACACGGCCAGCAACTCTTCGCGGTGCAGCAGCTTGCCGCGTGGCACGCCGTTGGCGTCGAGGATGAACAGCTCGACCATCTCGATATCGGGGTTGGCAGCCAGGAAAGCCTCGGCCTGGGCCAGGGGGGCAAAAGACATGGGGTGCTCGCTCGCGCCTCGGGGCGCTCTTGACCCAGCGCGTAAAGCGCTCAGTCGGATCGACAGGAAGTCCGGCCGAAGGTCGGCCAGCAGGTTCAGTCAGCAGCGAGTCGGGTGTCTGGTGGGCGGGCATGGCGGCAGTGCCACAAGGCCCAGAAGGCGAGGATGATGTGCACCAGCGGATTTTCACCAGAGCGGGCCCGCACCTTCGGGAACGAAGGCTGCGTGGTAGGGCGGGGCGAGCTCAGGGGTGAAGTCATGCCCGGATACTCCCATGCCGTCGAAGGTTCATTAAATCAGCGTTTGTATACCTTCAGATAATCATCGGCTAAACAAAGCCCGCCGCCGTTGCGTCGTGCCGAGGGCCGGCAAATCTGCGACAATCCCCGGCCAAACCAAGCCGATCATGTAAAAGCAGGCTCACCTGCATTATTAAAAAGACGTCATGACTGACCAGAACACCGCCATCGAGCAACTGCTGAAAAACCTCGATCACGCCATGATCGCCGAGCGCCATCGCCTGCGTCGGCAACTGCACGAGCTGCGCAAGCGCCCCGATGAGGCCAAGCTCGCCCAGTGGGCCGAGAAGGTCCAGGCGTCCTTCGACCAGGTCGCCGCGCGCAAAGCCAGCGTGCCGAGCATCCGTTACGACGACAGCCTGCCGATTGCCGCCAAGCGTGACGAGATCAAGAAGGTCCTCGCCGAGCACCAGGTGCTGATCATCGCCGGCGAGACCGGTTCGGGCAAAACCACCCAGTTGCCGAAGATCTGCCTGGAACTGGGGCGTGGCCAGCATGGCCAGATCGCCCATACCCAGCCACGCCGGATCGCGGCGCGCAGCGTTGCCACGCGGGTGGCCGAAGAGCTCGGCACGCCACTGGGGGCGCTGGTCGGCTACCAGGTGCGCTTCGAAGACCAGAGCGATGCCAATACCCTGGTCAAGTTGATGACCGACGGTATCCTGCTGGCCGAAACCCAGCACGACCGCTTCCTTGAGCGCTACGACACGATCATCGTCGACGAAGCCCACGAGCGCAGCCTGAACATCGACTTCCTGCTCGGTTACCTCAAGACCCTGCTGCCGCGTCGCCCGGACCTGAAGGTCATCATCACCTCGGCGACCATTGACCTTGAGCGTTTCTCCAAGCACTTCAACGATGCCCCGATCATCGAAGTGTCGGGCCGCACCTACCCGGTGGACACCTGGTACCGGCCGCTGACCAGCGAGCAGGACGAGGAAGGCAACCGCGTCGAGGACGACCTGACGGTTGACCAGGCGATCCTGGCCACCCTCGATGAAATTGCCGCGTACGAGCGTGGCAACGGCAAGGGCCCGGGCGATGTGCTGGTGTTCCTGCCGGGCGAGCGCGAGATTCGCGACGCCGCAGAAATGCTGCGCAAGGCGCAATTGCGCCATACCGAGATCCTGCCGCTGTATGCGCGGCTGTCGCCGGCTGAACAGCAGAAGATTTTCCAGTCCCATCCGGGCCGCCGCGTGGTGCTGGCGACCAACGTCGCGGAAACCTCGCTGACCGTGCCGGGCATTCGCTATGTGATCGACAGCGGTACCGCGCGCATCAGCCGCTACAGCTACCGCGCCAAGGTCCAGCGCCTGCCGATCGAGGCGGTGTCGCAGGCCAGTGCCAACCAGCGTAAGGGCCGCTGTGGCCGGGTCGAGCCGGGCATTTGCGTGCGCTTGTACAGCGAAGAGGATTTCAACGCGCGGCCGGCGTTTACCGACCCGGAAATCCTGCGTACCAATCTGGCGGCGGTGATCCTGCAGATGCTCCATCTGCACCTGGGCGCCATCGATGCCTTCCCGTTCATCGAGCCGCCGGATGGCAAGGCCATCAGTGACGGCTTCAACCTGTTGCAGGAGCTTTCGGCGGTCAACCGCGAGAACCAGCTGACCCCGCTTGGCCGCCAGTTGGCGCGCTTGCCGGTGGACCCACGGCTGGGCCGCATGCTGCTCGAAGGCGCCAAGCAGGGCAGCCTGCAGGAACTGCTGATCGTCGCCAGTGCGCTGTCGGTGCAGGACCCGCGCGAGCGTCCGCCCGAGCGGCAACAGGCAGCGGACCAGGCCCATGCGCAGTGGAAGGACGTCGATTCCGACTTCGCCGCGCTGGTCAACCTGTGGCGCGGCTTTGAAGAGCAGCGCCAGGCGCTGACCGCCAGCCCGCTGCGCAACTGGTGCCGCAAGAACTTCCTCAATTACCTGCGCCTGCGCGAATGGCGCGATTCGCACCGTCAGCTCAGCCTGATCTGCCGCGACCTGCAACTGAGCATCAACAAGGAGCCGGCGGACTATCCGAAACTGCACAAGGCGATCCTCTCCGGCCTGCTCAGCCAGATCGGCCAGAAGAGCGAAGACGGCGACTACCTTGGCGCGCGCCAGCGGCGTTTCTGGATACACCCGTCCTCCGGGCTGGGCAAGAAGCGCCCGCAATGGCTGATGACCGCAGAGCTGGTGGAAACCACCAAGCTCTATGCGCGCATGGTCGCCAAGATCGATTCGGACTGGATCGAGCCGCTGGCCGGGCACCTGATCAAGAAGAACCACTTCGAGCCGCACTGGGAGAAGAAGCGCGGCCAGGTGGTGGCCTTTGAGCAGGTCACGCTGTACGGCCTGATCGTGGTGGGGCGCCGCGCCGTGCACTACGGCCCGATTGACCCGCAGATGTCCCGTGAGCTGTTTATCCGCGAAGCGCTGGTGGGCGGTGAGATCCAGTCGCGGGCCAAGTGCCTGGCGGCCAACACCCGCCTGCTGGAGCAGCTCGACGAGCTGGAAGCCAAGGCGCGTCGGCGCGACATCCTGGCCGACGAAGAAACCCTCTACGGCTTCTACGAAGCGCGCCTGCCGGCCGAGATCCACCAGACCGCGACCTTTGACAGCTGGTACCGGGTGACCAGCCAGAAAGACCCGCAGCTGCTGATCATGCGCGAAGAAGACGTGCTGGCCCGCGAGGCCAGTGAAGTCACCGCCGCGCAGTACCCGGACACCCTGCGCCTGGGCGACCTGAGCCTGGCACTGACCTACCATTTCGAGCCGAATCACCCGCGTGACGGCGTTACCGTGCGCGTCCCGGCGCCGCTGTTGCCAAGCTTGCCGGGCGATCGCCTGGAATGGCTGGTGCCCGGCCTGCTCGAAGCCAAGTGCATTGCCCTGGTGCGCAACCTGCCCAAGGCGCTGCGCAAGAACTTCGTGCCGGTGCCGGACTTCGTCAAGGCGGCGCTGCCGCGCATGACCTTCGGCGAGGGCTCGCTGCCCCAGGCGCTGGGTCGCGAGCTGCTGCGCATGACCGGCGCGCGGGTTAGCGATGAAGCCTGGGCCGAGTCGGCCGCGCAGGTCGAAGGCCACCTGAAGATGAACATCGAAGTGGTCGATGGCCAGGGTAAGTTCCTCGGCGAAGGCCGCGACTTCGCCGAGCTGACCGCACGCTTCGTCGCGGCCAGCCAGGCCGCGCTGGCCGTGCCGCAATCGGCGAAAAGCCAGCAGCCGGTGCAAGCCAAAGTCTTCGCCGAGATCGCCCAGTCCACCCAGCAGAAGATCGCCGGGCTGTCGATGACGGTCTACCCCGCGTTGGTGGAAGAGGGCGGCACGGTCAAGGAAGGGCGCTTCTCGACCCTGGCCGAGGCGGAGTATCAACATCGCCGGGCCCTGCAACGCCTGCTGCTGCAGCAACTGGCCGAGCCGGCCAAGTTCCTGCGCGGCAAGCTGCCGGGGCAGACCGAGCTGGGGCTGTTGTACCGCGAGTTGGGGCGTGTCGATGCGCTGATCGAGGACATCCTCCTGGCCAGCCTCGACAGTTGCATCCTTGAAGGTGAAAGCACCTTGCCGCGTGACGGCGCCGGGCTGGCCTCGCTGGCCGAGCGCAAGCGCGGCAGCTGGACCGAGCACGCTGAGCGCCTGGCCCGCCTGACCCTGGAGATCCTCAAGCTCTGGCACGGCCTGCAAAAACGCTTCAAGGGCAAGATCGACCTGGCCCAGGCGGTTGCCCTGAACGATATCAAGCAGCAGTTGGCCCACCTGGTGTACCCGGGCTTTGTCCGCGAAGCTCCGGGTGCCTGGCTCAAGGAGTTGCCGCGCTACCTCAAGGCGGTCGAGTTGCGTTTGGAGAAGCTCGGCAGCCAGGTGCAGAAGGACCGCGTGTGGAGCGGCGAGCTCAACGGCCTGTGGGCGCAATACAAGGCCCGTGCCGACAAGCATGCCCAGGAAGGCAAGCGCGATGAGCAACTGGTGCTCTACCGCTGGTGGCTCGAGGAATACCGGGTGTCGCTGTTTGCCCAGCAACTGGGTACAAAAGTGCCGATTTCCGACAAACGACTGAGCAAGCAGTGGAGTCAGGTGGAAGCCTAAACCCCCGAAGTTGTGGCACACTTGGCCGATAATCGTGGCCGCTGGGGCAAACCCGCAGCGGCCACGCGTTTACCGAATGCAACATCAGGCAGCGGCCCCGGGATCCGGGCTCATTGCCTGCAAGAGTTGGCACTGGCGTGCCAGCTGACCGAACCGATCAGGTCGTTGCCCGCCAGGCAGCGGCCGCGAACCCGAACAGAGGAACGACCGTGCATAACGTCGTGATCAGCGGCACCGGCCTGTACACCCCGGCCAACAGCATCTCCAACGAAGAGCTGGTGGAATCCTTCAACGCCTACGTCAACCAGTTCAATGCCGACAACGCTGGCGCCATCGAGCGCGGCGAAGTCCAGGCCCTGGCCGAGTCCAGCGCCGCCTTCATCGAAAAGGCCTCGGGCATCAAGAGCCGTTTCGTCATGGACAAGGCCGGCATCCTCGACCCGCAGCGCATGACCCCGCGCCTGCCCGAGCGCGCCAACGACGAGCCGTCGATCCTCTGCGAAATGGCCGTTGCTGCGGCCAAGCAGGCCCTGGAGCGCGCTGGCCGCACCGCCGCTGACGTCGACGCGGTGATCGTCGCCTGCTCCAACCTGCAGCGTCCTTACCCGGCCATCGCCATCGAAGTGCAAATGGCCCTGGGCATCAACGGCTTCGGCTTCGACATGAACGTTGCCTGTTCCTCGGCCACCTTCGGCATCCAGACCGCCTGCAACAGCGTGCAACTGGGCCAGGCCCGTTCCGTGCTGGTGGTCAGCCCGGAGATCTGCACCGGCCACCTGAACTTCCGCGACCGCGACAGCCACTTCATCTTCGGTGATGCGGCCACGGCCGTGCTGGTCGAGCGTGCCGACCTGGCGACTTCGGAACATCAGTTCGACATCGTCAGCACCAAGCTGCTGACGCAGTTCTCCAACAACATCCGCAACAACTTCGGCTTCCTCAACCGCGCGGCGGAAGAGGGCGCCAACGCCTCGGACAAACTCTTCGTGCAGGAAGGCCGCAAGGTGTTCCGCGAGGTCTGCCCGATGGTTGCCGAGCTGATCGCCCAGCACCTGGCCGAGAACAGCCTCAACGTCGGCGACGTCAAGCGCTTCTGGCTGCACCAGGCCAACCTCAGCATGAACCACCTGATCGTCAAGAAGCTGCTGGGTCGTGACGCGCTGGAAGAAGAAGCCCCGGTAATTCTCGACACCTACGCCAACACCAGCTCGGCCGGCTCGGTGATTGCCCTGCACAAGCACCAGGACGATCTGCCCCAGGGTGCGCTGGGTGTGCTTAGCTCCTTTGGTGCCGGTTATTCGATCGGTAGCGTGATTTTGCGCAAACGTTGAGTTCGGCTGTAACAAGCTGCACTCATCGACGTCCATTGGGCACGTTCAGGATGAGGTGGCAATGTCAGTCGAAATTGAAGCACGCTTGCTTGAGCGCCTGCTGGTCGGAGACCAGCAGGCCTTCAGGGAACTGGTAACGACCTACCAGGGCGCCATGCGCGCCGTGGCTCACGCCATATTGGGCAGCCGCCAGGCCGACGAGGCCGTGCAGGATGCCTGGCTGGCGGTGGTACGCAGCCTGCCGGGCTTTCAGGGGCGTTCCAGCCTCAAGACCTGGCTGTTGACCATCACGGCCAACGCCGCCAAGACGCGCTACAAGCAGAACCGCCGCGAGGTGCTGCTCGATGACCTGCCGTCGCCCCATGGCACCATTGGCGCCGAACGGTTCTCCGGTGACGGCCACTGGCTGCTGGCGCCTTCCTCCTGGCACGAAGACACCCCTGAAGCCTTGCTCAGCCAGGAAGAGCTGCGCGAGTGCCTGGAAAAAACCCTGATCGGCCTGCCCAACCTGCAAAGCAGCGTATTGTTGTTGCGCGAGCGTCAAGGGCTGGAATTGGAGGAAATCTGTAATCTTTTGGAGATATCGCTCTCCAATGTCCGCGTGCTGTTGCACCGGGCGAGGCTGAAGGTCTTCGCCACCCTGGAACACTTCGAGGATACCGGCCAATGCTGAGCTGCAAGGAACTGGTCGCGCGCTCAAGCGACTATCTGGATGGACAACTGACCTTTGCCGGCTACCTGCAAGCCCGGCAGCACCTGCTGTTCTGCAAAAACTGCCGCCGCTTCATCAAGCAGATGCGCCTGGCCCAGGCGACGATCAAGGCCATGCCGGAGCCGGTGGTAGATGACACTGACGAACTCGTCCAGCGCATGACCGAGGCCCATCGCAACCGCAACAGGCCGTGAAAACCCGCTGCGAGGCCCTGCAATGGGGTCTTTCGGCTTATTCGTATTCGAAGTAAAAAGTTCCGTTGTCACAAAATCTTTATCTAATAGCCACCAATCTGACATCCCCTATCGCCAAGATTCCTCCCCAGCACAAGTGGCCTGAGCCGCGTGTTTTTTCAACGTAATCAAGACCATAAACGTTAGGGGAGCAACTTCGATGATCCGTAAGCACTTCGCCGGTTTCGTAGCCAGCGCTTTGGCAATGGCCGTTACCGCCCAGGCTTTCGCGGGCACCGTGACTACCGACGGCGCCGATATCGTAGTCAAGACCAAGGGTGGCCTCGAGGTCGCTACCACCGACAAGGAATTCAGCTTCAAGCTGGGCGGTCGGATCCAGGCTGACTACAGCCGTTTCGACGGTTTCTACACCAACAATGGCAACACTGCCGACGCCGGCTACTTCCGTCGTGCTTACCTGGAATTGGGCGGTGTGATGTACACCGACTGGGCTTACCAGATTGCCTACGACTTCTCGCACAACTCCGGCGGTGACAACCGCTCTGAGGACGGCTACTTCGACGAAGCTTCGCTGGCGTACAACGGCTTCAAGCCAGTGTCGATCAAGATCGGTCGTTTCGACCCTGAGTTCGGCCTGGAAAAAGCCACCAGCTCCAAGTGGGTAACCGCACAAGAGCGTAACGCCGCGTACGATCTGGTCGACTGGACCAACTCGCACAACGGTGGTCTGGGTATCCAGGCTTCGGGCAACGTTGGCGACTCGCTGTACGGTTCGGCCGGTATGTTTGCCAAGGACGCCACCAACCAGGACAAGGACGGCGACAGCACCAAGCAGTTCAACCTGCGTGCCGTCTTCGCCCCGATGCACGACTCGGGCAACGTCCTGCACTTCGGCGTCAACTACGCTCAGCGTGATCTGTCTGACACCGCGTTCGATGGTCGTATCCGCAGCCGTCTGGGCATGCGTGGTGTGAGCACCGACGGTGGCCAGGATGCCGGCACCAACGGCAACCGCCTGACCCTGGCTGGCGCCAACAACACCCCGGCCGGCGCTTACGACACTGACAAGGCCTGGGGCCTGGAAGCCGCCTTCGCTACTGGCCCGTTCTCGGTACAGGGTGAATACGTCAAGCGTACCGTCGAAGCTGACGGCGCTGCCTACAAGGACATCAAGGCTGACGGTTACTACGGTCAAGTGGCCTACACCATCACCGGTGAAGCCCGTGGCTACAAGCTCGGCAAGTTCGACAGCATCAAGCCGCAGAACAAGCAGATTGGTGCCTGGGAAGTCTTCTACCGCTATGACCACCTCAGCGCTGATGACGACAACGGTGCATTCGCCAACGTTGGCGACATCGAAGGCAAGGTCCACAACGTGGGTCTGAACTGGTACGCCAACGAAGCGATCAAGCTGAGCGGCGTATACGTCAAGGCTAACGTGGAAAACGCGAAAAACGCTGCCGGCGACGACAGTGGCGACGGTTTCGTAATGCGCGCGCAGTACGTGTTCTAAGTAACGCTCCTTCATCCGCTAAATCTTGAGCCCCACCTCGGTGGGGCTTTTTTTCGCCTGCGCGACGGGGCAGACTGCGCGGATGCCCAACCTTATCCTGCAACAGCTCGCCGAACTCGATGCCGCCACCTGGGACGCCCTGGTGCCGGCGGCGCAACCTTTTCTGCGCCATGCCTTCCTGCACAGCCTGGAAGCCAGCGGCAGCGTCAGCCGGCACACCGGCTGGTTGCCCATGCACCAGGTGCAGCGCAATGCCCAGGGGCAACTGGTGGCGGCGTTTCCGGCGTACGTGAAGACCCACTCCTTTGGCGAATATGTGTTCGACCAAGGTTGGGCCGATGCCTGTGAGCGCGCCGGCATCGACTATTACCCCAAGCTGCTGTGCGCGGTGCCGTTCTCGCCGGTGGGCGGTGCGCGCTTGCTGGGTGATGCCGGGGCGGTGGCGCAGTTGCTTGATCAGGCGACTGATGAGCTGTTCGATCGCGGCTTGTCGGGGATGCACGTGAACTTCACCGATGAAGCGGCGGATAGCGTGTTGCGCGGGCGTGATGGCTGGATGGAGCGATTGGGCTGTCAGTTTCACTGGCGCAACGAAGGCTATCGGGATTTCCAGGACTTTCTCGACCGGCTCAGTTCACGCAAGCGCAAGCAGATGCGCAAGGAGCGCGAGCAGGTGGCGGGGCAGGGGATCGAGTTCGTCTGGTACCGGGGCGGTGAGCTGAGCGAGGCGCAGTGGGACTTCGTGTATGCCTGCTATGCCAATACCTATGCGGTGCGCCGGCGGGCGCCGTACCTGACGCGGGAGTTCTTCAGTCTGTTGGCCGAGGGCATGCCCGAGGCGATTCGCGTGGTCATGGCGGTGCAGGGGGGGCGCGAGGTGGCGATGGCCTTCAGCCTGGTCGGTGGAGACAGCCTGTATGGGCGCTACTGGGGCTGCCTGGCCGAGTTTGACCGGCTGCACTTTGAGACGTGCTTTTATCAGGGGATGGATTTTGCCATTGCCGAGGGCCTGCAGCGCTTTGATGCCGGGGCGCAGGGCGAGCACAAGCTGATTCGCGGGTTCGAACCGGTGATTACCCGGTCGTGGCACTACCTGCTGCATCCGGGGCTGAGGTCGGCGGTGGAAGACTTTCTGGCGCAGGAGCGGGTGGGGGTGTTGGGGTATGCCGAGGGAGCGCGTTCGGCATTGCCATTTCGCCAGGTCTGAGGGCCCTATCGCCGGCCTTACCGGCGATGAGGCCCTCAATCCACCCCGACAAATCCACCTGTCTGGTGATGCAGCGTTTTGATGCCGGGGCGCAGGGCGAGCACAAGTTGATTCGCGGGTTCGAACCGGTGATTACCCGGTCGTGGCACTACCTGCTGCATCCGGGGCTGAGGTCGGCGGTGGAAGACTTTCTGGCGCAGGAGCGGGTGGGGGTGTTGGGGTATGCCGAGGGAGCGCGTTCGGCATTGCCATTTCGCCAGGTCTGAGGGCCCTATCGCCGGCAAGGCCGGCTCCCACAGAGATTGTCAGGGTAGTGTTGGCCCATGTGGGAGCCGGCCTTGCCGGCGATGAGGCCCTCAATCCACCCCGACAAACCCACCTGTCTGGTGATGCAGCGTTTTGATGCCGGGGCGCAGGGCGAGCACAAGCTGATTCGCGGGTTCGAACCGGTGATTACCCGGTCGTGGCACTACTTGCTGCATCCGGGGCTGAGGTCGGCGGTGGAAGACTTTCTGGCGCAGGAGCGGGTGGGGGTGTTGGGGTATGCCGAGCAAGCGCGTTCGGCATTGCCATTTCGCCAGGTCTGAAGGCCCTATCGCCGGCAAGGCCGGCTCCCACAGAGATTGTCAGGGTAGTGTTGGCCCATGTGGGAGCCGGCCTTGCCGGCGATGAGGCCCTCAATCCACCCCGACAAATCCACCGGTCTGGTGATGCCACAACCGCGCATACAAACCTTGATGCGCCAGCAGCTCACTGTGGCTGCCCACCTCGACCACCCGACCTTTCTCCAGCACCACCAGCCGGTCCATGCGGGCGATGGTCGACAGGCGGTGAGCAATGGCGATCACGGTCTTGCCCTGCATCAGCGTCTCCAGGCTCTCCTGGATCGCGGCCTCCACTTCCGAGTCCAGCGCTGACGTAGCCTCGTCCATGATCAGGATCGGCGCGTTCTTCAACAGCACCCGCGCAATCGCGATACGTTGACGCTGCCCACCCGACAACTTGACCCCACGCTCACCCACATGCGCATCGAACCCGGTACGCCCCTGGGCATCGGACAACTGCGGGATGAACTCGTCTGCGCGCGCGCCCCGCACCGCTTCCCACAGTTGTTCTTCGCTGGCGTCCGGCTTGCCGTACAGCAGGTTGTCGCGGATCGAGCGGTGCAGCAGCGAGGTGTCCTGGGTAATCATGCCGATCTGCGCGCGCAGGCTGGCCTGGGTAACATGAGCAATGTCCTGGCCATCGACCAGGATTCGTCCGCCCTCCAGGTCATACAGGCGCAACAGCAGGTTGACCAGGGTCGACTTGCCGGCCCCCGATGGCCCGATCAGGCCGATCTTCTCGCCTGGGCGAATATCCAGGTTGAGGTTGTCGATGATCCGGTTGCCCTGGCCGTAGTGAAAGTCGACATTCTCGAAGCGCACAGCGCCACGCTCGACCTTCAATGCCGGGGCATTCGGCGGGTCGGTCACGGTGACCGGCTGGGCGATGGTCTGCAGGCCATCCTGGACCATGCCGATGTTCTCGAAGATGCCGTTGACCACCCACATGATCCAGCCCGACATGTTGACGATACGGATCACCAGGCCAGTGGCCAGCGCAATGGCGCCGACGCTGATCAGCGACTGCGTCCACAGCCACAGGGCCAGGCCGGTGGTCGTGACGATCAGCAGGCCGTTGAGGCTGGTGATGACGATGTCCATGCTGGTGATCACCCGGCTGGCCAGCTGGGTTTTTTCGGTTTGCTCGCTGATCGCTTCGCGGGCGTACTGGCGCTCGTAGTCGGTGTGCGCGAACAGCTTGAGGGTGGTGATGTTGGTGTAGCCGTCGACGATGCGCCCCATCAGCTTGGAGCGCGCATCGGAGGAGATCACCGCGCGCGCTTTCACCCGCGGCACAAAGTAGTACAGCGCGGCGCTGTAGCAGGCGATCCAGGTCAGCAGGGGCAGCATCAGCCGCCAGTCCGCCTCGGCGAACAACACCAGCGAGCTGACCGCATAGATCAGCACATGCCACAGCGCGTCCACCGCCTGCACCGCCGAGTCGCGCAGCGAGTTGCCGGTCTGCATGATGCGCTGGGCAATGCGCCCGGCAAAATCGCTCTGGAAGAAATTCAGGCTCTGCTTGAGCACATAGTTGTGGTTTTGCCAGCGGATCATGCTGGTCATGCCGGGGCTGATGGTCTGGTGCACCAGCAGGTCGTGCAGGCCGGTGAAGATCGGCCGCAGCAGCAGCGTTACCACCAGCATCCAAATCAGCTCGCCGGCGTGATCGCTGAAGAAGTTCGCATTCGCCGGGCCCTGGGTCAGGTCGATGATCCGGCTCAGGTAGCTGAACAGCGCCACCTCGATCAGCGCACCGATCAGGCCGACCACCAGCAGCACGGCAAAGCTCGGCCAGACCTGGCGCAGGTAATACAGGTAGAAGGGCAATACGGTGCCAGGCGGCGCCGCCGTCGGCGCATCACGGAAGATATCGATCAACTGCTCAAAACGGCGGAACAACATGAAAACGGTAACTCCTGTCGGCTAGTCGACCGGCCTGGTCGGGGTTCACATCCCTGTGAACTCAGGGATCAGTCGATGCGTTTGGCAGACTTGATCATGATCGGATCGACCGGTACGTCGCGCATGCCTGATTTGGTGGTGGTTTGCGAGTTGACGATCTGGTCGACCACGTCCATGCCCTTGACCACCTTGGCGAACACGGCATAGCCAGCGTCACGGCCCGGATCGAGGAAGGCGTTGTCGGCAACGTTGATGAAGAACTGGCTGGTCGCCGAGTTCGGGTTCGAGGTACGCGCCATCGACAGCGTGCCACGGGTGTTGTGCAGGCCGTTGCTGGCTTCGTTGCGGATCGGGTCCTTGGTCGGCTTTTGCTGCATTTGCGCGGTGAAGCCGCCGCCCTGGACCATGAAGCCCGGAATCACCCGGTGGAAAATGGTGTTGGAGTAGAAGCCGCTGTCGACGTACTCCAGGAAGTTCTTGCTGCTGATTGGCGCCTTGACGGTATCCAGTTCCACTTCGATCTGGCCGAAGCTGGTTTCCAGCAGCACGTGCGGTTGCTTGTCGGCAGCCATCAGGCTGGTGGCGAAGGCGACCGAACAGGCGGCCAGGAGGATTTTTTTCAGCATGAACTCAATGATCCTTGAGGGGTGGTGGAAGTGGCTGCGAGAAATTGCAGCAACGTCTGGTTGAAGCGTTGTGGCTGATCCAGCGGCGTAGCGTGCCGTGAATCGTCGATGATCGCCAGTCGCGCGTGGGGGATCAGGCTGACATAGCGCTCCTTGAGCTTTACCGGGGTGTAGTCGTGGTCGGCGCTGATGACCAGTGTAGGACAGGTAATTCGCCCCAGGCGTTCCTCAACGCCCCAGCCGACAATGGCGTCGAAACTTGCCAGGTAGGCCCGCTTGTCATTGCGTGCCCAGCGTTCGGCCATCTTGCGTCGCAGCTCGGCTTGTTCGGGTTTGGGGAACAGGCGGGCGGCCAGGCCTTTGCCGATGGTGCTCAGGCTGAGCACGCGGGCGAGGGTCCAGCGCTTGGCCCACTGCCAGTAGTCGTCGCGGCTGCGCACCTTGACCTCGGGGGCGCTGTTGACGATGCACAGGCTGCGCAGCCACTCGGGGTGATCGACTGCAAACTGGAAACCGACCATGCCGCCCATGGACAGGCCCACCAAGTGCACCGGGCCGGTTTGCAGGTGTTCCAGCAGGGCCATCAGGTCGGCGCTGAAGCCGGGGATGCTGTAGCGCTCGCGCGGCTTGTCGGAGCGCCCATGGCCGCGAATGTCCATGAGGATCAGGCGGTAGTGGCGGGCCAGTTCCGCGATCTGCATTTCCCAGTCCTGGCAACTGGAGCCTAGCCCGTGGAGCAATACCAGGGGTTCGCCCTGGCCGTATTCCTCGTAGTGCAGCGAGCAACCTTCATGTTCGAAGTAGGCCATGGCGCATCCTGTCAGGCTTGGGCGGGGGCAGCGAAAGGCACGTCCAGCGGCGCGGTATCGAAGTTGCGCAGCAACTCGATGAGAATTTGCGTGGCCGGGCCCAGGGGTTTGTCCTTGTTCGAGTAAAGGTAGAACAGCGGGTGACGACTGCCACCCTGATCCAGCAGTAGCGGCTTGAGCACGCCCTCGCGCAGCTCGCGCTCGATCAGGTGGCGTGGCAGCCAGGCAAAGCCCAGGCCGCTGCTGACGAAGGTGGCGGCGGTGGCCAGGCTGCCGACGGTCCAGCGTTGTTCGGCACCGAGCCAGCCGACATCGCGCGGCTGGGCGCGGCCGGAGTCGCGGATGACCACCTGCAGTTGGCTTTCCAGGTCCTGGAAGCTCAGTTGTCGGCCGAGGCGATGCAGTGGGTGTTCGGGGTGGGCGACGGCGACGAATTCCACGGCGCTGAGTTCGGCGCCCAGGTAGCCGGGAATGCTGAAGCTGCTGATGGCAAGGTCGGCGATGCCTTCGTGCAGCACCTCTTCCACGCCGGACAGCACTTCCTCACGCAGGCGCACCCGGCAGCCACGGCTTTGCGGCATGAATGCACTGAGGGCGCGGACCAGGCGGGCGTTAGGGTAGGCGGCATCGACCACCAGGCGTACCTCGGCTTCCCAGCCTTGCTCCATGTGGTGGGCGAGGTCTTCGAGCTGGCTGGCCTGCTTGACCAGTTGGCGTGAGCGGCGCAGCAGCACGCCGCCGGCTTCGGTGAGCACTGCCTTGCGCCCATCGATGCGCAGCAGTGGCACGCCGAGTTGGTCTTGCATACGGGCCACGGTATAGCTCACCGAGGACTGCGAGCGATGCAGCGCTTCGGCGGCCTGGGCAAACCCGCCGTGATCGACCACGGCCTGCAGGGTTCGCCATTGATCCAGGGTAACGCGTGGCGCTTTCATCTTCGGCTCCTGTTGTCCTAAGCTGGCGCTCTTACATGGAGAGCGTCGTATGAAGAAATGTTGTGCGGTATTGCTGGCACTGCTGCCCCTCACGGCCGTGGCCTATCCCATCGACGTGGAAAAATCCACGGACGGCGTCAAGCTCGACTACACCGCCTACGACACTGACCGTGACATCGGCTCGATCACCCTGAACAACTATGGCGAGGTTGCCGCGCAGTGCAAGGTCACCTTCCGCAACGGGCCTGAAGCGCCGCGTGTGCGTCGAGTGCAGGTCCCGGCGAAGAAAAGCGTCGATGTGACCGCCAAGTTCAACCGCGAAATCATCAAGCTGCGTGTCAGCCTGGACTGCAAACCGCAATAAAACGATTTAACTGATAGGTTTGGCCTAGTTTTTACGCTTTTTTATCGATAGGTCAATCACTAATCTTGCCTCCATTGACTTAGCCACTTCGCCGATGGAGGCAACCCATGTCCCGTGTACTGATCATCGAAAGCAGCGCCCGCCAGCAGGATTCGATTTCCCGTCAACTGACCCGGGATTTTGCCGCGCAGTGGCAGGCGGCGAACCCGGCGGACACGCTGACCCAGCGTGACCTGGCGGTGAATCCGGTGCCGCACCTGGACAGCCATTTGCTCGGCGGCTGGATGAAGCCTGAAGCGCAGCGTTCTGCCGAAGAGTTGCAGGCGCTGGCGCGTTCCAACGAGCTGACTGATGAAGTGCTGGCGGCTGATGTGCTGGTGTTGGCGGCGCCGATGTACAACTTCGCCATTCCTAGCACCCTCAAGGCCTGGCTGGACCATGTGCTGCGCGCCGGGGTGACCTTCAAATACACCGAGACCGGGCCTCAGGGGCTGCTGACTGGCAAGCGTGCCTACGTGCTGACGGCGCGTGGCGGGATTCATGCCGGGGCCTCGAGTGACCATCAGGAACCGTACCTGCGCCAGGTGTTGGCGTTTATCGGGATTCATGATGTGACGTTCATTCATGCTGAAGGGCTGAACATGGGAGGGGACTTCCATGAAAAAGGCCTGAACCAGGCTAAAGCGCAGTTGGCTGCGGTGGCTTGAGGTTTGATCTGACGTGATCTGACGAGTTTTCCCCCCGCCTGACACCTTGTTGCTCCTTTGGGTGTAGATGCCCGGTCGTTATTGGCCGGGCTTTTTTATGTGTGAGTTTTTTGGGTTTATCCGTTTGATTTTTGGGGCTATTGGCCCCTTCCGCCCATACGGCGGGTCACTTTTGAAAGGCGCAAATTAGTCGTTTATAGAATTTGTTTACGTCACACAAAGCAAAAGCCACACAAACATACGCACGGTAATTTCCTGTAGATACCGTCTTGCC
>NZ_JAMDGY010000118.1 GCF_028656955.1 Pseudomonas fontis
AAAAAATCTGACAGTCCCGGTTATACGCAGTCTTCTACTCACCTCGCAAAGCAAGAGCGAAGCGAGCATCGCGGGACCAGCCCGCTCCCACAGGGGCACTCTGTGGGAGCGGGCTGGTCCCGCGATGAGCCCCACCAACACACCACCAATTGACTGATCCCCCCACCTGCCCCAAGCTGCCCCCTTCGCTGTCCATCCCAGGCCCCGCATGTCCAAGCCGCGCCTCTACACCGCTATCAGCCTATGCCTGCTCATTGTCCTGGGCCTGGGCAGCTACTTCTGGCGTGACGACACCCCCAACCCCGGCCCGGTGCAGGCGCACAGCTACGCCAAGGCCCTGGCCCGTGCCCACAACGGCGAACCGGGCGCCGCGCGCGTGCTCTACCAGCAGTTGGCGCGCGATGACCTCTCGCCCATCCGCCGTGCCAGCCTGTACGCCGAACTGCCCAACTACCCCTCGCCGCAGGCCCTGAAGCTCGCCAGCAACGACCTGCAGCACGACGATCCACTGGTGCGCCGCGCCGCCATCGCCAGCATCAGTGCCCTGGTCCCCGGCCCACAGCGCAGCCTGCTGATCGGCCCGATGCTCGACGATGAAGAACAAAGCGTACGCTTCGCCGCCGTCGATGCCCTGCTCGGCCTCGGCCCGGACGACATCGGCCTGTACTTCGCCCCGCTGCAACAAGCCCTCGACCAGTACCAAGCGGTCCTCGAACAACAAACCGACGACGCCACCGCCCAGGTGCACCTGGCACGCCTGTATGCCCACGAAAAAAACTACGAGCCCGCAGTCACCGCCCTGGAACGCGCGCTCAAGCTGGAACCCGACAACCTCCAGGCGCTGGCAACCAAGGTCCGCCTGCTCGACGACCAGGGCAAGACCGACCCGTCCCGCGAGGTGCTCGCCCGCGCCCTGCAACGCCACCCCGAAGCCGCCTTCCTGCAACACGAGCTGGGCCTGTGGCTGCTGCGCCACAGCCAGCACGAATACGCCCTGCTGGCCCTGGCCCGCGCGCTGGAACTGGAACCGGACAACAACAACTACCGCCTCACCCTGGCCACCACCCTGCATACCCTGGAGCAGGTCGATGTGGCGCAGAAGCAGCTGGAAACCATCCTTGCCCGGCAACCGGCCAATCGCAAGGCCAGGGTCCTGCTGATCGAATACTGGAAAGAGACCGGCCAACTGCAGAATGTGCAGATCCTGCTGGCCCAGCTGGAGCAGCAGAACCCCGACGACCCCTTGGTCCAGCAAGGCCTTTGAGGCCATCCGGGCAACCCGGTTGAACCCTCGTGCACGCCGTGTGGTCCAGTGATAGTGCATTGCAAGCAGGCAGCCGCCTTGCCTGTGCGCCATCAAAGGAGATCGCCTGTGAACGATTCGTTAGCCAATGGCGAACGTGCACTGATATTGGCCCCACCGCCACTTAGCAGCCTGACCCACGCGCTGCTGGACAAGGCCGGGATCAGCGCGCTCGCCACCTCCACCCTGGTGGAGCTGGGCCAGGCGCTGGATCAGGGCGCCGGGTTGGCGATCATTGCCCATGAGTCTCTTGACGGCTTTGCCGAGTCATCGCTGAAACACTACCTGAGCACCCAGCCAGACTGGTCGGACCTGCCGGTAGTGCTGCTGACCGCCACGCCCTGTAGCGATCCCGCCTGTGCAGCGTTGCACGCTGAATTGGGCAACCTGTACCTGTTGCAGTGCCCCTTTCTGCCCCAGGGTTTGCTGACGCTGACCCAGTCGTCGCTACGCGCCCGGCGCCGGCAATACCAGGCACGTTCGCAGGCCATGGAGCAGTTGCACGTGCAGCAAGCGCTTGAAGAGCAACTGCGCCACCTGCGCGAGGACGAACAACGCCTGCGCCACACCGAAAAAATGGAAGCCATCGGCCAGTTGGCCGGCGGCGTCGCCCATGACTTCAACAATATGCTCACCGGCATCGGCGGCAGCCTGGAGCTGATCAACCGACGCCTGGCCCAAGGGCGCCAACAGGACCTGCCCAAGCTGATCGACCTGAGCCTGAGCGCCGTCCACCGCGCCGCCAGCATGACCCATCAACTGCTGGCGTTTTCCAGCCGCCAGTCGCTCAATGCCACCCCGGTGAGCCTGGCCCGCCTGCTCGACAGGGAGCGCCTGAGCGCCTTGCTGAGCCCGCAGATCACCCTGCACATCGAGCTGGAAGACGACCTCTGGCTGGCCCGCGCCGATACCCAGCAATTGCAGGAAACCCTGGACAACCTGCTGGGCAATGCCCGCGATGCGATGCCCAATGGCGGCGAGCTGCGCATTCATGCCGGCAATCGCCACCTGGGCAAGTCGGTCCCCGGCGGCCACCCGCTGGCCAGCGGCGACTACCTGCAACTGAGCCTCAGCGACAACGGTTGCGGCATGCCGCAAAGCAGCGTCGACCGGGCGTTCGATCCGTTCTTCACCACCAAGCCGATTGGCAAGGGCACCGGGCTTGGGCTGTCGATGGTCTACGGGTTCATCCGCCAGTCCCAGGGGCATGTGACGCTGCACAGCAAGATCGGCCAGGGCACCTCGGTGGAGCTGTTCCTGCCGCGCTTCAACAACGACCCGCAGCCCGATGCCCAGTCGCCTGTTGCCGATCAACACCCGGCGAGCAGCCGGGTGTTGATCGTGGAAGACGATGCAACGGTGCGCCTGCTGGTGCGCGAAACCCTTGAGGAGCAGGGCTACGCATGCAAGGAAGTCGCCGATGCGACCCTTGCCCTGCCGCTGCTACGCGCCCCGGAGCGTATCGACCTGCTGATCAGCGATGTCGGCCTGCCAGGCATGAACGGCCGGCAACTGGCGGAAATCGCCCGCACGCTGCGCCCGGGCCTGAAAGTGCTGTTCATCACCGGCTATGCCGAGAACGCCACGGCGCGCATGAGCTTCCTCGACCCCGGCATGCAGATGATCAGCAAGCCCTTCAGCTTCAGCCAGCTGGCGAGCAAGGTGGCACAGATGCTGGCCGAGGACGGTGGCCCGTGAGCCAATTGCAATCGCCGGCGCAGCTGACCGCAGCGCCGGCGGTGCGCGCCATTCGCGTGCTGACGGTCAACACGCACAAGGGTTTCAGCCCGCTGAACCGGCGCTATGTGCTGCCCGAACTGCGCGACGCGGTGCGCAGCCAGGATGCCGACCTGGTGTTCCTCCAGGAAGTGCTCGGCAGCCATCGGCGCCACGCCGAACGCCACCCCGGCTGGGTGGACCAGCCGCAATACGAGTTCCTCGCCGACAGCCTGTGGCCGGTGTTCGCCTATGGCCGCAACGCGGTCTACCCCGATGGCGAACATGGCAATGCGCTGCTGTCGAAATTCCCCATCCTGCGCTTTGTGAACCTCGACGTGAGCCTGCAAGGCAGTGAGGAACGCGGGTTGTTGCACAGCGTGCTGGCAGTGCCCGGCCACGACGAAGTACACGCCGTGTGTGTCCACCTGGGGCTGGGCGAGCAGCAACGCCTCAAGCAATTGCGGCTGCTGTGCCAACTGCTCGACAGCCTCGCCGCCGATGCTCCGGTGATCGTTGCCGGGGACTTCAACGACTGGCGCCAGAACGCCGATGCACTGTTGGCCGGCTGCGGCCTGACCGAGGTGTTCAGCCAGGCCTTCGGCCGCCCGGCACGCAGCTTTCCGGCGCGCTGGCCGCTGCTGCGCCTGGACCGCATCTACCTGCGCAATGCCCAGGCGCGCGAGCCTGTGGTGATGGCCCGCAAACCCTGGTCGCACCTCTCCGACCATCTGCCACTGAGCGTGGAGGTGCTGCTATGAACGCCGACTGGCGCGCAGACAACGACGTGCAACTGCTGATCAACGGCGAGGACTACTACCCCAGCGCCTTTGACGCCATTCGCGCGGCCCGCGAGGAGGTGCTGCTGGAGACCTTCATCGTCTTCGAGGACAAGGTCGGCCTGGAACTGCAGCACGTATTGATCGACGCGGCCCAACGGGGCGTGCGCGTCGAGGTGCTGCTGGACGGCTTCGGCAGTGCCGACCTGAGCGCCGCCTACTTGCAGGCACTGGCTGATGCCGGGGTGCATGTGCAAGCCTTCGACCCCAGCCCCAAGCGCCTGGGCATGCGCACCAACCTGTTTCGCCGGCTGCACCGCAAGATCCTGGTGGTCGATGGCGAGGTCGGGTTTGTCGGCGGCATCAACTATTCGGCCGATCACCTGGGCGACTTCGGTCCCATGGCCAAGCAGGACTATGCCGTGAAGGTACGCGGGCCGATTGTTGCCGACCTGCGCCGCGCCACCCTGGCGCTGCTGGCCATCGACACAAACCTGCGCCAGCGCCCGCGGGCCTGGTGGCGGCGTGCACCGGCGATCAGCCTGGACAGCGAGCAGGCGCAGATGTGCCTGTGCATACGCGACAACCTCGAACACCCCACCGATATCGAGCAGCATTACCTGCGCGCAATTATCAGCGCGCGTCAGCGGGTGGTGATTGCCAATGCGTATTTCTTTCCCGGCTACCGCTTGCTGCGGGCATTGCGCAAGGCCGCGCGGCGCGGCGTGCAGGTCACCCTGATTCTGCAAGGCCGCCCCGATATGCCTTGGGTGCGATTGTGCTCGCGGATGCTCTACAACTACCTGCTGCGCGATGGCGTGCACATCCACGAATACTGCCAGCGCCCCTTGCATGGCAAGGTGGCGCTGGTCGATCAGCACTGGTCCACCGTGGGCTCCAGCAACCTGGACCCGTTGAGCCTGTCGCTGAACCTGGAAGCCAATCTGATCATCCGCGACGAAGCCTTCAACGCGCGCCTGCATGAACACCTGCAAACGCTGGCCAACACCCACTGCAAGCAGGTCAGCCTGCAACGGGTGCTGCGCGGCTACTGGTGGCGCGCGCCGCTGATCTTCCTGACCTTTCACTTCACCCGTTACTTCCCGGCACTGGTGGGTTGGCTGCCGGCGCACAAGCCGCGCCTGGAACCGTTCGAGGATGCACCGGTCGGCCAGGAACACCTGTCATGAGCACGCTGCACCCCGGATGGAAGCGCGCGCGACAGGTGTTGACCCTGGCGTTCTTCATCCTGGTGCCGACGTTGCTGTTCCTGCTGCTGCGCAACCAGGACTGGAACGAAGTGCTCCAGGCGTTGCGCGCCTATCCTGCGCAGGTACTGATGCTGGGCGTGGCCATCGTGGCCTGCAGCTTTACCTTGTTCAGTTGCTTCGATCTGTTGGGCAAGCGCTATACCGGGCACCCCTTGCCCACTCGCCAGGTCCTGCCGCTGGCCTTCGTCTGCTATGCGTTCAACCTCAACCTCAGCGCCTGGGTGGGTGGAGTGGCGCTGCGTTATCGACTGTATTCGCGGCTTGGCCTGGATGTGCCGACGATCAGCCGGATCCTCGGCCTGGGCCTGGTGACCAACTGGCTCGGCTACCTGTTGCTGGCCGGCACGCTGTTTGTCTTTGGCCTGCCGCCACTGCCAGCCGGGCTGGAGATCGGCCAGACCGGGCTGCGCCTGATCGGTGCAGTACTGCTGGCAGTGGCCGCGAGCTACCTGTTGGTCTGCGCCGTGGCCACGCGGCGTGAATGGCAGGTGCGTGGGCAACAGATTCGCTTGCCTTCGTGGCGACTGGCGCTGCTGCAGGCGCTGATGGGCGCCAGCAACTGGGCCCTGATGGCGGCGGTGGTGTATCTGCTGCTGCCGGAGAAGCTGGGCTATCCAGCCATCCTGGCGATCCTGATGATCAGCAGCATCGCCGGGGTGATCACGCATATCCCGGCCGGGCTTGGAGTACTGGAGACGGTGTTCATCACCTTGCTGGCGGGACAGTACGCCCAAGGCACCGTACTGGCTGCCTTGATCGGTTACCGGGCGCTGTACTTCCTGCTACCGCTGCTGATCGCTTGTGGGGTCTACCTGGGGCTGGAGCGCCTGGCCGCTCACGCGTCGCGGCCGGCGGGCGAAAGCTCCAGTTGAAACATCTGCGTCACCTTGTCTATCAGGGTTTCCAGGGCAAACGGCTTGGTCAGCAGCCCGACCCCTTCCTCCAACGGCTCACCATCGGTGATCGCCGCCTCGGTGTAGCCGGTAATGAACAGTGTGCGCAGTTGCGGGAAGCGCGCGCGGGCCGCACTGGCAACCTGACGACCACTGAAACCGCCCGGCAGGCCGATATCAGTGATCAGCAGGTCAATTGCCCCCAACGAATCGAGTAGCGCCAGGCCGCTCTGGGCGTCGCCTGCGGCGTTGACCTCATAACCCTCTTCTTCCAGGGCTTCACGGATCAACATGCGCAACGTGGGCTCGTCATCAATCAACAGCACCCGCTCACCCTTGCCCAGGCCCTGTGCCTTGGGCAGCGGTTGCTCAATCACCTGCGGCGGCAAGCTGCCCTGATAGCGCGGCAACATCACGGTGATCCGGGTACCTTGGCCCGGTGCGGACTGGATCGACGCCCGACCGCCCGATTGCTGGGCAAAACCATACACCATCGACAGCCCGAGCCCGGTGCCCTGCCCCATCGGTTTGGTGGTAAAGAACGGATCGAACGCGCGAGCGAGAACTTCCTCGCTCATGCCGCTGCCGTTGTCTTCGACCTGCACAAAGCAGTAATCGCCTTCCATCAGGCCATCAGCACCGTGCATGCCCGCCGAAAGCCGCTCGTTACCGGTGCTCAGCTTCAGGCGCCCGTTGCGGCCCATGGCGTCACGGGCATTCAGGCACAGGTTGATCACCGCGTTCTCGAGCTGGCTAGTGTCGACCAGTACAGGCCAGGGCTCGGGGTCGCATTGCAATTGCAGGTCGATATCCGGGCCGAGCATCTGCTGCACCAGCGGCTCCAGCCCGGACACCAGGGCATTGAGGTCCCGCGGCCGGGGGTCCAGTGGTTGCCGGCGGGCGAAGGCCAGCAGGCGATGAGTCAGGGTCGCCGCCCGGCGTGCACCATCCTTGGCGGCCAGGATGTATTTGTCGATGTGCTCCAGCCTGCCCTGGGCGACACGGCGCTCAAGCATTTCCAGGCTGCCGCTGATGCCACTGAGCAGGTTGTTGAAGTCGTGCGCCAAGCCACCGCTGAGCTGCCCCACCGCTTCCATCTTCTGGGCGTGGCGCAGCATCTCCTCGGCCTTTTCCATGGCGTCCTGGCTTTCCCGCTCCTGGGTAATATCGCGGCCGACAGCGGTAAACGCGCCATCGCCTAATGAAACGGTCCAGCTGAACCGCCGATAGTGGCCGTCACAGTGGCGCAGCCGGGTCTGGCCACAGAACAGCGACTCACCGGCCCTCAGGCGTGCAACAGAATCCTGGACGTTGCCCACGTCATCGGGGTGGACGATGTCGATCAACGTAGCTCCCAGCGTGTCTTCGCTCCAGCCGAGAATATGCCCCAGGGTCGGGTTGAAGGCACGCACCTGCAAGTCTTCGATGCCGACCATCAGGATGGCGTCGCTGGACATCTCCCAGAAGCGGTTTCGGTCAGCCGTGCCTGCGTGCACCTGGTGCTCGAAGGTCAGCGCCAACTCACGCCACTGCTTTTCGGACTCGACGCTGGCGGTGGTTTCGAACACGGTGTCGAGAAAGCCCGCCACCCGGCCGGTTTCATCACGAATCGGGCTGTAGCAGAAGGTGAAATAGGCTGGCTCATCGACCCCGCTACGGTTGGTGACCAGATGCAGGTTCTCGATGAACACTGCTTCGCCGCTCATCGCGCGGAAGGCGTAGCCCCCGACCTCATGCCACACCTCGCGCCAGATGTCGTCAAAACTGCGCCCCAGCGGCGCAGGCTTGATCCCCAGGATGGGCACGAATGCGTCGTTGTAGATTGACACCATCTCCGGCCCCCACACCAGGCAACCGGGAAACTTCGAGGCCAACAGCATGTCCACGGCGATCCGCAGCGAAGTCGGCCACAAGTGCATCGGCCCTAGCGCGGTACTGGCCCAATCGTGATTGCGCACGGCCTCGCTCATGCCCCCGCCTTCGAGCGGCGCACCACCGAACTGTATGACCTGCATCATCGACTGTATTCCTTCACGGGGTGCCCTGGGTTCAGAGTTCCTGGCCGATGTCTTCGTTCCAGAGTTCCGGCTTCTCTGCGATGAACCGGCGCATCAGGTCACGGCAGGCCGAGTCATGGCGCACCTCCACGCTGACGCCACGCGACTTGAGCAGCTCTTCTTCACCAAGGAAGGTCTGGTTCTCCCCCACGATCACCCGCTTGATCCCGTACAACAGGATGGCCCCACTGCACATCGCACACGGCGACAGCGTGGTATAGAGGGTGGCCTGGGCGTAGACGCTGGCCTTCTGGCGCCCGGCATTCTCGAACGCGTCCATTTCACCATGCAGAATCGGGCTGCCCTGCTGTACCCGGCGGTTGTGGCCACGACCGATGATCTGCCCGTTGTGGACGATCACCGAGCCGATAGGAATACCGCCCTCGTCGTAACCTTTCTGCGCTTCTGCGAACGCGGCCTGCATGAACTGCTCGGTATCGGAAGATCCACTCATGTGCACTGCCACTCCAGTCGCCAGGGTTGCCTAGCTGGAAAGCTAGCACAACGCCATGGCCCGTGGCGGGGTTTCAGCGGCCGACTATGCTCAATACGTTTGGAATTTCCCCTGCCTTTAGTGACGGACCCGACACAAGGAGCGCTGTGATGAGCAAGAACGTTCTGGTGGTGCTGACCAATACCGCCAAGTATCCGGACCTCAAGCGCGCTACAGGCCTGTGGCTGGGCGAAGCGGTCCATTTCGTCGAAAAGATCGAAAAAGCCGGCTACAAGGTCGACTACGTCAGCCCGGCTGGGGGATATGTGCCGATTGACCCGCACAGCCTGAGCATGGCCCAGGACATCGACTGGGCCTGGTACAACAACAAGGCCTTCATGAACCGCCTGGGCACCACGCTCAGGCCCGAGCAGGTCAAGGCCAGCGACTACAAGGCAATTTATTACACCGGCGGGCATGGCGTGATCTGGGATTTCCCCGGCAGCAGCGGCCTGCAAACCCTGGCCCGGCAGATCTTCGAGGCCGGTGGCGTGGTCAGTTCGGTCTGCCATGGCGCGGTGGGCCTGCTCAATATCAAGCTCAGCGACAATTCGCTGCTGCTCAAGGGCCGTGAAGTTACCGGTTTCTCCAATATCGAGGAGCAGCTGGCCGAACTGGACAAGGTTGTGCCCTACCTCACCGAGAACGAATTGGTCGCCCGCGGTGGCATCTACCGCAAGGCCGATGACCCCTGGAAGGAATTTGCCATCGTGGACCAGTTGGAGGGGCGCCTGATCACCGGGCAAAACCCTGCCTCAGGTGGCAAGGTTGCCGAATTGGTGCTCAAGACCCTGGGTAGTTGAAACGCTGCAGCGACTGTCGACGCTGCGACCGATAGCACAGCCTCAGTCTCTGTTTCCGACAGGAACACCCTACGTCACTCACTTATGCTGGGCGGCAACAGTCCGGGCCCCCACGGGTACCGGGCTTCGCCCCGTCGACATAGGTGAATCATGCCCCCTCATAAACTGCGTGCAGGTCGCGTCTTGCTTGAATTGCTGGTCACCCTGCTGATCGGCCTGACCCCGGTCGGCTGCGGCTTGCTGATTGTGGTCTGGCAGGTGGACAAGCAACTGGAGGAAGCAGCCGAGGTGGCGCTGCGCGAGACGCTGCACAACGCCGATGGCATCCTCGATGAAATGCATGCTGCCAGTGCCAACGTCATCAACCTGACCGACTTCCCCTGTGAAAAGGCCCTGCCCAGGTTGCGCACCGAGGTGGTGCTGCACCCGGACCTGCGCTCTTTGGTCCTGGTCCGGGAAAACCGTGCGTACTGCAGCACACTGCATGGTGAGTCGCAAATAATCGTCGACCCAGGCAACTACTTCAATCAGCGCCTGCGCCTTGAGCCCGGCAACTCGGTCACGCCAGACTCGGCAGTGCTCTACTACCGCCTTCAGGAATACCCGGTCGGGGTGCTGGCCTTGTCCGATGGCAAACACCTGCAGGCCATCCTCGACCGCATCATGGCCAAGGTGACACTGGTCATGCAGTTCGGTGATACCTACCTGTGGCGCGATGGCATCGTTGCTGCGGACGACTTGCCGAACCATCAGGAACAGCACGTTTTGGCGGTCTCCAGCAAATATGGCTACACCGTGCACGCCGGCTACCCGGACGGCCACACGGTGAAAGAGACGATCGCCAATGTGAAGCAGGTGCTGCCCTCGGTGCTGCTGGTGGGCATGATGACCTCGGCGGCGGCGTACTGGGCGATGTTCCGCAATGGCCGGCGGCCGAGCCTGGCGCCTTCGCGCATGGGCTAGGCGATCATGCCGGCCCAACTGGACAGCGGGGTCTACACTCAAGGGCGAGCCCTACCTCAGGAGCCCCTCATGGACGACCCCATTCAAGGCAAGCCACCGACGTTCTGGCAGATGCTGCAAAGTGTTCTCGCTGCGGCGTTTGGCGTACAGACCGGCAAGAACCGTGCTCGCGACTTCAATCATGGCAAGGCCAGCCATTTCATCGCATTGGGCACCCTGTTCACCCTGCTGTTCATCCTTGCATTGGTGGGCCTGGTGCAGCTGGCCATGCACCTCACCGCCCCCTGAAACGCAAACCGCCCGCAGATATCCATTCTGCGGGCGGTACTCATTTTACCCATCGCGTGATGTCACTGATGGCTGACCCAGTACACGGCCGTCACGACCACCAGGATGATCAGACAGAGTATCGCCCAGGCATCGACACTACTGTCACTCTTACCCGCTTTGGTTGGATTACCCATTGCATCGCCTCTTGTAGTGGTTATGGGAATGCATGTCACCCGTAGCAGTTAAGTTCAGCAAAGCCCTTTGCTCAAGCAGGGTCTTTACGCAGTTCGTCGGTTAATACTGCACCGGGCCGATCAGGAAGGGATAACGGTAATCCGCGCCCTTGCCCTCGGCACTGTACTGTTTGAAGTTCACCCCGTAGTTGGCCTGCTGCTCAAGCTTGAGCCAGCGCCGGGCCTTTTGCTCATCGATCAGTTGCAGCACCGGCACCTGGTGGTCGTGCTGGCCATCGCGGTTGATCGGCAGGCCCAGCGCATCGTCATGCAGCAGCACCATGGCCCAGCCACCCAGCGAGAAATGACCGCCAACCAGCACGCTCAGGCGCCCGTCGACCCGCGCCTGCAAGGCCGCTGGCGAGCTGTTCACCGCACTGAAAAAGACATCCTTGCCGGGTTGGTGCCCATGTTCGGTGAATGCCTGCATGGCGCCGAAGGCCATTTCGTCGTTGGCCGACCACACCAGTTGGGTGTTCGGGTAGCGCTCAAGCAACAACTGGGTCTGCTCATACGCCCGCTGCTTGCCCCAACCGCCATACACCACCTGACGCAACGCCACCTCGGGGTGCTCGGCCAGGGCCCGGCGCATGCCCTGCTCGCGCTGTTGCGAGACCGGGGTGTTCTTCAGTCCGGAAAACGCCAGCAACTCGACGCCCTGCTCGCGCGCCTTGGCCGGCAACTGCGCGATCAGGGCGGTCAAGGTCTGGTAGCCGGCGTCTTCGTCATTGCCGGTAAGGGTGCCCAGCAGCGGCGGGTAGCGCTCGGGATGGCTGCTGATCATCTGCGTCTGGTCCTCGGTCAGGCCGTTGTTGACCAGGAACAGCTTGACCCCGCTGCCGCGTGACAGCCGGATGATCTCCGGGGCGATGTACTGTTCATTGACCAGCACCAGGTAGTCCGGGCGTTGCGGGCCTTCAAACACTTCACGCGCCTGGCGCAGCGCCAGCGTCGGCTCGCGTTCGCTGTATTTCACCGTCAGCGGCATGCCCAGCGCACGCGCGGCGCTCTGCATGAACTGCGTATAGCTGACCCAGAACGTCTCGTCGGAATAGCCCGGGTTGAGGAACACCACCGATGCAGCCTGGGCCTGCGCCATCCATGGCAGCGTCAGGCAAAGGGTGCGGCACAAGGCCTTGAGCATGCGGGTTCGCTCCAGCGGTTAAAACGCCCGATTATAACCGGCTCACGCCCGCAAACAGCTAAACGCAAGCCAGTCTCACTTAGTCCAAACAGTTCTTTTCATATGCAAAAACATCACTTTTGCGCATAAACGCAAACTGCTATCGTGCCTTCGCTCCGCACCGGAGTGCGCGGCCGTGCGCGCGATTAGCTGCAAGCAGCCTGAGAACAGGACCACTATGTACGTATACGACGAGTACGATCAGCGGATCATCGAGGACCGCGTCAAGCAGTTCCGGGATCAGACCCGACGCTACCTGGCCGGCGAGCTGAGCGAAGAAGAGTTCCGCCCCCTGCGCCTGCAAAATGGCCTCTATATCCAACGTTTCGCCCCGATGTTGCGGGTTGCCGTGCCCTATGGCCAGCTGACCTCGCGACAAACCCGGATGCTGGCGAAGATCGCACGCGACTATGACAAGGGCTACGCCCACATCAGTACCCGTCAGAACGTGCAGTACAACTGGCCGGCACTGGAAGACATCCCAGAAATTCTAGCTGAGCTGGCCACCGTGCAGATGCACGCCATCCAGACCAGCGGCAACTGCCTGCGCAACGTCACCACCGACCAGTTCGCCGGCGTGGCCGCCGACGAAGTGATCGATCCGCGCCCCTGGTGCGAGATCGTCCGTCAGTGGACCACCTTCCACCCGGAATTCGCCTACCTGCCGCGCAAGTTCAAGATCGCCATCAACGGTGCCTCCAGCGACCGCGCGGCCATCGAAGTGCATGACATCGGCCTGGAGCCGGTGCACAACGCTGCGGGCGAGCTGGGTTTCCGCGTACTGGTCGGTGGCGGCCTGGGCCGTACCCCGGTGGTCGGCGCCTTCATCAACGAGTTCCTGCCATGGCAGGACCTGCTGAGCTACCTGGACGCCATCCTGCGCGTGTACAACCGTTACGGTCGCCGTGACAACAAGTACAAGGCGCGGATCAAGATCCTGGTCAAGGCCCTGACCCCGGACGTGTTCGCCGAGAAGGTCGAGGCCGAAATGGCTCACCTGCGTGGCGGCAGCACTACCCTGACCGAAGCCGAGGTGCACCGCGTTGCCAAGCACTTCGTCGACCCCGAGTACCTGGCGCTGAGCAACCTCGACAGCGAGCTGGATGCCCTGAACAACGAGCACCCAGGCTTCGCCCGCTGGCGCACGCGCAACACCCTGGCGCACAAGAAGCCGGGCTATGTCGCCGTGACCCTGTCGCTCAAGCCTACCGGCGTCGCCCCGGGCGACCTGACCGACAAGCAGCTGGATGCGGTCGCCGACCTCGCCGAGCGCTACAGCTTCGGCCAGCTGCGCACCTCCCACGAGCAGAACATCATCCTTGCCGACGTCGAACAGCGCCAGTTGCATGCGCTGTGGCTGGAACTGCGTGAAGGCGGCTTCGCCACGCCGAACATCGGCCTGCTGACCGACATCATCTGCTGCCCGGGTGGTGACTTCTGCTCCCTGGCCAACGCCAAGTCGATACCGATTGCCGAATCCATCCAGCGTCGTTTCGACAACCTGGACTACCTGTTCGACATCGGCGAGCTGGACCTGAACATCTCCGGCTGCATGAACGCCTGTGGTCACCACCACGTCGGCCACATCGGCATCCTCGGGGTGGACAAGAAAGGCGAAGAGTTCTACCAGGTATCCCTGGGTGGCAGCGCCAGCCGTGATGCCAGCCTGGGCAAGATCCTCGGCCCCTCGTTCGCCCAGGACGCCATGCCGGACGTGATCGAGAAGCTGATCAACGTGTACGTCGAAAAACGTACCGAAGACGAGCGCTTCATCGACACCTACCAACGTATTGGCATCGACCCCTTCAAGGAGCGCGTCTATGCAGCGAATCATTAAGAACAACCAGATCGTCGACGAAACCTGGCACCTGCTGCCCAAGGACGTGACCCTGGAGCAACTGAGCAACTGCGACGACTACATCGTGCCGTTGCAGCTGTGGCGCGAACACGCCCATGCCCTCAAGGCCCGCGATGGCGGCCTGGGCGTGTGGCTGGACAGCGACGAGGAAGCCGAGGAAATCGGTGACCAGGTGGGCAACTTCCAGGTCATCGCGCTGAACTTCCCGGCCTTCACCGACGGGCGCAACTACTCCAATGCGCGCCTGCTGCGTGACCGCTACCAGTTCAAGGGTGAGCTGCGCGCGATTGGCGACATCTTGCGCGACCAGCTGTTCTACCTGGCCCGCTGCGGTTTCGACGCCTTCGCCATTCGCGCCGACAAGGACCCGGAAGAAGCCCTGCAAAGCCTGCAGGACTTCTCCGTGACCTACCAGGCCGCCACTGACGAGCCGCTGCCGCTGTTCCGCCGGCGCTAAGCGTTGGGTTGAGCAAAAGGCCCCGTTCGCAGGTTGCGAACGGGGCCTTTTGCATTTCAGCGGTTGAGGTCCGGTATTTTCGGGCTCGCATTCGAATGCTGCGCGGGTGGCGGTCCCACCTCCTCAACCCTGCCGGCTCACGGCATCAACACATGCCCCGGCACACTGTTCCAGCGCTCCGCCGTCAGCAGTTCGATCAAACGCTGCTCTTCCACCTGCCGACGCTCGGAAATCGTGGTGGTCTGGCTCAGGAAGCTGCCCTCAGGCATGTGTTCCTTGTCCCGTTCCAACGCTTCCAAACGCAGGTGATAAGGGTTGTTCAACGCCTCGAAACGCTCGCGGTACTGCTGCTTGAGGTAGACCGCCCAGAACTCGCGGGTGGCAATCGCCTGCTTCAATGCCTGCGGTGTTTCCCCGGCGAGCACCTCAAGCCTGGCCGCCTCGGCCTGCGCCGCCGTGACATGGGCCAAGCGGCGAAACAGCATATGCCCCGGCTGCCCCGGCAACTGCAAGGCCTCAGCCAACTGCACCCGATAGGCCAGGCGCACTTCCACTTCATCAACTTCCTGGCCGGCCGCCACACGCTCGGCAATATCACGCAGGGCAATGCGTTCGACGCTGTCCAGCCGCGCCAAGCCCCGCGCCAGCTCCATCAACGCGCCCTCGGAAGCGGGCTGGGTGGCGTGGGTGAGGGCTTCGCGCACCAATTGACGCACCTCCAGCTGGCTGAACACCAGCACCACCCCGTCACCACAGGTTTCGGGGTGCGCGGCGGCCTCGAACAACGAAGCGCGCAGTATGCTGTCTTCGCTCGCCGCCGCCAGCAGGCGCCAGACCCGCTGCTTGAGCTCGGGGTAAGCGCGCTGGAAGTCCGCGGTCTGGCGCAGATCATTGAGCAGTTGGAAGAAATCCTGTGCCCCAGGCTCAGCAATCAAGCCATTCCACAGGGCCTGCGCCTGCCCGGGCAGGCCCTCTTTGGCACCGACCAACCACGGCGCTGCCTGGGCTTCGGGGGACAGTGTTTCAGCCAGGTGAGCCTGTTGCAGCGCTGGCAACACGCCCATCGAAATGCCGGTACGTCGGCTGTAGAGGGCCAGTGCAGACAGGCTGGGTGGGCTCAAGGGGTTACCGGTCAGGAAGGTCGCCCGGTTGATCCGGTCAATCGCCGGCGCCTGCTGCGCGGTGGCCTCCAGCAGTTGCGCTGGTAGCGTGGTGATATGGTTTTCGCGCAGGTCCAGCGCCTCCAGCCGGGTCAACTCGAACACCCCCGGCGGCCAGCTAGCAATCCCGGTGCGGCGCAACATCAGGCCGCGCAGTTGCCGCATCGCCGACACGTCCGGCAGCAGGCCTAATGGGTTGCCATTGAGCTCCAGTACCTTGAGGTTGTGTAGGCGCGAGAGGCTGGCTGCCGATTCGGCATCCAGGACAATGCCGTTGTTTTGCAGGTGCAGCTTAGTCAGCCCGGCCATTTCACCAATCGCCAGCGGCAGGCGAGTGAGGCGATTGTTGCTCAGGCTCAGCCAGCGCAGTTTGGGGAACGCCTGTAGAAAGTCTCCAGGCACCTCGCTCAGGCGCATGCGACCCAGGCGCAGCTCCGCCACATGGGCGAAGTTGCCGGGCAGCGGCGGCAGGCTGTCCAACTCGCGGCCGCCCAGGTCCAGCTTGAACCCGACGAGGCGGCCGTCCCCGGTCACCACCTGTTCCGTCTGTCGACGCCAGCACGCTTCGACGGTTGTCGCCGCCTGCCGCCGTGCCTCAAGCAAGCGCCGCCCTAGCGGCCCCACCTGTTGCCACTCGGGGCCCGCTACCCAACGGGTGAGCGTGCTGCGCAACTGCGTAAGCTCGCCTCGTTGCTGCTCCAGCCAGACCGGCAATTGTGCATCAGCAACCCCAAGGCCATCGAGAAACGCATTGACCTGGGCAACGCTCATCTGCGGATAGAGTTCCTGCACGGCACCAATCATTGCCTTGCCACGGATTCCGCCAACTGCGCCGCGCCCACTCAGGGGATAGCCACGCACGCCCTCCTCCAGGCCCTGTGGTGCCTTGAACCAGGTGTTGCGCGGGCGCAATTGCAGTACCTTGCGAGCGCCCTCACGGTCATTGGTTGCGGCGCGTGCCAATATCTGTTGCAACTGCGCCGGTTGGTCGATAGCGATGCCCAGAGCTGCTCGCTGGTCATCCGGCAATGCATGCAGGATCGCCGCCGGCAGGCGCTCTTCGCCCGCCAGGGCATTGCCGTCGGCGTCGTGCGCCTGGTAACCGTTCGGGCCGCGCACCAGGTATTTGCGCTGTGCAGCGCTCGCCTCGCCGACGCTGTCGAGCAGGGCCCCCTGAACGTGGAATGCGCGAACTTCCAGGCGAATATCGGCGTGCCAGCCCGGCAATTTCTGCAACCCACCGAGCAGCAGGCGCCGAGTATCAGCGGTGTCCGGATACCCCAGCAGCAAACTTTCGCAAGCCCGGTTCAGGCGCAGCTCTTCGAGCAGCCCACGGGCCTGCTCGGCCAGGCGCAGTGGTACCCGTGGCGGGGTCGCCAGCAGTTGTTCATGTTCAAGCTGATCGGCTGCACGTAGCAGCGCGTTGGCAGCGCGCCATGGCAACCCCGGGAAGTCCCGACGTAGCGCCTGCATCGCTGGCTGCGCGGGGGCGATTTCACTGGCATGCAGGCTGTCGAAAACCAGCGCGGGGTTCGCCTGGGCGAAGTCGCTGTAGGCCGCGCGCAACTGCTGCACCCGGTCTTCACCGGCAGCGGCCAGATAGGGGCCGATCAGGGCTTTCTGTTCGCGCTCCTGCAGCAATGCCAGCAGCTCGGGCATGTAGCTGCCTTCACTCAGTTGCGCCGCGCTGATCAGCAACCTGCGCTCCTCACTCGCGCGGGCAACCCCATAACTAACGCCTTCGACCACCTCCAGCACAACACCGGATGGCCAGCCGGGCATGTGCGTGAGCAACGCCAGCGGCACCTCGGTGGCCGCCGGTGGCAGCAACGGTCCATGACGCAACAGTGGCTGCAGCTCACGAACCTGGGCATGCAGACGCCAACGCATCAGGCTCTCGTCGAGCAACGCCGGCAGCGGCTCGGCGTTGACGTGCAAACGGCGCAACCGCGCATCGTCGATGCCGGTGACCTGGGCCACTTGTTGCAGGTCGTCATCACTGAGCCCGTCGACCACATGTCCAAGGCGCCGCCACAAGGTCAGCCCTTCCCAGCTAGCGGGCTTTTCTCCCAACGCCTGCCAGGCACCGTTGCCGTTGTGGCGCAACACCGGACGGTAGGCGAGCGGATCGTCGGGGTGAGGAATGCACCAGTCGCCCTCCGGGTTCATCTCGATCCTGTGTGCGCGCTCAGCGATCCGCACATAACGGCTGCCCTCGACCTGGTACTGGCCTTGTCCATCAGGCGTGACGCCTGCCAGGCTCACGTCACTGGCGTAGGGTCCCAGGTCTACCCGCCACAGCCGCCCCTGGCCATCGGGCAGGCTGACACGGCTCAGGCCATCAAGCAGATCGCTGCTCTGCGGGCTCGGTACCGCACCGCTCACCAGGCCCATCCCGGCGATGAATGCCAGGTTCAGTGCCACCGATCCAAGGTGCTCAAATGCTTCGTCGAGATCGCCCTGCTCCCAGGCCTGCGCGCCTTCGATCACTTCATTGACCAGTTGCACCGCTGCCACCCCCGCCATCACCTCGCCCAGGCCCGGCACGAAGAACGCCGCGGCATTGAGCAGGTTGAACCCGATGCTCTCCCAGTACGCCAGGCGGGCCAGGCGCGCCTGTTCATCGGCGTCGCTGCTGGGCACCGCCAGCAGGCGTGCATCGGCCTTGAGCCGTTGCACGTGATCATCCTGCATCTGCTCGAACACATCGCCCTGCACGTCCCGTTCGCGCAGATACAAGCGGGCCTTGGGGTTGGGTTGTTGCTCGAACACCCCATGGGCGTTTTCCACCAACTGGTACAGCGCCTCTTCCAGCCGCGCCATGACATGGGCACGCCCGGCCTGTGGCACGTAGCGGCGCAACAAGGCCTGATACACCGGCGAGAGCAGGTTGATGCGCAGGTCCTCCCGGGCCGCCTGCGCTGACGGATATTCCTTGAGCGGATACAGCGGCGCACCCGGCAGGTAGAGGATCACCGGCTCGACCTGCGCACTGCCTTGGCGTTCGGCGCTGATGATCAACACTTCGGACAGCGGCGTATTGAACATCTGCAACTGGCTGCAACGCGCCGGCTTGCCATTGAACAAGGGCCGCTGCTCGCCAGCCAGCAGCGCGGTCAAGGTCTGCTGCGCCGCAGCGCTGATTTCGCCCTTCATGCGGGCGCTCTGCACCCGCAAGCGCAACTGGTCCTTGTAGGCGGTGATCGACTGTTCGCGCAGCGTGGCCTTGTGCTCCGCAGCGTCGAATACTTCGGCCAGGTGCCGCTGGTATTGCCCGCCCAGGTCCAGCTCATGGCACAGCTGGGCAAAACGCTGCGCACTGAGGGCCAGGGTGCTGCTGAAACGGTAGGTGAAACGTGGATAACCCTGCTCGGAGCCCGGCACCAATTCCATCTGTAAGGCGTCCTCGGGGGCCAGCGCCGTGCCGGCCTCGAACAGCGCATCGCTGGCAAAGTTCTGCAAGGCGGCCTGCAACAGGCTTTGCTCCTGGGCGACCGTGCGCAGCATCGAGCCGAACACGGCGGGCTCGCGGCGGATCTGCACGAACACGTTGTGATTCACCTCCAACGCCGTGCCCAGTTCGCTGCTCAGGCGTGCCTTGAGCAAAGGCTCGGCGAACTCGGCGATACCCTTGAAGCCTTTGAGTGTGCGGGCCAGCACGTGGCGGGACTGGCGGCTGCGCGCCTGCAAGTCGAGCAGTACCTGCTGCTCGCTGGCACTGGCCCGAGTGAACCAGTTACCGCTGAGGGGCTGTTGCGTGCGGCGCAAGGTGTGCAGATCGGCGGCGGTGCAGTACTTGAGCCATTCAGGTAAACGGCGGGCAATGAACGGGCCATGCAGGCCTGGAACGGATACTGAGGACATCAGGGTGTCTCCTGTGACGGGAAAGGCCACAGGAGAACCGCCAGCGCCACCGGCCGGGCGCTACATATTGCTTGGCACTAGCCTTTCAGGGCAAACGAACGGGTCAGGCTGAGGATCAGTTCCGTTTCGGCCGCAGCGTGGGCGTCGCGCAGCGCATTGGCTGCTACCAGATAGCGGCCATCGTCCAGGGCCAGCCGGCGCAACTGACCCTGGGCATCCAGCAGGGGCTCGCTGAAGAACTCGCCCAACACGTTGCGCACACTCACGTCCAGTTTGCCCAGCGGTGCCTGCGAGGCGTCCAGGCAAGCGTCCAGGTACTCGAGCCCACTGAACCAGAAGGCCGTCAGCACCTCGAACTGCGGCGCAAAACGCTGCTTGAGAAAACGCTGCCAACCGGACTGTTCGACCAGCCAGGGCTGACGCAGTGCCTGCGTGTCGTTCCGGGCCACCGTCTGCACCACTGACCACGCGGTGTCTGCCGAGAGGTTGGCCAGGTTGTCGTAGTGCATGCCGCGCGAGGGCTCGGGGTAGTCAAGTTCACGCGCCAGGTCCTGGCGCAGCGCCAGGCGGATCTCGATATCGTCGACGCTGTGCCTGATCAACTGTTCATCACCGATGTCATCGAGCGGGTCCAGCGCCGGCGCCGGCAGGTGCTCCAGCAGCGCCGCACGACGCAGCTCACGGCGCAGCGCCAGGCGATCCGCCAGGCGCTGCACTTCGTTGCGCCGGAACAGCTGCCGGTACAGGTGCAGCAATGCGTTGGCATGCTCGCTTTCACTGCCCGCCTCCATGCTGCAGCGATAGGCCAGGATCGCCACTTCCAGTTCACTGAAGGCGTCTGCCCCGGCATCACCGCAGGTGGCCGGGAAGCGCGCGGCGATCTCCACCAGTTCATCGCGCAGCGCGCTCTCCTGCTCCACCTGCTCGAGCATCGCCCAGACCCGGCGACGCAGGTCCACGCCGTTCTGGGCGAACTCTCTGGACAGGCTCAACGTGCTCAAGACACTTCTCAGCGGTGCATTGGTAGCGTCATCGAACAGGCAGCGCCAGAGTGTTCGCTGCTCGGTGCTGGCGCCCAGCAGCCAGTCTTCGGTCAGCATCACCAGTTGATTGCCCTGGCGCTCGAAACCGAGGGATTGCAACTGCGCACTGCTGTCTTCGTCCAGCGGGTTTTCGCTCAGGTGCAGCCAGGAAGTGCGGTGGTCCTGCATCTGCAACTGTGCGCCGAAACGCGTGGCGGCTAGGTCCGGCAACTGGCGGATTTCGTTGTCGCCCAAATCAACTCGGCGCAAGGCGTAGTCGTCCCGGTCCATCAATGCACTGAGCCCGGCCGGCCATTCGCTCAGCCGGCAGCCCACCAGTTGCACCTCCTGCAACTGCACCAGCGCCGCCAGTTCTGGCGCCAGCGTCAACGGATTGTGCGACAGCACCAGGTGGCGCAGTTGGGTAAATCCGGAAAATGCCTGGGCAGTCGCCGGGCTCAGCATGATCTGGTTGAAACCCAGGTCCAGCTCGTCAAGCCGCAGGCCGGCAAGTGCCTCAAGCTCTGCCATACCGAAGGTCAGGCGGTTGTTGTTCAGGCGCAGCGTCTGCAACCTGCGCAAGCCTTCCAGCGGGGCAAACAACAGGTCATTGCTGTACAGGCGGTTCTGGCTCAGGTCCAGCGAACGCAAGCGGGGCAGACGACCCACTGCCACCGGAAGGGCCGACAATCTATTGAGCTGCAGTGAGAGCTCGCGCACCTGGCCGAAGGCCCGCAGAAAGCCTTCCGGTACATCGGTTAGGGTCATGCCGCTCAGGTTCAGCACCTCGATATGTTCGAAGCGGGCATCAAGTGTGGGCAGGTAGCGCACATGCCAGCGCGACAGATCCAGCACCGAGACCTGTGGCCCCTCACCGGCACGGCGCCATGCCTGGCGGATGCGCACATTAATCGCCGTACGGGCGGCACTTTCAACCGGGTTGTGGTGCTCTTCGGCGACCCACAGGTTCAAAGTCTGCTCCAGCGTCGAGTACTCGTGTTCCAGAGCGGCGATCGCCCTGTCCAGATCAAAACCGGTCGTGCGCAGCCGGCCGCGTAACTGCTGAACCTCGCGCAGCCTCATGTGCGGGTAAAGCGCGCGCAAGCGGCGGATGGTTGCCGAAAAGCGGCTGACCGCCCCACCCATCGGGTAGCCGACACGCCCATCAGCCAGGCGCATGGGCGCGCGCAGCCAGGGGCGGATCGGCTGCTGACCCAGCAGGTGTGAAGCCCGCGCTCGGTCAGTCACGGCCCGTGTGAATACGGCCTCGGCCAGCGCCTCATGCGCATGAATCTGCAGCCCCAGCGCGTCGCGCTCCGCGTCCGGCAACGCCCTGAGCAGGGCCTTGAACAGCGGTTCGTCCATGGCCAGCTCACCTTCGGCAACATCGTATACGTCATAACGTTTGGCTTGACGCACCAGTGTCTTGAATTCGCCATCAGGCCGACCTACCGCCGTCTGCAACGGGCCGTTCAAGGAGAACTCACGCACCTCAAGGCGCACATTACCGGTCCAGCCGGGCAACGTCGGCAGTAACTGCAAGGCCAGGCGCTCACTGTCACGGCTAGCCAGCCGGGGCTCGGCCAAGCCCAGCAGGGCACGGTTGAGGCGAACCTGGCGTTGATATCGCCGCGCCTCCTCGGCCAGCCTCAACGGCACCCGCCCCTTGGCCTGCACCAGCATGCGGCGGTCGGCGCTTGGGGCGTGCTCGACCAGTTCGCGTACCGCCTCTTGTGGCAGCAGCGCAAAGTCTCTGCTCAAGCGCTGCTCCTCGAATGTCAGGGCCGGCCCGGCCGGGTGATGAATGCCCGTAACGGTTTGCAACTGCTGCAATGCATCTGCCAGCAAGGGTGGAATCCGCTCATGATTCAAGTGCATCTGGCGTAGAACCGCGTCGTCGATCCCGCTGATCTGCCCCGCCTTGAGCAGCAACGCATCATCCAGCCCCTGCGTGCGATGGCCGATGCGCCGCAGCAACTGCACGCGCGACCAGAGCAAGGGCGTTTCGCCTTCGACGTGCCAAACCCCCTGGCCATTGCCGTGTACGGCAGGTGCATAGGCACTGTGGTCTGAGGGGTGTTCCAGGCGCCATTGGCCGTCGCCCGCCGAGGCAAGCTGAAGATTGTGCCCATCGATGCGGATGAACGTCTTGTCGGCCAATACGTACTGGCCGTGGGCATTCGCGCGGATACCGCTCAAGTCGACATCGCAAGCATAGGGTGCCAGCGCCGGCTGCCACAAGCGGGTTTGCCCATCGGGGCGCACTACCCGCAGCAGGTCGTCCATCAGCCTGCTGGGCACGACCTTCGCCAGCCCATGCCCGGCCAGGCCTATGCCAGCCATGACCGCCATGTTCAGGCCGACCGCTTCAAGGTGGGCCCAGGCCTCGTCGCGGTCGCCACTGGCCCAGGCCTGCGCCCCTTCGATCACCTCATTGATCAATTGCACACCAGCGACCGCCGCCATCACCTCGCCCAGGCCCGGGACAAAGAATGCGGCAACATTGAGCACGTCCAGCCCGATGTTCTCCCAGAACGCCAACCGCTCGCGCCGGGCCTTTTCGTCGGCACTGGCGCTGGGCACCGCCAACACCTGGGCATCGCCCCGGATGCGTTGCAAGTGGCGGGTATACAGATTGCCGAACAACTCGCCTTCGATGGGGATCTCTTGCAGGTGCAGGCTTGTGCGGGTGTCGGGATGCTCCAGCAGTTTGTCCAGGCGTGAGCAGAAGTAAGCCTGATCAGCCTGCGCGACAGTGCGCTTGAGCTGGGTTTGAAAGGCCTCCACACGCAAGTCGCGCCTCAGCGCCTCGCGCGCAGCTTGTGCAGAGGGGTACTCCTTGAGTACGGCGGTTGGCGACCCGGGCATATACACCAGCACCGGCTCGACCTGCAGGCTGCGCAAACGGTCGGCGCTGAATATCAGTATCTCGGCCAAGGGCGCCTTGAACATCTCCACCTGGGCGCAGCGCACCGGCTGGCCATGGAACAGTGCCGTGGTGCGGCCTGCGAGCAAGTCAAAGAGCATCTGCCGCGCCGGTTCGCTGATGTCCCCATGCATGAACGCAAGTTGGGCAGCAACCCTCAACTGATCCTGGTACACGGCAACCCAGGCACTGCGCAACTGGGTGCGACGCTCCGGCGCGTCATATACCTCGCTCAGGTGCCGTTGATACTGCCCACCCAAATCGAGCTGATGACACAGGCGGGCAAACGCCTGGGGGTCGATATTCAAGATCCGGGCGAAGTGGTACTGCTTCTGCGGCTGCGCGCGGGTATCGCCAGGAACCGGCCGCAGGCTGAAGGCGCCCTGGGGTGTCAGGGCGGTGCCCTGGTCAAAGCGCGCCGTTGCGGCGAAATTCTGCAAGGCGGCCTGCAACAGGCTTTGCGAGTGGGCGACGGTCCTGAGCATAGGGCCGAGCAGGATCGGTTCGTAGTGGATCAACACGAACTGATCGTTATGCATATCCAGCTCGCTGCTCAACTCACTGGCCAAGCACGCCTTGAACAACGGCTCGGTGAATTCGGCGATGCCCTGCAAGCCCTTGAGCAGGGTTGCCAGCGTCTGGGTCGAACGTCGGCAACGGGCCTGATCATCGCGCAGGCGCTTGAGTTCGGCCGAGGGTGCCGGGTTGGCATCATCTGGTTGCAGATCACGCTGACGCTCGCGCAGGCGCTTGAGGTCTGCCGGGGTCGCGTACTTGAGCCAGCCCGGAAGCTGACGTTGGAGGAAGGGGCCATGCAGGCCGGGGACAGTAAAAGACGGGGTGGGCATAAGGGCCTTCCTGCGATGAATGAATCGACAGGAAAGCCGCTCAGGTTGCCGGCCAGGCACTACATAATGCTTAGCGCCAGCGGCTCAACTTGCTCCACAGGCCCAGCACGGTGTTCTCGATGGACCCGCTGGCCGCCAGCCCTACCCGCTCCTGCAGGCTTTTGCGCTCGGCAAAGTGCAGGTGGTACAGGTTGGAATCACGGGCGCGCTCGCTCAGGTACTCGTCGCTGGTTTTCAGCTCGTCGACCAGTTGCTTGTTCAGTGCGGCCACGCCCAACCAGACTTCGCCAGTCGCCACGTCATCCATGTGCAGCTGTGGGCGATACCGCGAGACGAAATCCTTGAACAGCTGATGGGTGATGTCCAGGTCTTCCTGGAACTTCTCCCGGCCCTTCTCGGTGTTCTCGCCAAACACGGTCAGGGTGCGCTTGTATTCGCCGGCGGTGAGCACTTCAAAGTCGATGTCGTGTTTTTTCAGCAGGCGGTTGACGTTGGGCAACTGGGCCACCACGCCAATCGAGCCGACCACGGCAAACGGCGCACTGATGATGCGCTCGGCAATGCAGGCCATCATGTAGCCGCCGCTGGCCGCCACCTTGTCGATGCACACGGTCAACGGCACGCCGGCCTGACGGATACGCGCCAGTTGCGAGGAGGCCAGGCCATAGCTGTGGACCATGCCGCCGCCACTCTCGAGGCGCAGCACCACTTCGTCACGCGGGGTGGCCAGGGTCAGCAATGCGGTGATCTCGTGGCGCAGGCTGTCGGTGGCCGAGGCCTTGATGTCGCCATCGAAATCCAGCACGAACACCCGGGGTTTTTCCTCGGGGTTTTTCTTCAGCTGCTTTTCAGCCTTGCCCTGCTGCTTGCGCAGGGCCTTGAGCTGGGCCTTGTCGAGCAGGCTCGACTCCAGGCGCTCGCGCAGCTCCTTGTAGAACTCGTTGAGACGGGTGACCTGCAATTGCCCACCGGCCTTGCGCCGCCCCTTGCCACGCAACCCGGCGATGGCTGACAGCACCACCAGAAGCGCGATCACCAGGGTCGCGGTCTTGGCGAGAAAGCTTGCGTATTCGGCCAAAAACTCCACAGTAACTCCTTAACATGCCTGCGCCCGTGCGGCGCGAAAACGATAGTCAAGCATACCGGCGCCGTTGTAGCCCTGCCAATGAGTGAAATGTCTGGCAACGCAGTTCAAACGCTCTTTTCAAACGCTTGTATGTTTTTTCGTTGACAGCCTGTCAACGGCGACCTAACCTCGCCAAATCCTTCCAACCAGGCGGACGACGTGGGCAGTATCTACCTGATTCGACATGGCCAGGCCTCCTTCGGTGCAGACGACTACGACGTCCTCTCCCCGGTGGGTCTGCGTCAGAGCGAAGCCCTCGGCGACCATCTGGCCCAACTGGGCTTGCGCCTGGACCGCTGCATTGCCGGCGACCTGCGCCGCCAGCAAGACACCGGTCGCCTGGCTCTGGCCCGGATGCAGGCGAGCGGTGCTGCACTGCCAGCGCTGGAAACCGATGCCGCCTTCAACGAATTCGATGCCGACGCGATGATCCGCGCGCTGATCCCCGGCCTGTTGCCGCACGAGCCCGAAGCCTTGCACGTATTGCGCAACGCCAGGGACAACCGCAGCGAGTTCCAGCGCCTGTTCGCCCTGCTGATCGAGCGCTGGCACAGTGGCGAGCACGACTGCGAAGGGCTGGAAAGCTGGCAGGGGTTTGTTGCACGGGTCAACGACGGTTTACAGCGGGTGCTGCAACAGGCCGGCCACGGCGACAACATTGCGATCTTCACCTCCGGCGGCACCATTGCCGCCCTGCTCCACCTGATTACCGGAATCACCGCCTGTCAGGCGTTTACCCTGAACTGGCAGATCATCAACACCTCGCTGAGCCAACTGAAGTTTCGCGGCAGCGAGGTCACCCTGGCTTCCTTCAACAGCCAAGCCCATGTGCAGCTGTTGAGGACGCCGGAACTCATCACCTATCGATGAGCCGGCCCCCTACGACCTTGTCGGTCGCTGAAATCACTTAATAAGGAATGCACCATGACTTCTGTAGCTGATGCCGTTAAGGCCATGCAAGCCAAGTTCAACCCAGCCGCTGCTGCCGGCCTGGACCTGGTATTCGGTTTCAACATCACCGACGAAGACAAACAATACGCACTGATCGTCAAAGACGGCACCTGCGACATCCAGGAAGGTGAAAACGCCGACGCCAACTGCACCCTGGTGCTGGACAGCGAAACCCTGAAAGGTATCGTCAGCGGTGAAACCGACGGCATGCAGGCCTTCATGGGCGGCAAGCTGCGCGTTGAAGGCGACATGATGCTGTCGATGAAACTCAGCGAGCTGTTCCCGGCCTAAGCCCTGCGCTGATGCCGACAAAAACCGAAGCCTTGAACCGCTTCGGTTTTTTTTCACCCGGATTTTTTGCCCGGCATCAGGTGCGTTGATCGACCGGCAACACGCCCGCCTATAAGGCTACCCGGCGCTTGTCCGGCCCCGCTGTGAGAATTAGATTAGCCAATAGTAATCAGCTTTCAGAATAAGGGATCAGCATGACGCTCACCGACCAGTCCACCCAGGTTCGCCCCGGCGAAGAACTCGATGTCGCCTTGATCGACCCTTACCTCAAGGCCCACATTGCGGGCCTGAGCGGCGTGCCCTCCATCAGCCAGTTCCCTGGCGGTGCGTCGAACCTGACCTACCTGCTGCAATACCCCGAGCGCGAGTTCGTGTTGCGTCGCCCGCCGTTCGGGCACAAGGCCAAGTCGGCCCACGACATGGGCCGCGAGTTTCGCATCCTCAACCAGCTCAACAACGGCTTCCCGTACTGCCCCAAGGCCTACGTGCACTGCACCGACGAGTCGTTGATCGGGGGTGAGTTCTACGTCATGGACCGGGTCAAGGGCATCATCCTGCGCTCGGATATCCCCGCCGAGCTGGGCCTGGATGCCACGCGTACCGAGGCGCTGTGCAAGAGCTTCATCGACCGCATGGTCGAGTTGCACCAGGTGGACTACAGCGCCTGCGGCCTGGCCGACCTGGGCAAGCCCGAAGGCTACGTGCAGCGCCAGATCGAAGGCTGGGCCAGCCGCTACGAAACAGCCCTGACCCCGGACGCGCCGCGCTGGGAGAAGGTGATTGCCTGGCTGCGCGAGAAGATGCCCGCCGATCACCCGCGCCCGGGGATCATCCACAACGACTACCGTTTCGACAACGTCATCCTCGATGCCGAGAACCCGATGCGCATCATCGGCGTGCTCGACTGGGAGATGACCACCATCGGCGACCCGCTGATGGACCTGGGCAACACCCTGGCCTACTGGATCGAAGCCGATGACCCGGCGCCGGTGCAACTGATGCGCCGCCAGCCGAGCAATGCGCCGGGCATGCTGACCCGTCGCCAGTTCGTCGACTACTACGCCGAGCGCGCGGGCATTGCCATCGACAACTACGACTTCTACTACACCTATGGCTTGTTCCGCCTGGCCGGGATCGTCCAGCAGATCTACTACCGTTTCTTCCATGGCCAGACCCAGGACAAGCGCTTCGCGCAGTTCATCCAGATGAACAAGCTGCTGGAGCACATGAGCCTGCAGGTGATCGGCAAATCCAGCCTCTGACGACTACAACAAGGAAAACACCATGTCCAAGACCCAACTGTTCGACCTTGACGGCAAGATCGCGTTTGTCTCCGGTGCCAGCCGTGGCATTGGCGAGGCCATCGCCCACCTGCTGGCGCAGCAGGGTGCCCATGTGATCGTCTCCAGCCGCAAGCTCGAGGGTTGCCAGCAGGTGGCCGAGGCGATCATCGCGGCGGGCGGCAAGGCGACCCCGGTGGCTTGCCATATCGGCGAGATGGAGCAGATTACCCAGGTGTTCGCCGGTATTCGCGAGCAGTTCGGGCGCTTGGACATTCTGGTGAACAACGCCGCGACCAACCCGCAGTTCTGCAATGTGCTGGACACTGACCTGAGTGCCTTCCAGAAGACCGTGGACGTGAACATTCGTGGGTACTTCTTCATGTCGGTGGAAGCCGGCAAGCTGATGCGCGAGAGCGGCGGTGGCAGCATCATCAACGTGGCGTCGATCAATGGCGTATCGCCGGGGGTGTTCCAGGGCATCTACTCGGTGACCAAGGCGGCGGTGATCAACATGACCAAGGTGTTTGCCAAGGAGTGCGCGCCGTTCGGCATTCGTTGCAACGCGCTGCTGCCGGGGCTGACCGACACCAAGTTTGCCTCGGCGCTGGTGAAGAACGAGGCGATCCTCAATACCGCGCTGCAGCAGATCCCGCTCAAGCGCGTGGCTGATCCGAAGGAGATGGCCGGGGCGGTGTTGTACCTGGCGAGTGATGCGTCAAGCTACACCACTGGGGTGGCGCTGAATGTGGATGGGGGCTTCCTGTCCTGACACGCTCACCGCTCTTGTAGCCGCTGCCGCAAGGCTGCGCTCGCCTGCGCAGCAGGCGCCGCCTTTGGGAGCCCTAACGGACTCCAGCGCAGCCTCACGGCAGCGGCTACAAATTGTGCATGGCAATACGAGCAGTCCCGCGATAGAGCCCTGACAGACAGCGGCGATCTCCTTTACCATATCGACCCTTAGGCGCAGCGCCTTCTTCTGCGCCCAGTCGATTAAGCCCAAGCCCATGCCCTTCGAACTCAGCGTAGACCTCACCACCCTCGCCATTCTCGCCGTCGTTGCCTTCGTCGCCGGTTTCATCGATGCCATCGCCGGTGGCGGCGGCCTGCTGACCACCCCCGCGCTGCTCACCGCCGGCATGCCACCGCACCTGGTACTGGGCACCAACAAGCTCAGCTCGACCTTCGGCTCAGCCACCGCCAGCTTCACCTACTACCGACGCAAGCTGTTCCACCCCAAACAATGGCGCCACGCCCTGGTCGGCACCCTCGTCGGCGCCCTGATCGGCGCCGTGGTCGCCCACTACCTGCCGGCCGAATGGCTGAACAAGATGCTCCCGGTGATCGTCTTCGCCTGCGGCGTCTACCTGCTGTTCGGCGGCACGCCGAAAGCACCGCTGGACGCCGACATCCCGGTGAAGAAGAAGTGGCAACTGCCGCAAGGCTTCACCCTGGGCTTCTATGATGGCGTCGCCGGCCCCGGCACCGGCGCCTTCTGGACCGTCAGCTCGCTGCTGCTCTACCCCATCGACCTGGTCAAGGCCAGCGGCGTGGCGCGCAGCATGAACTTCGTCAGCAACGCCGCCGCCCTGTCGGTGTTCATCTTCTCCGGCCAGGTGGACTGGCTGGTGGGCCTGTCGATGGGGTCGGCACTGATGGTCGGCGCGTTCTTCGGCGCACGCACCGCCATCAAGGGTGGCAGCAAGTTCATCCGCCCGGTGTTCATCACCGTGGTGTTGGCGCTGACCGTGCGCCTAGCGTGGCAGCACTGGTTCGGCCAGGCCTAAGCGCCGCGCCACATACAGGTCGATCAGGTAACGGGCAATCGAGCGCCCCGCCGGCAACGGCGGCAGCGCATCGATGCGGAACCACTGGGCGTCCTCGATCTCGTCCGGCTGCATGACGATTTCGCCACCGGCATATTCGGCATGGAAACCCAGCATCATCGAATGCGGGAACGGCCAGCACTGGCTGCCGACGTACTGGATGTTGCTGACCTCGATCGCCACTTCCTCGCGCACCTCGCGCACCAGGCAATCCTCCGCCGATTCGCCCGGCTCGGCAAAGCCGGCCAGGGTGCTGTAGACCCCCGCGACAAAGCGTGGTGAACGCGCCAGGAGGATTTCATCGCCACGGCTGATCAGCACGATCATGCTCGGCGAAATGCGCGGGTAGCTGCGCAGCTCGCACGGCGCGCAGTACATCGCCCGCTCCCAGTGGATCTGCTCCATCGCCTGGCCGCAGCTCCCGCAAAAACGGTGCTCGCGGGCCCAGGTGGCGATCTGCGCGGCGTAGCCAAGGATCTTGTAGGTATCGAAGTCGCCTTCGAGCATGAACTGGCGCAGGCCGCGCCAGCTGCAGCCCGGCACGCTTTGCGGGGCGCGCAGCTCCAGCAGGAACACCGGCTGGCCGTCGTAGTGGCCAATGCCGTGTTCGAACAGAACGTCCAGTTCCTGGCGCTTGAGCCAGTCGCGCGGGAACAGCGCGCCGTTGCCGTCCACCAGAAAGCCCTCGGCACAGCGGGCAACCGCCCAGCCCCCGGTGATCGTCGTATCCAGTACCGCAGTGGTCCAGCGCGCTGACATGTTCCCCATCCTTATTGCCCCGACGCCTGATGCCTCAGTCGTCGAAGGTCGGTTTTTGTTTGCTCATGCCGGCGGCGACCGCCACCCGCAGGTCGGTGGATTGCAGCATGGCGGCGTTCCAGGTGGCAATGTATTCCAGCCCGTCGTCGATCCGGTGATCGCGCATGTAGCTGAGCATCTCCTTGGTGCCGGCCACGGCAATGGGCGATTTTCCCGCAATTTCGGCGGCAATGGCAAAGACGCCGTCCATCAGGCTGGCATGGTCGGCGTAGGTGCGGTTGACCAGGCCGATCTGCCGCGCCTCTTCGGCCTCCACGGTACGCCCGGTGTAGGCCAGCTCACGCAGCAGGCCGTCGCCGATGATACGCGGCAAACGTTGCAGGGTGCCGACATCGGCGGCCATGCCCATGTCGATTTCCTTGATCGAGAACTGCGCGTCGCTGGCGGCATAACGCATGTCGCAGGCAGCAATCAGGTCGATGGCGCCGCCGATGCAGTAGCCCTGGATGGCCGCCAGCACCGGCTTGCGGCAGTTGTCGACGGCGTTGAACGAGGCCTGCATCTGCAGGATCTTGCGCCGCAGCAAGCGCGCGTTGCGGCCGACGTCCTTGCCCAGCTCGTTGGCCACCGAGGCCAGCAGCATCAGGTCGATACCCGAGGAGAAATGCTTGCCCGCGCCGCTGATCACCACCACGCGCACGGCGTCGGTTTCATCGATCCACTGGAAGATCTCGACGATCTCGCTCCAGAACGCCGCGTTCATGGCGTTGATCTTTTCCGGGCGGTTGATCTGCACATGGGCGATATTGTTCGTCAGTTCGACCTTGAACGCGCTGTATTCGGTCACGGGGAGCACTCCTTGGGCTGAAAACGGATGATCGGCGGACTATATCGCACTCCCAGGGCCGCACTTGTGCCAAATCCGGGACTATCAGTCCTTGATCTTGCCGGGCACATGGGGCAAGTTGCGCAGCTGTTGAATTATAAGGAAACACTTTCATGCCCCGCTCCCTGGCCGGCGCCCTGGCCCACAACTTCCTCGGACAGTCGCCGCGCTGGTACAAGGCCACCTTGTGCCTGTTCCTGCTGCTCAACCCCCTGTTGCTGTTCACCCTGGGCCCGGTAGTCACCGGCTGGGTGCTGGTGGTGCAGTTCATCTTCACCCTGGGCATGGCGCTCAAGTGCTACCCGCTGATGCCGGGCGGCCTGCTGATGGTCGAAGCGTTGCTGCTGGGCATGACCACGCCGCAAGCGCTGTATGACGAGCTGCAACACAACTTCCCGGTGATCCTGCTGCTGATGTTCATGGTTGCCGGCATCTACTTCATGAAGGATTTGCTGCTGTTCCTGTTCTCGCGGATCCTCCTCGGGGTGCGCTCCAAGACCGTGCTGGCCTTGCTGTTCTGCTTTCTCTCGGCGTTCCTCTCGGCGTTCCTCGATGCCTTGACCGTAACCGCAGTGATCATCAGTGCTGCCGTGGGCTTCTATTCGGTGTATCACCGCGTGGCCTCGGGGGCCAACCCGCGTGGCGAAGCGCAGATCGACAGCGACCAGCAGATCACCGAAATGGCCCGGGAAGACCTGGAGCAGTTTCGCGCCTTCCTGCGCAGCCTGCTGATGCATGGCGCGGTGGGCACCGCACTGGGCGGCGTGTGCACCCTGGTGGGCGAGCCACAGAACCTGCTGATCGGCCACGAGATGGGCTGGCACTTCGCCGAGTTCTTCCTCAAGGTCGCGCCGGTGTCGTTGCCGGTGCTGGCGGCGGGCCTGGTGACCTGCGTGCTGTTGGAAAAACTGCGCTGGTTCGGCTATGGCACCCTGCTGCCAGACAGCGTGCGCCAGGTGCTGGCGGCTTATGCCGCCGAAGACGATGCCGAGCGCACCACGCAGCAACGCGCGGCGCTGGTGGTGCAAGGCATTGCGGCGTTGATCCTGATTGTCGGCCTGGGCTTGCACGTGGCCGAAGTCGGCTTGATCGGCCTGCTGGTGATTGTGCTGATTACCGCGTTTACCGGGATTACCGACGAGCACCGGCTGGGCCGGGCGTTCCATGACGCCATGCCGTTCACCGCATTGCTGGTGGTGTTTTTTGCGGTGGTGGCGGTGATTCATCAGCAGCAGTTGTTCAGCCCGCTGATCCAGGCGGTACTGGCGCTGCCGGCAGACCAGCAGCCAGGCATGCTGTTTATTGCCAATGGCTTGTTGTCGGCGATCAGTGACAACGTGTTTGTCGCGACGATCTACATCACCGAGGTGAAACAGGCGTTTCTCAATGGCGGCATGAGCCGTGAGCATTTCGAGACGCTGGCGGTGGCGATCAATACCGGGACCAACCTGCCAAGCGTGGCGACACCGAATGGACAGGCGGCGTTCCTGTTCCTGCTGACGTCGGCGATTGCACCGTTGATTCGGCTGTCGTACGGGCGGATGGTGTGGATGGCGATGCCCTACACCGTGGTCATGGGTGGGCTGGGGTGGTGGGCGGTGACGTACTGGCTGTAACTGCAATGCACTGTGGGAGCCGGCAAGGCCGGCTCCCACAAGGGCAGAGTAATCGTAGGTAGAGCTGAGGCGGATCAGCCCGCCAAGCCTACATACACTTCCTGCACATCGTCGTTGTCGTCGATGGCTTCGAGGAAGGCTTCGACTTCAGCCATTTGCTCGTCAGTCAGGCCGCCGACCGGGTTCTTCGGCACGTAGCCGATTTTGGCCGAATGAACCGCGAAACCAAACCCAGGCAAGGCCTTCTGCACGGCATCCAGGTCAGTGATGTCGGTGATGAACAGGGAAGAACCCTCTTCTTCGCCTTCCGCAAAGTCCTGTGCACCCGCTTCAATCGCCGCCATTTCCGGGTCAGCATCGCTGCTTTCCGGGGTGGCTTCGATCAGGCCGACATGGCTGAAGTCCCACGCCACCGAACCCGAAGCACCCAGCTGGCCCTTGCGGAACAGCACGCGGATCTGCGCCACGGTGCGGTTGACGTTGTCGGTCAGGCACTCGACGATCAACGGCACCTGGTGCGGGGCAAAGCCTTCATAGGTCACCAGGGTGTACTGCACCGCGTCACCGTCCAGGCCGGCACCCTTGCGGATGGCTCGTTCCAGGGTCTCGCGGGTCATCGAGGCCTTTTTTGCCTGCACGATCGCCAGGCGCAGGCGCGGGTTCATGTCCGGGTCAGCGCCGGATTTGGCGGCGATCTGAATTTCCTTGGACAGCTTGCCCATCACCTTGCCCTTGGCGTTGGCGGCTGTTTCTCTATGCTTGGCTTTCCACTGTGCGCCCATCTCGACTCTCTTGTATCAAGTGCCGGTTCAGGTAGCGACCGGCCAAAGTGGGTGCAGTTTATACGCCCAACGCCGGGCAATCGACAAGAAATCTTCAGCCTTTGTCCGCCTTGCCCGCCGCCGCCGCGAAGCGCGCCAGGCCGACGTCCAGGCGCCGTGGCCGGTGCCCGTGGTCTTCGGCGTGTTCCTTGCGACGTATGGCATTGCGCACCATCAGCGAGCCCAGGTAGCGAATCGGCTCCGGCGGAAAATACCCCAGTGGGCCATTGACCAGCGGCGAGCGGGTCCAGGCGTTGTCCTGCCCCAGCACCAGCGAGGCGAGAATCTGCCCACCCATATGGCACGGCCCTACCCCGCTGCCCGAATAGCCGAAGCCATAGAACACGTTCGCCTGCCCATTGAGCCGGCCGAAGAACGGCAGGCCGGTCACCGAGCGGTCTGACGGCCCGTTCCAGGTTGCCGCGACATCCACCTCGGCCAGCGCCGGGAAAAACTCCGTGAGGCTGCGCCGCAGCAACGGCGCATACGGCGATGGCTGGTCGAACACCGGGAGCATCCTGCCGCCATAGGCGAAGGTATTGCCGCCCTTGCCGAGCATCAGCCGGCCATCGGGAGTGTTGTGGTAGTAGTGCACGAAGATTCGCGAGTCGAGCACGCTGACGCCGTTGTCCAGGCCGATCTGCTGCATCAGCTCCGGGCATGGCTCGGTGATGATCATGTCGCTGGAGACAATCGCCACGCTGCGTTCGAACTGCGGGAACGCCCGCGCCATCCAGGCATTCAGCGCCAGCACCACGCGGTCGGCACGGATCCGGCCCTTGGCGGTGTGCACCTCGGCCGGCGCGCCTTCCTGCAGGCCGGTCATCGCGGTGCCTTCATGAATGCGTACACCCAGCCCCAGCGCCACCCGCCGCAGGCCCCGCACCAGTTTGCCCGGCTGCACCGTGGCGGCCGCTGGCGAGAACCAGCCCTCCAGGTGCCGCGCGGACCCGGCCATGCGCTGCACCTGTTCCAGCGGCAAGCGCTGGAACGAGTTGATGCCCTGCTGCTGCAACGCGCCGATCACCTTGTCGGTACTGCCGACCTGGGCCGGGTTGGTGGCGGTGTAGAGCGTGCCGTCCAGGCGGTAGTCGGCGTCGATGCCATGCGCGCGGCAGAAGTCGCCGATGGCATGGATGCTCTGCTCCGACGCCTGCACCAGGCGCACCGCCTCCTGCACCCCGAACAGCCGTTCCAGGGTGAAGTACTTGGCCGACCAGGACAGCGCACAGCCACCGTTGCGCCCGCTGGCCCCGGCGCCGCAGATGTCCGCCTCGATCAGCAGCACGTCGAGTTGCGGGTTCTGCTGCTTGAGCATTACCGCCGTCCACAACCCGGTGTAGCCGCCGCCAACGATGCACACATCGCAGCGGCTGTCGCCGGCCAATGGCGGGCACGCGGGTACGGCTTCGCTGTCCAGCGCCTGTTGCAGCCAGAAGGGCCTCATGGTGTTTCTCCTTGCGGGGGGTGTCAGGTGCGCAGTGGCTTGATGGCCATGGCCGTGTTCGGCGCAACGGCGGGAGTATGTTCGGCAGTGGCCGGGCGGCTGTTCCAGTGCGGCACCAGGACCAGGGCGGAGAACAACGCGCAGCCGGCGAACACGATAAATACCGTCACCGTGTCGAAGTAGCCCGGCAGCAGCCCGCCGAGGATCGCCCCGACCGAACCGCAGCCGTTGACGAACCCGGCTGCCGTGGCGCCGGCCTTGGCCGTGCCGAAGTCGATGGCGGCGGCGCCGCTGATCATCGAGTCCGGCCCGTACAGGGTCAGGCCCATGGCGAACAGCAAGGCCACCACGATGGCCACGCTGCCGCTGTGCATCGCGCCCATGAACAGCGCCAGCAGCACGGTCAGCACCAGCAGGCTGATCACGCAGGCCGGCATGCGCCGGGCGCCGAACAGCTTGTCGGAGGCCAGGCCGATCATGATCGGCCCCAGCAACCCGGCCAGCTCAAAAGCCGTGGGGATGATCGCCGCGCCGACCTTGCCCACCGACGGCATCTGCTCGAAGACGATTACCGGGCCCCACAGCAAAATGGCGTAGCGCGCAGGCTTGAGCAGAAAGTACGCCAGGCCCAGGGTGAGCACCGTGCGGTTGCGCAGGATCTCCCGCAGCGGCGCCCAGACGCTGCAAATGGTCGAGCCGGGCACCATGCTTTCCGGCTCGGGTTCAACTGCCGGCAGGCCGACGTCTTCAGGTTTGTTGCGTTGCAGGAAGAAGAACAGCACCGCCACCAGCGCCACGACGGCGGCAGTCGAGAAAAACGCCGCATGCCAGGTGCCAACCAGGGTATACGCCCACCAGCCGGCAAACGGCGACGCCACCAGCCCGCCGAAGGCATAGCAGGAACTCCATAGCCCCAGCACGCGGCCGCGCTGCGAGGCCGGGAAGAAGCTGCCGATGTTCTTGCACAGCCCGGCCCAGCCGGTGGACTGCGCCAGGCCCTGGATCAGCATGCAGGTGGCGAAGATCGGGAAGGTGGCGTAGCTGCCCATCACCACGGCCGCGATGGCCGAGATGATCAGCCCGCCGAGCACCACCACGCGTGGGCCGAAGCGGTCGGCGAGCATGCCCCAGGTGAACTGGCCCACGGCGTAGGCCGCCAGGTAGATGGCATCCAGGTTGGCCATGGCCATTTTGTCGAGGGTGAAGCTTGGGTCTTCGCCGATGCCGAGCTTGGCCACCGAAAAGGCTTTGCGGGTGAAGTAGAACGCGGCGTAGGCCAACCAGGTGATGGCGAAGATCTGCATGCGCCAACGCTTGATGTTTGCAAAGGTAGTGTTCATTGGGGGTCTGGACCTCGAAGCTGAGTGTGCCGGCAGAATTGGGAAGAAAACGCCTGTCTTGTTGTTGTGTTGCGCACTACGGGGTGAACCTCGGGCTGACCGCGATCAAAACAATTACTGACTGATAAATAAAATCGATTTATCGTATTTCAAATATAAGCCCAGCTTGTAACAGGTGACCCGATGTCGGTTTCTCATGCGCAGTTGAAGGCCTTCCATGCGGTTGCCGTGCACGGCAGCTTTACCCGTGCGGCGCAGCGTTTGTTTCTCACCCAGCCGGCGATTTCCGACCAGGTGCGCAAATTGGAGGAGCGTTTTGGCGTGTTGCTGTTCAACCGCAACAAACGTTCCGTGCAACTAACGGACCTGGGCGAGCGCTTGCTCGGTATTACCCAGCGCCTGTTTGCCTGCGAGGCCGAGGCCAACGAGTTGCTGCAGGATTCCCGCGCCCTGCAAACCGGCACCCTGGTGCTCGCCGTAGACGCCCCGGTGCACGTGCTGCCGCAGGTGGCGCGGTTTTGCCAGCTGTACCCGGGCATCAGCGTGCGGATCGAAACGGGCAATACCGATGAGTCTTTGCTGCGATTGTTCAGCTATCAGGCGGACCTGGCCCTGCTCGGGCGTGACGTCGACGATGAGCGTTTGCTGTGCGTGCCGTTACGGAACGACCCGATGGTGGCGTTCGTTTCCCACCAGCACCCGTGGGCCAGCCGCAGTTCGATCAGCCTGATCGACCTGGACGACACCCCGTTGGTGCTGCGTGAACAGGGTTCGGTGACGCGGCAAACACTGGAAGAGGAGATGCAGCGCGCGGGCTTGCGCATACGCCCGGCGATTCAAGTGGAAGGCCGCGAGGCTGCGCGCGAGGCCGTGGTGGTGGGCATTGGCGTGGGGGTGGTGTCGGCGGCGGAATTTGGTGCCGATGCCCGGGTGGTGGCCTTGCCGATTGTCGATTGCCAGCGGCGCCTGACCGAGACCTTGGTGTGTTTGCGCGAGCAGAGTTCGCGGCGGTTGGTGGCGACCTTCCTTCAGGTGGTCGAGGAGAGCCTGTTGTTGGCGGCGCAGGCCACGCCGGTGCCTGCGGCATAACGCGCAGGCAGTTGGGCGGGCACTTCTGCGATGAGTGGCTATGCTTTGGCGCTAGCAACCTCATCCGCCATCACATGGAAAGTAGCCTATGAAAATCCGCTCCCTTGCCCACGCCATTGCCCTTGCCTCGGTGATGTCTACTGCCAGTTTTGTAGCCTTTGCGGCTGATCTGCCGATTGGCAGCGAGTCGCTGGAAAGCCACATCACCACCAAAGTGCTGGCCGTGGATGCAGCCAACTTCCAGGTCACCGTGGAAGGCCCGAACAACACCCAGGTGCCGATCCAGCTCACTGACAAGGCCAAGGCGCTGCCTAACCTGAAGGTGGGTGACAAGGTTGATATCTATGTCACCCGTTCGATTGCCTATGTGCTCGACACCGAGGTGGGTGGTGCGCCGAAGGCTAGCGAAGAAGCCGGCACCGTTCGCGCCACCAAGGACAACCCGAACCCGGGTGGTGAAGCGTTCCGCCAGGTGAAGGTCACCTCGAAGATCACCGCCATCGACCTGAAAAAACACCAAGTCACCCTGCTGCCACCCGAAGGCAAAGTGAAAGTCGTCACGGTTGAAAACCCTGAGCTTCAGGCCCGCATGAAGAACCTCAAGGTCGGCCAGACCGTGGTTGCCACTTACACCGAAGTGTTGCAGGTCAAGACTTCGCGTTAACTCTCACAGCCATGCTGACTTGGGCCGGGTATATCCCGGCCTGATGTTGTTGGCGACGTGGGGGCAGCGGCACAGCGAGGGATAAGCATGCGTTACCCATTGGTTTTGGCGCTGACGCTGGGCAGCACGACCGAGGCGCAGTTTCTCAAGCAGTATGTGGTGGATCAGCTTGGCAAGGGTGACGTTCAGCGTTGAGTGTCGCCGGGGTTAATCGCCCTCCTCTCCTTTACATGGCTCGCTGGGGTCTCGGTCGCGTTCGTAGCGGTGCTTGACGGGGAATGCCGGTAGCCAGGCTTCGCGGCGCAAGGTCCAGAGTTCGTAGGTGGGGGTGAATTGGTTTGGGGCATCGAGTGCACCCAGGTTGACTTCGATTTCGTCGCCGGTTTGTGAGAACACGGAAGAGCCGCAACGCGGGCAGAAATGCCGGCCGGCGTAGTGGTGGGTTTCGCCCTCAATGGTAACGGCACGCTGCGGGAAGATTGCCGATGCGTGGAAGAGCGCGCCGTGGTGTTTGCGGCAGTCCAGGCAGTGGCAGATGCCGACTCGATTGGGGTCGCCTGTGGCGGTTAGGTGGAGGTTGCCGCAGAGGCAGGTGGCGGTGAGCATGAAGGGCCTCCGCTGGTCTGGGTGGATATGGTGTTGGTTAGTTTAGACACGATGGGGGGATGTTTTTGTGGGGGCTGCGGCGGAGACTTTTGTGGGAGCCGGCGTTGCCGGCGATTGGGTGCGGAGCAGCCATGGTTTTTGCTCTCAGGGTTGGTGTTGTTGGAGGTGATGCTGACAATTTATGGCTTTCGGGGGCTTAGTCCAAACCTCAGAGGAAAATCGTTACGGGTAGTAATCGGCCAAAAGCGGACGTCTATTGCGGGTTCTTTGGCCTAAGACTACTAGGGTGGCAGGCTAGGGGGCAGTGGATTCGGGGCGTTCAGCACGTAGGTAAGATAAATCAACTACCTGGAGCAGTTGGAGTCCCTTTCCGAACCGTGTAGGCTCTGGACACCACTCCCTATTCGTTAATTAGAGCATCGAACGCCTCATGGATGACAGCTACGAGATTGGCCATAGATTCATTGTAGTGGTTCCAGATAAAACCGCTGAAGCAATGCGCGAAGCTCAAATGGCAAAAGAACTACCTGAAGAAAATTTCATTACGAAGCTTGCAAACTCTGTGTTTTCTTTTTATGGAGAGCACTTTGCTATAACTCTCGGAAAGCGGGGGTGTCAGAAATTTTGTGTTCGGGCATAACATGAGCAAGAGGTGCATGTATGCCAACCAAAAAGAAACCCGCGCGCCAAGCGCCACGAGAATTACCGAAAATCCCGAAAGAGCTGCTTGAGCA
>NZ_JAMDGY010000119.1 GCF_028656955.1 Pseudomonas fontis
GCACCGCCAGCCTTGAGCACACCCAGCAAACCGATGACCATTTCCAGCGAACGCTCGGCGGCAATGCCGACGATGACATCCGGGCCAACGCCGGCCTCGATCAGGCGATGGGCCAGCTGATTGGCGCGGGCATTGAGCTCGGCGTAGGTCAGTTCGGTTTCACCAAAGACCAACGCCGACGCATGCGGCGAACGTTCAACCTGCACCTCGATCAACGACTGGATGCTGGTTTGCAGCGGGTATTCAGTGGCCGTTGCGTTCCATACCTCGAGACTGTCGCGCAGTACCGCCGGGGTCAGCAACGTCAGGCTGCCCAGGGTTCGCTCTGGCGACTCGCACAGCCCGTCGAGCAACTGGGCCAGGTGCTCGCCCAGCGCCGCAATGGCGGCCGCATCGAACTGGCTACGGTCATAACTGAAGTGCAGCGACAAGCCTTGCCCCAGCCCGACGGCCAGGGTCAGTGCGTAGTGGGTTTGTTCCTGGTTGTCGACTGCGCCGAAGGACACATCGCTACCCGCCTGCTGCAAGGCCGCGGAGACCGGGTAGTTGTCGAACACCAGGATGTTGTCGAACAGCGCTTCACCGCCCTGAGCGAACCAACGCTGGATATCCACCAGCGGCGTGTGTTCGTGATCACGCAGCGCCAGGTTCAACGCTTGCACACTGTGCAGCCAATCACTCACCAATTGCTCGCCCGTTGGGCTGGCAATGACCGGCAGGGTGTTGATGAACAGGCCTATCTGCTGCTCCACGCCAGGCAGATCCGCCGGGCGCCCCGCCACTGTGGCGCCAAAGCAGACACTCGCCTGGCCGCTGTAGCGCTGCAGCAACAGCAGCCAGGCCGCCTGGACCAAGGTATTGACCGTGACTTTCTGCGCGCGGGCGAATCCGTTCAAACGCTGCAACTGCATGGCCGGCAGCCTCTGATAGTGATCGGCAAAACCGCTGGCCGGCTGCTCACAGGGCAACGCACTGGCCAGACGGCTCGGCCCTTGCAACGGGGCCAGGCACTCGCGCCAGAACGCTTCACTGGCAGCGGCGTCCTGCCGCTGCAGCCAGGCGATATAGTCACGGTAGCGACCCGACACATTCACCGGCACCTGCCCGCTGTAGCGCTGCAACACTTCACCCAGCAGTTGCGCGTTGCTCCAGCCATCCATCAGCACATGGTGATGGGTGTAGATCAGGTGGTAGCTCTGCTCGCCTGTGCGTACCAGCAGCAAACGCAGCAGCGGTGCGGCCAGCAAGTCGAAACCCTGGCGACGCTCGCTGGCTGCCAGTTCGTCCAGTGCCTGTTCAAGGTGTGCACGCCCGCGCCAATCAAGGCTGGTAAACGGTAATTCAACGCTCTGGTAAACCACCTGCACCGGTTGCTCCAGCGCTCCTTGCCAAAGGAAGCCGCTGCGCAGGATATCGTGCGCGTCCAACGTTGCCTGCCAGGCCGCCTGGAAGCGCTGTGGCTCAAGACCGTCCATGGGCAAGCGCAACTGATTGATGTAGCTGCTCGCATCCTGCTCAAGCAGGCTGTGGAACAGCATGCCCTGCTGCATCGGCGACAGCCCGTAGAGGTCGGTCAGGGCCGCCAGTGGCACCGGCAGCGCATCGAGCCCGGCCTGGCTGATTTTTGCCAGCGGGAAGTCCGAAGGCGTTGCCTGCGCAGTGCGCTGAAGGCAGCAATGCTCGATCAGTGCGCGCAGTTCCTGTTCATACGCCGCCGCGAGCCCGGCGATGGTTGCCTGCTCGTACATCGCCCCACTGAAGCCCCAGCGCAGGGACAGCTCACCACCATAGACCTGCCCCTCAAGGGTCAACCAGTTGGCCAACGGCGCGCCTTCATCCTGCGCCATGCCGCTGCTTTCGCTGCTGGGCACCCAGAGCGCCCGCTCATCGAACTGACGGTCGAACTGCCCCAGGTAGTTGAAGGTAATACGCGGCGCCGCCAGCTCAGCCAACGCTGCCCGTGCCGCGTCATCGCCCAGGTGGCGCAGCAGGCCGAAGCCCAACCCCTTGGCAGGCACGGCACGCAGTTGCTCCTTGACCGCCTTGATCGAGTCACCGAGGCCTTCGACAGGCGACAGCAACACCGGGAACATCGTGGTAAACCAGCCAACGGTGCGCGACAGGTCGATATCTTCGAACACCCCTTCTCGGCCATGCCCTTCGAGCTCGATCAGCGCTGCCGCGTGACCGCTCCAGCGCGCAATCACGCGGGACAAGGCGGTCAGCAACAGATCGTTGACCTGGGTTCGATAGGCGGCGGGTGCCACCTGCAACAGCTGGCGGGTCAGCTCAGCGTCTAGACGGGTTTCCAGCGTGCGCGCCGAGCGATTGCTCAGGTCGCCATCGCGGTGATCCACAGGCAGATCGTCCGTGAGGTGCTGGGCACACCAGTACGCCAGCTCTGCCTGATGCGCTTGTGCCAGGGCCGGCAAGCGGCCAGCCCAGGCCTGCCAGGCGCTGGTCTTGGCTGCCAGGGGCTGACGCTGATAGGCCAACTGCAAATCTTCAAGCAGCACCCGCCAGGACACGCCATCGACCACCAGGTGATGGATCACCAGCAACAGACGCTGGCTGCCATCGCCCATCTGCACCAACACTGCACGCATCAGCGGCCCGCACGCGAGATCCAGCCCCCGCTGCGCCTGGTCGCACACGGTGGCCAAGGCTGCCGCGTCGTGCGCTTCGCTGACCTGGAAGCTGTCGGCCAGTGTGTCGGCATGTGCCTGCTGCCATCCATCCACTGCCTCGGTGAAGCGCAGACGCAAGGCGTCGTGCTGCTCCAACAACAGCAGCAGCGCCTGGCGCAGGATCTCAGCATCTAGAGGCTGACGTGGCGTCAGCAACAGCGACTGGTTCCAGTGGCCACGCACCGCCATGGGTTGTTCGAAGAACGCCCGCTGAATCGGCGTCAGCACCACGCTGCCCTGCACCCGCCCCTGCTCGGCTTGCACCTGGACCCCGCGCCCGACGATGGCCGCCAGGCTGCGCACGGTCTGATACTGGAACACGTCGCGCGGATTGAACTGCAAGCCCAACTGACGTGCGCGGCTGACTACCTGGATGGCGATGATCGAATCACCCCCCAGTTCAAAGAAGTTGTCATCCACGCCAACCACGTCCACCCCCAGAACGCTCTGCCACAGCGCGGCCAACTCCTCCTGGGTTTGGTTCTGTGGCGCGCTGTAGGCGTTGCGGGCGGTCGCCTGCGGTGCTGGCAGAGCCTTGCGATCGAGCTTGCCGTTGGGCGTCAGCGGCAAACGCTCCAACGCCAGCAGGTGGGTTGGCACCATGAATTCGGGCAGCGCCTGCAACAGCCAGCCTTTGAGCTGTTGCTGCCAGTCGGCAGGCGCTGCGTTGAGCACCAGGTAAGCGGCCAACTGCTTGCCGTCCAGGGCCAGCACCACGGCTTCGCGGACCAATGCATGCTGGGCCAGGCGCGCTTCGATTTCGCCCAGTTCGATACGCAAGCCACGAATCTTCACCTGGTGATCGAAGCGCCCCAGGTATTCGATCACTCCGTCTTCACGTTGGCGCACCCGGTCACCGGTGCGGTACAGGCGCCCCGCACTGCCGAACGGGTCGGCGACGAAACGCTCGGCGCTCAGCCCGGGGCGACGGTGGTAACCACGCGCCAGCCCTTGCCCGCCCAGGTACAACTCGCCAGAAACACCCGGCGGCACGGGTACAAGGCTGGCGTCGAGGACATAGGTCTGCACATTGGCGATGGGCTGGCCGATTGGCACGCTGTCGCGGCCTTCATCGACACAGGTCCAGTGGGTCACGTCGATGGCCGCCTCGGTCGGGCCATAAAGGTTGTACAAGCCGGCCTGTGGCAGCTTGGCGAACACCTGTGTTTGCGCGTCCAGGGCCAGGGCTTCGCCACTGCAGACGATGCGCATCAGGCTGCGACAAGCCTGTACACCCGGCTCGTGGATGAACGCCTGCAACATCGACGGCACAAAGTGCAGTGTGCTGACCTGATAACGCTGGATGCTGGCGATCAGCCGATCAGGCTCACGGTGCTCGCCCGGCGCGGCCACGGCCAGGCGGGCGCCGGTCATCAACGGCCAGAAAAACTCCCAGACCGACACGTCGAAGCTGAACGGGGTCTTTTGCAATACCGTGTCGCTGGCGTCCAGGCCATAGGCCTGCTGCATCCAGCACAGGCGGTTGACCAGCGCCGCATGGCTGTTGCCGGCACCCTTCGGGCGGCCGGTGGAGCCGGAGGTGTAGATGACATACGCCAGTTGCAGCGGGTCGACCGGCACATGCGGGTTTTCCTCGCTAAAGACGCTCAGGTCTTGCCCCTGCACACCCAGCACCAACTGCTGGACGTTTTCCAGTGGCAGGCGCTCGAGTAGATGCGCTTGGGTCAGCACCAACTGCACGCCGCTGTCTTCAACCATGTAGGCCAGGCGCTCACTCGGGTAATCCGGGTCGAACGGTACGTAGGCGGCGCCGCTCTTGAGGATGGCCAGCAGGCCGACAACCATCTCCAGCGAGCGCTCGACGGCGATGCCCACCAGGCTGTCCGGGCCGACACCGGCTGCCAACAGCGCGTGCGCCAGCTGGTTGGCACGGGCATTGAGGGCCCGGTAACTGAGGGCCTGGTCAGCAAACAGTAGCGCCGTGGCGTCTGGCGTGCGCTCGACCTGAGCTTCGATCAAACGGTGCATCGGTTGCTGCAACGGGTAGGCCTGCGCGGTGGCGTTCCACCCCAGCACGATGCGCTGGTGCTCCTCAGGGGCGAGCAATTCAAGCTGCTCGATGCGCTGCTGCGGGTTGCCCAGCATGCCGCGCAGAATGGCCAGCCAGTGCTGCCCCATGCGCTCGACAGTCGTCGCCTCGAACAGGTCGCTGGCAAAACCCAATACGGCGTGCAGACGCCCACCTTGCTCGTAGGTATCAAGGCTCAGGTCGAACTGGGTGGTGCGGCTTTGCCACTGCACCTGGCTCAATTGCAGCCCGCCTTCCAACTGCAACTGGGCAACGTCGGCGACATGCGGCTGATGGTTGTACATCACCTGGAACAACGGGTTGTGGCTCAGGCTGCGCTCCAGCGCAAAGGCCTCGACCAACTGTTCGAACGGCAGGTCCTGATGGGCCTGGGCGCCGACTGCGCTGGCCTTTACCGCTGCCAGCAACTGCGCCACCGTCATCTGCCCATCGATCTGGCTACGCAGGACCTGGGTATTGACGAACACCCCGATCAAGCCCTCGACGTCACTGCGGTTGCGATTGGCGACCGGTACGCCAACGCGCAGGTCGCCCTGCCCGGTGTAGCGGTACAGCAATATATTGAACGCCCCCAGCAGCAGCATGAACAAGGTCACGCCCTGCTCGCGCGCCAGCAGCCCGAGCGCACTGGCCAGCGCCGGCTCGACCGTGAAGGCATGCCGGCACCCCTTGTAGCTGGGCACCGCCGGGCGCGGATGGTCCAGCGGCAGTTCGAGCGGTGGGTGCTCTTCACCCAGTTGCGCACGCCAGTAGGCCAGTTGGCGCTCCTTTTCACCGGCCTCCAACCAGCAACGCTGCCACAGCGCGTAATCGCGGTACTGGATCGGCAATGCCGCCAGTTCAGGCTGCACACCGCGCAGATGGGCGCTGTACAGATGGCTGAACTCCTCAATCAGTACATTCATCGACCAACCGTCGGAGACGATATGGTGCAAGGTCATCAGCAATACATGCTCGTCGTCGGCCAGCTTGAGCAGTTGCACGCGCAGCATCGGGCCGCTGGCCAGGTCGAAGGGTTGCAGCGATTGCGCCTCGGCGAGCGCGCGCACCTCTTGCTCACGCTGTTCGAGGGGTAATGCGCTGAGGTCCCGGTGCTCGACCTGCGGCCCCTGCGCCGTCGGTACTTGCAACACATCGCCCACATCATCCTGGACAAACACGCTGCGCAAGGTTTCATGCCGGGCGACCAGGCTGGCGAATGCCTGCTTCAGCGCCGCGACCGCCAACCCACCGTTGAGGCGCACCGCGCTGGGCAGATTGTAGGCCGCGCTGTGCGGGTCCAGCTGCCAGAGCACCCACATGCGCTTTTGGGCATAGGACAGCTGGCCACTTTCGGCCGCCTGTACCTGTGCGGGGATCGGAAACTGGGCAAAATCGACGCCTTCGCGCTGCAAGCCGGCCAGGAAGATCCGGCGCTTTTCCGGCGGCAACTCCATAAATCGGCGGGCAAGCTTGCGGGCGTCTTCTGCATTCATCGACTTTCATCCATCCAGGGGAACAACGAGCCTGTGGGCCCGGTAGTCCAAGGGAGACGGATAACCGCGAAGGAAAATTAAGGCGCTGCGCAGCAACTCCTGCACAGCGGAATGCGTCTTTGAAACATTTTCTTTCATTTCCAGGTTAGGTTTTTTTGGATCTCATCCGTCCTATTAATTACAGACGTTAAGGCTGAGCTTCGTCTCGACCTCACTTTTACCCAAAAAGACGCGCGCAATGTCCCAGAAACAGAAGAAGTCCAATTCCAGGCTGTGGTTTCTAGTACACAGCTGGCTCGCCCTGCCGATCTGGTTCTTTGTCCTGATCGTCTCGTTCACTGGCACCCTGGCGGTGGTCAGCCAGGAAATCGTCTGGCTGGCCAACCCCGACGTGCGCGCCAGCAAACCCTCTGATGATGCCGTGCCACTGAGCTTCCAGCAGACCCTGGAGGCCATACACAAGGCGCAACCACAGGTTGCGGTGGACTTCATCAGCAAGCCCGACGAGTCGCACTTCGCCTATGAGGCCAGTGTCACCTACCCGGATGGACGCTCCCCGACCCTCTATATCAACCCCTATACGGGCGTGATCCAGGGCGAGAGCCCCTCGTTCAACTTCCAGGCGTTCACCCGCGCACTGCATGGTTGGTGGCTGGTGCCTTTCACCAATGGCTACAGCTGGGGCTGGTACCTGGTATCGCTGCTGGGCTTGCCGATGCTGGCGTCGCTGGTGACCGGGCTGGTGGTGTACAAGAAATTCTGGAAAGGCTTCCTGCGCCCTACCCTGCGCGTCAGCCATGGCCCACGCATCTTCTGGGGCGACCTGCATCGCCTCAGCGGCATCTGGTCGATCTGGTTCATCGCGGTGATCTCCATCACCGGCACCTGGTTCCTGATCCAGGCGATCCTGGCCGACAACCACGTCACCCTGTCCACCGAGCCGATTGTCCCGGTGATCTCCCGCGAGGACGTGCCGCGCACGCCAAACGGCGAACCTGCCCAGCGCATCGACCTCGACGAAGCCGAGCGGGTGGCCATACAGCAACTGCCGGGGCTGGAAGTGAGCTTCATCACCCTGCCCGGCAGCGCCTACAACCACTTGTACCTGGGCGGGCGCGGCTGGTATCCGCTGATGTTCCAGACCGCCAACATCAACCCCTACAACGGCAAGGTCGAAGCCAAGTTCCTGGTCTCTGATCGTTCGGCTACCGAGATCGTCACCGAGTCCATGCGTCCGCTGCACACAGGTGACTTCGGCGGCATCTGGATCAAGCTGATCTGGGCGTTCTTCGGCCTTGTACTGACGCTGATGGTGCTCAGTGGCCTGCTGATCTGGACCAAGCGCACTGCCCAGGCCACCGCCGCAGCCCTCAAACGCAAACCACGCGCCAAACTCAGCGCCAGCGCTGATACCACGACGGAGGCCAGCGCATGAGCAAGGCAGCAGCAGTACCGCCGAGCCCGCTGTCGCGGCTTTGGCACAAATGGCGTTTCCACCTGAACATTCTGCTGGTGCTGATTCCGCTGGGTTTCATGCCCAAGTACTTCCACGATGCGTCGCTGTTTCGCGGCGACAGCGGGCTGGGAGAGCACGAGATCGGTGAAATTGCGGTCGGCCCGTGGACCTTGCAACTGGCTGAGCTGCGCGATGACGCGCCTCGCGCGGACGGCCCGGCAGGTCACTTCAAGCTGTTCAACGCGGCGCTCTGCAGCACCTGCATCAATGAGGTCAAGGCGGTTTACCTGCGCATCGGCAAGCCGCGCAGCTTGCGCGCAGCCGGCGTGTTGTTCAGTGGTACGCCCTATCGCATGAGCGCCAACTTGCCGATCCCCACCAATACCCGCAGTGATGCCCAGATCTGGATCACCATCGAGGGCTGGGACGGCAGCATGCAACAGAGCGCCATTCCCCTGGCCAAGGCTTCGCCGGCGACCATCGCCTGGCTGCAACAACAAGGAGGCAAGTAATGACGTTCAAGGCCTGCAGGCTGGCCCTGGCCATCGCCCTACTGGGCGCCGCCGCACCGGCGCTGGCGCACAACCCGATGTGCCAGTGCGAACCGATTGCTGGTGAGCAGATCAAGTGCACCGGCGGCTTTTCCGATGGCAGCGGTGCCCCGGGGGTAACCCTGGACGTGGTCGGCTACAACGAGGAGATTCTCGTGCCAGGCAAGCTTGGCGAGGACTCCAGCCTGACCTTCAAGCGCCCCGAGGGCGAGTTCTATGTGCTGTTCGACGCCGGCCCCGGTCATGTCGTGGAAATCGACTACGCCGATATTGGTGAACCATGAGCCGGGTCCAGGTAGTGCGCCCGGCCGGTGCCGGGCATGAAACGCTGTATGTGCTGCTGGTCAGCCTGCTGATCCTGCTGGCAGCCGCCGGCGTGGTCGCCCTGCACGGCGAGCGCCATGAAGAGGTCACCCTGCCCGCACACCAGATCGATGCCCGGCGCGACCTCAATGCCGCCGAGCAAGGCGTCTACGCCGACCTGCGCGTAGCCTTCGACGAAGTCCAGGCGCAACGCGAGGACACGCCGCAGCTGGTGCCCGTCGATGTACTCGCCGAAGAAGGCTTCCCGCCGTTCGTGGTCGACGTCAGCAGCATCAGCCGCGGCCAGCATCAATGGCAGTTGCTGGGCAACACGGCCTACCTGGGCCTGAGCCAGGATTCGAGCGTTGCCGGCAGCTTCCTGCTGCTGGTGCCGAGCGCGCTGGACGGCGTCGCCGACATCTGGCTCAGCCGCAGCAACGCGACCGCCGCGCCCTCCGACCTGAGCCCCGCAGCGCTGCAAGTCGCCGGCTGGAAACAGGTCGCCGCCCATTACGACGCCGGTGTCACCCGCCAGCATCAGCACTGATCGCCAAGGACTCCCCATGCTTCGTTCCACCCTCGCCCGTCGCGTCCTCAGCCTGTTCATCGCCTGTGCCCTGCCCGCCCTGGCCTTCGCCGACAACGGCAAGCCGCTGCGCATTGGCATCACCCTGCATCCTTACTACAGCTATGTAACCAATATCGTCGGCGACAAGGCCGAGGTGGTGCCGCTGATTCCGGCCGGCTTCAATCCGCATGCCTACGAGCCACGCGCCGAAGACATCAAGCGCATCGGCACCCTGGACGTGATCGTGCTCAATGGCGTCGGCCACGACGACTTCGCCGACCGCATGATCGCCGCCAGCGAAAAGCCCAACATCGCCACCATCGAATCCAATGCCAACGTGCCGTTGCTGGCCGCCACCGGCATTGCCGCGCGCGGTGCCGGCAAGGTGGTCAACCCGCACACCTTCCTGTCGATCAGCGCGAGCATCGCCCAGGTCAACAACATTGCCCGCGAACTGGGCAAGCTCGACCCGGACAACGCCAAGTTCTACAGCAAGAATGCCCGCGACTACGCCAAGCGCCTGCGCAAGCTGCGCGCCGACGCCCTGGCCCAGGTGACCGAGGCGCCAAACCCGGAGTTCCGCGTGGCGACCATCCATGCCGCCTACGACTACCTGGTGCGCGAGTTCGGCCTTGAGGTCACCGCCGTGGTCGAGCCGGCCCATGGCATCGAGCCGAGCCCGAGCCAATTGAAGAAGACCATCGACCAGCTCAAGGCGCTGGACGTGAAGGTGATCTTCTCCGAGATGGACTTCCCTTCGGCCTATGTCGAAACCATCCAGCGCGAGTCCGGGGTGAAGATCTACCCGCTGACGCACATCTCCTACGGCGAATACAGCAAGGAGAAGTACGAGGTGGAAATGAAGCGCAACCTCGACACCGTGGTGCGCGCTATCAAGGAATCGCAGGCATGACGGCCGCCGAAACCACCCTGGCCCTGCCCTGCGGGCCATCCATCGCGTTCAGCGAAGTTGACCTGACCCTGGGTCGCACGCGGATTCTCGACCAGGTCAGCTTCAACGTCGCCGCCGGCAGCGTGCATGCGCTGGTCGGGCCCAACGGCGGTGGCAAGAGCTCGCTGATCAAGACCCTGCTCGGGCAAATGCCGCACCAGGGCCACCTGGCCCTGACCTGGCCGAGTGACGCGCAGGTGATCGGCTATGTGCCGCAAGCACTGGAATTCGACCGTGGCCTGCCGATGACCGTCGACGACTTCATGGCTGCCATGTGCCAGCGCCGCCCGGCGTTCCTCGGCCTGTCACGCAAGGTGGCGCCGGCGATCGATGCCGCACTGGAACGGGTCGGCATGCTCGACAAGCGCAAGCGGCGCATGGGCGCATTGTCCGGTGGCGAGCGCCAGCGCGTATTGCTGGCGCAGGGGCTGATCCCGGCCCCGCAGTTGCTGGTACTGGACGAGCCGATGTCGGCGCTGGACGAGGCCGGTATCCAGGTGTTCGAGCGCCTGTTGGTGGAATGGCGTCAGGCCGGGACCACGGTGTTGTGGATCGAGCACGACCTTGAGGCCGTTGCCCGCTTGGCCGACCGCGTGACCGGTTTGAGCCGCCGCGTGCTGTTCGACGCGCCGCCCAAGCAGGCGCTGACGCCCGATCGGCTGCTGAGCCTGTTCTCCATTCACCCGCGCAGCGAGAGCACTGTCTGATGAGCTTTGAAGAAATTCGCCTGATCATCCAGGGCTGGGCCTCCTCCGGTTACCTGCCCGAAGCGCTGGCCTACGGCTTCGTGGTCAACGCCCTGCTGGCCGGCCTGATGATCGGCCCGGTGCTCGGCGGCCTCGGCACGCTGGTGGTGGTCAAACGCTTTGCCTTCTTCTCCGAAGCCGTCGGGCACGCGGCGCTGACTGGCGTGGCCATCGGCATCCTGCTGGGTGAACCCTACACCGGCCCGTATGGCAGCCTGTTCGGCTACTGCCTGCTGTTCGGCATCCTGCTGAACTTCCTGCGCAACCGCACCGGACTGTCGCCGGATACCTTGATCGGGGTGTTCCTCTCGGTGTCGCTGGCACTGGGCGCAAGCCTGCTGCTGATGCTCGCAGGCAAGATCAACGTGCATATCCTGGAGAACGTGCTGTTCGGTTCGGTGCTCACCGTCAGCGGTTCGGACCTGCTGGTGCTGGGCATCGTCGGCAGCCTGGTGCTGGCCCTGGCCCTGCCGCTGTACAACCGCATCATGCTGGCCAGCTTCAACCCGCAGCTGGCGGCCGTGCGCGGGGTGGCGGTGAAAAGCCTGGACTACCTGTTCGTGGTGCTGGTGACCTTGGTCACCGTGGCCGCGGTGAAGGTGATCGGCGCCATCCTGGTTGGTGCCCTGCTGGTGATCCCGGCGGCGGCCGCACGGCTGGTCAGCCAGTCGCTGAAGGGCTTCTTCTGGGTCTCGGTACTGATCGCCACGCTGAGCACGCTGATCGGCATCCTGCTGCCGATCGTCTTCGACCTGCCGGTGCCTTCGGGCGCTGCGATCATCCTGGTCGCCGGCAGCTTCTTCGCCCTGGCAGCGCTGGCGCGCGGCCTGGTGCCACGCCTGCAAGGAAACCCGGCATGATGACCTTCAACCTCAAGCACCTGAGCCTGGCCTTGGCGCTGGCTGGCCTGCCAACCCTGAGCCTGGCCCAGGCCAAGCCCCCCGCCGCTGCTGCACAGGCCGCCGGGCTGACCGTGCTGGCCTCATTGCCGGTGACCTACGCCTTGGGCGCGGCCCTGCTCGATGGCACCTCGGTCAAGCTGCAGCGCGCGGCGCCGGCGAACATTCCGGCGTCACGCCAGCCTTCATACTTCAGCGGGCGCGGCGCGCCGAGCCTGCAGAAGGCCGCGCAGTCGGCGGACGCAGTGATCGGGTTGCGCTCGATCTGGTCGGATGACCCGCTTTATCCGGTGGCCCGCCGCAGCAATATCCGCATCGTCGAGATCGACGCCGCGCGCCCGGTTGACGGTGCCCTGCCAGGGATTGCCGTGCAAGGCAGCAACGCCTTTGCCGGCTACCCGTGGCTGAACCCGACCAACCTGGGGCGCATGGCCGATGTGCTGGCCAATGACCTGGGGCGTTTGTCGCCGGCTGACCAGCCGAAGATCCAGAGCAACCTGGCGGGGCTCAAGCGCCAGCTGCTGGAACTGAGTGCCGGCAGCGAGGCCAAGCTGGCCGAAGCCGACAACCTCAGCGTGGTGAACCTCTCGGACCGCCTGGCCTACTTGATCAGCGGCTTGAACCTGGACCTGATCGACCACCCCCAGGTAGCCGATGACGCCTGGGATGCCATCGCGTTGAAGCACCTGGGCGATGAGCTCAAGGGCCAGGACGTCAAGCTGGTGCTGCACCACAAGCAGCCGAGCCAGGCCGTGGCCGATGTCATCGCCGCCTCCGGGGCGACCCTGGTGGTGATCGACACCGATGCCCAGGACCCGTTGACCGGATTGAAGGCCAGCGTTGACCAGTTGGTGGCGGCGCTGAGCGCGTCCTGACCCGGGGCTAGCCGTTCGCTACGGCTCGCCTATGCTCAGATGACTTGCACCGCAGGAGCCTGAGCATGAATACCCGGCCAGCGCTCTGCGCGATGCTGTTGCTTGCCGCCTCGGTCGCGGGCACCGCCCTGGCCGAGGAATGGCACCTGGCCCATGACGAAGACGGCATTCGGGTGTACTTGAGCGATGTACCGGGCTCGAAGTACCAGCGTTTTCGCGGGGTCACCACGATCAAGGCCAGCGTGCGCACGCTGGTGGATTTGCAGGAGAACCTGCGGGTTGCCTGCAAGTGGCTGTATGGCTGCGCGGACATGCGCCTGCTGAATGTCGAAGGCGACAGCACCTGGGTCTACCTCACCACCGAACTGCCGTGGCCGGCGAGCCCGCGGGACATGGTCATTCGTGTGCAGAGCGAAGCCATCGACGGCGGCGGCCTGGTGCGCCACCTCAGCGCCGTGCCCGGCCTGGTACCGGGCGAGCCCGACCTGATCCGGGTACGCCAACTGAGCGGCGAATGGCGGATGATCCCCAAGGGCGAACGCGAGACGGAAGTCACCTACCAGCTGGAGGCCGACCCGGCGGGCGACATTCCATCGTGGCTGGCGAACAAGTTCGTGATTGATGCGCCGGTGGTGTCGTTGCGTACGCTGCGGGCGGTGGCGGAGCGGCAAGGAGGTAGATCGGCGGATGTGGGCGATGCCCAACCTTAGCTACTAGCGTTTCTGAGCCGTCTTGTAGACTGAGCCTCGCTCTCGTTTCCCCACCGAGACCACAACAATCACGACTCGCTCATCTTCGACCCGATACACCAGACGATAGCCAGAAGATTTCAACTTGATCTTGTAATGGCTCGGCAGCTCACGCAATGCGTCTGCCTGGACACGAGGCGATTCCAGGCGCTCCTTGAGCTTTTTCTTGAACTGTTCACAAAGGGTGTGCCCCAGTTTTTCGGCTATTCGGATAATCGT
>NZ_JAMDGY010000120.1 GCF_028656955.1 Pseudomonas fontis
CTCTCTCTAACTCTCTCTAAATCGCTTTAAGTTGATCTGATTTTCTCTAAATTTCTCTAATCGAGGAAACTCGTCTCGTTCCTCAAAAGTGCTAATCCAACGGGGTATCGGGGCGCAGCCCTGATCAGGGTTTTGGGGAGACCGACTGCGTGCAGGCTGTGGCCACAAAACCTTTCCTGTCCAAAAGATCACTCAGATTTACGACTCGTAGAGGCGGCTTCTCGGGATTCAAAGGGCTCCCCTTTGGCACCGGATGTATACATCCATAGCGTGCCTGTATTTTTGCCGTTGATTGAGGCCGCTTCGCGGCCTGCGGGGATGTCAGGTATTAGTAGGGACTTTGCGGGGAGTTTGCAGGGGATTTGTCAGGCCGATGGGTATCTGCCTGGGACTTGCGGGGCGCTTGTCAGGCCTTTGCAGGCAAGTTGTCAGGCCTGATTGCTCTCTTCATCCGCTTCGGCGTCCAAGGCCGTCAACAGGGCTTCGACGGGATCATCTGGCAAGGTTTCAGCCGTGGTTTCACTGGCCGAATGTTGCCGTTGCAACCGTGCCGGATGGGTCGCGGTGTGAATTTCCTTAAGTGCCCGAATACTGACCTGGGTGTAAATCTGCGTGGTGTTCAGGCTGACATGACCGAGCATGGCCTGGATGAAACGGATGTCTGCGCCGTTCTCCAGCATCAGCGTGGCCATGGTGTGGCGGAACAAGTGGCAACTGCCGCCCTTGCCGATGTTGGCTTTGTCGATGTGCTCGCGCACCAATTGGCTCAGGCGATTGGGGCTGAACACTTCACCCTGCTGGGTCAGGAACAAGGTGCCATCGTCCTGGGCCATTGCGAACTGGGGCCGGACATCGTCGCGGTATTTGGTGATCCAGGCCAATGCCCGTTCGCCGATGGGAATCATCCGGTCTTTTTTGCCCTTGCCCTGGCGAATCATCACCGTGCCGCGCTCGTAGTCGATGGCGCTCCAGCTCAGACCAATCAATTCCATGCGGCGCATGCCGGTGCTGTAGAGGGTTTCCAGCATGGCCCGGTCGCGGATGCCAGTCGGGGTTTGGCTGTCCGGCACATTGAGGATACGTTCGGCTTCGTCGCTGCTGAGGATGTGTTTCGGCAAGCGCTGTTCCATCCTTGGTAGATCAAGGTCGGACGCCGGGTTGTACAGGATTCGATTGGTTTTGGTCAGCCACTTAAACCAGACCCGGATCGGCGTAATGCGCACCGTCTGACTACGAGCCGACAAAGCTTCACCATCGGCTTTTCGGTATAAAAACAGATGCCGCTGGTAGCGCTCTAAAATCGGCCGGGTGATTTCCTGCGGACGGGTCAAACCTCGTTCATCACACCAACGGATAAACGCAATCAGCAAGTGTTCGCGGTTGCCCACGG
>NZ_JAMDGY010000121.1 GCF_028656955.1 Pseudomonas fontis
ATCTTTAATGCAAAAACACAGCAGCCTCGACAGCAATGGCCAGGTCAGCGGCGCCACCACGATTTCCTATGCCCAGGCGCAGATGGCCGGGACCCGCCTGGTCGGCGGCATGCTGGCGGTCAGTCGCAGCGATGCCAAGGGCCAGCGGACCTCCAGTGCCCAGTCCTACCTGAGCGCCGAGGGCGTGCCGTACAAGGTGCTGGCCACGCGCTATGCCGAGGACGGCGTGAGCGTGGACGGCTACGTCGACTCCGACTACAGCGCCGTGGTGTTCGATGCCTTGCGCCTGGTCAACGCCGGGCAACTGGTAGTGCGTACCACCAGTGCTAGCGGCCAACCCCAGAGCGCCAGTGTCCTGCGATTCAAGTCCGGTCGACTGGTGAGCACCCAGGCCCTGGAAGGCTGCGTGCAGGACACCGGACCCAGCCCGCTGCTGGTGGCCCCGGCAGCTGCGCCCTGGACCCCATCACGGCCCGCCGACCGTAGCGTGCTGCGCCGGCGCATCGATGGCTCGTTGCTGCAAAAGCGCGAGGACTGGTTCACCCAGCCAGGCAACAGCGGCACTCCGAGGCGCTCGCAGGTCATCCTGTATGCCCGCGACGGCATGCGGGCGATCCGCCTTACCGATGTCGACTACGCCGGCACCCACTTTGACAGCGCCGGCAACCCTAGCGGGGGGACCGTCGTTTCCACCCAGTATCAGGCGGGCGTGCGCAGCAGCACGGCCTGCGTCGCCTATTGACCGCGTTTGACCCAACCCGACGCACGACAAGGAGAGCACTGTGGACATCAACAAGACCGTCAAGCTGAGCAACGCTTCAGGCGTCAGCATCGTGGTACTCAACGCCTACAATTCCTCGACCAATGTGGCCAACAACTCACCCCAGCAGGGCTACCTGCAAGACCTCGACATCCTGCCCCTGGCCAGCGGCAAGACCCTGAACGACGACGCCACCACCACCGCCACCCTGGACGGCACCTACGTCGACTCCAAGGGCCAGACCAAGCCGACCTACATCTACAACCTGCTGGTCTCCAAGACCGACTCGTTGTTCCCGGTGATGGCCGTGGGCGAGTCGCTGAACTTCAACACCATGGCCTACCCGGACATCGCCATCACCTCGGCGGCGGCGAGCAACATGCAAAAAGCCCTGAGCTTTTGCACCAACATCATGACCGCGCCGTCCTCGAAGATGTCGGTGGCCTTCCAGGCGACCCTCAATGACGCCTTCAGCACCGGCACCGTGGCGGATGGTGAAGCCAAGGTCGCCTCGTTCTTCAACCAGTACGACATGTTCAAGGGCCTCGACTTCGTCAGCTACGTGGCGGTCAGTACCTGGCTGCGCGGTTTTGCCTACCTGTGGGGGATGAACGACAAGGGTCAGCCGGGCATGACCTACTACGTGTATTCGGCGGCGGCTGCCGGCAAGACCGGCACCACCTCCGAGGGCACCATCACCTTTGTGCGCAGCACCAGTGCACCGTCGCCGGCCGACCCCAAGGACCGCCAGAGCGCCTACACCATTACCCTGACCTCCAGCAGCGGCAGCAAGACCGCGCTGACGTTCGACAACGGCCAGTTGATCGACGCTACCGGCGCCGTGGCCTTGAACTGCTCGTTCGGCTACAAGGGCACCTTCACCGGCAAGGACACCGACACCACGGCCATTACCATCTTCAGCGGCACCATGGTCAACAAGCAGGTGATGGTCGTGCCGATGGCCCCCGAGTCGGGCTGGGACAAGTTCTGGACCTCGCTGTCGTTCCAGAAACTGCTCGGCTACTTCATGGAGGCCATGGGCCTGTGGATGGCCGTGGACTTCCTCAAGCAGAAGCTTGCCGGCAAGAACGAGAAGCTGGAGAACGACAAGGCCAACGAGAACCAGGGCAAGGAGCCTACCGACGATCAGGTCGCCGACGCCAAGCAGTCGGGCGAGAGCATCGGCGACCAGGCGCAGAAAGCCGACCAGAGTGCGGCTGATCGGGTGTCGCCGGATGACAAGGTCGATGTGCCGGCCAACGACGCGGATTTCGCCAGTACGGTCACCGAGGTGCGTGCCAGTGGCGCTTCGGCGTTCAACCAGGTGGCTACCGACAAGGCCTCCGGCGCGATCGACAGTGCCGCCGAGCAAATCAGTGACCTGGCCGAGATTGAAATGACCGAAAGCCTGCAAGAGGCCGAAGGCAATCTTCTTGATGCCAAGGAAAGCTTGAGCGAAGGTAATATCTCCGCCGCCAACGAGAGCATCGGCGAGGTGAATACCGCGCTGCCGGAAATTGTCGAAGACATGGGCACGGCGGTCAATGAGGAGCTCAAGGCGCAGGTGGAGGAAGCGGTGCAGGTCCAGGAGGAGGCGACCGATATCTCCGAGGAAGCCAACGAAAACTCCGAAGACACCGGTAACGGCGATGAGGAACCATTCGAGGACACCACCATTCCGGAGATCTGATCGCCTGCATTGGGCACGATGGTCGCGTGGCGGCGGCCATCGTGTGTTTGTCAGCTATGAATAGCGGGAGACAACCTCCCGAACAAGCTGCGTGCGCGAAGCATTCATCAAGGCGCTCGTGGTCTGCCGGGCCTCCAACATTTCCTCGTCCCAAAGCCTGAGCCAATCAAGCCGGTCATCAGGCCGGCTGAACCCGGCAAACCCCGCCGCGATGATCGGCACCCAGCGTGCGCTGAAGTACGCGCCAACATCAGGTGTATCGCCTGTGGGCAAGGCCTGATAAATGCGCTGCAGGTCGCGCGCATGGTGCTTGAGCAGGGTCACGCCCAGACCGATGACTTCCTGTTGCAGGGCAACTTCAGCTGGTAGCAGGTCGGCGGTGGCGTCCAGCCAGAGGTAATGCTGCAGCTTGCTGGAAATGCGCTCAAGTGCTGCTGTTCTTGCAACGTACGCGCTGCCTTCCAGTTGCGTGTAGGCGCTGATCAACTGGTCTAGGTCGGCAAAGTAATCAGTCGGTGCTTGCTGGCGCAAGTCGTGCGCGGCAGCGGGCAAACCGCCGTCGAGTATCTGCGCAATCGCGCCGTGCTCAGCAAACAACGTGGCCAGCGTCTTGCTTTCAAACAGCTGCCCGACGTGGCCGAAGGCAACCCGCGTCGAAGGCGTCTTGGCGCGCTCGCTGATGGCTTTGAAAATCCCCAGTTTCTTGCTGAATGTCCAGAGTGTCGTGGCGATCTGTTCCATGTGCACGGGCGCAGGTATTGGCGGCGGTTTCGGGTGGGCCTGGTGAATCACCCGCACCGCCCGCTGGCCCATCTTGCGGATCAGCCCCACCTGGCCCACTGCGTACCACAGGTTGCTGCTCACAAGCTCCGTGCGGGCGAGCTGGTAGTCGAGTGCATCCTGGGCCACGAAATAGTCCAGATAAGCCCGCGAGGTGACGGCAGCATAGCTGGGGATCATCAGCGCCAGCAGCGCGCCAACGCTTTTGCTCGCACCCAGCGTTGACAGGGAGAAGGACAGCATCGACCAGCCGAAAGAGAACATCTGCAAAAGCCGATCAATAAAGGGCTTGGCTTGTTCGGTTCGGGTGAGTATCAACGCCTCGATGGAGTACTTCGTGCTTTGGCAGAGCACGCCCAGGAGTATGTCTTCGACCCGCCCGGTGAGGTCCTTGAACACCAGCGGGTTCTTGTAGTGCGACAGTTGCAGGTGAGTGAGCTCATGCAGCCTGTCCAGGTACAACGGTTGCTCGACAATACACAGGTGGCCTGCGCCCTTGTCGAACTGCCAGGCATCGTAGAGCGACATGTGCTCGACACATACCCGCGCCAGCGCCTCGCCGCCCAGGTACAGCTCGCGCCTGCCACTTTCGCCATAGTAGGACGGGCGAAGCTTGCCCCAGCCCTCGGCTTTCTCGCCCACATCCACCAGCCAGCCCAGGGCGTCATCGTTGATCGTCACCGCGCTGGCCGCGCGGCGGATGAGCAGCAGGTTGGGCACTTCGTGTTGGGTCTGGGCCAGCACGGGAATGCTCCACTGGTAGCTGCGCTCCTGCTCCAGCGCAGCCAGTGCCAGGCCCAGGCACGCGACAAACTCGGCCTGGTCACCCTGGGCCATTGCCTGATGCCGGTATTTGCGCAGCGCCGCCTCGGTGTTGACCCGAAAGCCATCCCGGAGCACTCCGGCTACCAGCGTGTCCTCCTTGATTGCATCTACCATGGCCGACAGGGCCTGTTCGGCGTTGGCGTGTTCCAAGTGGTTGGCGAAGTCGATTTTCTCGCGGGCCTGGCGCGGGTTGAACCGCCAGGCGTTGTCGCGCAAGTTTGCGCTTGCCGGGTCTATCGCGACCTTGCCGGTCAGGACATCACCGAAGCTCACGTCCTCCTCTACTTCCTGCAATTCATCAATGGCAGTGCCGTCACTCAGGGTGCGGGTGCCAACTACTCGGTAGAAGGTAATGCCCACGGGTTCGTCGAAATGGAAATCCACGGGCGTCGCCTGCTGGGCGTTGTAGGCATTTTTCAGCGACGTATAGAAGTCGTCTTTTATGTAGCCGGCGGGGTTGGCCATCAGCTTGGCCAACTGGAGTTCCTGGGCCTTGTGCATGGCATGGATCAGCTCGCCACGTGGTGTGCTGCCACCCACTTCCCGGGCGGCACTTCGCTCCAGCAACTGAAGCTCGCGATGCTGTTCGTGCTCGGCTTGTTTGAGGGTGCTCAGTTGGCTTTGATGATCAGCAATGAGGGCGCCCAGCGCGTGAATGTCTGCTTGCAATTGCAGGCGGGTGAGTGTGCTTTCACCGCGTTTGATGCTGACTAGGATGCCGTTCTTCTGCTCCCGCTCATTTTCGAGCCGACTGATTGTGCGCTGGTGTTTCCTGCACGCCAGGGTTAGCCCCTTGAGGGCCAGGCTTTGGTGGCAGAACGACCAGAACATCGGGGTGAACGCGGCCTCACTGATGGGGATGCGCGCCGCCTCTCCCGGTTTCAAGCCGCCGTCGAGGATATCCGGCATCAGCTCAAAGGTACTTTTGCCTTGCAGGGCGGGGAGTGCACAGCGCAGCAGGCTGCGGCTCACCTGTTCAAGCTCGGCCGGTGAGCGCAAAGCCGCAACCATGTCCAGTTCGCGCGCGCATTCAGTTGGGCTCATGCGTTCGACGGTGCGTAGCTGTTGCGTACTGATCAGGTCGCCGTAGTGCTGCTGCCCGTATTGCTGGTGTATCAGCTGTTCACGTTTATCGTCATCGACTGCGCGCAGTGAGAGGCAGCGGAAATAGGCCTCCATGCGCTCGCGCTCGGTGATTGCAAATGCCGCCGGTGCAATATGCCAGCGCACGATGTGCTGGGCGGACTTCACCAGCAGCCGGTAGACACCCACCTCAAACGCCACCCGCACCAGCGCGAGCTGCTGATTCACGGCGAGGGCAATGTTGCCCCAGCTTTCCATGCCAGGCGGGAAGGGGATAAGCACGCGTTCAAGCAACTCGTCTTCCTCGGCATCCACCACCTGTAGCGCAAACCAGGTGTTGGCATAACCCCGCCCCGGCAGGCTGGTGGCCTGCCGAAAGTCCTCATCGTTGTCGTACAGGTCCCGGTTAGGCATGCGCCAGGCCAGATGCCTGAAGACCTTGTCTTCACCCGCCATAAAGACCGGCATGAACGCGGGGTCGCAGATCCTGGCGATCAGCGCCACTTGGCCTATGGCTCCGTTTGCCTGGCCGCCGCTGGAGTCCGCCCAGAGGGGCAAGCCCGGGCCAGCCACTTCGTCGCAGAACCCATCGCCTTCGGGAATGCCCAGTCGCACATGCGTGAACTGCGTGTTGACGGCATTGATCAGTCGGGTCCGGCTCACCGGGTCGGTGGTCTGCCTAAAAGTCGAAAACTCGCTGATGCGCTGTGTGTCGGGTGCCCACGCGAGTATCAGCCACACCTCATGCCGGCGCAGGGCTGAGGGTTGCCAGCGCGCATGGGAAAAGAACCGGCGGTGCTGCGTGCCGGCAAAATTCACGCTGTAAAAATCGGCGCCTGCCGGGTTGAGCATGAACAGCACGTCCGGGTGTGCGCTGAGCAGGGCATCAAGAGGGGATGGGGTCGCATTGGCTAGGGGCATGTGCTGATCTTCTATGCGAGTCCGGGGTGACGGGCAATCTCGCACAGGCGGCCCGCTGCCGGTCACCCAGAACGGGTTCCCGGCGCGCGCCGAATGGGGTCAGAGCTTGGGTAACTGGCCGATGCGGCCCATCATTTCGGTAACGATCTGCAAGTCGAGCAAGAACTGTTCAACGGTCTTGAACTCGTTGTCGTTGTGCCCGGTGTACTTGACGTCCGGCATGGCCAGGCCGAACTGCACGCCATTGGGCAGTTCATGCACCGAGGTGGCGCCGGCCGAGGTACCGAACTTGTGCTCCATGCCGAGGTTCTCGCTGGCGACTGCCAGCAGGGCCTTGACCCATTCCCCTTCAGGGTTGCGGAACATCGGCTCGGCAATCGAGGTGTCAAAGGCCACGTTCACCTTGGCTTGCTGGGTCCAGGCGCCGAGTTTTTCGGCAATCTCGGCCTTGAGCACCTCCGGCTTCTTGCCGACCGGCACCCGCAGGTTCACCGCCAGCTTGAAGGCCTTGTCATCCTTGCCGACGTAGGTCAGCGAGGTGGTCAGCGGGCCCATGAAGCTGTCGGCAAAACCGATGCCCAGCTTGTTGCCCAGGTAGTCCAGGCCCCAGTTGTCGGCCGCATAGCGGGCGGCGTCGGTGAACTGGTTGTGCTTGAGGGCGACCTTGCCGTCCAGGCCGTTGATGAAGTCGAGCATGCGTGCCACCGGGTTGACGCCCGACTCAGGCTCGGAGGAATGCGCCGACACGCCGGTGACCGTCAGTTGCACGTCCTTGCCGACCACCTTGGCGGCGACGCTGAAGTCGCCACCGTGCTGCTTGGCGTACTCGGCACCGGCGCTCTGCAAGCTGGCCGCGAGTTCTGCCGGCTTGTCGGTAAGCAGGGTGACCACCGAAGTCGAAGGGATCTGGTTGGTCGCCAGGCCACCGGTCATCGAGGTGATTTCCGCGCCCTGGCCCTCGCCAGCGCGACGCGGGAAGCTCGCCATGATCGTGCCGTAGCCTTTCTCGGCAATCACCACCGGGTAGCCGCCATCCAGCGCCAGGTTGTAGTTGGGCGTCGGGTTGCGTTCGAAGTAGTAGGGGATGGCGTCGCCGGTGGTTTCCTCGGTGGTGTCCACCAGCAGCTTGAAGTTGCGTGCCAGCGGCAGCTTTTCTTCCTTGATGATCTTCATGGCATACATCGCGACGACGATGCCGTTCTTGTCATCCTCGGTGCCGCGGCCATACATGCGGTCGCCAATCAGGGTGACCTTGAACGGGTCGAGCTTGGTGCCGTCCTGCAGCACCCAGTTTTCCGGGGTTACCGGTACTACGTCGGCGTGGGCGTGAATGCCTACCACTTCCTTGCCTTTGCCTTCCAGGGAGATCTCGTAGACGCGGTTGTCGACGTTGCGAAAGCTCAGGTTGAAGGCTTGGGCGAGGTCCTTGATCTTGGCGGCGATCTTGATGAATTCGGGGTTGTCGTGCTGCGCTACGCCGTCTACCCGCATGGTCGGGATGGCGACCAGTTCACGCAGGGTTTGCGTGGCGGCGCTGCCGTACTTCACCCGTGCATAGAGCCCGAGCAGGCGGTGGATTTCATTCTGCTGCTCGGCATTCAGGGCCTTGTTGTCGAGAAACGCCTTGATGCTCGCGCCGAGGTTGTCGGCCTTGGCCAGGTCAGTCTTGGCCAGGCTGGCGAGGAACTGGCGGAAGTCCTTGACCGAGGCATTGTCGAAGGTCTTCAGAATCGCCGCGCTTTGCTGCGGGGTGATATTGGCCTGGGCCGGCAAGGTAAACGCGGCAAGGCCCGCGGTCATCAGGGTGGCTGCGGCCAGTTGCTTGAGAGAAAAATCCATTACGGGAGGCATTCCTTTGCAGGGAGTGGGTAAGAAGTTTCGAGCATTGCGAACGGCTCCAAACTAACACCAACACTAAACACAAGAGGAGCCCCTCAAGTGGGATCTGTCGCACAGAAACGAAAAAGCGGCGCACAAACATAACAACCACCGGTCGGCTTGCCGCTCCGCTATGGCCTTATCTGCTAAGCCTCATAGGCAGGTTCGTACAGTCCGTTTAGCCGTCAGACTTTCTATCCATTGATCAGAGGTAGGCTCATGAGCTGGCTACACGATCTGTTCCACAAGTCGCCGGAAATTGCGTTGTTCCTCTCGATTGCCGCGGGCTACTACATCGGCAAGATCAAGTTCGGCAAGTTTCAGTTAGGCGGTGTAGCGGGTTCGTTGCTGGTTGCCGTGTTGGTGAGCCAGGTCGGCGTGCAAATCGATGCCGGCGTCAAGTCGGTGATGTTCGCGCTGTTCATCTATGCCGTGGGCTATGAAAGCGGGCCGGACTTCTTCCGCTCGCTCGGCAAACAATCCATCAAGGAAATCATCCTCGCGGCGGTGCTGGCCTTGTCCGGGCTGCTGACCGTGGTGCTGATGGCCAAGTGGTTCGACCTCGACAAGGGCCTGGCCGCTGGCGTTGCGGCGGGGGCGCTGACCCAGTCGGCGATCATCGGCACGGCCGGCGACGCGATTGCCAAGCTGGGCCTGGCCGCAGACGAGGTGCAGCGCTTGCAGGGCAACGTCGCCATCGGCTACGCGGTGACCTACGTGTTCGGCTCGTTCGGCGCGATCCTGGTGTGCGTCAACCTGCTGCCCAAGTTCATGGGCCGCACCATCAAGGAAGACGCCCTGCGCGCCGAAACGGCAACCCAGGCCGGGGTGCATGTGTATGGCCCGGGCCAGGCGGCGGCCGCGCCCGACCTGGTGGGGCGGATCTTCGAGTTGCCAGCCAGCACCGCGACCACCATCGAGGCACTGGAAAACACCACGGACGTGGCGATCACCATCGAGCGGGTCAAGCGCGGCAAGCAGATCATGCAGCCCACCCCGGACATGCAGCTGCAGGCCGGCGACATCGTCCTGGTGGTTGGCCGGCGCCCGGCCGTGGTGGCAGTGGCGCCGCGCATGGGCAAGGAACTCAACGAAGTGGACGGCATGGAGCTGACCATGCAGCGCCGCGACGTGGTGATCACCAACGCGGCCCTGGACCAGCGCACCTTTGGCGACATCCGCGACGCTGCCGCGCAGGACGTGCGCCACGGCGTGTATGTCTCGCAGATTTCCCGGGCCGGCAAGGCCTTGCCGCTGGCGCCGGAGACCCTGGTGAGCCTGGGCGATGTGGTCACCGTGTTCGGTGCCGAGCAGGACGTGAACCGCGTGGTGGACAAGGTTGGCCATGCCCTGGTGCCCAGCGTCAAAACCGACTTCGTGTACATGGGCGCGGGCCTGGTGGTGGGCTTGCTGATCGGCCTGCTGACCGCGCGCATCGGCTCGATTCCGCTGACCTTGGGCAGCGGTGGCGGGGCATTGCTCTCGGGCTTGCTGTTTGGCTGGTTCCGCTCGCGGCGCCAGTCGTTCGGCGAGATGCCCAGCGGCGCGGTGCAGATCCTCAAGGACCTCGGCCTGGCGGCCTTCGTGGTCGTGGTGGGGATCTCTTCCGGGCTGCAGGCGGTACAAACCGTGGAAACCCAGGGCCTGGCGATCTTCGGCATCGGCGTGGTGGTGACCATCCTGCCGCTGGTGCTGACCATGCTGTTTGGCCGCTACATCCTGCGTTACGAAAACACCGCGATCTTTGCCGGTGCGCTCAGTGGTTCGCGCAGCGCCAACCCGGCGTTTGGTGAAATCCTGGATAAAGCCGAGAACACTGTCCCCACCGTGCCCTTTGCCATTACCTATGCCTTGGCCAACGTGTTCCTGACGTTGCTCGGGCCCTTGATCGTGGCGTTGGTGTAGCGACCCTTTGCGCTTGCGTAGCCGGTGCGTGCCTGAGCACGCCCGGCCATGTGCGTTATCAACGATGCAGCTAGGAGTAGCGACATGGATTTTAGCGACCCAGACAAACTTGCGCTGTTGAGCCCTTTTGAACTGAAAGATGCCTTGATGCAGCGGGCGGCGCAAAGCCACAAGCTGCTGTTGAACGCCGGCCGCGGCAACCCCAACTTCCTCGCTACCACGCCACGCCATGGCTTCTTCCAGTTCGGCCTGTTTGCCATGTCCGAGGCCGAACGCTCGTACATGTACATGCAGCACGTTGGCGGTTTCCCGCAGCGTGAGGGCATCGAGGCGCGCTTCGAGTTGTTTGCCAAGCAGCACGAAGGCGTACCGGGCGTGCGCTTCATCGAAGCGGCAGTTTCCTATGTGCGCGACCAGATGGGCCTGAGCGCCGGCAGTTTCATCTACGAGATGTGCGAGGCGATCCTGGGCTGCAATTACCCGGTGCCCGACCGCATGCTGAAGATGAGCGAGATCATCGTCGGCCAGTACATTCACCAGGAAATGATCGGCACCTATCCCTTTGTCGGCAAGTTCGACATGTATGCGCTGGAAGGCGGCACGGCGGCGATGACCTATCTGTTCGCCAGCCTCAAGGCCAACCATGTGATCAATGAGGGCGACACCATTGCCCTGGGCATGCCGATCTTCACGCCGTATATCGAGATCCCGCAACTCAGCGATTACAACCTGGTGTCGCTGTCCATCGATACCCCGCAATCGAACAAGTGGCAGTTCACCCATGCGGAACTCGACAAGTTGCTCGACCCGAAAGTCAAAGCGTTCTTCCTGGTCAACCCGAGCAACCCGCCGTCGGTGAAAATCGACGACGACACCCTGCGCTACATTGCCGAAATCGTGAAGAAGCGCCCAGACCTGATCATCCTTACCGACGACGTCTACGCTACCTTTGCCGACAACTTCGTCTCGCTGTTCGCCATCTGCCCGTACAACACCATCCTGGTCTACTCGTTCTCCAAGTACTTCGGCGCCACGGGCTGGCGCATGGGCATTGTCGCCACCCATGAAAACAACATCATCGACGCCAAGATAGCCGCCTTGCCGGAAACCAAGCGCGTGCAGCTGGACCATCGCTACAGCTCGATCACCACCGCGCCGCGCACGCTGAAGTTCATCGACCGGCTGGTGGCTGACAGCCGCACGGTGGCGCTGAACCACACGGCGGGGCTGTCGACGCCGGTGCAGGCGCAGATGACCTTGTTCTCGCTGTTCTGCCTGATGGACGAGCCGGGCGCGTACAAGGCCGAAATGAAGCGCATCGTGTTGCGCCGCAAGGAAGCGTTGTACCGCGAGCTGGGCCTGCCGATGCCGCACGATGCCAACTCGGTGCGCTACTACCACCTGATCGATCTGGAGGAGCTGGCGACCGAAATGTACGGCGCAACCTTCGTCAAGTGGATGCTCGGGCGCCTGAAGCCCAACCAGGCATTGTTCCGCCTGGCCGAAGAGACCGGGGTGATCCTGCTGCCGGGCAAGGGCTTCGGCACGCCGCACCCGTCGTGGCGCGTGTCGCTGGCCAACCTCAACGAATACGACTACGCCAATATCGGCAAGGCCATCCGCAAGCTGTCACAGGAGTACTACGAGCAGTTTGTCCAGGCAACCGGGGCCAAGGTGCCGACGCCTGCGGCGAAGGCGGCTGGCAATGCGGCGGCGAAGGTGGCGGCGAAACCGAAAGCCAAGCCAAAACCCAGAACGCCGAAGAAGTGAAGTTGCCCACCTGAAAATGCACAAAGGACCTTTCGGTCCTTTGTGCGTTACGAGGGCAGGGTGATTAGCGGGACAGGTTCACGGCGGCGGCCCGAGCGGCATGCAGTTTCTTGTAGCTGTCGATCAGGCGCTGGTGACGGTCGAGACCTTCGAGCTTCATGCTGGTCGGGGTCAAGCCGTAGAAGCGCACGCTACCTTCCACCGAGCCGATCACCGCGTCCATGCGCGGGTTGCCGAACATGCGGCGGAAGTTCGCCTCGTAGTCGGCCAACTCCAGGTCTTCGTCCAGCTGGGTTTCCAGCACGGCGTTGACGGCCTGGTAGAACAGGCCACGCTCGACCGTGTTGTCGTTGTACTGCAGGAAGGTTTCCACCTGTTCCTTGGCTTCTTCGAAGCGCTTCAGGGCCAGGTTGATCAGCAGCTTCAACTCCAGAATGGTCAGTTGGCCCCAGACGGTGTTGTCGTCGAACTCGATGCCGATCAGCGTGGTGATGTCGGTGTAGTCATCCAGCTCGCTTTCTTCCAGGCGCTCCACCAGCGCTTCCAGGCCGGCTTCATCCAGGCTGTGCAGGTTGAGGATGTCGGCGCGGAAGAACAGGGCCTTGTTGGTGTTGTCCCAGATCAGGTCGTCTACCGGGTAGATTTCCGAATAGTCCGGCACCAGGATCCGGCAGGCGGTCGCCCCGAGGTGCTCGTACACCGCCATGTAGACTTCTTTTTCCATGCCTTCAAGAATGCCGAACAGGGTTTCGGCTTCTTCGGCGTTGGAGTTCTCGCCCTGGCCGGAGAAGTCCCACTCGACGAATTCGTAGTCGGGCTTGGCGCAGAAGAAGCGCCACGACACCACACCGCTGGAGTCGATGAAGTGCTCGACGAAGTTGTTCGGCTCGGTCACTGCGTGGCCTTCGAAGGTCGGCTGGGGCAGGTCGTTGAGGCCTTCGAAACTGCGACCTTGCAGCAGTTCGGTCAGGCTGCGCTCCAGCGCCACTTCAAAGCTTGGGTGCGCGCCGAACGAGGCAAACACGCCGCCGGTGCGCGGGTTCATCAAGGTCACGCACATCACCGGGAACTCGCCGCCCAGCGACGCGTCCTTCACCAGCACCGGGAAGCCTTGCTCTTCCAGGCCCTGAATGCCGGCGAGAATGCCCGGGTATTTCGCCAGCACTTCTTGCGGTACATCCGGCAGGGCGAATTCGCCTTCGATGATCTCGCGCTTGACCGCGCGTTCGAAGATTTCCGACAGGCACTGCACCTGCGCTTCGGCTAGGGTATTGCCCGCGCTCATGCCGTTGCTGAGGTAGAGGTTCTCGATCAGGTTGGAGGGGAAGTACACCACCTCGCCATCCGACTGGCGCACAAACGGCAGCGAACAGATGCCGCGCGCTTCATTGCCCGAGTTGGTGTCGTACAGGTGCGAGCCGCGCAGCTCGCCATCGCGGTTGTAGACCTTGCGGCAGTGCGCGTCGAGGATCTCGGCCGGCAGTTCATCCTTGCGCCCAGGCTGGAACCAGCGCTCGTCCGGGTAATGCACGAACGCGGCGTTGGCCAGGTCTTCGCCCCAGAACTGGTCGTTGTAGAAGAAGTTGCAGTTCAGCCGCTCGATGAACTCGCCCAGCGCCGAGGCCAGCGCGCTTTCCTTGCTCGAACCCTTGCCGTTGGTGAAGCACATTGGCGAATGCGCATCGCGGATATGCAGCGACCAGACGTTGGGCACGATGTTGCGCCAGGAAGCGATCTCGATCTTCATGCCCAGGCCGGCGAGAATCGCCGACATGTTGGCGATGGTCTGCTCCAGCGGCAGGTCCTTGCCGGCCACGTAGGTGCTGGCGTCGGCGGCAGGGTTGAGCATCAGCAAGGCCTGGGCGTTGGCGTCGAGGTTGTCGACCTGCTCGATGACGAACTCCGGCCCGGTCTGCACCACCTTCTTTACTGTGCAACGGTCGATGGAGCGCAGGATGCCCTGGCGGTCCTTGTCGGAGATGTCGGCCGGCAACTCGACCTGGATCTTGAAGATCTGCTTGTAGCGGTCTTCCGGGTCAACAATGTTGTTTTGCGACAGGCGGATGTTTTCGGTGGGGATGTCGCGGGTCTGGCAGTACAACTTCACAAAGTAAGCCGCACACAACGCCGACGAAGCCAGGAAATAGTCGAACGGACCCGGTGCCGAACCATCGCCCTTGTAGCGGATTGGCTGATCAGCGATCACCGTGAAGTCATCGAACTTGGCTTCAAGTCGAAGGTTGTCGAGAAAGTTAACCTTGATTTCCATGCGGGATTACCATGCGAGCAAAACGATTTGGCCGCGATTATCCGGTGTTTTCCGCTGGAAGTCTTGCGGCTACTGACGAGCCCCCGGTATTGCCGGTGAATCGTTGCCCAGGAAGAGATCGGCCAGGCGCTCCACTAGCGCCGGTTTGGTGTGGGTGAACCAGCGCCGGGTCGCTCGTTCCTGCCATTCTTCGGCGCGGTCCATGGTGTAGCGGGGCATGAAGTCGCCCAGGCACAGGCCCAGTGACTGCAGCGTGGCCTGGTGCCCGGCGCGGGTCATCTGTTCGAGCAGGTCGTGCAGCGCCACCTTGAGCTCCAGTGGCCAGTACTCGCCGGGGAACACCTGTTCGACCAGGGCGTGTCGATCAAGCTCAGGCGTAACGCACAGTGGCATGGCAGTCTCCTTGCTGGTGTGGGCCTGGGCGGCGCAAGGGCCGCCCGGGCCCGCCCGGTTAGAACAACGGCAGGCTATAGCTGACGATCAGGCGGTTCTCGTCCAGGTCGCTGCTGGCATTGCCGCGCAGGCTCGCATTGCGCCAGGAGAACCCCAGGCCCTTGAGCGCGCCGCTTTGCAGGACGTAGTCGATACGCAGGTCGCGCTCCCATTCCTTGCGATCGTTGCTGGCGGTCTCGATGTTGTCGCCGCTGAGGTAGGTAATGGTGGTTTTCAGGCCCGGCACGCCGACGCTGGCAAAGTCGTAGCCATACTCGGCCAGCCAGGTGCGTTCGCCGGAGCTGAGGAACTTGCCGATCTGCCGGTCGGTGATCAGGTACGCGGTGGCGCCGTCACCCTGGTTGACGAACGGGAAGGCACTGTCGCCCGAGACCTGCTGATAACCCGCGCTGAGGGCATGGGCGCCGAGGCTGTAGGTGAACAGGGCGCTCCAGGTGTTGTTGTCGACTTCACCGGCATGGCTGTCGCCGGCGCGCCAGTAGCCGCTGCTCTTGTAGCCTTCGGCGCGGCCGGCAGCGCTGCCGTTCTTGCCGTCGGAACTGCTGTTGAAATAGCGCAGGTCGGTTTTCAGGGCGCCGGGGCCGATGGCCAGGGTGTGGATCAGGCCGACAAAGTGCTGCTGGTAGAAATCTTCCAGGCTGGCGTAGTAGTACTGCGCGGTCAGGTCCTTGCTGATCTTGTAGTCGCCGCCAGCAAAGATGAACTTGTTCGAATCGGCCAGGGCGGTGCTCGCCGGGGTGCCATTGGGGCGTGTCGCGCCGCCGATGCGCAGGCCGATGTCGTCGGTGGAGCTGCGGGTCTTGGTGCTTTCCAGCTGGCCGGCGGTGAGGGTCAGGCCATCGATCTCGGTGGAGGTTACCTGCCCGCCATTGAAGGTTTGCGGTAACAGGCGGCCATCGTTGAAGTTGATCACCGGCAACTTGGGTTGCAGGGTGCCAAGGCGCAGCTCGGTTTTCGACAGGCGCACCTTGCCGGTCACCCCGGCCTTGCCGTAGCTGTCTTCGGCACGGCCATCGCTGTCCAGCGGGAACAGCGCGCCTGGGGTGCGGTCGATGCCGGCCTTGCCGGCGCGACCGCCGCTGTCCAGGTTCAGCCCGACCAGGCCGATGGCATCCAGGCCCACGCCAATGGTGCCCTGGGTGAAGCCCGACACGTAGTTGAGCTGCAGGCCTTGCCCCCATTCCCTGGCCTGGTTGGTGTAGGCGGCGTTGCCCACGTTGTCCCGGCTTTCACGGTTGTCGGAGTTGAAGTAGAAATTGCGCAGGTTCAGCGTGGCTTTGCTGTCTTCGATAAAGCCAGCGGCAATCGCCTGGTTACCAAGGCCGACGAGGGTGATGGCCAAGGCCAGGGGTTGCATCTTCATGATGGTTGCTCCAGTTCATTCTTTGTTTTTGTGTGGTTCACGGCCTTGCTGCTCTGTGGACAGACCTTTTTCTCTCTCGCTATATATTTTTATATACAGCGGGTGACGAGTGTTGAGACAGGCATGCACAAGCAAACATGCCCCCAGGTCGGTTGGGCGGTGTCGAGACTGACGCGGGCGTGAAACAGGTGAGGCGGTGTGCATCCTTCAAGAAGCTGACTGTAAAGTCAATAAATTTAAGGAGTGGGAAATTGTATTGATGAGTCGTGCGTACCTAGGCGGTACGCGGCAATACCACCCGTGCCAGCAGCCCGCCGCCGGCGCGGTTGCTGAGGGTCAGCTCACCGCCGTGCTCGCGCACCATCGCCCGTGCAGACGCCAGGCCAAGGCCTGCGCCACCGGAGTTGCGGTTGCGTGAGGGTTCGAGGCGGTAGAAGGGCTCGAAGACCTTTTCCAGCTCGGCTTCGGCAATGCCTGGCCCTTCGTCGCTGATGTCGATTTGCACGGTGCGTGCCGTGTTTGTCAGCACAATACTCGGGTTTTGCCCGTATTTAGCCGCATTTTCCAGCAGGTTGATGCACACCCGCTTGATGCCTACCGGCCGACCGAAATACACCAGGTGGGCAGGCCCATCGAAGCCGATGGCCACGCCCTGGTCGCTGTAGTCATCAACCACCGTTTGCAGCAGTTCGGACAAGTCGAAGGCGGTGGCTTGCTCCAGCAGGGCTTCGTCGCGGAAGAAATCCAGCGCCGAGTTGATCATCGCCTGCATTTCATCGGTGTCACGGATCAGCTTGTGCTGAAGTTCGGCATCTTCCAGAAACTCGCAACGCAGGCGGATACGGGTCAATGGTGCGCGCAGGTCATGGGAGATCGACGCCAGCATGTGCGTGCGTTCGGCAATGAAGTGCTGGATTTGCGCCTGCATGGTGTTGAAGGCGGTGATCGCCTGGCGTATTTCGTGCGGCCCTTCAAGGGCGATGGGCGGCGCGCGCAGGTCGCCGCCAAAGCGCCGTGCTGCGCTGGTGAAGCGCTGTAGCGGGTCGGCCAGCTGGCGCGTGGCGAGCCAGGCTACCAGCCAGGTGGCAATCAGGCCCAGGGCAACCACCACGGTGATGCGCAGCCCCAGGCTCATGCCCCAGCTGCGCTCGGGCGGGTTGAACGACAGCCAGCTGTCGTCGCTCAGTTGCACCAGCATGAGGTAGCGCGCCTGCGGGTGGTCATCAGGCCAGTTGGCGGGCTGGAACACTTCGATGGTGTGCTGGGTTTCGCCCACCAGTTGGCGCAATACCGGTGAGCCGTCCGGGTCGATCTGGGTGCCGGCTTCGGGCAGTTCGAAATCGCTGCGCCGTTCGCTCCATTGCACCCCCAGCGAGGGAATGCTGGCGGCCTCGGCCAATTGCTTGCGCAGTGCCGGCGGGGCGGCCTGGATCACCCGCGTGGTGGCCGCGACCTGTTCCAGCAGGCCGATGCGGTCCACGGGCGGGCGCGCCCACACCCCCGCGACTTGCACGAACAGCGCATTGAGCAGCAGCGAGGCGAGCATCGCGGTGACAATGGTCAGGGCGATCCGGCTGCGCACCGTGTCGAAGCGGGGGAACAGGCGGATCATGCGCGGGTGACCCGGGCGGTGAACATATAGCCGCCGTTGCGCACGGTGCGGATCAGGTCAGGGCGCTTGCTGTCTTCCTCGATCTTGCGCCGTAGGCGGCTGACCTGCACGTCGATGCTGCGGTCGAAGGCCTCATGGCCCTGGCCGCGGGTCAGGTCGATCAGTTGTTCGCGGGTAAGGATGCGGTCGGGGTGTTCGAGGAACACCACCAGCAAGTCGAACTCACCGCCCGACAGCGGAATCATCACGTTCGCCGGTGAGCGCAGCTCGCGCCGGGTGACGTCCAGGTGCCAGCCGCAGAAGCTGATCACCAGGCGCGCGTCCTCGCTGCTGGCAGGCCTTGGCTCGCTGGCGCGGCGCTGTACTGCACGCAGGCGGGCGAGCAGCTCGCGGGGGTCGAAGGGTTTGGTCAGGTAGTCGTCGGCGCCCAGTTCCAGGCCGACGATGCGGTCGCTCAGTTCGCCCATGGCGGTCAGCATCACGATGGGGATGTGGGTGCTGGCGCGCAGCTTCTGGCACAGGCTCAGGCCGCCTTCGCCGGGGAGCATCAGGTCGAGGATGATGATGTCCGGCTGTTGGCGCGCGATGGCCGCCCACATGGCTTCGCCGTGGGTGGCCAATTCGACTTCATAGGCATGCAGGCGAAAGAACTTCTCCAGCAGCAGGAGGATTTCTTCATCGTCGTCGACGATCAGCAATCGGCTCACGTTCAGCGGTCCATGGGGGCAAAAAGGAAGGTATCTAAAACCATTCTGGCCCCGTGGTCATATATTTCAATCCAGCAACATTGCGCCGCCCCTGACAAAAACCAGACATCCGCCGGCAAAAGCGCTCGGGCAAGCTGCGCGCATTCCAACTCCGGGGACCTTGCCATGCAGGCAGCCAACAGCCAGGCCGACCACGCCACCTCCTTGATCCTCAACCAGCGCACCAGCAAGGTGTGCGATGACGAACCCGTGTTGTTCCAGGAGTCGCGGCTGGTGCTTTCCAGTGATCTGCAGCGGGTGCTGCTGGTGCGCTACATCGAGCAATACAGCCCTGCGGGCAGCCAGTGGGTGGAGTACTTCCACTCGGTGCCGGTGGCGGCGTTCAACCAGTGGATCATGGCCAATGGCGAGCTGCACATCGAGCACTCCGAAGGCCCGGCCAGCCCTCTTTAACAACGCCCATCGTTTGTGGAACACCCCCAATGAGAACACGCCTGTCGCTGCCGTTATTGGCGGCTATCACCCTCACGCTCAGCGCCTGTGCCGGCAAGACCGTGCCGCCGGAGCGCTATTCCGGGTTTTTGCACAATTACAGTTTGCTCAAGGAGAAGGAATTGCCCTCTGGGCAGACCGTGTTGACCTGGGTGAGCCCGACGCTGGATATCGACCATTACACCCGGGTGTATATCGAGCCGAGCCTGTTCTACCCGCAAATCCTGCCGACCGAGCGGGGGCCCGAGTCGACGTTGCTGGGGGTGACGCATTACTACGATGCGGCGCTCAAGAACGAGCTGGGCAAGGTCATGACCCTGGCCCCGGCGCCGGGCCCGGACACGCTGATTATCCGCCCGGCGATTACCTCGGTCGGGGCCAGTACCCAAGGTTTGCACTTTTATGAGTGGTTGCCGGTGACCTTGCTGGCGGCGGGGGTGAGCACGGCGACCGGCATTCGCGACCAGGACAGTGAGATTTCCACCGAAGTGGCGGTGCTCGATTCGGCGACCCACGAGGTGCTGGCGCAGGTGGTGCGCAAGGGCACGGGCAGGGTGCTGGAGAATGACCGGCAGGTGATGACGGTGGATGACTTCAAGCCGGTGCTGGATGGCTGGGCGATTGACTTGCGCCAGGCGTATGAAGTAAGTGGTCAGTAGCCGCTGCCGTCAGGCTGCGCTGGAGTCCGTGAGGGCTCCCAAAGGCGGCGCCTGCTGTGCAGGCGAGCGCAGCCTGACGGCAGCGGCTACAACGACCCGAAACATCACCTGGAACAGGGAGTTTGCACCGTGAGCGAAGACACCAAAACCAAAGGCCCAGCCTCGTACTTCCCCTCCATCGAGAAAAACTACGGGCACCCGATCAAGCACTGGCTGGACCTGCTCAAGACCGTCGGCGACAAGAAGCACATGGAAATGGTCGCCTGGCTCAAGGCCGAGCACAAGATGGGCCATGGCCACGCGAATGCGCTGGTTGCCTACCACCTGGCAGCGGCGAAAAAAGCCTGACAGTACCCCATCACCCGGCTACCCGTGCTACAGGCTCTTCATGTATTCGATCAACGCATAGCGGTCGTCATCGCTGAACGACGATGCGCCATAGTCATGGCCCTGGTTGGAGTTGCCCAGCAAGGACGTGTCATAGGTAAACGGGCTGCCGGGCCCAAAGTCATCGATATAACCGACCTGCTGCGGATCAAACACGATCGAGCCGACCTTGAAGCTGGATGGACGCTGCGCTGGTGGTAGCAGCAGGTCATACAGCGTGCGGACCGAGCCGTTGTGCAGGTACGGCGCCGTTGCCCAGATACCGGTCAGCGGGCGTGCCTTGTAGGCCAGCGTCGGATAGGCGTTGATGTCCTTGGCCATCTGGTAGCACTGGTCAAGCCGCTGCAGCTTTGCCGAGCGGCTTGAGCGCAGGAATGCGAAGAAGCCTTTTTCCACTATCGGAGTGGGTGGCGGCTTGACGTTGAGGAAATCACGCAATGCCAGCTCAACCAGGGTTTGCTTCTGGTTCAGCAACACCTCCCGGGCCGTGACGCCCAACTGGGCCACCAAGGGTGTCTCATCGTTGACCCTGCCGGACAGATCGTTGAGCAGCGCACCCTTGAGCTGGCCGGCAGGGCTGGTGAATTGAACCGCGTTGCAGGCCATCCAGGCGTCGGTGGCAATCAGGTTCTGGCCTTCTGTCGCGGGGTTGATCGCCACCATCTTGGCGACGATCTTGCTTTTCAGGTCATCGCGCGACAACGGCAGGTGGCAGCTGGAGCAATTGGCGGCGAACAGTGTTGCGCCTTTGTGCTGCTTGGCTGGGTCGATAGCGCCAAGCTTGCCCGGCCATTTTGGCGGTTTCAGGCGCTCCAGGGTGCGTTCAAGGTCATCAAGGTTGTCCAGGCGCACGCTCGAGTCGAAGCCTTTGAGGAAGGCGTCCGAGCGAAAAGCCACATCCCCGAAGACACCCACCACTTCCGATGCGTTGCGTGCCAGGGCGCCGATATCCAGGCCATCCTTGCCCAAGCGCTTGTTTGGCGCGACACCGTTCCACTGTACCTTGTCGTGCTGCGGGGTGTTCCACAGGAACGGATAGCTGACCGGGGCATCCGATGGGTTGGGGGTCGGGTTCGGGGCGTCATTGAGCTGGGCAACCCGGTTCAGGATGTGCCCGACGGCGTCGACACGGCCGGGGCCGTATTCCAGGTCGGTGTGATTGAGCGTGGCACTTTTTTCGAGGAACTGGTTCAAGGTGCCCAGTGCGCCGGAAAGCGCCTGGCGATTGTCTTGTGTGTCACTACCGGCCAACACTTTTGCCGCAAAGCGCTCGAACTTCTCGGCATCGCTTTGGGTCGCGGCGAGTGACTCGCGGATGGCGGCTAGAAACTTCTGGAAGTCGGCATTGGTCGGGCCACCCTGGATTTCCCAGGTGTGGTTGTCAGAGGACAGGTTGGCGGTGTGACAGGCCGCGCAGTTCATCCCCACCCAGGGCTCGCTATCGGACTGATCGCGCATCCAGCGCAAGCGTGAAAACGTCAGGGCCTTGTCACTGCCCTGGTCGACCACAAAGCCGAGGGGCACCCGATAGGATTTATGGTTGAACGTCAGGGTGCGGGGGGTATAGCCATAGCTTCTGATATTGGCATCGGACAGCAGGGGTACTTTCGAGTCCTGCACCTCCAGCGCCATCATCCAGCTCAGGGGCACCAGGCGTGATCCTTGGGATGTGTCCTGCCAGGTGGCGAGGTCTTTTGCGCTCCAGTTCTGATCCAGTGCGTATTCATCGGCCAGTATCACTGGCGATGTCAGGCAGGCGGCGCTGATGCTGACCACCCTCATAATTGACTTCAGTGTCATATTCTCGATCCTTCGTGGCGGCTGCCAGGATTGTTGTTATTGGTGCTTCAGGCTCACGGGTGGTGCGCTGTACTTGTGCTGTTTTGCTGGGTGGTCAGGCCGGGGCAGCGATGGTGCGTGTCGCCATCTCCTTCGCTTGGCTGCATCCTGATTAGCAGCGTAGAAGACTTTCCGGGCGCTTACGTCGAATCGCCAGAGGGTTACTGGCAAACTGAGATATATCGTCCCTTGCAGTAATGATTTGTGCACCTCCACGCCAGTCGCTAGACTCCAGCCCATGAGCCGCTCATTGCGCGTTTGCCTGATCTTCCTGCTTAGCCTGGCGCTTCCCCTCAGCGGGATGGCGGGCGTGCAGCTGGCGAGCGAACCCTGCCCGATGCAGAGCATGGGCATGGCAATGGTCGACGGCATGGGCCCGGACTGCTGCCAGGACATGCACACCTCCGCAGACCACGGCAAACCCTGCAAGCCAGGCCAGGAGTGCAAGTCTGGCGGCATGCTGCAAGTCGCGCTGAACAAGCCGCCCGTCACCTTGTCCAGCGCCGTTGTGCTGGCCTTCCCCCGCGATACCCTGCCTATCGCGTCCTCCTCCGGGGTCTGGCGACCACCCCGCGTTTGATTCCTGTAGCTCCCTGAACCGTATTCCGCTTGGGCGGGATGCACGTCTGCGCGTTTGCCTGAAGCGCCGCGCAGTGGATCATCACAGGAATCACCACCATGAATGCCATGTGCTACCGCACCGGCTGGCCCCGCGTGGCCGCCTTGGCCGCAGGCCTGTGGGCCATGCCGAGCCTTGCTGCGCCCCTGACACTCGATGAAGCCTTGCGGCTGGCGGAAGACACTGCGCCGTCGCTGCAGGCGCAAGCAGCCAAGCTGCAAGCGGCGAACCTGGCCGCCGTTCCCGCCGGCGAGCTGCCCGACCCCAAGCTGCTGCTGGGCCTGCAGAACTACCCCATTGGCGGCGCCGACCGCTGGCAACTGGATGAGGACTTCATGACCATGCAAATGGTCGGGGTGAAGCAGGAGATGCCCAACCGCGACAAGCGCCGGGCGCGGGTTGAGGTGGCCGAGGCGGGGGTCGAGCGGGCTGCCGCAGAAAGCCGCATCGAGCGCCTGAACGTGCGCCTGGCCACGGCCCTGGCGTGGATCCGGCGCTATGCCGTCGAGCGCAAGGATGCGCTGTTCCAGGACTTCTACCGGGAAAACCGCCTGTTGGCCGAGAGCGTGCGCGCGCAGATTGCCGGTGGTCGAGCGCAGCCCGCCGATGCCGTCACCCCGAAACAGGAGGCGGCCCAGTTGGCGGAACAGCAGGACGACCTGGTTCGCCAACGGGCGCAAGCCCAGGCGGCGCTAAAGCGCTGGATCGGCCCCGCAGGCAACCAGACCCCAGTGGGCAACTTCCCCCAGTGGCCCATCGCCCTGGCGGGCGACGGCCATACGTTGCAACACCATCCGCAGCTGGCGGCATTCGCGCCCCTGACCCGCGAGGCCGAAGCCAAGGTGCGTGAAGCGCAGGCGCAGAAGCAGTCCGACTGGAGTTGGGAGCTTGATTACCAGCGCCGTGGCCGGCAGTTCGGCGACATGATCAGTGTGCAATTCACCTTCGACCTGCCGCTGTTCCCCGACAACCGGCAGAACCCCAGGATTGCTGCGCAGCGGGCGGAGCTGGAGCGTCTGGACGCGGAACGTGAGGCCATGACGCGCGAGCACGCCGAGCGCCTGGAGTCGGAGCTGGCCGAGTACCAGCGCCTGAACCGCGCGGTAAGTCGCAGCCAGGACAGCCTGTTGCCGCTCGCCAGGGAAAAGGCCGACCTCAGCATGGCCAGCTACCGCGCCGGCAAAGGTGACCTGGGCGACGTGATTGTGGCCCGCCAGCAACTGGTCGAGGCGCGCCTCAAGCATGTCGATTACGAGGAGCAGCGCGCGTTGACCCGCGCCCGCCTGTACTTCGCCTATGGGGAGGGGAAGCCATGAGCCGGCAAGCTTGGAGTGTCTGTTTGCTGGTGGGAGCCACCCTTGGCCTGGGGCTTCTGGGCGGCTATTGGCTTGCCACGCAGCGGCCGGACGGGGAGGCAAATGCCGGGACATCAGGCGAGCGCAAGGCGCTGTACTGGTACGACCCGATGTTCCCGCAGCAGCAGTTTGACCAGCCGGGAAAATCGCCCTTCATGGACATGCAGCTGGTGCCGCGCTACGCCGACGCCACGGCAACGGGTGAAACCCTCAGCATCGACCCGGCCCTCGCGCAGAACCTCGGCATGCGCCTGGCCACGGTCATTCGCGGCGAACTGGCCGCCAGCCTCGACGTGGTCGGGGTATTGGCGTTCAACGAGCGGGATGTTGCGGTGATACAGGCGCGCAGCAATGGTTTTGTCGAGCGCGTCTACGCTCACGCGCCTGGCGATGTGCTGGCAGCCAATGCGCCGCTGGCGGATTTGCTGGTGCCGGAGTGGGCCGCCGCGCAGGAGGAGTTCCTTGCACTCAAGCGTATCGGCGATGCCGCCCTGCTGGCGGCGGCGCGCCAACGCCTGCGCCTGACCGGCATGCCGGCGGCGCTGATCGCCCAGGTGGAGCGCAGCGGCAAAACACAGCCCATCACGACCCTCACCACGCCCATCGGCGGCGTACTGCAAGCCTTGGACGTACGGGCGGGCATGACCGTGGCCGCCGGCCAGACGCTGGCGCGGGTCAATGGCCTGGGCAGTGTCTGGCTGTCGCTTGCCGTGGCGGAATCGCAAGCAGGCTCGATTGTGCCGGGGCAAGCCGTGCAGGCACGCCTGCCGGCATTTGCCGGTGAAGTGCTGGCCGGGACGGTCAGTGCCATCCTGCCGCAGACCAACCCGGACAGTCGTACCTTGCAGGTTCGAGTCGAGCTGCCCAACCCTGAGGGACGCCTACGGCCGGGCCTGACTGCACAAGTACGACTGAACCGTTCGAGTGGCCCGCAGGTGTTGTGGGTGCCGAGCGAGGCGGTGATCCGTACCGGCCGCCGGGCGTTGGTGATGCTCGCCGAAGACGCCGGTCGTTACCGGCCTGTGGAGGTGCAACCCGGTCTCGAGCAAGACGGCAGAACCGTCGTGCTCAGGGGCCTGCAAGCGGGGCAGCAAGTGGTGGCCTCCGGGCAGTTTTTGCTTGATTCCGAGGCCAGCCTCAAGGGGATCGAAGTAGTACCCCTTGCGCCCGAAGCTGAAGCGGGAGGCCAGCCATGATCGCCGCCCTGATCCGCTGGTCAGTCGCCAACCGCCTGCTGGTGCTGCTGGCCACGCTGTTTGTCAGTGCCTGGGGCATCTGGTCGGTGCAGAGCACTGCCATCGACGCCTTGCCCGATTTGTCCGATGTGCAGGTGATCATCCGCACCCCCTATGCCGGGCAGGCCCCGCAGATCGTCGAGAACCAGGTGACCTACCCGCTGGCCACCACCATGCTCTCGGTGCCTGGGGCCAAGACGGTACGCGGTTATTCCTTCTTTGGTGACAGCTACGTCTACGTGCTGTTCGAAGACGGCACCGACCTGTACTGGGCGCGCTCGCGGGTGCTGGAGTACCTGAGCCAGATACAAGGCCGCCTGCCGGCCAGTGCCAAGCCGGCATTGGGGCCGGATGCCACCGGGGTGGGCTGGATCTACCAGTACGCCCTGGTCGACCGCAGCGGCCAGCACGACCTGGCGCAACTGCGCGCCTTGCAGGACTGGTTTCTCAAGTTCGAACTGAAGACCCTGGCGAACGTTGCCGAAGTGGCGACCATCGGCGGCATGGTCAAGCAGTACCAGGTATTGCTCGACCCGCTCAAGCTGGCCAGCCAGGGCATCACCCAGGCGCAGGTGAGCGAGGCCATCGGCAAGGCCAACCAGGAAACCGGTGGTGCGGTGCTGGAGTTGGCCGAAAGCGAATTCATCGTGCGTGCATCCGGCTACCTGAAAGGCCTGGAGGACTTCCGCGCGATCCCGCTCAAGCTGGGCGCGGGATACGTGCCGGTGACCCTGGGGGATGTCGCCACGGTCCAGTTGGGGCCACAGATGCGCCGTGGCATCAGCGAGCTGGACGGCGAAGGTGAAACCGTGGGCGGCGTGGTCATCCTGCGCAGCGGCAAGAACGCCCGCGAGACCATCGCGGCGGTCAAGCACAAGCTGGACGAGCTGAAGCAAAGCCTGCCGCCGGGGGTGGAGCTGGTGACCACTTACGATCGCAGCAAGCTGATCGACCGCGCCGTGGAAAACCTCGGCTACAAGTTGCTCGAAGAGTTCATCGTGGTCGCGTTGGTGTGCCTGGTGTTCCTCTGGCATTTGCGATCATCGCTGGTGGCAATCATCTCCCTGCCGGTGGGGGTGCTGATCGCCTTTATCGTCATGCGCCACCAAGGAATCAACGCCAACATCATGTCCCTGGGCGGGATTGCCATTGCCATCGGCGCGATGGTCGATGCGGCGGTGGTGATGATCGAGAACGCGCACAAGAAGATTGAAGCCTGGCACGCCGCACATCCAGGGCAGGCGCTCAAGGGCGAGGCGCATTGGCAAGTGGTCACCGACGCGGCCGCCGAGGTGGGCCCAGCGCTGTTCTTCTGCCTGTTGATCATCACCCTGTCGTTTGTTCCGGTGTTCACCCTGCAAGCGCAGGAGGGCCGCCTGTTCGGCCCGCTGGCGTTCACCAAGACCTACGCGATGGCGGCAGCTGCCGGGCTGTCGGTCACGTTGGTGCCGGTGCTGATGGGTTACTGGATACGCGGGCGAATCCCTCGCGAGCAGCATAACCCGCTCAACCGGGGGTTGATCACGCTCTATCAGCCGGCACTGAACGCCGTGCTGCGCCGGCCCAGAACCACGCTGCTGGTGGCGGCCCTGGTGTGCTTGAGCACGCTCTGGCCGATCTCGCGCCTGGGCGGCGAGTTCCTGCCGCCGCTGGATGAAGGGGATCTGCTTTACATGCCCACGGCACTGCCGGGGTTGTCGGCGCAGAAGGCCGCGCAGTTGTTGCAGCAGACCGACCGGATGATCAAGCGCGTGCCGGAGGTGCTGCATGTTTTCGGCAAGGCCGGGCGCGCGGAAACCGCCACCGACCCGGCGCCGATGGAGATGTTCGAGACCACCATCCAGTTCAAGCCCAAGGCGCAGTGGCGCCCGGGGATGACCGCGGAAAAACTGGTCGAGGAACTGGACCGGGTGGTACAGGTGCCGGGCTTGACCAATATCTGGATCCCGCCGATTCGCAACCGCATCGACATGCTCGCCACCGGCATCAAAAGCCCGGTGGGGGTGAAGATCGCCGGCAGCAACCTGGCGCAGATCGATGCGGTTGCCCAGGCGGTCGAACGGGTGGCCAAGGGCGTACCCGGCGTCAGCTCGGCGCTGGCTGAGCGCTTGACGGGCGGGCGCTATATCGACGTGGACATCTACCGCCAGGCCGCTGCGCGCTACGGGCTGAACATCGCCGATGTGCAGGCGGTAGTGGCCGGGGCGATTGGTGGTGAGACCATTGGCGAGACCGTCGAGGGGCTGGCGCGCTTCCCGATCAACCTGCGCTACCCGCGTGAATGGCGCGATTCGCTGGGGGCGCTGGAGCAGTTGCCGATCTATACCGCGCAGGGCAGCCAGATCACCTTGGGGCTGGTGGCAAAGGTCTCGGTGAATGACGGCCCGGCGATGCTCAAAAGCGAAAACGCCCGGCCTTCTGGCTGGGTGTACATCGATGTGCGCGGGCGGGATGTGGCGTCGGTGGTGGCCGACTTGCGCCGGGTGGTGAGTGAGCAGGTGGGTTTGCAGCCTGGCATGAGCCTGAGTTATTCGGGGCAGTTCGAGTTTCTCGAGCGGGCCAATGCGCGGCTCAAGCTGGTGGTGCCGGCGACGCTGATGATCATCTTCGTGCTGTTGTACCTGACCTTTTCGCGGTTTGACGAGGCGTTGCTGATCATGGCGACCTTGCCGTTTGCGCTGACGGGTGGGGCGTGGTTCTTGTATGCGCTGGGCTTTGATTTTTCGGTGGCGACCGGGGTTGGCTTTATTGCGCTGGCGGGGGTGTCTGCCGAGTTTGGCGTGATCATGCTGCTGTACCTGAAAAACGCCTGGGCAGAGCGCGTAGGGCAGGGCGAGCGTACTCAAGCGGGGTTGCTGCGGGCTATTGAAGACGGCGCAGTGCAGCGTGTGCGGCCCAAGGCGATGACCGTGGCGGTGATCATTGCCGGGCTGTTGCCGATCTTGCTCGGTGGCGGTACGGGCAGCGAGGTGATGAGCCGCATTGCCGCGCCGATGGTGGGCGGGATGCTGACTGCGCCGTTGTTGTCGTTGTTTGTCATCCCGGCGGCTTATCGCTTGATGCGTCGGCGGGAGGTGGTTTGACCCGGGGGTACGGGCCTCATCGCCGGCAAGGCTG
>NZ_JAMDGY010000122.1 GCF_028656955.1 Pseudomonas fontis
GAAGGGGGCTACGCCCCCGCCCGTTTAACGACACCTCCGTTCAGCCTCTGGAAGACGGGGCCGGCAGAACACGCTGCCCGGCTTCATTCCTCTTCGCTCGATGCGTCGAGAACTATCGCCTCCAAAGAGGCGTTAGTCGAGATACAAGCCGCTGCCGTGAGGCTGCGCTCGCCTGCATGGCAGGCGCCGCCTTGGGGAGCCCTCACGGGCTCCAGCGCAGCCTGTCGGCAGCGGCTACAAAAGTTGTGCAGCCACCCACAACATTGTTCAATCCAGGCTATCCCGGCAATAGCCAGCCACCATTGGCTCACTCGCAAGCCCCGCACTATTCTTCAGCCATGCCCCCTGTGACACGCTGAGGACCCTTGCGATGAACAAACGCCTACCCAACCTGCCCGCCTGGCAATGGCGCGGCTACCCCAACAACCATCGCAACCCGACCAACCTGGTGCTGCACCTGATCGCCGTGCCGCTGTTCATCATCGGCGCACTGCTGGTGCTGACCGGCCTGTTCGATTTCGACCTGGGCGCCATCGCCGTCGGCATCATCGGCCTGATCGCCGGACTCGGCCTGCAACGCCAGGGCCATCGCCTGGAAGCCGAGCAACCGGAACCCTTCGCCGACCGCAAAGACGCCATGCAACGCCTACTGGTCGAGCAATTCGTTACCTTCCCGCGCTTCGTGCTCAGCGGTGCCTGGTGGCGGGCCTGGCGCGAACGCCACCGGCATTGAACCTCAGGCGAACACGGTGACGGTCTGCCGACTGATCGCCAGCAGCTCGCCATGGGCGTTCCACATCGACGCCGCCACATGCCCGTAACCATCGCGGGCATGCTCGATTTCAGCAACATACCGGCAGGCATCCAGCGTGGTGAGGCTGGCCACCGGCTGGATGAATTCGATGGTCCAGGTCAAGGTGCTGGCCGCCGCCGGGCTTTTCAGGTGTGGCAGCAGGGCTGGCGGCCAGGCATCGACCAGCGCCAGCAGGTGCGCTTCGGTTACTGGTTCTTCGGCCGCATCCCGCAGGCGTACCCAGCCGCCCATCCTGCGCTCCGGCTTGCCGCTGAACGGCAAGCCACCCACCGCCCAGCGCATCGACAGGTGCTTGACGAACTCTGGGGTCACGCCCTTGATGTAGGGCAGCTCCGGGCCGGACTCGGCAAAAGGCTTGATCTCCAGCGCAGGCAAGGCTGCAACCTCGACCACTGAACTGCGCCCCGCACCAAAGCTGCCCTGGATCAGCGTCACCACCTGGCCGTTCTGTACCGCACGGCCCAGCAGCGAACTGACGGCTTTGCCTTCGCGCAGGATTTCCACTTCGAAACTGATCGGTACCAGCGGCTCGGCCGGGCCGACAAAGGTGATGGCCAGCGAACGCACCGGACGCTCCGGCGAGACCTTGGCATGCATGGCTTCATACAGCAGGGCCGCCATCAGGCCACCAAAGCAGGCGCGGCCCTGGGCCCAATCGGCGGGAATGGTCACGGCCTGTGGGGTCTGGCGCACAGCGGTAAGCAGCTGGGAGAAATTCATGCGGACCTCGTCCTGCGAAAAGTCCCACGATGTTACTCAGAGACTCCCAGGCAAACAGCCCGCATTTACGCCAAAACTGCGGCTTATCGGCTGTCCATTGCCCGGAGTAACCGCTCAAGCGTGAGGTCGCCACGTTGTTCCGCCGCAGCCAGCTGCTGCCGCCATTCGGCCACGCACGGCGCCAGGTCGCTATGGGTTTGCGCCTGCAGCAGCCACTGCAAGCGATCGTGCCAGTCGCCCAGGTCGCCCTGTGCGCGCTTGAGCGCCTTGGCCAGCGCAGGCTTCAAACGCTCCAACTGCGGGTAGGCTTCGGCGCCATAACGCACGCGCTTGATCAGCAAACGCAGGCGATGGCGGTCGTGGCCGGGGTCATGAATCGCCTGGTCGAGGCGCTTCCATTGCTTGCCCAGGCGCTTTTCCACGCGCTGGCGCAGGCGTTGCGTCAAACCTTCACGCTGCGCTGCGCGCAGGAACATCGGGAAGGCATCGACAATCGCCAGCAAGCGTGCCAACTGCGGGCTGGCCGCGACGCGGGCAAAGGCTCGGCCACTGTGATCGAGGCGCTGCTCGGCGGCGTCTGCCTGGCCATGCTTGAGCAGGTAGGCCGCCAGCACTTCGCGGTCACGCAGCGGCGTGGTCAACTGCCCTACCTGTGCCGCGGCCTGCTCAAGCTGATCGACCCCCGGCAAGTCACTCAATGGCCGCAGCAAGCTGCGCAAGCGCCGCACGCTGATGCGCAGGTCGTGCAGCGCCTCGCTGTCGGTATTGGCCGCCAGGCGCGCCTGACAGGCCAGCAAACGGACTTGCTGGGCCAGTACCTGGGCAATCACGGCATCGAGCATTGCCGACATGGCGTTCTCCTCGGTCAACGACCGGCGCGGGATTCACGGATGTAGAAGCGGGCTTTTTCGGCCTTGCTGCTACAGCCCTCGAAGGCTTCGAATTGTTGTTGGGTCTTGGCGCCGGTCAGCAGTGACAGGGCCTTGGAATAGCTGACGGTGCCGGCAAAGCCTTCGGCCTTGGCCAGGTCGAGCTCCTTCCAGGCGGAATCCAGCTGCGTGGCACAGCTGTCGCGGTAGGCCGTCTTGCCTGCACATCCGGTAAGGGCCAGGGCGATCAGGGGCACGTAGATCCAGGCTTTCATCAGTGATTCCTCGAGGAGTAAATGTTCTAGGTGGCGACTTCGACGACGCAAAACCACAAAAGTGCCCTGCACAGCGTAGCGCAGGGTACGGGGCGATTGAAGCACAGCCATGAATGGGTGCATTGTTAGACCATTGACGGGTCTACCGCCACGGGGAATGGATCATGAGCAAACGCGTTGCACTGGTGCTGGGCTCGGGCGGTGCCCGAGGGTATGCACACATCGGGGTGATCGAGGAGCTTGAGCGACGCGGCTACGACATCGCCTGTATTGCCGGCTGTTCCATGGGTGCGGTGATCGGCGGGATCTACGCGGCCGGCAAGCTGGACGAGTACAAGAACTGGATCGAGAGCCTGGACTACCTCGACGTGCTGCGCCTGGTGGATGTGAGCTTCCGCCTGGGGGCGATCCGTGGCGAGAAGGTCTTCGGGCAGATCCGCAAGATCGTCGGCGAGATCAATATCGAAGAGTTGCGCATCCCCTACACCGCCGTCGCGGCAGACCTCACCAATCAGCAGGAAATCTGGTTCCAGGAAGGCTGCCTGCACCAGGCCATGCGTGCCTCGGCGGCGATCCCGAGCCTGTTCACCCCGGTGGTGCAGGGCAACCGGATGCTGGTCGATGGCGGCATTCTCAACCCGTTGCCGATCATCCCGGTGGTGTCCAGCCACTGCGACCTGATCATCGCGGTGAACCTCAACTCCACCAATCAGAAGCACTATCAACTGCCGGTGATCGAGCGGCCGGCGGCGTTCAAGTTGCGTTTCAACAACCTGATCAGTTCGGTGGGCTCGCACTTGCCGTTCCGGCGCAAGCCGGCTGAAGAATTGATGCGCCTGGACCGGGAACTGCAGCCGGATGCGGCGCACATTCCCAACCCATGGCTGAGCGATGCCGCCGCGCCTGAGGCCCAACAACCGCAGGCTGCGCCGGAACGTGAAGGGGCGCCCAGGTCGGCGACCGGGTCGTTCATCATCGACAACGTCGGGCCGGCGTCGCTGCTGGATTTGATCAACCAGAGCTTCGAGGTGATGCAGACCTCGTTGGCGCAGTACAAGATTGCCGGGTATCCACCGGACATCCTGATCAACGTGCCAAAACGGGTGTGCCGGTTTTTCGAGTTCTACAAGGCCCCGGAGCTGATCGCGCTGGGGCGGGAGATTGCCCGGGATACGCTGGACAACTATGAGGCGGAACACAAGTAGCCGCTGCCGGCAGGCTGCGCTGGAGTCCGTGAGGGCTCCCAAAAGCCGCGCCTGCTGTGCAGGCGAGCGCAGCCTGACGGCAGCGGCTACAGGGGCGCGGCGTTGTTAAGCTGGCCCGATCAGGCGATAGCCCACCCCAGGCTCGGTCACCAGAAAGCGCGGCGCCGTCGGGTCATCACCCAGCTTCTGGCGCACATGCGCCACCACGATGCGCAGGTAATGGCTGTCCTCGACATGGGTCGGCCCCCAGATGTCCTTGAGCAACTGCTGCTGGGTAATCACCCGCCCCGGATGGCGCGCCAACTGCGCAATCAACGCATACTCCTTGCGCGTCAACGCCACCTCCTGCCCCTCCAGCGTCACCCGCCGATATGCCAGGTCCACGGTCAACGGCCCGAAGCTCGGTGCGGTTTCCTCGGCCACGCTCTGCGGCACCTGGCGCAACAACGCACGCACCCGCGCCAAAAACTCCTGGATGCCGAACGGCTTGGTCACATAGTCATTGGCGCCGCCATCCAGCGCCTCGACCTTCTGCACTTCACTGGCGCGCACCGACAACACCAGCACCGGCACCTGGCTCCACTCGCGCAATTCGCGCAGCACCTGTTGCCCGTCCATGTCCGGCAAGCCGAGGTCGAGCACCACCAGGTCCGGGCGCCCCACCGCCGCCTGGCTCAGGCCCTCGCCACCGGTAGCGGCCTCAAGCACCTTGTAGCCCTGGGACACCAGGCTGATACGAAGAAATTTACGGATCTGCGGTTCATCGTCGATGACCAGCACGGTCGCAGTCAGGCTCATGGGGTCTCGCTGTCCATTTCGGGTTGGGCCGGAAGCGGCAAGCATAGTGTGATGCAGGTGCCCTGGCCATCAATGCCGTCATCCACGCGGATATGCCCGCCATGGGCGCCGATCATGCCCTGACAGATCGCCAGCCCCAACCCCGTGCCCTGCCCGCCCCGGTCACCCTGGGTGGCGGTGTAGAACATGTCGAAGATCCGCTCGCGATCCTGCAGGGCGATACCCGGCCCCTGGTCGGCGACGGCAAAGCTCAGCTCGTCCTGCGCCACCGATACGCTCAACTCCAGGCGCCCTTGCGCCGGCGAGAAGCGCGCGGCGTTCTCCAGCACATTCACCAGCGCCTGCTCGATCAGCGCTGCATGCACGTAGAGCAGCGGCAGGTCGGCCGGCACATCGGTGTGTACCTGCAACGGCGCCAGCACCACACGCAGGCGATTCAGGGCGCTGCCGACAATGTCGGTCGGCGCCACCCAGTCGCGCGCCAGCTTGAGCCCGCCATGGCCCAGGCGGGTCATGTCGAGCAGGTTCTGGATGTAGCGGTCCAGACGCTCGGCTTCGTTGCGCGTGCCTTCAAGCAGCTCGCGCCGGTCCTCCTGGGGGATCGCTTCACCCAGCGCCAGCAAGCTGTCGATGCTGCCGCGCATGGACGTCAACGGTGTGCGCAGGTCATGGGACACCGAAGCCAGCAAGGCGCTGCGCAACTGCTCGGTTTCGCCATGCAGGCGCGCTGCTTCAAGCTGGTCGGCCAAACGTGCGCGCGCCAGCGCCTGGGCCAGCGGCTGGCTGAGCGCCTTGAGCAGGCGCCGGTGTTGCGGCGTCAGCGGCTGGCCCTCACGCGGGCGCACGCCGAGCAAGGCCAGGGTGCCGCCCTCCCCCGACAACGGCCACCACCACCAGCGGCCATTGGGCAAGGTGTCGCTGCCAAGGCCGGCGGCCTGATCGTGTTGCCAGGCCCAGTCGGCTGCGGCGCGTTCGTTGTCGCTGAACTGCACCGCGCGCCCACTGACCACCTGCAAACGACCTTCGGCGTCGCGGTCCAGCAGGCATGCCTGAACGTCGTGCCAACCGTCCAGATGCTGGCTGGCAGCACTGAACACGGCCTTGCCATCGGTGGCGGCGGTCAGCTTGCGCGACAGGTCGAGCAACTGGTTGGTCTGCTCCTGGGTTTCGCGCAGGGCCTGGACCTGCCGGCGCTGGCGAGCCGCCAGGTTGCCGGTAAGCGCCGCCATCAGCAGGAAGAACAGCAAGGTCAGCACGTCTTCTTCGCGCTGGATGGCGAACGAGAAATTGGGTGGAATGAACAGGAAGTCGTAGGTCAGGAACGACATTGCCGCGCAGGCCAGCGCCGGCCCCAGGCTACTGCGCACAGCCACCAGCAACACCGCGGCGAGGAACACCATCGAGATGTTCGGCAGCGCCAGCACGCTGGACACCGCCCAGGCCAGGCCGGTGGCACAGGCGGTGGCGACCAGCGCCAAGAGATAATGGCGCCACGGCCATTCGCTGGCATCCACTACCCGGGAAGGTTTCGGCTGGGCCTCGTCGCGGTCGAGCACGTTGATTTCAAGGCCGTGGGACTCGCGCAACAAGCGCGCGGCCACGCCTGCGCCGTAGAAGCGCCGGCGCAGGCGATCGCGGGACTGACCGACCAGCACCAGGCTGGCACGCCGCTCAGTGGCGTGCTGGATCAAGGTACGCGCGACCTCGCCGGCGCGCAGCACCACCACTTCGCCGCCGAGCCGTTCGGCCAGTTGCTGCGCGGCTTGCAGGCGATGGCGGGCGGTTTCATCGCGCAGGCGGCCGTTGTCGACATGCACCACGCTCCACGGCAAGTGGCGACGCTGCGCGACCCGGCTGGCATGGCGCACCAGGCGTTCGGCCTGGGAGTCGCCATCGACCCCGACCAGCAGCCGCCCGCGCAGCGCGGGCGCATCCTGGCCAAGGGTGCGGTAGCCGTGGGCGAGGTCGGCATCGACCTGCGCGGCGGCGGTCTGCATGGCCAGCTCGCGCAGGGCGGTGAGATTGGTCTGGGTGAAGAACGCGTCGATGGCCGCGCGGGCCTGCTCGGGCACGTAGACCTTGCCGTCGCGCAGGCGCTCGAGCAGTTCGCGCGGGGGCAGGTCGATCAGCACCAGTTCGAAGGCTTCCTGCAGGACCCAGTCCGGCAGGGTTTCACGCACCAGCACGCCGGTGATGCCGCGCACGTGGTCGTTGAGGCTTTCCAGGTGCTGGACGTTGACCGTGGTGTAGACGTCGATACCGGCGGCGAGCAGTTCCTGCACATCTTGCCAGCGTTTCGCGTGGCGGCTGCCGGGGGCGTTGCTGTGCGCCAGTTCGTCGACCAGGGCGAGTTCCGGGGCGGCGGCGAGCAGGCCGTCCAGGTCCATTTCCTCAAGCATCACGCCACGGTATTCGCTGCGCAGTTGGGGCAGTTGCGGCAAGCCGCCGAGCAGGGATTCGGTTTCGCTGCGGCCGTGGGTTTCGACCACCGCCGCGAGGACTTTGACGCCGTGGCGCAGTTGGCCGTGGGCCGCTTGCAGCATGGCGTAGGTTTTGCCGACGCCGGGGGCGGCGCCGAGGAACACTTTCAGACGGCCGCGACCTTCACGGGGAAGGTCGGCGAGTAACGCATCAGCGCGTACGGAATCGGTCATGGTTACGGCGTGTCCTTGAATAAACGCGAAGCGCGTACAACCCGTGATAAAGCTCTGCATCAATCTCTAGCGGAACAACTGACTTGCAGCGATCCCTGTGGGAGCTGGCATTGCCAAGCAGGGCCGCATTGCGGCCCATCGCCGGCAAGGCCGGCTCCCACAAAATTTCAAACACATCCGCTCACATCATTTCTTAGGCGGAACAACTGACTTGCAGCGATCCCTGTGGGAGCTGGCATTGCCAAGCAGGGCCGCATTGCGGCCCATCGCCGGCAAGGCCGGCTCCCACAGAATTTCAAACACATCCGCTCACATCATTTCT
>NZ_JAMDGY010000123.1 GCF_028656955.1 Pseudomonas fontis
CCAAACCCCTCTCTCCATTACCAAGGGCAGTTCCTTTTGGACCTTCCGCTGCCTTTCCTGTCCCCCTAGACGCACCCGCGGCAACCCCCGCAGCAGTGGCCGCAACACCATTCCAGAATCGCTGCGACTCGCCGTCTCGGATGATAGACAATTCTGACGAAAGGGTAGCAATAGCCGCTGAGTTATTTCCGCCGTTAACGACCGACACTGTCGCTGCGGTAATCGGATCGGTTGTTCTGAGTGTTTTTATCAACGCTTGCAACTGTGACTCTTCCGCAGCCAACCGAGCCTGCACAGCAGCACACTTCTCCGGATCTGCCTGGCAAGTCGCTCGCAGATCGTTGTTGCGAGCCTCGTCAAGCGATGCATACCGTTCACGAACGAGCTGTTTTTCTTGCTCCGTCTGCTGAGCATCCACCTCGCGTAACATCTCTACAACTTCTTCATGGAAGAGGTAGTTATAGAGCGTCGCACTCTGAGCAATCTGGGCACCTAGGCCTAAGTCCCCCGTCTACGGCTGCGGCAGCTACAACCCCCGTCAACTGGGAAAGCATCAACAGAACGTTGTCATTGCCCTGAGAGATCGAAACCAGCCCATTAAGCATCGCCTCATTCAACCCCGCCGCCATCGCACCGGTTTTGAAATCGCTCCCTGTAGCCTCCGCCAGGAGCCCACCCATGATCGCGTGGGCAAATATCTTCGGTACGCTACCGTTGTCAAACTTGATAGTGTTGTCACCGACCCACTTGAACCCGTTTGGAAAGCTTCGATCCACCTTTTGTACCAACAAATATTTCGGACTATATCTGCTTTACCCTATTAACATATACCTAATAATCTAAGGTCATCTTTAAGCTCCACGACTTCATCAGAAGGCAGATCTTCCAAGATAGAGGATAGTTCAAACTCCTCTAACAATTTAGAGATGGTATCCAGATGATGATTCTGGACCTTTTCCGGAGATCGCCCTGCTGAAAGAATAAGCGCTATAACTTCGAGCATTAACTTTTCAACAGGCAATTCAAATGAGTTTTCAAGCTCGCCATAGGCATAACCCACTTCACTTTCACCTTCAGCCCATGAGCTTTGGTGGCTGAGCTTGACCTTGCAATAGCTATAATAGCTACCCAGAAACCAAGCCCGGATTTCACCATAAGTCACTCTGTTTTCCATTACGGCGTCTTCCTCGGCGGGCGCAACATAACACCCTGATTACCAAGAATATTAACTGCAATATTGGGGTACTTCGCCTTAAACTGCTCAGCCACATTCAGACAGCTGGCACAAGCCGCTTTCTCCGTAAGAATATTTACTGTTCCTCTGGCGGAGGTATTTCTCTCCAACTGGTCAGCGATATTATCTGGAATTTTGTATTCCGTATCTATTCCCCGATAAGCCAAGTCTCCAGCCTTATTGGGTACAGATTGAGCGACAAAATTCCCATTTCCGGAGCCGATAAGCCCCTTACCAGCATCAGAGACTTGGCTGTGTGCGGCCATCTGCTTAGGTATTCCGGGAATATCTATTTCCGCGACAGCTACGTTACCACTACGCCGTAAACCAGACGGCAATCCAGCTCGAACGTCCATGACCCGTTGGGCCATCGGAGCAGTGTCAATCACGGCCGCTGTTGCTTTTGCACCAACTAAATCTCTATTTTATACAGATAAATCCCGCCATCCAAATATTGCATCGCGCCCTCTACAACCGACAGACATTCATCAGACTCAATGACACTAAGCCCACAACAACCAAAATCCAGATATATTCCAACGCAGCCTTCGTCAATATTCTCAATTCTGTACTCGTATACGGCCAAAATCTCTAACCCTAAAAACTTATCTAGGCTATTTAACGACCTAATTGGGTACGCAAAATTATCACTAGTTTCTGACAACTCGAGCAACCCCGGCTCCGTATTTATAGCTGTAAATTTTGACACGCCCTCGCTAACCGTTAGCGACACCCATCCTGCTATAGACATTTTAAAAAACAGCACTAAAAATTCACAAACCAAATCTCCGCTCAAAAAAAATGAACGAAATCTGATATCGCGCAAAATTTCATTTATCAGCATGGTTTCTCACCCCCCTCCACACACATTAAAGCTTTGATGACTTCTCTGGAATTAATGTATCACACTCATATTTTCCGTTCGGTAGCACCCTTAAACTCACGGTGCTATTAGTCTTGGAACTGTACACATGAACGAGATCGTAATTACCTCGAACGGTTGAGCTGGGGATTACTGGGCTCACAGATGTAGCGTTCTCTAGGGTTTCTTTAACCGTCGCCTTAGCCTGCTCTACACCAGTCCTGCTTGCTTCATAGGGTAAGCGACCCTCACCAATTTTTGCTCCCAGCTTTTTATTGAGGTTAGTCGATTGTGATGCAAAGAAGTCATCTACCGCTCCCAAACCTGGAACCTTCTGGATACCTTTTGCACCAACAGTATCA
>NZ_JAMDGY010000124.1 GCF_028656955.1 Pseudomonas fontis
GCAGTGATCCCTGTGGGAGCCGGCATTGCCGGCGATGCAAGGCGTCAGCCTTGCCAGGCAAGTGTGGTTCCCACAGGGTTTTCAGCACGTCCGCTCATATCATTTCTTGAGCGGGGCAACCTGCTCCAGCGCGGTGTTCAATGCCAGCACATTCACCACCGGCGGCCCGACCATCGGGTGCAGGGTGGACTGCTCCACCAGCCCTTGCAAGGCCTCGGCGGAGATTTGCCGTGCCGCTGCCACACGCGCCACCTGATAGGCCACCGCCGCTGGCGGCAGGTGCGGGTCCAGGCCGCTGCCGGAGGTGGTCAGCAAGGCCAGCGGCACCGGCCCCTGCCCTTCCACATACTGCTCGGCCGCCGCCTCGCCAACCCGCGTCGCCAGCGCCGGATTGCTCGGCGCCAGGTTGCTCGCACCGCTGGCCACCGTGGCGTAATCCGCCGCCGAAGGCCGCGACTGGAACCAGGCATCGCCCTTGAACGACTGGGCAATCAATGCCGAGCCACGCACCTGCCCCTGGTCATCACGCACCAGGCTGCCATTGGCCTGCTCGGGGAACGCCACCTGGGCAATCCCGGTCACCACCAGCGGATACACGGCCCCGGTAATCAGGGTCATCAACAGAATCAGGCTCAAGGCCGGACGCACGACAGTACTCATCATCAATTCCTCAGTCAGACCAGTTGCAACGCGGTCAACAACATGTCGATCAACTTGATCCCCACGAACGGCACCACCAGCCCGCCCAGCCCGTAGATCAGCAGGTTGCGGCGCAACAGGTGCGCAGCACTCGCCGCCTGCACCCGCACGCCCCGCAAGGCCAGCGGGATCAGCACCACGATGATCAGGGCGTTGAACACGATCGCCGAAAGAATCGCGCTCTGCGGGCTGCTCAGGTGCATCAGGTTGAGCACGCCCAACTGCGGGTAGATCGCCGCGAACAGCGCCGGCAGGATGGCGAAGTACTTGGCCACGTCGTTGGCAATCGAGAAGGTGGTCAGCGCACCCCGGGTCACCAGCAATTCCTTGCCGATCTGCACCACGTCCAGCAGCTTGGTCGGGTCGCTGTCGAGGTCGACCATGTTGGCCGCCTCGCGCGCCGCCTGGGTGCCGTCGTTCATCGCCATGCCGACGTCAGCCTGGGCCAGCGCCGGCGCATCGTTGGCACCGTCGCCACACATGGCGACCAGGCGGCCGTCGTTCTGCTCCTGGCGAATACGCGCCAGTTTTTTCTCCGGCGTCGCCTCGGCCAGAACATCATCAACGCCCGCCTCGGCGGCAATCGCGGCAGCGGTCAGCGGGTTGTCACCGGTCACCATCACGGTGCGGATCCCCAGCTTGCGCAGCTCGGCAAAGCGCTCGCGAATGCCCGGCTTGACCACGTCCTTGAGGTGGATCACGCCGAGCAGGCGCTTGTCCACGCACACCAGCAATGGCGTGCCGCCGCTCTGGGCGATCTTGTCCACTTCGCGGGCCAGCGGCGCCGGCATGTCCAGGCGCTGCATGCCGACGAAGGCCAGCAGCGAATCGACGGCGCCCTTGCGGTAGCGGCGCTGCTCGAAGTCGACACCCGACAGGCGGGTTTCAGCACTGAACGCCACTGGGGTCAGCAACGCGGCTGCCGGCTCGTTGAAGTCATGCAACTGGCGCAGGTATTCGACAATCGACTTGCCTTCGGCGGTGTCGTCGGCCAACGAGGCCAGCAAGGCGCCTTCAGCCAGCTCACGAGCGGTGACACCCGGCGCGGCCAGCACCGCGCTGCAACGACGGTTGCCGAAGGTGATGGTGCCGGTCTTGTCGAGCAACAGCACGTGCACGTCACCGGCCGCTTCCACCGCACGCCCCGAACGGGCAATCACGTTCAGGCGCACCAGGCGGTCCATGCCGGCGATGCCGATGGCCGACAGCAAGCCGCCGATGGTGGTCGGGATCAGCGTCACCAACAGGGCCACCAGGAACACCATCGGCAGGCTGCCACCGGCGAAATGAGCGAACGGTTGCAGCGTCGCCACCACCACCAGGAAGATCAGCGTCAGGCCGATCAGCAGGATGTCCAGGGCGATTTCGTTGGGAGTCTTCTGGCGCTTGGCGCCTTCGACCAGGGCGATCATCCGGTCCAGGGTCGACTCGCCCGGGTTGCTGGTGATCTGGATCAGCAGCCAGTCGGAGACCAGCCGGGTGTTGCCGGTAACGGCCGAGCGGTCGCCACCGGATTCGCGGATCACCGGCGCGGACTCACCGGTGATGGCCGCCTCGTTGACGGCGGCAATCCCCTCGATGACCTCGCCATCGCCAGGGATCATTTCCCCGGCATCGACGCGCACTACATCACCTTTGCGCAGCGCGCTGGCGGCGACGACTTCGAAGCGCCCGGCACTGTTGCGGCGGCGCGCCGTGAGGCCCTGGCTGCCCGCCTTGAGGCTGTCGGCACGGGCCTTGCCGCGGCCTTCGGCGAGTGCCTCGGCAAAGTTGGCGAAGAGCACGGTGAACCACAGCCACAGGGCGATCTGTACCGCCACCGCAGTAGTAACCCCGTTCTGCGGCACAAAGCACAGCAGCGTGGTGAAGATGGCGGTCAGCTCCACCACCAGCATCACCGGGGAGCGTTTGAGCTGACGCGGGTCGAGCTTGACGAAGGCCTGCACCAGGGCGGGCCGCCACAGTGCGGCGAAGGTGGTGCGGGCCGCTGTGGAAGTCGGCGCCGCGTTCACTTCAGGAATCGGCATATTCATGATCAGCTCCTTAGAAGCCCATGCTCAGGTGTTCGGCAATCGGGCCCAGGGCCAGTGCCGGCAGGAAGGTCAGGCCACCGACCAGCAGGATGGTCACCACCAGCAAGGTGGCGAACAACGGGCCGTGGGTGGGGAAGCTGTTCTGCCCGACCGGTGCGGACTTTTTCATCGCCAGGCAACCGGCCAGCGCCAGCACCGGCAGGATGTAGCCGAAGCGGCCAATCAGCATGCCCAGGCCAATCATCACGTTGTGATACGGGGTGTTGGCACCGAAGCCGGCGAAGGCCGAACCGTTGTTCGCAGACGCCGAGGTGTAGGCGTACAGCACCTGGCTGAAGCCATGCGCGCCGGGGTTGCTCACCGCTGCCGCCGGGCCTGGCAGGCTGGTCGCCAGGGCGCTGAGCACCAGTACGCCGACGGGCATGACCAGCAGGGTCGCCACCAGCAATTGCACTTCGCGGGCCTGGAGTTTCTTGCCGAGGTATTCCGGGGTGCGGCCGATCATCAGGCCGGCGAGGAACACCGCGATCAACACGTTCAGCAGCATGCCGTAGAGCCCGGCGCCGACGCCGCCGAAGATCACTTCGCCGACCATCATGTTGACCAGCGCGACCATGCTGGAGATCGGGTTGAGGCTGTCGTGCATGTTGTTCACCGAGCCGTTGGAGGCAGCGGTGGTGGTCACGGTCCAGAGCACGCTGGCGGTGGTGCCGAAGCGGCTTTCCTTGCCTTCGAGCGGCGCGGTCTGTTCAACCTGCGGGTTGCTCAACGCAGGGTTGGCCTGGGACTCGGCCCACAGCGCCGTACCGCCACCGATGAGGAACAGCGCCAGCATGCAGGCGATGATCGCGCGGCTCTGGCGCAGGTCCTTGACGTAGTGGCCAAAGGTGAACACCAGGGCCACCGGGATCAGGATGATCGAAGACACCTCGAACAGGTTGCTCCAGGCGGTCGGGTTCTCGAACGGGTGCGCCGAGTTGACGCCGAAGAAGCCACCACCGTTGGTGCCCAGTTGCTTGATCGCGATCTGGCTGGCGGCCGGGCCCAGTGGGATGGTCTGGTCAGCGCCTTGCAGGGTGAGTGCATGGACGTAGTCGGTGAAGGTTTGCGGCACGCCCTGCCACACCAGGAACAGCGCCAGCAGCAGGCACAGCGGCAGCAGGCCATAGAGGGTGGCGCGGGTCATGTCGACCCAGAAGTTGCCCACGGTGCTGGCCGAACGCCGGGCGATGCCGCGGCACAGGGCAACCAGCACGGCGAGGCCAGTGGCGGCGCTGACGAAGTTCTGCACGGTGAGGCCGATCATCTGGCTCAGGTAGCTGACCGAGGCTTCGCCGCTGTAGGACTGCCAGTTGGTGTTGGTCATGAAGCTGACGGCGGTGTTGAACGCCAGCGACCATTCCTGGCCTGGCAGGTGCTGCGGGTTCAGCGGCAGGTAGCCTTGCAGTTGCAGTACGCCGAACACCATGAGGAAACCGGCGAGGTTGAAGGCGAGCAAGGCCACGGCGTATTTCTGCCAGCTCTGTTCTTTGCCGGGGTCGACACCGGCAATCCGGTAGCAGCCGCGCTCGACCGGGCCGAGCACGGGTGACATCCACGTGCGTTTGCCTTCCATGACCTTGTAGTAGAAACGTCCGAGCCACGGCGCGGGAATCAGTACCAGGGCGAAGAACGCCAGCAGCACTGCGTAATCGTAACTGTGCATGGTGGCTCCTAGTGGCGATCGGCGCGCAGCAGCGCGAGCATCAGGTACCCAAACAACGCCACTGCCAGCAGCAGTGACACCCCGTCCAGAATGTTCATGATCAGTCTCCGTCCTGCGGCTTCGTTGCCGCTTGCCGGTATTGTCGGGAGGGAGGCTGTAAAGGGGCGAGATGCGGGGGATGGGGAAGGCATAAAGAGTCTGTAAAAATCAGACGTGAGGCGGGGGGTAGGAGAGGCGGCAACCGAAGCCGAACATTACCGTTGAAAAGACCGATATCCTTTTTCAGCCCATGATTAACGTGTCAAAACAACAAATTGGCGCAAAATCAATAACCTACGGTTCAGACCAAGCCCCACATCAGCTAGGGTTTTTCCACAATTTATTTCAACACTCACCAATATGCCGCCAATGGCCTACCTTCCTTTCGTACCTTCAAGATTGACCGTAGAATCTGCGCTTACACAAACCTGCATCGCTATTCAACGGCTCCGGCAGCCGAGGCACCAAGCATGAAGCTCGAAACACTAACACTCCAAAATTTCCGCTGTTTCGAAAGCGTCGAAGTCGATCTTCACCCTTCAGTCACCGTTCTGGTTGCCGAAAATGGGCAAGGTAAATCGGCACTGCTCGATGCGGTTCGTGTTGCCCTCTGGCCTTATGTGAGCAGTTACGACCTGGCACGCAGTGCGCTGAATGATCCCGGCAACGGTATCGCCATTGACGATGTCCGCCTCATGAAATTGGACAGCGGTGACATGGCACGCCAACTCCCTTCTCGCGTACAGATGAAGGGGGATTTCGGTACCGGCCCGGGTGAAACATGGATCCGCTATCGAGACAGTGAAGCCAAGGGAACCAAAACCAAGGATGAGTCGGGTACTGCTGAATTAAAACACTATGCGAGCACACTCCAGCGCCTGATCCGCTCACCTTCGGATGCACCCGCGTCACTGCCTGTTTTCGGTTACTACGGTACTGGCCGCCTGTGGTCACAGAAGCGACTAATGGAAACGCACTACGGGAAAAAGGACACGGCTGAAACTGATTTCTATGTGCGCACCTTCGCCTATGTAAACTGTCTGGACCCTGCCTCTTCTTATAAGCACTTCAAGGAATGGTTCATTTGGGCGTTTGAAAGTCTGCGTGAAGAACAGATAAAACAGCTGGAGAGGCCCGGTTCAGCAGTCGACCTGCACATTGCGCGACAACGCATCCAAGTGGTACAGCAGGCCATCGACTGTTTCCTCAAACCCTCGACGGGTTGGAATACTCTCGAGTACAGCGTCAGCCAGCAAAAGTCCTTGATCCTCCACCATGCGCAGCACGGAACGCTTGATGTTGACATGCTCAGCGATGGCATCCGCAGCATATTGGCGATGGTCGGAGATATTGCCTATCGCTGCATAAAACTAAACCCCCACCTGGGACTGGACGCCGCCTTAAAAACAGTCGGCGTTGTCATGATTGATGAGGTGGACATGCACCTGCACCCCACATGGCAGCAGCGTGTCATCGGGCAACTCACTTCAGCGTTTCCGCAGATTCAATTCATCGTCACAACCCACAGCCCCCAGGTTATCAGTACGGTCCCCGCTGCTAGCATCAGGGTACTGAGCAGCGAACAAGACGCCCTCAGTGGGCAAACCCGTACTGTCATTCGTCTGGTGACACAACAAACACAAGGCGTTGCCAGCTCTGATGTAATGGCCGATGTAATGGGTACAGACCCTGTCCCCGACATTGCCGCGGCTCATCAACTTAGCGAGTACAAGGCCCTCATTGAACAAGGCCTCAAGGATACCCCAGAAGCCAACGAACTCCTGCACCGACTTACAGAGCACTTCGGCACGCGCCATCCGGAATTACTTGACTGTCAGCGCTTGATTCGATTGCAAATACTCAAGGACAAACGTCCTTCAAAAACATCCGGCGCGTGAGGTCATAGCGTGCGAAAACTTGAACGCCAGGAAGCCCCAGGCTGCCTTGCCCATTATCAGCATGGCCAGCAACTGTGGGCAGACGTCACACCGGAGCACAAAGCTGAAATCTGGGCCCACCTCACCATGATGCAAGATGTCCGATGCGCGTACTGCGAATCACTGATCGAACCTACCGCCCGACACATTGAGCACTTTGTCCAAAAAGGTAGAGATGCTCGTGTAACGTTCAGATGGTCAAACCTATTCGGCTCATGCAATGTAAAAGGAAGTTGCGGTGGCCATAAAGATAGCTGCGGCAGATATGATCCAAACGTACTCATCAAGCCTGATACTGACGACGCCAGCGATTATTGGGTTTTCGTCAGCGACGGCACCATTAGAGTTCGTGCAAACCTTACACCCTTAGACCAGCAGCGTGCCGAAGAAAGCCTCCGCATTTTTAATCTTCACGCCACAGGTGGAAAACTCCGAAGCATGCGACGCACCTCATTAATGAGGTACCTGGAAACAGCTGAGGAATTGGCCGGTCTTGCGGCGGAATGCACAACAGACGAATGGCAAGAATTGCTGGCAGGTGAACTGGAAGCGATAGCAAGTGAGCCATTCTCTACAGCAATACGCCACCTTCTAGAGGGTACAGGTCGTTATTGAGTAGTTTTCTACCTCGCAAGCAAACCAAACGGGCCACATCAATACTGTGTGACCCGTTTCTCGCACTTTTTACCCTGTCAGCTCACCACGCGATAGCACGGCTCGTACGCCGCGCCGCCCGGCAGCTTCATCCGGTGCTGCTCGACGAACGCTTGCAGCAGCTTGTCCAGCGGCTGCATCACTGCGGCATCGCCGTGGATCTCGTACGGCCCGTGTTCCTCGATCAGGCGGATGCCCTTGTCCTTGACGTTGCCGGCGACAATCCCGGAAAACGCCCGACGCAGATTCGCCGCCAGCTCATGCGCCGGCAAGGCTCGGCTCAGTTGCAGGCTGGCCATGTTCTGGTGGGTCGGATCGAACGGACGCTGGAAACCTTCCTCGATCTTCAGCAGCCAGTTGAAGTGGAACGCGTCGTTGCGCTCGCGGCGGAACTGCTTCACCGCCTTCAACCCTTCGACCATCTGCCGCGCCACCTGGGCCGGGTCGTCGATGATGATCTCGTACAGCGCCTGCGCCGCCTCGCCCAGGGTTGCGCCGATGAAGGCATGCAACTGCTGTAGGTACGGCTCGGCACTTTTCGGCCCGGTGAGGACGACCGGGAACGGCAGTTCACGGTTTTCCGGGTGCATCAGGATGCCCAGCAGGTAGAGGAACTCTTCGGCTGTGCCGGCACCGCCAGGGAAGATGATGATGCCGTGGCCGACGCGGACGAAGGCTTCCAGGCGTTTCTCGATGTCCGGCAGGATCACCAGCTCGTTGACGATCGGGTTCGGCGCTTCGGCGGCGATGATGCCCGGCTCGGTCAAGCCCAGGTAACGACCGCTGCTCATGCGTTGCTTGGCGTGGGCGATGGTCGCGCCCTTCATCGGGCCCTTCATCACGCCAGGGCCGCAGCCGGTGCAGATGTCCAGCTTGCGCAGGCCCAGCTCGTGGCCGACCTTCTTGGTGTACTGGTATTCCTCGGTGCTGATCGAGTGACCGCCCCAGCACACGACCATTTTTGGCTCAACGCCCGAGCGCAGGGTGCGGGCGTTGCGCAACAGCTGGAAGACGTAGTCGGTGATGCCCTGGGAGTTTTCCAGGTCGATGGCCATGCGGTCCAGTTCGCTTTCGGTGTAGACGATGTCGCGCAGGGCACTGAAGAGCATTTCCCGGGTGCTGGCGATCATTTCACCATCGACGAAGGCGTCGGCCGGGGCGTTGAGCAGTTCCAGGCGTACGCCGCGGTCCTGCTGGTGGATACGTACCTCGAAGTCCTTGTAGGCATCGAGGATGGTCTTGGCATTGTCGACATGGGCGCCGGTATTGAGGATGGCCAGGGCGCATTGACGGAACAGCGTGTAGATACTGCCGGAGCCGGCTTCGCTCAACTGCTGCACTTCACGTTGGGAAAGTGTCTCCAGGCTGCCCTTGGGGCTGACCGAAGCGTTGATTACCTGTCTTGGGGTCATTCTGGATTCCATATAAACGCTGCCAGCAAACGGCAGTGGCAGCGGAAGGTGAACGCCAAACGCAGACGCACACTAGGTATTTAGCAGTTGATGGGGGGGGAAGGCAAACGGTGGCTGCGCTGTGTGAACCGGCATTGCAGACTGCCGCTGCCGTAAGGCTGCGCTCGCCTGCAACGCAGGCGCCGCCGTTGGGAGCCCTGACGGTCTCCAGCGCAGCCTGACGGC
>NZ_JAMDGY010000125.1 GCF_028656955.1 Pseudomonas fontis
CTGTCTTCGGCTACGCCGAAGGGGGCTACGCCCCCGCCCGTTTAACGACACCTCCGTTCAGCCTCTGGAAGACGGGGCCGGCAGATCAAGATCAACAGCACAATTCGCTTCGCTCTTGCTTTGTTAACTATGGGCTGGCCTATCGCTTCTATGTAGCCGCTGCCGTAAGGCTGCGCTCGCCTGCAACGCAGGCGCAGCCTTTAGGAGCCCTCACGGGCTCCAGCGCAGCCTGACGGCAGCGGCTACAAAATGGTGCAAGACAGTTGCGTTCACAGCGTATACCTTTGGCTGCGGAGCTTATCCGTTTGATCTTGTTAAGAATTTACGGCCCCTCCGGCCGAGCCCCCGAGCCCGTTCCCTACAGAAAACAAGGCTAGCCCCTGCGCCACCACACCCAGCCATACACCAGCACATTCACCACGACCACCAACCCACCCAGCCCGACCTGAACCTGCGGCGTCAAACCGGCCGGATAAATCAACGGCCACACATGGTGCTCGACAAAACTGTTGGCATAACCCTGTTCCCCAGCCGCCACCCGCAAGCGGTTCTCCCATTCGGTCAGCGGGCACATCCAGTGGAACATCTCCACCGAAAACCCCCAGGCCACCGCCGGCAAATGCACCCAGCACAACCTCGGCCAGCGCAGCAGCAACAAACCACCGCCCATCACGAACACGATGAACAGCAGATGCACCAGCACCAGGCCGTCAGCCGCCAGTCGATACGCCATCTTCAGAGCTCCAGCACTACCTCTTCATACAATACGCCCGCTGCCAGGTGATCGGTGTCGTGCAGTGTCGAGTCCTTCTCCAGCGCCGCCACCAACGGGCGGCGGGGCACCTCGGTGTCAGACTCGACATGCCCGTGCCGCCCAGGCTTGGTAGACAACACGCTGGTCAAACGGTCGGCCTTGCTCGCCGGGCCGCGCTTGTCAAAACCCTCCCACAGCGATTTGGGCGTCGCATTCAGGCTGCCGTGGTGGCCCACCTTGTACAGGTCGACATCCTCCAGCAGGGCGGCGATGCCATCCTGGTTCAACGCATACCGCCAGTTCTCGATCTGCGCATCACCCGGGAACAGCAGCTTCTTGCCACCCGCCTCGAACAGCAGGATCAGGCTGGTGTTGTTCATCGCATCGTCCAGCGCCGTGACAATCTGCAACCACTGCTCGCCACGGGCCTGACGCACCCGCTCGGCGATCCAGCGGGCACTCAGCGGCAGTTGGCTACCGCGCCGCGACTCCGCCTCGGGGAACGGTGAATTGGCCGCCGTCGATACCGCCGCGCCATCGTGCGCCATGAGTGCGCGCTGGCGTATCCAGTACTCGGGATCGCTGCTGCGCTCACTGCGGATGGCATCACTCTGTTCCAGCGTCGGCGGGCCCAGCACCCGGGTGGTGATGCCAGGCAGCACCTCGGCCAGCGGGTCTTCACTGCCAAACCAGGCATACACCTGCTTGCCACCCATGCTGGCAAGGTTCTCCACGGCAGACAGGTTTGAAACGTTGTCGCGGCCGAGGAAGCCCAAACGATCGACCAGCTCCGCCGACAGCCCGTGATGCTGGCCGTCGAGCTGGGCCAGCACGCTGCCGGCCACTTCGCTCATGTTGCGCAAGGCCAGGCGCTGTTGATAGGCCGCGTGTGCGCTGCTGCCGATGGGGGCGCTGGCGTCTTCGGGCAGGTCCGGTTGTTCGGTCCAGGGCTGCACCACGATGTCCGGTGCCAGGCTGCGAATGATGTCGCCGGCACCCTTGCCGTTCTTGCGGGTGGCAAAGCCGTTGATATGGTCGGCATGCCGGTGGGTCGCGACCAGCGCCTGCAGCTTGCCGTTGCAGCGCAGCTTGATGTCTTCGGCAATCTCCAGCAGACGCTTGGCCGCCACCACGCCGTCGGGCATCTCCATGGAGCCGAAATCAATCAGCACATGCCGGTGCACCTCACCGGGGTAGACGAAGCGCAGCAGGAAGCAGTCGCCGAAGCCGACCTGATAGACAAACAGATGCAGACGAATCGGGCTCATGACTGTGACCCTCCCGTGGGCGCCGCCGGCTGCATGGCGCGGGCACGGTGCAAGGCGGCGAAATGCCGGGCGTCGCCGGTCGCGCCAAAATTGTGTGCCGGGTCCGGGCCGAGCAGGTAGGTCAGGCGCCGGGTCTGCCATTGGGCATCATCCAGAGGCCGCTGGATGTGGTACTTGATGCGCCCGTACTGGTCGAAGATCAGCGTACCGGCGCCGTACACGGTGAGCGCGGCGGTGGTTTTCATCCACGACGGGCGTTCCATCTTGCACACGGCAGTGACCTCGGAGCCAAAAATATTGGCCCGCGAAATGTACTCGCAGACCGTCTCGCGCAGCAGGAAACCGTCCGGCCCGACCCGCAGGCTCGGGCGCACCGAGACCACTTCGGTGTAGGCGCGGCTGTCGATATTCAGCACCTCGCGGTTCTCCCAGAGGAAGCGGAAGACCTCTTCGGCATCGCGTAGCATCGAGTCGAAATGGGTGTTGCGGTACTGCACCCGGTCGTTGTCGGCGAACATCAGCCAGCAGCCGTCCGGGTCAGTGCGCTGTGGCGGCGGGATGATGCCGTAGGCGTCGAACGTCGCACGAATGATCTGCCGGTAGGCGAAGCGTGAATCGTCAGGCGCCACCTCGGCATCGACGGTCAGCAAGGCGGCCAGGTAATCACCAAACTCAAGGTCCAGCGGCGGCGCGTAGTCCAGCGCGCGAATGGCGATGGTCAGCAACTGGTCGGCGGCCTTGGCGCCTTCGTCGATGACCGCATCAAGGTTGTAGAGGTTGTCGCCAAACGTGCCCAGCGCCTTGCGGCGCACTACCCACAGCTCCAGCATGCTGCGCAGCATGGCAGCGGCGAAAAGCTCGCCACGGGTGTGCGGTTCGGTGTAGTCGGGGCTGTTGAGGTAGTCCTTGGAGGGCGCCAGTTGCACCGAGCGGCGCAGCGGGTTGGCCCGCAGGCCGCTCAGGGCTTCGCCGAACTCTTCCCCCAGGCCGAACAGCAGGGTGTTGGCCAGTGCGTCGATTTCCAGGGCTGTGCCGTTGATCAGGCGTACGCCGTTGCGGGTGGTGATGCCGATGCCACGGTCGGCGGTCAGGGCGAACTCGATGATTTCGCGCAGGGAGAATACCGACAGCAGCGCCACCACATCGGCAAAGCCTTCGTGGAAGGCGGCCTGGTCCGGGCCTGAAGCATTCATGAAGCCTGCGCGCAAACCGTCGAGCAAGGCGTGGGTGGTTTCGTGGGCGACGATGTCGTGGGACAGGCAGGTGAACACCTGGCGCGTGTCGGCCTGGAAATAGCCGAACAGCAGCGCACGGTCTTCATGGGTATAGAAGGCGTTGGCCTCGACAAAGGCATGCGGGACGATATGCAACTGATGCCCGCCAAAGCCCCAGGCCACGCGCCGGCCCAGGGCCAGCTCAAAGCGGGCGAGGGTGCGCATGACGATGGCGTAGACGTGCTGGCAATGAAAGCGCGGGTCGCGCAACAGCTTGGCATCCGCCGGGGTAAACGGGTCGATGGCTTTCTCGTCCGGGCCTTGCCGATAGGTGTGCGGGGTGTACAGGCGGTTGCTCGACGCATCGAAATCCACCACCTTGACCCGGTAGCCGGTGGGGCCCGGCGCAAGGCGCTCTAGCGGCACGCTGACCTGGGCAAACAACGGTGTGCCATCGGCGGTCTGTACCGCCGGGTCCTGGGCGAGGATGGTGAAGGTCTGGGTGTTCGCTTTGACTGCCATGTGTACGCGCGTCCGTGCCTGAGGTGAGGGCAGTGTAGACGGGCTTATTCGCTCCGTTGCGCCAGCCGCGCGCACTCGCCCAGCACCTGCAGGCTGTGCGCCACCTGCGGTGTAAGCGTGCGCCCCAGGCAGAGCCGCAAGCCCGTGGCGCATTGGCCATCGGCGAAGAAGATCGCGCTGCCGGCGATGTGGCAGCCGCGTGCATGGGCCAGTGCTGCCAGGCGCGTCATGTCGGTGTGCTCGGGAAGTTCGAGCCAGTGAATGAAGCCGCCACTCGGCGGGGTGTAGCGCGTACCGGCGGGAAACGCCGCCTGCACCTGCGCAGCCACAAAACCGATCAGCGTCGTCAGTTGCGTACGCAGCCGGGCGCAATGGGTGTCCAGGTAGCCGCGCTCGATGAAGGTGTCCAGCACGTGTTGCGCCAGGCTCGAGACCGCAAGGTTGCGTGAGAACATCTGCGCGAGCATCGCGTCACGGTACTTGCCGGCGATGCACCAACCCACACGGTAGCCGGGGGCAACAGTCTTGGAGAAGGACGAGCAATAGATCGTCTGCCCCTGCATGTCGTAGCTCTTGAGTGCGCGCGGGCGTGCCTGCTCGGGCACCAGGTCGAAAAAGATATCGTCCTCGATGATCGGCACGTCAGCTTCGCGTGCCAGCTGTGCCAGGCGTGCCCGTGCGTCATCGGGCATGATGAAGCCACGCGGGTTCTGCAGGGTCGGGTTGAGAAAGATCACGTCGACCTTGTGCAGCTTCAAGGCTTGTGCAAGGTGCTCGACATCCATCCCGCTTGCCGCGTGGGTGCGTATGGGCAGGGCGCGCATGCCCAGGCGCTCGATGGTTTGCAGGATGCCGTAGTAGGTCGGGGTCTCGATGGCCACCGTGGCACCCTTGGGCGCGACGGCCTCAAGGGCCAGTTCCAGGGCGATGGTATCGCCGGAGGTGATGAGGATATCGTCGGGGCTGCAGACCACCCCGCGCGTCAGCATCAAGCCGGCGATCTTGCGGCGCAGCCCGGCCAGCCCGGGCGGTGCCACCAGCCCTGCCAGGGACAGCCCGGTCTTGCCGGCCAGCGCCGCCAGGCACTTGTTCAGTTGCACCTCCGGGGTGAGCTCGCTGTGCAGCACTGCAGAACTCAGTGAGGTGATTGTCGGGCTGGCGGCTTGCGCGAGCATGGCGACAACCGCGTGGTTGACGTTGACCGTGACACTGGAAAAGTCCGGGTGCGCGTTGCGCGGAGCGCGGGCCGAGGCCGCGACGAAATAACCGACCCGTGGCACGCTCAGCACATAGGCATTGGCTTCCAGTTCTGCCAGGGCCCGCTGCACCGTGGTCAGGCTGGTTTCGAACAGGCGCGCCAGCGCGCGGATCGAGGGCAGCTTCGATTCGCCGGGCCATTCACCACTGTCGATCTGGCGGATGACCCAGTCCTTGACGATCCGCCAGCGTTTGTCGGTACTCTCAAACCTGTCCATGCATGCTCTTGATTCAACTCAGGGAGTGGCCCCGAGAAGGTAGAGCAAAACCATGCCGGTTGCAGCAACGATGACGATGTTGAGCAACACCAGGGCGAAGGCAAAGCGAATCAGTTGATGCTCCTCCTGGCGGTTGGCGCCGGCCAGCCCGGTGATCAACGACAGAATCGACAACGAGCCCAGCGCGCCATGCCCTGCGGCGCTGTTGACCATGGCGGCGAGCCACGGTCCGTAGGCCGTAGTCAGGGCGGTTACCGTGGGCATGAGCAACGTGTTGCCGCCGACGTTGGAACCGGTGACATAGCCGGCAACTCCCGCCAGCAGCGCAATCGTCGGCGCCAGGGCAACACCGGACAACGTTTGCAGTGCGCGTTGCGCCTCGACCAGGAACCCGGCATTGACCATGACCTGGGAAAGCAGCAGGAACAGGAAGATCGTCGCCACCGGAAACCTCGCCCGGGTGAGCAGTGTGCGCCACGGGAATCCCGCTGGCGCAGGTTGCCTGGCCACCATCAGCAGGGTCACGATGAGCAGGGCCAGCCCAGGGGACGCCAGCGGTTTCCACGACACCTGCGCGCCCTTGATCACCCACGTGCTCTCCCAGCCCGTGAGCAGGAAGACCCCGCGCGAGGCCACGATGACCGCCAGCAGCGCAAGGTAAGGCCACGCGGCGCGAGGCCAGGGCACCAGGGTCTTGCGCTGCCAGCACGAAAGACCAAGGCCTACGCCGGCAACCGTCAGCCCGGCGAGCACGCCCGAGGCTTCCGGGCCGATCCAGCGGTTGATGGAAAACAGCACGGCAACGAACAGCGCCGCCACCAGCAACAGGCCGAGCCAGGGTTTGGCGCCGCGCACCCCTGCCAGCCACAGGGCAATCGCGGCGAGGCTGAGGAACACCGGCGCACTGATCAGTGCCGAGTGACTACCGAGGGTTTGCGGCGTCACGTGGGTCAGCAGCGAGCCGATCACCGTGGCCAGGCCCAGGGTTCCCCAGGGCATGATGACCATGCCGGTCAGGGCGATCTTCATCCCGGTTTGCCGGGAGAACAGGCCCATCAGCAGCGGGACCGTGGCAATCAGCGAAACACCGAAGCCGGTCATTGATTCCAGTAGCGGTGCCAGCCCCAGCACGATGAAGATGATTTGCGCGGGGGGCGTCCAGCCCAGTTCCTTGACCCAGGCGCCAATGGCCTGGGGCGCGCCGCCTCGTTCGACCAGGATGACGAAGGCCAGCCCGGGCACGATCACGCAAGCGGTGCTGAGGAACAGCACGACCGTGTCACGCAAGATGGCCGTGGTGACCGCCGTGGAAAGCGGCGCAGCAACGCCCATGCCCCACAGCACGAACACCACGGCAACGCCCGCGAGCGCCGCCTGTACCGGGGGGCGTCGCAGCAGAAGAATCAGGGCAATTACCAGGCCGATGGGCGACATTTGCAGCAGGAGCGCAGCCATTTCAGATGTTCCTTCATTCAGTCGTGCGTTTGCCCGCTGTACCGGGTTGCCTGCATGGATGGGCGATCACAGAAGCGTTGGTACCACTGGGTCAGACGCGGCTGGCTGGAGAAGTCCGACAGCCCGCGAAAGGCGATCCAGTCCAGCGCCGTGGCCAGGGCGACATGCCCGAGGGTGACCGGGCCATCGAGGTCGAGCTGCTGCTCCAGGAAACGCCAGGTTTCTTCGAGCTTGTACGCCTGGCCTTCGGCATAGGCCGGGTAGCGCAAGGCCTGCGGGCGGCGTTCCACCTCCCAGCGCAGCTTGATGCCGACGTCGCAGATGCCTTGCGCCAGGGCTTGCAGGCGCAGGGCCTGATAGCGCTCGGGCCCTTCGGCAGGGATGAAGGCGCGACCGTCATGCAGGGTGTCGAGGTAGTCGCAGATCACCATGGAGTCAAACAGCGCCATGCCGTCCGGTAGCATCAGCACCGGCACCTTGCCCAACGGGTTGGCCTGGTAGATCACCGGGTTGCGGGTGGTGGGGCTGGTCTCGTGGTGAATGACTTCCAACTGCGACGCCAGGCCAAGCTCGTGAGCCAGGACCAGCACCTTGCGGGCGTAGGGCGAATGGGTCTGGTAGAACAGTTTCATCGGGATTCCCTGCTTCAAGGCGGCAGGCACACGCGCCTGCCGTCAGCGCCAATAGTGGGGGCTGCGGGGCGGTTCGAAGAGATACAGGTCGTGCGTGTTTTTCAATACAGCAGCTGCGGTTGAAGGCGGGCGGGGGTAGGTCCGTTACCCCGTGGCGAAGCGGTTGCGCTTGATCCGGTACATATCGCCGTCGGCATGGCTGAGCAGCGTATCGGCATCTTCCCCGTCGCTGGGGTAGCAGGCCACGCCGATGCTGCAGGACGGCATCCGGATCCCGCCAAACTCGGGGCCCAGCGGCTCGGCCATGGCCGCGAGAATCTGCGCCACCCGCTCGGCAACGCTGTGCTCGGCATGGATGTCGGTCAGCAGCAGGGTGAACTCATCGCCGCCCATGCGCGCCAGGGTGTCGGTTTCACGCATGCAACCCTCCAGGCGTCGGGCTATCGCGCACAACACACGGTCACCCGCAACGTGCCCATGCACATCGTTGATCCCCTTGAAATCATTGATGTCCAGAAACAGCAACGCCAGGCTGTGCTTGTCGCGATGGGCCGCACGCAGGGCCGACTCCAGCCGGGTATTAAACAGTGCGCGGTTGTGCAGCTTGGTCAACGGATCATGATGGGCGAGGAAGCGCAGTTCGTCTTCAGCCTGGGTCAGGGCCGTGACGTTGCGCGCCACGCCGATCCGCGCACCGACCTCGTGGGACCAGAACGCCGCCCAGAGGATGTGCACGACACTGCCATCCTTGCGGATGTAGCGGTTGCGAAAGTCGAAGTGCGGTTGGCCATTCATGACCTGGATAATCGATGCGCGGGTCGCCGCCAGGTCGTCCGGGTGCATATAGTGGGTGATCGGGGTGCCGGTCAGCTCTTCGGCGCGGTAACCTAGCAGGGCCTCGCAGGCCTCGCTCACAAAAACGATCTGGTTGTCCGCATCGACTACAAATACCGTATCCAGCATCAAGTGGATCAGTTTCGGGTAGAGCGCTTCCAGGTCAATGGGCATAGGGCTGAGGCGTCCGGTTCATAGCGCGTGATCATCGCTCGGTCGCGAAGGGAGGCGGGAGTAATTTTGCAGACTTCTCGACAGAAAACAATCCGTGAGCACGCTGACACGGCCGCCAAACATCACTCTGGATGGGTATTAAAGGAAGGATCCGATGACTGACCGCGAGCAACTCCATCGCGATGGCTATATCCTGCTGCGCCGGGCCATCCCTAGCGAGTGGCTGGATGAGCTACGTGCGGTGTTCGATGCCGGCGTGAAACCGTCGAGCCAGTGGCCTGTGCCGCGTGGCAGCGACTGGCGGCATTCGCTGCTGGAGGCGGACGCCAGGGTGCAGGCGGTATGCCGCTTGCCACAGGTATTGGCGGCGGCGGGGGCGTTGATCGGCGAGCGGTTCTTCCTGGCACAGGTCGAGGGGCGCGAGCCGCTGGGCGGCGGTGGTCATCAGCAGTTGCACCGCGACTTGTCGGTTGAGCGGCCCGGTGACAGCGTGGGAGTACTGGCGTTTTTCGATGACTATGGCCCCGACAATGGTGCCACCCGGATCGTCCCCGCCAGCCACCGGCCCGAGCCTGGAGCGCCAGCCTTCGACTTTACTGACGAATCGCGCGCGGTGCAGCTGTCAGGCACGGCGGGTGACATGCTGGTGTTTGATGTGGACCTGGTGCATGCGGGTAGCCTGAACGTCAGCGGTGCCCGGCGCCGGACCCTGTTGATCAACTATTTTTCCCAAGCGCTGCACGCGGCACACCTGGAAACGGCCAGCCTGCGCAGTGTTGCAATGGACACGAGCGAGCGCTTTTGTCCCACGGATTTTGCCTTCAAGAACGTACAACCCGAGTAAAAGCAGATGAATCGTCGTAAAAAGATCAACCAGCTACTGAAAGCCAACGCGAAAAAGGCCAGCGCCAAGTTGGCCCCGAAAAGCAAACCCCAGTACATCAGCAAGGCCGACCGGCTGAAGCAGGCCGCCGAGCCCGACCAGGCGGCAAGCGAAGTCGTTGAGGGCTGAACGGGATGCAATGTGCGCTATGATCGCGGCCTTCAATCAGCCAAGGAGGGATCCATGAGCGTTCGTGGCAAAGACCGACAGATCGACAACATCGAGTTCAATGTTGCCGACATAGCCCGCAGCAAAGCCTTCTACGCCAGCGCATTCGGCTGGACATTCGTTGACTACGGCCCCACCTACACCGAGTTCACCGATGAGCGGCTGACCGGTGGTTTCACCACGGGCGAGCCAGTGCGCCCGGGTGGGCCGTTGATCATCCTGTACGCGGATGACCTGGCCCTGACGCAGCAGCGGCTCAAGGAAGCGGGCGCGGTGATCACGCGGGAAACCTTTGCCTTCCCCGGTGGCAGCCGGTTCCACTTCAGCGACCCGGATGGTTACGAATTGGCGGTGTGGACCGCGTCAACATAGGTTTTGCTGCGGTTGCTGGACCTGCCCCAGGTCCGCAACAAAACCGCGATGCACAACCCGCGCATTCTTAACCGAGGCTTGCATGGCACTGGCCACTACACGTGAAACACTCTGGATCGATACACCTCAGGGGCGGCTATTGTGTTGCCGCTGGTTCCCGGTGCTCGGCGCCGATCCGGTGACGCGGCCACCGATCTTTCTGCTGCATGACTCGCTGGGTTGCATCGCGCTGTGGCGGGACTTCCCCGAGCAACTGAGCGAGGCGACCGGGCGTGAAGTGATTGCCTATGACCGGCTCGGCTTCGGGCATTCCGACCCCTATCCGGGCAGCTTGCCGCGAAACTTCATCCGCGATGAGGCCCAGCGGTTTTTTGCCCTGGTGAAACAGGCCCTGCAGATCGAGCGCTTTGTCGTGCTGGGCCACAGCGTGGGGGGCGGCATGGCCGCCGCTTGTGCGTCCGCCCACGCCGCGCATTGCACGGCGTGGATCACCGTGGCGGCGCAGGCGTTTGTCGAAGACCGCACGGTGCAGGGGATTCGGGCCGCCCAGGCGCAGTTCGCCGAGCCTGGGCACATGGCACGGCTGGAGAAGTATCACGGCGATAAAGCGTCCTGGGTGCTGGCGGCCTGGACCGGGACCTGGCTGGCAGAGGATTTCAGCGACTGGACCATCGAACGCGAGATAGACGCCATTCATTGCCCGGCGCTGGTTCTGCATGGCGAGCACGACGAGTACGGCTCAGTGTGTCACCCGCAACGGCTGGCCCAGTTGTCACCGGCGGGCAGTGAGTGGGTGATCCTCAGTGATTGCCAGCATGTCCCGCACCGGGAGAAACCGGATGCGGTACTGGAGGTGGTAGCGCGGTTCCTGCGCGGGCGAGACTGAGGGTTTGTTGATCAACTGCGCGGCAGCTCGCGGATCTCTACCGTGCCGCCTGCCTCGTACACCGGGTTGCCCGTCAGAAAGCCCTTGGCTTCTTCAAGACTGGCGGCGCGGATGCGGATGAAACCACTCAGTTCAGTGGCGCAGGGCTGGCTCGGCTGCCCCTTGCGCAAGCGCTCGCCAAGCCCCATCGAGCTGCCGCCATCGAACTGCTCGGTGCCGCGTAGCAGGGTCATGTAGCGCGCCCAGCGATCCGGGTCGGCGGCAGCCTGCGGGTCGGTGGCATCCTGATGCATCAGCACAATGTACTCGTTCACGCGTTTCTCCTTGTTCGGGCGATGCAGGTTGAGCTGCCAGGCACGCATGAAACGATATACTCCCGGCCCTCAGCAAGTAGTCGGGAGAATTCCATGCGCCAGGTTTTGCTTATCGTCGATGTTCAATCCACCTTCAGCCCACCGGAGTGGCTGGTCGATGGGTTGCGCAGCTTTTCCGCCGGCATCCCTACCATTGCCTCGGTCGAGCTGCATGACGAGCAGGCCACCCCGTTTCAACGCCAGCTCGGTTGGCACCCGGCGGCCGAGGACGAGAACCTGGTCGAAGCCGACAAGGTCTTCGTCAAGCACGGCTACGGGCCAACGCGTGAAACCCTCGACTACATCAAGCAACTGAACGTCGAGCGCGTGCTGGTCTGCGGCATCCAGACCGATACCTGCGTGCTCGCCGCAGGCTTTGCGCTGTTCGATGCGGGGCTGTGCCCCACGCTGGTGACCGACCTCACCGTAGGCTCCTCGCTCGACCGCTCGGGGCAGTTGGGCATCGACCTGTGGAAGCATCATTTTGGCCAGGTCACCACGCGGGCAGAGGTCCTTGCCGAGCTGGACGCCGCGCGAGGCTAGTGGGTTGCCGGTGGCGCGCCAACGGTTCAACGCCACTGCCGGGTAGCGGCTAAGCTTTTGCGATGAATCTTGCCGCCCAGGGGATTTGCCATGAGCACTGCCAGCTTGTCCGAACTCGATGCCGCGCTGCCAGGCCTGGCTCGCAAGATTCGCGTGCTGGATGCACTGTCCTGGCCTGCGGGCGTCGAGGAGGTGTTCCTGGCGAACTGGCACAAGGGCAAGGCCCGCTTGCCCGACGTTGAGCAGCGCCCCCGCGAGCATGCTGCCGACATCGCCGCGCTGGACGACTTCATTGGCCATTGTGATGTGGGACATCCGGCCGGAAATTTCCTCGCCATGACCGCGCGCAGCTACGCCACGGCCGGGCGCATGCTCGGCGCGATTGGTACGCCGGCCTTCACCCAGTACTCGTCGGCGCTGTATCGCCGCCCGGACTTCTACTACCCGAAACAGCAACTGACCATGCTCGACGCGGCTGATTTCTTTCTCAAGACCACCGACGCACTGCTGGGCGGAACCCAGATCCCGCCGAGCCAGGCGGATATCCCGGCGGCGGATTTCGCGGCGTGGATGCAGCCGGAGCTGGACCGCTTTTTCGGCGCGGGCCAGATCGCCATCAAGCTCGACCCGGCGCTGGCCGCCAAGGCCATCGCCGGGGTCAGCCGCATTCGCCTGCGGGCCAGCGCATTGTTTTCGGAATTGGACAAGCAGCAGTTGCTGCAACACGAAGCCTTCGTGCATGTCGCTACGGCGAAGAACGGTGCACTGCAACCCAACCTGAAAAGCCTGGGCTTGGGCGCGCCACGCACCACCCAGACGCAAGAGGGCATTGCCACCCTGGCCGAGCTGTTCACCGGCAGCATGGACATCAACCGCCTGCGCCGCCTGGCCCTGCGCGTGCAGGCCGTCCAGCAGGCGTTGGACGGCGCCGATTTTATCCAGGTGTTCGAAGGTTTCGTCGCCGCCGGGCAGTCCCCGGAAGAGTCGTTCCGCTCCACCCAGCGGGTGTTTCGTGGCGCCGACCTGTGCGGCGGTTCGGCGTTTACCAAGGACGCCGCCTACCTCACCGGGTTGCTGGGCGTGCATACGTTGCTGCGCATCGCCATCCGCGACAACCGGCCAGAGTTGGTCGGTCATCTGTTTGCCGGGCGCCTCAACCTGGGGGACACCGTGCGCCTGGCGCCGTTGTTCGAGTCGGGCTGGCTGCAAGGCCCGACGTATGTGCCGGCCTGGGCCAGCGACCTGCGTTTGCTGGCCGCCAATCTGGCGTTCTCGGCCTTTATCGCCAGGATCAAGCTGGAGGTGATCGACCTGGAGACCTTCAAGGCCTTTGCCGATGAACATGAGGTGGATGTCAGCGGCCAATAGTGAGCTGATGGAGCGGTTGATTGTCCTGCGTGTAGAACACTGAAGCTGTTTTTGGCTATCTAGCGCTTCAGTCGCTGCACTCGTATCGTTTAGCCCATAAACGAAATGAGGTATCCCATGAAAAAAATTAAAGGTATCTACCGCAGCCCGGCACCACACTGGGTTGGTGACGGCTTCCCCGTGCGCAGCCTGTTCACCTACGACAACCTGGCCCAAGACATCAGCCCGTTCCTTCTGCTGGATTACGCCGGCCCTCACGACTTCACCCCGACCCGCGACCGTCGCGGGGTGGGCCAGCACCCGCACCGTGGCTTCGAGACGGTGACCATCGTGTACCAGGGCGAGTTGGAACACCGCGATTCCACGGGCGCGGGCGGCCTGATCGGGCCGGGTGACGTGCAGTGGATGACGGCGGCGGGGGGCATTCTGCATGAGGAGTTCCATGCACCGTCGTTCGCTGAAACTGGCGGGACGCTGGAGATGGTCCAGCTGTGGGTCAACCTGCCAGCGCGTGACAAGGGCGCCCCAGCGGGGTACCAGACCTTGCTGAGCAGTGAGATCCCCACGGTTGCGCTGGCGGATGGCGCTGGCAGCTTGCGGGTGATTGCCGGCGAGTTTGCCGGGCATGCCGGGCCGGCCAGGACCTTCACGCCGATGGATGTCTGGGACATGCAGTTGAAGGCGGGTGTGCCGGTGCGGCTGCCGAGTGCGGCGGGCCACAGTGCTGCGCTGGTTGTGCTGCGCGGTGAGGTGACGGTCAATGGCCAGCAAACCGTGGGTGCGGCGCAGTTGGTGGTGTTCGAGGGGGAAGGTGAGGGCGTGCTGGTCGAGGCCTCGACTGATGCGCTGGTGCTTTGGTTGGGCGGTGAACCGCTGAATGAGCCGATCGTGGGATATGGTCCGTTCGTGATGACCTCTGAAGCTGAAATTGCTGAGGCGTTCGAGGACTTCCATGCGGGTCGATTTGGGCAGATGATGGGCGGCTGAAGAACGACAGGCCGCTTGTGCTACACATTTGTATCCGCTGCCGTCAGGTTGCGCTTGTAGATACCGTAACTAACTGCGAAACAAGGGTCACAAGATAGCAC
>NZ_JAMDGY010000126.1 GCF_028656955.1 Pseudomonas fontis
CTGTCGCTCCCTGAGTGAGATCAGGCTCAAGAGCCTACCGCTGCCCGGCTTCATTCCTCTTCCTCGATGATCAGTCGAGAACTATCGCCTCCAAAGAGGCGTTGTCAGAAGCCGCTGCCGACAGGCTGCGCTGGAGCCCGAGAGGGCTCCCAAAGGCTGCGCCTGCTATGCAGGCGAGCGCAGCCTGACGGCAGCGGCTACATGGCGCCGGTCTTGCCGGGGCTGTTAGGCCAGCCCCCACAAACAACAGATTCAGGGCAGTTGTTCCCAGTGGTCAGAGGTCCGCATCCTCCACCACCCGCACCTTCGCCGCTTCCAGCGCATAGGCCGCATCGGCCAGGTCATTGCTGACCTTCTCCACCTTCAGCGTCCCGCTGACCCACAGCGGCGTATAGATATCGTCCAGCTTCAAGCCTTTCGGATAACGCACCAGCACCAACTGGTTCGGCGGCGGCGGTGGCACGTGGATGCACGCCCCCGGGTACGGCACCAGGAAGAACAACGTACTGTTGCCCTTGCTGTCGGTCTCCAGCGGCACCGGATAACCACCCAGACGGATCTGCTTGCCATTCATGGCCGCCACCGTCTTGGTCGAATACATCACTGCCGGCAAACCCTTGGCCTGCTTCATGCCACCCTTGTCGGTAAAGGTGCCCATGGCCTCCGGGGAGTTGTGGTCGATCTCCGGCATGGCTTCCAGGGCTTTCTGGTCCGACTTGGGCATCAGCTCCAGCCAGTCGGTTTCGGGCAGCTCGGCCCGGGCCAGGCTACTGACCAGCAACAGGGGAATCAGAAATAATGCGCGCATGCGAAAGCTCGGCAACCAGTAATGAAGTTGCCGAGCATTCTATCGCGCAATCAGCTTTTTTTGATTAAACCGTAGATCACCAGCAGGATGACCGCGCCAACCAGCGCGCCGAAGAAACCAGCCGCCTGACCCGCCTGGTAGATACCCAGTGCCTGCCCGCCGTACGTGGCCGCCAGCGATCCGGCAATGCCCAGCAGGATGGTCATGATCCAGCCCATGCTGTCGTCGCCGGGCTTGAGGAAGCGTGCCAGCAGACCAACGATAAGGCCGATGAAGATGGTTCCGATGATACCCATGGCAATCCCTCTGAATTGAGTGCACTAGCCAAAGCCTAGTCAGCGCTTTGGCATCCTGCCATCAGAGGGACGCCTGGTCGGATTGGTTCCGCTCAAGCCCCGATAAGGGCCTCGACCTGCTGGATCTTCTGTTCCAGCGTGACCATGTCGTCGCAACGCAGGGTAGCGTGCCCGACCTTGCGGCCGACCTTGAACGCCTTGCCATAGTGGTGCAGGTGGCAATCGTCGATGGCGACCACCTTGGCCACGGCCGGCACTTCACCGATGAAGTTGAGCATGGCGCTTTCGCCGACCTTGGCAGTCGAGCCCAGCGGCAGGCCGGCGACGGCACGCAAGTGGTTTTCGAACTGGCTGCACTCGGCGCCTTCAATGGTCCAGTGCCCGGAGTTGTGCACGCGCGGGGCGATTTCGTTGGCCTTCAGGCCACCGTCGACCTCGAAGAACTCGAACGCCAGCACGCCGACATAGTCGAGCTGCTTGAGCACGCGGGTCGCGTAGTCTTCGGCCAGGCCTTGCAGCATGTGGTCTTCGCTGGCCACCGAGAGGCGCAGGATGCCGCTGTCGTGGGTGTTGTGCACCAACGGGTAGAAGCGGGTTTCGCCATCACGGGCACGTACGGCGATCAGCGAGACTTCGCCAGTGAACGGCACGAAGCCTTCGAGCAGGCACGCTACGCTGCCAAGTTCGGCGAAGGTGCCGACAACGTCGGCCTCTGTGCGCAGAACCTTCTGGCCCTTGCCGTCGTAACCCAGGGTACGGGTTTTCAGCACGGCCGGCAGGCCGATGCTGGCGACGGCCGCGTCCAGGTCGGCTTGCGACTGGATGTCGGCGAAGGCCGGGGTCGGAATGCCCAGGTCCTTGAACATGGTTTTTTCAAACAGGCGGTCGCGGGCGATACGCAGCGCTTCAGCGCTTGGGTAGACCGGTACGAACTGCGACAGGAAGGCCACGGTTTCAGCCGGGACGCTTTCGAATTCGAAGGTCACCAGGTCGACTTCATCGGCCAGCTGGCGCAGGTGGTCCTGGTCGCCGTAGTCGGCACGCAGGTGCTCGCCCAGTGGTGCAGCGCACGCGTCTGGCGCAGGGTCGAGGAAAGCGAAGTTCATGCCCAGCGGAGTGCCCGCCAGGGCCAGCATGCGGCCCAATTGGCCGCCACCGATAACACCGATTTTCATGCGTGAGACCTCAAGCCTGGCGCGGGTCTGGATTGTCCAGAACCGTGTCTGTCTGCTCAGTGCGGAACTGCTTCAGCACGGTATGGAACTGCGGGTGCTTGGCGCCCAGGATGCTCGCCGAGAGCAGGGCTGCGTTGATCGCGCCCGCCTTGCCGATGGCCAGGGTGGCGACCGGGATACCAGCGGGCATCTGCACGATCGACAGCAGCGAGTCGACGCCCGAGAGCATCGCCGACTGCACTGGAACGCCCAGCACCGGCAGGTGGGTCTTGGCGGCGCACATGCCTGGCAGGTGGGCTGCGCCACCGGCACCGGCGATGATCACCTCGATGCCACGGCCTTCGGCCTCTTCGGCGTACTGGAACAGCAGGTCCGGGGTGCGGTGGGCGGAGACCACCTTCACTTCGTAGGGAATGCCGAGTTTTTCCAGCATATCGGCGGTGTGGCTAAGGGTGGACCAATCGGACTTGGAGCCCATGATCACGCCAACCAGTGCACTCATCGTCGAGCCTCTTCTCTTGGGCGCCTTCAGGCGCGTCAAAAAACAACAAGCCACGCGGGACAACCGGCGTGGCTTGTTATGCGAATTAGGGCCGGGCTAGCCGACCGAAGGCCGCGCAGTATATCGCAAAACGGCGCGTTTAATGCACCCTGGCGACCAACTGTCGGGCCTTATTTTTCGGGGGTTTCGGCTGACTTTTGAGTCAAGGCGTTGCCGGGTTGCCACCGCCTTCGAGCTTGCGCCACAACAGCCGTACGTTGGCCTTGCGCACCAGGGCGCAGCGGTACAGACGGATCTCCAGCGGCACATGCCATTGCAGGCCGCCGCAGATCACCAATTCGCCGCGTTCAAGCTCGGCCCGTGCCGACAGCCGCGGTACCCAGGCGATGCCCAGGCCTTCAAGGGCCATGCTCTTGAGGCTGTCGGCCATGGCCGTTTCGTAGACCGTGGTGAACCGCAGGTTGCGCTGGCGCAGCAGCAGGTTCACCGAACGACCGAGGAACGCCCCGGCGCTGTAGGCCAGGAGCGGCACGCTACCCTCGCCTTCGAGGTCGAACAGCGGCTTGCCATCCGGGCCGGCGGCGCACACCGGGAGCATTTCGGTATGCCCCAGGTGCAGCGACGGGAAGATATCGGCATCCATCTGCAGGGCAGCGTCCGGGTCATAGAACGCCAGCATCAGGTCGCAACCACCTTCACGCAGCGCGTGCACCGCATCCCCGACGTTGGTGGCCACCAGCCGCGTGGCGATGTTCAGGCCGTCATTGCGCAATTGGGCGATCCAGCGCGGGAAGAAGCCCAGCGCCAGCGAGTGCGCCGCCGAGACCTGGATCACTTCGCCCTGCCCGCCTTCAAGATGATGCAGGTGGCGCAACACTTCACCCAGTTGATCCACCACGGTACGCGCGGTGACCAGGAACAACTGGCCTGCCGCTGTCAGCTCGATCGGGGTGCGCGAGCGGTTCACCAGGGTCAACCCCAGTGCCGCCTCCAGGCTGCGGATCCGCCGGCTGAAGGCTGGCTGGGTCACGAAGCGGCGCTCGGCCGCCTGGGAGAAACTGCGGGTAGCGGCCAGGGCGCTGAAGTCTTCCAGCCATTTGCTTTCGAGGTTCATCAAGGTCTCCAGGCATGCACCAAAATGGAACACGCTCGAATGTCGATAGGCGTCACATCAATCATTATGCCGTTTGTGCATAGGTTAGCGCGCAACAGCATTGGCCGCAAAATCTGCTCAGGCCTAGGATTGGCGGCATTCCGGCATGTGCCGGGCCCAAATCGAGATGATATCCATCATGTCCGCTGCTGCATCGTTCCGCGTCGAAAAAGACCTGCTTGGTACCCTTGAAGTCCCTGCTGATGCTTATTACGGCATCCAGACTCTGCGCGCTGCCAACAACTTCCACCTCTCCGGTGTTCCGCTGTCGCACTACCCTAAAATGGTTGTGGCCCTGGCCATGGTCAAACAGGCTGCTGCCGACGCCAACCGTGAGCTGGGTCACCTGAGCGATGCCAAGCACGCTGCCATCAGCGCGGCCTGTGCCCGCCTGATCCGCGGCGACTACCACGAGCAGTTCGTGGTCGACATGATCCAAGGCGGCGCCGGTACTTCCACCAACATGAACGCCAACGAAGTGATCGCCAACATTGCGCTTGAAGCAATGGGCCACGAGAAGGGCGAGTACCAGTACCTGCACCCGAACAACGACGTGAACATGGCGCAGTCGACCAACGACGCCTACCCAACGGCCATCCGCCTGGGTCTGCTGCTGGGTCACGACGCCCTGCTGGCCAGCCTCGACAGCCTGATCCAGGCCTTCGCGGCCAAGGGCCTGGAATTCAACCACGTACTGAAGATGGGCCGCACCCAGCTGCAGGACGCGGTACCGATGACCCTGGGCCAGGAATTCCGTGCCTTCGCCACGACCCTGACCGAAGACCTGAACCGCCTGCGTACCCTGGCGCCAGAGCTGCTGACCGAAATCAACCTGGGCGGTACTGCCATCGGTACCGGCATCAACGCCGACCCTGGCTACCAGATGCTGGCCGTTCAGCGCCTGGCCCTGATCAGCGGCCAGCCGCTGGTACCGGCGGCCGACCTGATCGAAGCCACCTCCGACATGGGCGCCTTCGTGCTGTTCTCCGGCATGCTCAAGCGTACTGCGGTCAAGCTGTCGAAGATCTGCAACGACTTGCGCCTGCTGTCCAGCGGCCCACGCACCGGCATCAACGAGATCAACCTGCCAGCGCGTCAGCCAGGCAGCTCGATCATGCCAGGCAAGGTCAACCCGGTTATCCCGGAAGCCGTCAACCAGGTGGCCTTCGCCATCATCGGCAACGACCTGGCCCTGACCATCGCTGCCGAAGGCGGCCAACTGCAACTGAACGTGATGGAGCCGCTGATCGCCTACAAGATCTTCGACTCGATCCGCCTGCTGCAACGCGCCATGGACATGCTGCGCGAGCACTGCATCGTCGGCATCACTGCCAACGAACAGCGCTGCCGTGAACTGGTCGAGCACTCGATCGGCCTGGTCACCGCCCTGAACCCGTACATCGGCTACGAAAACGCCACCCGTATCGCCCGTATCGCGCTGGAAAGCGGCCGCGGCGTACTGGAACTGGTGCGTGAAGAAGGCCTGCTGGACGAAGCGATGCTCAATGACATCCTGCGTCCGGAAAACATGATTGCACCGCGTCTGGTTCCGCTCAAAGCGTAACCCACGCCGTACCACCGCTCACCAGGTCGAGGGACTAGACACCTCTCACCTTTGAGGGCCCCGGGATTCGTCCCAGGGCCCTTTTTTTATGCCCCGCTTTCGACCCCCACCTTGCAAGTAGCCGCTGCCGCCAGGCTGCGCTGGAGTCCGCAAGGGCTCCCAAAGGCGACGCCTGCGTTGCAGCCGAGCGCAGCCTGACGGCAGCGGCTACAACTACAGGTGTAGCAATCCATGCGACAAGGGCATTTCAGCCACGGCAAGGCAGACGTACGGCCCTCGCATCGGTATAGTGCCCGCCCTCTTGTGTACCGGCGTCACGCGCCGCATGCAGCAAAGCCATTAAAGCGAGGAAAACTCCATGCTTGAAGTCATCAACGACTTCCTGTCGGGCAAGGTACTGATCGTGCTGATTGTCGGTCTGGGCAGCTATTTCACGATCCGCTCGCGTTTCGTTCAACTGCGTTACTTCACCCACATGTTCTCGGTGTTCCGCGACAGCCTGCGCAGCAGCAGCGAACAGCTCAGCTCGTTCCAGGCACTGATGCTCAGCCTTGCCGGCCGAGTGGGCGCCGGCAACATCGCCGGTGTCGGCATCGCCGTGACCCTCGGCGGCCCCGGTGCGGTGTTCTGGATGTGGGTGACCGCGCTGGTCGGCATGTCCACCAGCTTCATCGAATGCACCCTCGGCCAGCTGTACAAGCGTTGCGACGCCGACGGCCAGTACCGCGGTGGCCCGTCCTTCTATATCGAACATGGCCTGGGCAATCGCAAAGTCGGCATGCTCATGGCATTCCTGCTGCTGATCACCTTCGGCTTCGCCTTCAACGGCCTGCAAGCCCATGCCGTGACCCACTCGCTGAACAACGCCTTCGGCTTCGACACCACCTACACCGGCATCGCCCTGGCCGTGCTGCTGGGCCTGGTGTTCATGGGCGGGATCAAGCGCATCGCCTCGGTGGCCGACCTGCTGGTGCCGGTCAAGACCCTGGCCTACATCGCCGTGACCCTCTACGTGATCGTGCTGCAGTTCGACCAGGTCCCGGCCATGCTGATGACCATCATCAGAAGCGCCTTCGGCCTGGACCAGGTGTTCGGTGGCTTGATCGGCAGCGCCATTGTCATGGGCGTGAAGCGTGGCGTGTTCGCCAACGAAGCAGGCCTGGGCAGTGCGCCGAACGTGGCGGCCGTGGCACAGGTCGAGCACCCGGTGGCACAGGGCGTGATCCAGGCGTTCAGCGTGTTCCTCGACACCTTCATCATTTGCACCTGCACCGCGCTGCTGATCCTGCTCTCGGGCTTCTACACCCCTGGCTTCGAAGGTGACGGCATTGCCCTGACGCAGAACTCGCTGGCGGCCGTGGTGGGTGACTGGGGGCGGATCTTCATCAGTGTCGCCCTGGCGCTGTTCGTGTTCACCTCGATTCTCTACAACTACTACCTGGGCGAGAGCAACCTGCGCTTCCTGGTGGGTGACAACCGCAAGGCCGTGATGGGCTATCGCGCGCTGGTGCTGCTGTTGATCTTCTGGGGCGCGGTGCAGAACCTGGGTACCGTGTTCGCCTTCGCCGACATCACCATGACGCTGCTGGCCTTTGTGAACCTGATCGCCCTGGCGCTGCTGTTCAAGATCGCCATGCGCGTGCTGCGCGACTACGACGACCAGCGCAACGCCGGGATCCGCACGCCGGTGTTCGACTCGGCAAAGTTCGCCGACCTGGACCTGGACACCCGTGCCTGGCCCGCCAAGGGCGAGGCTGATAGCGCCAAGCGCTGACAGCCTGCCGGGGGATGGCGTACTGTGGTCGGCTACCAAGAACAGCGACCACGGAGCACTGCGCATGAACCCGGCCGTCACCCACCCCGCCCGCAACATCATGGTGCTGTACACCGGCGGCACCATCGGCATGCAGGCCAGCGCCAACGGCCTGGCCCCGGCCTCGGGGTTCGAGCAGCGCATGCGTGAGCAACTGGCCGGGCAATCGACGCTGGCCAGCTGGCAGTTCCAGGAACTGGCCCCGCTGATCGACAGCGCCAACATGACCCCCCTCTATTGGCAGCGCCTGCGCACCGCAATCATTGATGCGGTGCAGGTGCATGGCTGCGATGCCGTGCTGGTGCTGCATGGCACCGACACGCTGGCCTACAGCGCTGCGGCCATGGGCTTCCAACTGATCGGGCTGGCGGTGCCGGTGCTGTTTACCGGCTCGATGTTGCCGGCCGGGGTGGCCGACAGCGATGCCTGGGAGAACCTCGGCGGCAGCCTGCAAGCCTTGACCGACGGCGTGGCACAGGGCGTTCAGCTGTACTTCCATGGTGAACTGCTCGCACCGAGCCGCTGTGCCAAGGTGCGCAGCTATGGCCGGCATCCGTTTGCGACGCTGAAACGCTTTGGCGGTGCGGCGCATGCCGAGCCGTTGCCGGCGCAGCTGGATTACCGGCAGCCCAAGGCGTTGGCCAACGTGACGGTGCTGCCGCTGGTGCCGGGGATTGCGGCGCAACTGCTTGATGCGCTGATCGACAGCGGGATTCAGGGGCTGATCCTCGAATGTTTTGGCAGCGGCACCGGGCCGAGTGACAACCCGGCCTTCCTGGCCTCGCTGGAACGGGCCCAGCAACGCGGCATCGTTGTGGTGGCGCTCACCCAGTGCCATGAAGGTGGCGTGGAGCTGGATATTTATGAGGCCGGCAGTCGTTTGCGCCAGGCTGGCGTGCTGTCCGGCGGCGGAATGACGCGGGAGGCGGCGTTTGGCAAGCTTCAGCTGTTGCTGGGGGCTGGTTTGCCCACGCAGGACGTGCGCCGCTGGGTAGAGCTGGACCTGATCGGCGAGCTGCGCTAAGCCCTGCCTATGTAGCCGCTGCCGTCAGGCTGCGCTCGCCTGCATCGCAGGCGCCGCTTTTGGGAGCCCTCCCGGGCTCCAGCGCAGCCT
>NZ_JAMDGY010000127.1 GCF_028656955.1 Pseudomonas fontis
GCAAGACGGTATCTACAGAATGTTGTCCAAGACCGTTGCCGCACAGCGCCAGCCATTGAGTTACCCCACACTGAACCCAACTCCACAACATCCATACCTGCGTGCATCAACGCCTGTGCTAAAACCAGCACACCCTGATTCGCAGACCCCCACCACAATGACAAAAACAACCCCGCGTTTCGGCCTGCTGTGCCTGGCCAGTTACCTGCTTTCGCTTTCCTACGGCTCGACCTTCCTGCTCTCACTGCTGGTCACCTCGCGTGGCGGCAACGAACAGGATGCCGGCAGCATCATTTCCGTGGCCATGCTCAGCACCGTCGTCGCCGTGCTCGCCTGCGGCCACCTCGCCGACTGGCTCGGCGCCGCCCGAGCAATTTCGCGCTCCGCCCTGTGCCTGATCGCCGCCTGCCTGGGCTTCGCCCTGATCCCCGGTTTCAGCCACAGCCTCTGGCTCTGCGGATTATTGCTAGGCCTGGGCTGGGGCGCGTTCTACACCCTGGGCCCGATCCTGGTCGCCGCACTGGTCGACCCCGCACGCCGCACCCACTGCTTTGCCCTGCTCTCGGGCAGCATGATGAGCGGCATCGGCTCCGGCCCGCTGGTCGGCAAGCTCGCCAGCCTGGCCGGCCTGCCGGTAGAAACCGTGTTCTACGTAGCCGCAGCGGCCTCCGCCCTCGGCCTGCTGATCTTCGCCCACCTCGCCCGCCAGCAACGCCAACAGGCCGCCCGCGTCAGCATCAGCTGGCGCGCGACCAGCGAAGTGCTGCGCTCGTCCGCGCGCTGGCCGATCCTCATGGTGGGCCTGGGCGGCGCCGTGTTCGGCGGGCTGGGCAGCTTCCAGACGTCGTATGCCGCCAGTCGTGGCCTGGATTACTCACTGTTCTTCATCGGTTTCATGCTCGCGGCGATTGGCTGTCGCCTGCTGATCGCCGGCTGGGTGGTCAAGCGCGACCCGTATCGCACCTCGTGCCTGTTGTCGGGCCTGATGGTGCTGGCCGTGGTCGCGCTGAACTGGTGGGTGCACGACAGCCTTGGCTACCTGCTCGCGGCAGCCTTGCTGGGGGTGGGTTATGGCTTGAACTACTCGGTGATCAACGGCCTGGCCGCCAGCGAAGCACCAAACGGCTACACCGCGCAGGCGCTGCTGTTGTTCAGCCTGGGGTATTTTTTCGGCGTGTTCGGCTTCCCGTTGTTGGCCGGCACGCTGATCGTCCAGGGCGGCGTCGAGGCCTTGCTGCTCAGCGTGCTGTGCGTCGCGCTGCTGAACTGGAGCATTAGCGCCGGGCGCCTGCTGACCGCACCCAGGGCCAGTGTCGTCTCCGCGCAACGACCTGGCCCAGTCAAATAGACGCCACCGTTGCTCAGATCTTGAAGCGCTGCACCGACGACTGCATCGACTCGGCCGCCTCGCTCAAGCGCTCGGCGGTCATGCGCAGATCGTGCATGGAATGGGTATTGGCGCGGGATTTCTCGGCGATCAATTCCACCCGCTGCGCCATCTCGTCGCTGGCCTTGGACTGCTCGCCAATGGTCTGCGAAATCTCCTCGACCATGGCCGCTGCATGGTGGGCACCGTCGCGAATCTCGTTGATCGACACCCCGGCCTGACGCGCCAGGTTCACCCCTTCATCCACCCGGCTGACGCACGCCTGCATGTTCGCCACGGCCTCGCGGGCGCTGGCCTGGATGCGTTCGATCATCGCGGAAATTTCCTGGGTGGATTGCGTGGTGCGGGTGGCCAGGTTGCGCACCTCGTCGGCCACCACGGCAAAGCCCCGCCCGGCCTCACCAGCGCGCGCCGCCTCGATGGCGGCGTTGAGGGCCAGCAAGTTGGTCTGCTCGGCAATGCTCTTGATCACCTGGATGATCGAGTGGATGTCTTCAGACGAAGTATCCAGCGCAGTGATATTGCCGGACGACTGGCTGACCACTTCAGCAATGCGGTTCATCCCCTCGACCACCCCGAGGATGACCTGGCCGCCGCTGCTGGCCAACTGTTCGGACTCGGCGGAAATCACCCGGGCGCTGTGCGCGTGCTCGGAGATCTGGGTGATGTTGGCCATCATCTGCTCCATGCTCGCGGCCATGCTGGTGGCGCTTTCGGCTTGCTGGTCGGCGCTGGCGACGATGTCGCGGGCAGTATCGCCGAGGGTGCGCGAGGTGCCGTGCAGGTCGTCGCTCTCCCCGCGAATAGTGGCGATCATCTGGCGCAAATTGCCCTGCATGTCTTCGATCACCCGTTGCAGTTGGCCGATCTCGTCGTTGCCGGCTGCGCCGAATTCGCGCTGCAGGTCGCCCTGGGCAATCGCGCGGGTGCTGTCGATGATGCGGTTGAGCGGGCCGAGCACGGCCTTGAGCAAGTGCCAGCACAGCACGCCGAGCACCACGCAAGCCAGCAACAGGCTCACGCTTAGCACACGCCCGGCGGTGGTCAGGCTGGCGTCTTGATTGCTGCGGGTTTGCGCCGCCTGGTTTTCGATTTGCGTGCTGAGGGCTTCGTTGCGCACCTCCAGGGCGCTGAAGGCTTGGTCGAAGGTGCTGCGCAGGGCGCTGTTGTTGTGCTCCGGGGCCAGGGCGTTGTCGATGACGCCTTTTGCGGTGGCGATATAGGCCTCGACCTGTGGCTTGAGTTCGCCAATTGCCGTGGCGATCTCGGTGGGCAGCGCCGCATCGGCGTTGGCCTGGATGACTTTGCGCATCCATTGCGCGTGTTCATCGAAATCCTTGTGCACCTGCTCGGCGCCCTGGCTGTCGCCGGGCGCTACCAGCAGGGCGGCCAGCACATCGGCGCGGATGGCGTCGTGCATCATGTCCGCTTCCATGTGGTTGCGCATGGCGGTGATGCTGGTTTCGCTGTCTTGCAGGGCATCGCCGGTGGTGGCGTAGCCTTGCAGGCCGATGCCGCCGAGCAGCAGGGCGGAGAACAGGCTGATCAGGCCTGAGGCAATGATCTTGGTGCGGATGTTCACGTCCATGTCTTCCTGTGCGCGGGGCGGTCCGGCAAGTGTAGCCAAGGGTTCAACTGGTGAAATATTGACCAGGGTTAAGGTCTGCGCCGGGTAGCGGTCTAGACTGGTGGCTCCACCTTGTATGGGGGATAGCACATGACCCTTATCGTGACCGGCGCCGCCGGCTTTATTGGTAGCAACCTTGTCCAGGCCCTCAACCGACGGGGCGAGACCGACATCATCGCGGTTGACGACCTGACGGATGGCGACAAGTTTGCCAACCTTGCGGACAGCGAGATTGCCGACTACCTGGACAAGGACGACTTCCTCGACCGTTTCGCCCGTGGGGCCTTTGGCAAGGTGCGCGCCGTGCTGCACCAGGGTGCTTGCTCCAGCACTGTCGAAGACGACGGGCGCTACATGATGGCCAACAACTATGGCTTCAGCCGCGACGTGCTGGAGGCTGCGCAGGCGCAGCAGATCCCGTTGATCTATGCCTCCTCGGCGGCGGTGTATGGCGCCGGGCGTGATTTTCGCGAGTTGCGCGAATGTGAGCGGCCGCTGAACGTGTATGGCTACTCCAAATTCCTGTTCGACCAGCGGGTGCGCCGGCAACTGCCGCAGCCGCGCAGCCAGATCGTTGGCTTGCGTTACTTCAACGTCTACGGCCCGAACGAGCAGCACAAGGGCAGCATGGCCTCGGTGGCCTTCCACTGCTTCAACCAGTACCGGGCGCATGGCCGGGTGAGCTTGTTTGGCGCCTATGGCGACTACCCTTCGGGCGGGCATCTGCGCGATTTCGTCGCGGTGGACGACGTGGTGGCGGTGAACCTGCATTTTCTCGACCGGCCGCAGCTGAGCGGGATATTCAACGTCGGCAGCGGGCGTGCTCAGCCGTTCAACGACGTGGCGTTGGCGGTGATCAACAGCTTGCGCGCTGAACACGATGAAGCGCCGCTGTCGTTGGAGATGGCGTTGCTGGAGGGGATTCTGGAATACAGCGAATTCCCTGACACGCTGCGCGGCAAGTACCAGTGCTACACCTGCGCGGATATCGCCCGATTGCGCGCGGCGGGGTATGCGCAGGCGACCTTGAGTGTGGAGGAGGGGGTGAGGCGGTACTGCAAGGTGTTGCTGAGCCGGGAAGGCAGCTAACAACAAAACCCGCCGGAAGGCGGGTTTGTTTCAAGCGCGATTTTTAGCCCAAGGTACGTTGCGGCGCCTTGTGCACCATGGTGTAGGCGTAATCCACGCCCATGCCGTACGCACCGCTGTGCTCCAGCACCAGGCCCATGACGGCCTCGTAGGTGTCTTTGTGTGCCCAGTCACGCTGGTACTCGAGCAGCACTTGCTGCCAGGTCACCGGGATCGCGCCGGCCTGAATCATGCGCTGTACCGCCATGTCATGGGCTTCCTGGGTGGTGCCGCCGGAAGCATCAGTGACGATGTACACCTCAAAGCCTTCTTCCATCGCTTCCAGGGCCGGGAAGGTCAGGCAGACCTCGGTCCACAGCGCGGCGATGATCAGCTTCTTGCGGCCGGTCGCCTTGACCGCCTCGACCAGCTTGGCGTCTTCCCAGCTGTTCATCGAGGTGCGCTCGATGGGGGTGTGGTCCGGGTTCACAGCCAGCAGCTCAGGCCAGATGTAGCCGCTGAAGCTTGCGGTTTCTACCGAGGTGTAGATGGTCGGTACGTTGAAGATTTTCGCGGCCTTGGCCAGGCCTACGGTGTTGTTCTTCAGGGTTTGGCGGTCGATGGACTGCACGCCGAAGGCCATCTGTGGCTGGTGGTCGATCAGGATCAGGGCGGAGTTGGTAGGGTTCAGCAGTTCGCGCTTGGACATGATTCATTTCCTTGTGAAGTGGCGTGCAGTGTTGAGTGAGTGCCGCGTTGTCTGCGGTATGGACGCCACTTTAGGGCTAGTCAGCGGGTGCGACAATTCCCTAAAATCTGGAAAGATTGATTCTATTTTGGGGACAGTGATGGACCGTATCGACTGCATGCGTGCGTTTGTTGCCACCGTGGATGCCAACGGTTTTGCGGCGGCGGCGCGGGTGATGGATGTACCGCGTTCGAAGGTGAGCAAGCAGATCCAGGCGCTGGAGGATGCCTTGGGCGTGCAGTTGCTGCTGCGCACCACGCGCAGCCTGCACCTGACGGAGGCGGGGTGTGAGTATTACGAGGCGTGCCGCGAGCTGATTGCTTCGGTGGAAGAGGCCGAGCAGCGTGCGCGCAGCAGCTTGGCACAGGTGCATGGGGTGTTGCGGGTGAACGCGCCGATGTCGTTCGGCTTGTGCCGGCTGGGGCCGCTGTTGCCCCGGTTCAATGCGTTGCACCCGAAGGTGGAGTTGCAGTTGGTGCTGAGTGACCAGCAGGTTGACCCGGTGAAGGGCGGGTTTGATGTGACCATCCGGATTGCCAGCCTGGGGGATTCCTCCCTGGTGGCGCGGCAGTTGTCGCCGGCGCCGCGGGTGATGGTGGCTTCGCCGGAATACCTGGCGCGGATGGGCGTGCCGCAGGTGCCGAAGGATTTGATCGCGCATCAGTGCTTGAACTATGGCTACTTGCAGAGTGGTGTGAGCTTGCAGTTGAGCAATGGCCGCGAGACCCAGCGGGTGCATGTGACGGGGCCGTTGCATGCGAACAACGGTGACTTGCTGGCGCAGGCGGCGGAGGGCGGGATGGGCATTGCGTTGTTGCCGGTGTTCATTGTCGAGAAGGCCTTGGAGCAGGGGCGCTTGGTGCAGGTATTGGAGGAGTGGGAGGCGCCGGCGATTTCGATCAATGCGGTGTACCCCTCGGCGCGCCGGGTGCCGATGAAGACGCGGGCGTTTCTGGATTTTCTGGCGCAGGAGTTGGCGGTGTAGCCCCCCACGCCGGGGGTGTCAGAAATTTTGTGTTCGGGCATAACATGAGCAAGAGGTGCATGTATGCCAACCAAAAAGAAACCCGCGCGCCAAGCGCCACGAGAATTACCGAAAATCCCGAAAGAGCTGCTTGAGCAGTTC
>NZ_JAMDGY010000128.1 GCF_028656955.1 Pseudomonas fontis
TCAGCCTTGCCGGCGATGGACTGCAACGCAGCCCCACAACAGCCCTACCGACCCTTGCGCCGATACGGAAACACATCAATCACCTTGCCCTCGCGAATCGCGTCCTGCAGCCCTTTCCAGTAAGCGGCGTCATACAACTCGCCATGCAACTGGTCGAACAGCCGCCGCTGCGCCATATCGGCAAACAGAAACGGCGGGAATTCCTCCGGGAACACATCCAGCGGCCCGATCGAATACCACGGCTCGCTCGACATCTCGTCCTCCGGGAAGCGCGGCGGCGGGATATAGCGGAAGTTGGCCTCGGTCAGGAAACAGATCTCGTCATAGTCATAGAACACCACCCGGCCATGCCGGGTGACGCCGAAGTTTTTCAGCAGCATGTCGCCAGGGAAGATGTTCGCCGCCGCCAACTGCTTGATCGCCAGCCCGTAATCTTCCAGCGCTTCACGCACCTGGCTGTCCGTGGCGCTCTCCAGGTACAGGTTCAACGGGGTCATCCGCCGTTCGGTCCAGCAATGGCGTACCAGCACCGTGTCACCTTCCAGCGACACCGTGGACGGCGCCACTTCGAGCAGTTCCGCCAGGCATTCAGGCTCGAACTTGCTCAGCGGGAAGCGGAAGTCGGAAAACTCCTGGGTATCGGCCATGCGCCCTACCCGGTCGACACTCTTCACCAGGCGGTACGTCTCAATCACCGTGGCGCGGTCGACGCTCTTGGAGGGCGAGAAACGGTCCTTGATGATCTTGAACACGGTGTTGAAGCCCGGCAGCGTAAACACGCTCATGACCATGCCACGCACACCCGGGGCCATGATGAAGCGGTCGTCGGTGCTGGCCAGGTGGTTGATCAGCGCGCGGTAGAACTCCGACTTGCCGTGCTTGTAGAAGCCGATCGAGGTGTACAGCTCGGCAATGTGCTTGCCCGGCAGGATGCGCTTGAGAAAACCGACGAACTCCGCCGGCACCGGCACATCGACCATGAAGTACGAGCGGGTGAAGGAGAAGATGATCGACACATCAGCTTCGTCGGTGATCAGCGCATCGACCTCAATGCCGTGGCCTTCGCGGTGCAGCAGCGGAATCACCAGCGGCCATTGCTCATCCTGGGTAAAGATGCGCCCGACCAGGTACGCGCCCTTGTTGCGGTAGAGCACCGGCGAGAACAGCTCGACTTGCAGTTGCGGGTCCTTGCACACCCAGTCGGGCAGGCTCTCGCGCAACTGCGCTTCGAGCCGCGCCAGGTCGCCGGCCAGGTCGGCGTACGGCGCGTCGAAGCGGTAGTCGGCAAAGAGTTGCCCCAGCATCGACGACAACTGCCCGTCCGGGCGGTAGAGGCGAGTTTGCGCCGCACGCTCATGGGCGCGCAGCGACGGCCGGGTGGTGTGCACGAACATGCAGCCGTCACTGATCAGGTCATGGCTGAACAGGCTGCAGAAGATCGAGTTGTACCAGGTCTCGGACAGCTCATCGTCCAGGCGCGGGTCGATCAGACTGATATAGGCGCTCTTGACCAGCGGCCACAGCGCCACGTCGAGCAACACCTCAGGGTCGAAACCCTGGCGCAGCCAGCCGCTGACTTCGCCGACCTTCTCTTCATAGAGATTGATCCGCGCCGCCGCAGCCGTCTGGATCTGCTGCCACTGCGCCTGCTCGAAGCGCTCCCGGGCGCCATCGGTGATCTGGCGGAAATGCTCGCGATAATTGTCGAAGCCATCGAGGATCATCCGGGCGATGTCGGCGGCCGGCCATTGCTGGGGCATAACGAGACCTCTGCGGGAATTTCAAAGCCTGAGCTTAGCCAGTCGCCGTGAACGGCGATAGCCCGTTGCTGCGGGCGTATCGGCCAAACTGCGGCGCCGCCGAATTGGCTGCGCAAGAAACCGGGCGAAGTTGGTTGCGCAGATACCGTAAACTCCCCTGCCGCCTCGAACCAGGAACGCCACCGTGTCCCCCATCGCCATTTCCCGCCTGTTGATTCTTGCCGCCGTCTGGGGGGCGAGCTTTCTGTTCATGCGCATCATCGCCCCCGTGCTGGGCACCGTGCCGACGGCGTTCTTTCGGGTGTCCATCGCCTGTGCCGGGTTGATCGTGATCCTCGGCCTGCTGCGGGTACGCTGGGACTTCCAGGGCAAGCTCAAGGCCTGCCTGCTGCTGGGGATGATCAATTCGGGCATCCCGGCCACCTTGTACTCGGTCGCTGCGCAAGTGCTACCCGCCGGCTATTCGGCGATCTTCAACGCCACCACCCCGCTGATGGGCGTACTGATCGGCGCGCTGTTCTTCCGTGAGGCGATGACCCTGCCCAAGCTGGGCGGGATTTTCCTTGGGCTGTTCGGTGTGGGGATTCTTAGCGGTGCCGGGCCGGTGGCCTTCGACATGCAGCTGATGCAGGGCGCGCTGTCGTGCCTGGCGGCGACCATGTGCTACGGCTTCTCCGGGTTTCTCGCGCGGCGCTGGCTGGACCAGCAAGGCGGGCTGGACAGCCGCCTGTCAGCGCTGGGCAGCATGATGGGTGCGACCCTGCTGTTGACGCCGTTGTTCGGCTACAGCGTGCTGACCCAGCCACCGGCCAGCTGGGGTGGTTGGACGGTGTGGGGCTCGCTGCTCGGTCTGGGGCTGCTGTGTACGGCGTTTGCGTACATTCTTTACTTCCGCCTGATCAGCGAGATCGGCCCGGTGAAGTCTTCGACCGTGACCTTCATGATCCCGGCCTTCGGGGTGCTGTGGGGGGCCTGGTTACTGGATGAGCCGCTGTCGCTGGCGCACCTATATGGCGGGGTGTTGATTGCCGTGGCGTTGTGGCTGGTATTGAAGCCGGCGACGGCAGGTAAACCTGTGCGGGCTTGAGGGCCGCATCGCGGGACGAGCCCGCTCCCACAGGCAGGGTTCCTGTGGGAGCGGGCTCGTCCCGCGATGGGTTTCAGCGCTGCTCAGCCTGCAACTGGCGAACCACCGCCGGCTTGCGGAACACAAACAGCAAACCAACCACGATCAGCCCCATCCCGAGCAGGCTCAAGGCAGCCAGGCGATTACCAAAGATCAGGTAATCCATCACCGCCGTGACCGCCGGCACCAGATAGAACAGGCTGGTGACATTGACCAGGTTGCCCCGCGCGATCAGCCGATACAGCAGCAAACTGGCTAGCAGCGACACCACCAGCCCCATCCACAGTACCGCCAGCGTGAACTGCAGGTTCCATTCGACGTGCAGCGGCTGGAACGGCGCAAACAGTGCACACAGCAGCAGCCCGCTGAGGTACTGCAACGGCAGAGTGCCCAGCGGGTTGTCAGTGATGCGTTTCTGCATGATCGAGCCGCAGGTCATGCTGGCCAGCGCCAGCAGCGCAAACAGCATCCCGGCCAGGGAAACCCCGCCGGAACCGATCCCCTGGTACACCACCATGACCAGCCCGGCCAGCCCCAGGCACAACCCGAAGACCCGGCTGGGCGAGCGTTGCCGCTCGATCAGGGCAACCGTGAGAATCGGCTGCACGCCCATGACCGTGGCCATGATGCCGGGGGTGACGTGGGTGTTCAGTGCCAGCAGGTAGAAGCACTGGTAGGCGCCCAGCAGGACACAGCCGGTGGCGATGGCCTGCAACAGCGGGCCGCGCCCGCGCGGCCATTCAAGCTTGAGTAGCGGGCCGAGCAGCATCAGCCCGGACAGGGCAATGGCAAAGCGGATCAGCAGGAAGGCGAAGGGTGAGGCCTGGCTCAGGCCGAGCTTGGAGACGATGGCGCCGCTGCTCCAGAGCAGGACGAACAGGCTCGTGGTGGCCGCCGCGGCCACGGATTCTTTCGATAAAACAGACATGAATTGCCACCTGTATTCGGGCAAGTAAGCCGAACGGCGGGTCTATCGAGGGGATAGCCGACCGTGTTCAGTAGTGTTCAGGCGTGGTGGACAACAACCACGCGTGGCGGAGCTTGCACGTCCGCTACGACGCTACTGACAGGTGGTGGGTAGTGACTGATCATGGCTGGCTGCAGGCACCCACGCACAACGACACCCGCGTCAGGCGCGGTGGCGAATACGGTGGCTGGGCAGGAAGCTGGCATGAGCAGGTCTTCGGTGAGGGAGCTGTGGAGGACTATAGATGGGGTTTTTGCAGGTTTCAAGACCCCAGCCCTGTAGCCGCTGCCGTGAGGCTGCGCTCGCCTGCATAGCAGGCGCCGCCTTTGGGAGCCCGCACGGGCTCCAGCGCAGCCTGACGGCAGCGGCTTGTATCTCGACTAACGCCTCTTTGGAGGCGATAGTTCTCGACTGATCATCGAGGAAGAGGAATGAAGCCGGGCAGCGGCTTAGGCCTTGAGCCTGATCTGTAGATTGAGCC
>NZ_JAMDGY010000129.1 GCF_028656955.1 Pseudomonas fontis
CGCCGCATGCGCCGGCGTTGGTCTTTGGTGAAACCGAACTGACCTACGCCGAGCTCAATGCCCGCGCCAATCAGCTGGCCCATCGCCTGATCGAAACCGGTGTTGGCCCGGATGTCATCGTCGGCATTGCCGCCGAGCGCTCGCTGGAAATGGTCATCGGTTTGCTGGGTGTGCTCAAGGCTGGCGGTGCTTACGTGCCGCTGGACCCGGAATACCCGCAAGATCGTCTGGCCTACATGTTCGAAGACAGCGGCATTCATTTGCTGCTGACCCAGTCGCATCTGCGTGATGCGCTGCCGATTCCCGCTGGCCTGAACACCTTGCTGCTGGATCAGCCTCTGGACGGCTATGCCATCGAGAACCCGAACATCGCCGTGACCGGGGAAAACCTGGCCTACGTGATCTACACCTCGGGTTCGACCGGCAAACCGAAGGGCGCAGGCAACCGCCATTCAGCCCTGACCAACCGTCTGTGCTGGATGCAGCAGGCTTATCGCCTGGATGCCAGCGACACCATTTTGCAGAAGACTCCGTTCAGCTTCGACGTGTCGGTCTGGGAGTTCTTCTGGCCATTGACGACCGGCGCGCGTCTGGCCATGGCCGCGCCCGGCGATCATCGTGATCCGGCAAAATTGGTCGCGTTGATTGAGCAGCACAAGGTCACCACGCTGCACTTCGTCCCTTCGATGCTGCAAGTGTTCCTGCTGGATGAGCAGGTCACTCGCTGCACGGGGATCAAGCGCATCGTGTGCAGCGGTGAAGCATTGCCCGTCGATGCCCAGCAGCAAGTGTTCGCCAAGTTGCCGCAAGCTGGCCTGTACAACCTCTACGGCCCAACCGAAGCCGCCATCGACGTGACCCACTGGACCTGCCGCGACGAAGGTCGCGACGGTGTGCCCATTGGTCAACCGATTGCCAACCTGTCGACGTTCATTCTGGATGCCGAACTGAACCCGGTACCGGTGGGCGTGAGTGGCGAGCTGTACCTGGGTGGGGAAGGGCTGGCGCGTGGTTATCACCGCCGCCCGGGTCTGACTGCTGAGCGCTTCATGACCAGCCCATTCGGCAAGGGCGAGCGCCTGTACCGCACCGGTGACTTGGCCCGCTATCGCGCTGATGGGGTGATCGAATACGCCGGACGCATCGACCACCAGGTAAAAATCCGTGGCCTGCGCATCGAGCTGGGTGAAATCGAAGCCCGCCTGATGGAGCAGGACGCCGTCCGCGAAGCCGTGGTCCTGGCCTTGCCGGGAGCCAGCGGCCAGCAATTGGTTGGGTACGTGGTCGCAACCGAGGCCAACGCCGACGAAAGCGAGCTGCGCGAACGCATCAAGACTCGCCTGAAAGACACCCTGCCGGACTACATGGTCCCGACGCAGTGGGTGTTCCTCGCTGAATTCCCGCTGAGCCCGAACGGCAAGCTTGAGCGCAAGTTGCTGCCCAAGCCGGACACCAGCCAGCAGCAGGCCGTTTACATCGCCCCGCAAAGTGCCCTGGAACAGCAGATCGCCGCCATCTGGCAAGACGTGCTCAAGGTTGAACGCGTTGGCCTGGCAGACAACTTCTTTGAACTGGGCGGTGACTCGATCATCTCGATTCAGGTGGTAAGCCGTGCGCGTCAGGCGGGTATCCGCTTCACGCCCAAACAGCTGTTCCAGCACCAGACCGTGCAAGGCCTGGCCGGCGTTGCCGGTACCGGTGACGAGGGGCTGGTGATCGATCAAGGCCCGGTCACAGGTGCTGCGCCGCTGCTGCCGTTCCAGCAGGTGTTCTTCGAAACCGAAATTCCCGAGCGTCACCACTGGAACCAGTCGGTGCTGCTCAAACCGTTGCAACCATTGCAAGCCGAGCGGCTGGAGCAGGCCCTGCACGCACTGGTGCAGCATCACGATGCACTGCGCCTGAGCTTCAGCGAGCA
>NZ_JAMDGY010000130.1 GCF_028656955.1 Pseudomonas fontis
CGCCTGAGCTTCAGCGAGCAGGCCGATGGCTGGCAGGCACAGTTCAAGGCCGTTGCTGCCGATGCCTTGCTCTGGCAGACCGATGCGCCCGATAGCGCCGCGCGCGAAGTGCTTTTCGAGCAGGCCCAGCGCAGCTTGAACCTGCAGGATGGCCCGCTGCTGCGGGCGGTGCTGAACACGGCGCCCGATGGCGAGCAGCGCCTGCTGCTGGTCATTCATCACCTGGTAGTGGACGGTGTGTCGTGGCGCATCTTGCTGGAGGACCTGCAAGCCGGTTATCGCCAGCGCCAGGCAGGTCATCCGGTCGTGCTGCCGGGCAAGACCACCTCGGTGAAAGCCTGGGCTGAACAGCTGCAGCACTATGCCCGCAGCGAAGCCCTGCAAGCCGAACTGGGTTTCTGGCAAGGGCAACTGCACGGCGCCTCGGTGGACTTGCCGGGCGCCTACAGTGGTGCCAGCTTGCAGAAGCGTCATGCGCACACCGTGCATTCGCACTTGCCGGCACAGGCCACCCGGCAGCTGTTGCAAGAGGCACCTGGCGCCTACCGCACCCAGGTCAACGACCTGCTGCTGACTGCACTGGCGCGGGTGATCGCGCGCTGGACCGGTGCAGCGTCGGTGCTGGTGCAGCTTGAAGGTCATGGCCGTGAAGAGTTGTTCGAACAGCAGGACCTGACCCGCAGCGTCGGCTGGTTCACCAGCCTGTTCCCCGCACGCCTGACCCCTTCGGCGCACATCGGCGACTCGATCAAGCAGGTCAAGGAGCAGCTGCGCGCGATCCCGAACAAAGGCATCGGTTTTGCCGCCTTGCGCTACCTGGGCGACGACGCCAGCCGGGCAACCCTCAAGGCACTGCCGGTGCCGCGTATCACCTTCAACTACCTGGGCCAGTTCGACGGCAGTTTCGAGCAGGTGGATGGCAGCCTGTTCGTGCCGGCAGGTGAGAACGGCGGCGCTGCACAGGCGGCCGATGCACCGCTGGCCAACGGCTTGACCCTCAATGGCCAGGTTTTCGGCGGTGAGCTGAGCCTGGGTTGGACCTTCAGCCGTGAGCAGTTCGACGAGGCGGCCATACAAGCCCTGGCCGACGACTACAGCCGTGAACTGCACGCGCTGGTCGAGCATTGCCTGGCACCTCAGCACCAGGGCGTTACACCGTCGGATTTTGCCCTGGCCAACCTGACCCAGGCCCAATTGGACGGCCTGCCGTACCCGGCGCAGCAGATCGAGGATATCTACCCGCTGTCGCCGATGCAGCAGGGCATGCTCTTCCACACCCTGTACGAGCAGTCACGCGGGCACTATGTCAACCAGTTGCGGGTGGACGTGGACGGGCTTGATCCGCAACGTTTCCGCGCCGCCTGGCAGGCCACCCTGGAGGCACAGGACAGCCTGCGCAGCGCCTTCGTCTGGCAGGGCGACCTGGAACGTCCGGTGCAGGTGCTGCTCAAGGCGCTGCAAGTGCCGTTCACCCAGTTGGACTGGCAGGGGCGCAATGACGTGGCCCGCGCGCTGGACACCTTGGCCGCCGAGGAACTGGAGCAGGGCTTTGACCTTGCTGCCGCGCCGTTGCTGCGCCTGCAACTGGTGCAACTGTCCGCGCAGCGTTACCACCTGATCTACACCCATCACCACATCCTCATGGACGGCTGGAGCAGTTCGCAGCTGCTCGGGGAAGTGCTCCAGCGCTACCACGGCCAACCGGTGCCGCGTGCGCGAGGACGCTTCCGTGACTACATCCAGTGGTTACAGGCCCAGGATGGCGCTGCCAGTGAAGCCTTCTGGAAACAGCAACTGGCCAACCTGGACGAACCCACCCGGCTGGTGCAACTGCTGGGTGGGCTGGGCGAGGCGGCAGACGCCGCGTACGGCCAGGCCGACCTGCATCAGCGTATCGAGAGTGCCGGCACGCGCAAGTTGAGCGAATTCGCCCGCCAGCAGAAAGTCACGGTCAACACCTTGTTGCAAGCCGCCTGGTTGGTGCTGCTGCAACGCTACAGCGGGCAGTCGACGGTAACGTTCGGGGCGACCGTGGCCGGGCGCCCGGCAGAATTGGAGGGTGTCGAGCAACAGGTTGGCCTGTTCATCAACAGCCTGCCGGTTATCGCCAGCCCCGCGCCACAACAGACTGTCGGCGACTGGCTGCAACAGGTCCAGGCGCAAAACCTGGCGCTGCGCGAGCACGAGCACACGCCACTGTTCGAGATCCAACGTTGGGCTGGCCAGAGCGGTACAGCCTTGTTCGACAGCTTGCTGGTGTTCGAGAACTATCCCGTCTCCGAGGCCCTGCAACAGGGCAGTGGCGCAGCGCTGAGCTTCGGCCCGCTGGCGCGCCACGAGCTGGCCAACTACCCACTGACCCTGGCCATCGGCCTGGGTGAAACCCTGGGCCTGCACTTCAGCTACGACCAGGCGCATTTCAACGCGGCAACCATCGCACGCCTGGGTGAGCACCTGCAGCACCTGCTCATGCAGATGGCCGACGCCGCTCAAGCGCGCTTGTGCCAGCTGGAACTGCTGGATGGAGCGGCCCGTGAGGCGGTCATCGCGCACTGGAACGCCGCCCCCGTCAGCCACCCGGACATCGGTTGCCTGCACCAGCGCATCGAAGCCCAGGTGGCACGTACGCCACAGGCCATCGCCGTGGTACTGGACGGGCAAACCCTGACCTACCAACAGCTCAACCAGCAGGCCAACCGCTTGGCGCATGCGCTGATTGCCCGTGGTGTCGGGCCGGACGTGCTGGTCGGTATCGCCACCGAGCGCCGGTTGGCGATGCCGGTTGCCTTGCTGGCCGTGCTCAAGGCCGGGGGCGCCTATGTGCCGCTGGACCCGCATTACCCGCAAGACCGCCTGAGCTACATGATGCGTGACAGCGGCCTGCACCTGTTGCTGGCTGAGGCCTCGGTAGTCGAGCAACTGGACGTGCCGGCCGGGGTCGAGACGTTGCTGCTGGACGACCTGCCGAACGATTACGCCGGCTTCAGCGAGCACAACCCGAACGTGGCGATGAGCACGGCGAACCTGGCCTACGTGATCTACACCTCCGGCTCCACCGGGCAACCCAAGGGCACGTTGTTGCCACACTGCAACGTGTTGCGGCTGTTCCAGGCCACCGAAGCGTGGTTGCGCTTCGACGCGACGGATGTCTGGAGCCTGTTCCATTCCTATGCGTTCGACTTCTCGGTGTGGGAGATCTTCGGTGCGTTGCTGCATGGCGGCAAACTGGTGATCGTGCCCCATGAAGTCAGCCGTTCGCCGCAGCAGTTCCTCGAATTGCTGGGCCGGGAAGGGGTGACGGTGCTGAACCAGACGCCTTCGGCGTTCAAACAACTGATGCAGGTCGCTTGCGCCTTGCCGGCCGAGGTGGGCAGTGGCGCCTTGCGGCATGTGATCTTTGGTGGCGAAGCGCTGGAAGTGAAGAGCCTGCGCCCCTGGTTCGAGCGCTTCGGCGACCGCGCACCGCGCTTGATCAACATGTACGGCATTACTGAAACCACCGTGCACGTCACCTACCGGCCACTGACGTTGGCCGACCTTGAACGTGATGCAAGCAGCCCGATCGGCCTGCCGATCGACGATTTGTCCTGGTACCTGTTCGACAGCGAACTCAACCCGGTACCACCAGGCTGTATCGGCGAGCTGTATATCGGGCGCGCCGGCTTGGCCCGTGGTTACCTGAACCGCGCCGACCTCAGCGCCACGCGGTTTATCCCCGACCCTTATGGCCAGACGCCGGGTGGGCGGTTGTACCGCACTGGTGACCTGGCACGTTATCGGGTTGACGGGGTGATCGAATACGTCGGGCGTATCGACCAGCAGGTGAAGGTGCGCGGTTTCCGCATCGAACTGGGTGAGATCGAGGCCAGCCTGCTTGATCACCCAGCCGTCAGCGCAACCGCCGTGCTGGCACTGGCCGGCGCCAACGGCACGCAACTGGTCGGCTATGTGGTGGCGGCGCCTGGTACGGATGCCGGCGCACTGCGTGAGCACCTGCGCGAGGTTTTGCCGGACTACATGGTGCCGACGCACCTGGTGTTCATCGAGCAGCTGCCGCTGACAGCCAACGGCAAGCTCGATCGCAAGGCCTTGCCAGCACCCGATGCCAGCCTGCACCAGCATGCCTATGTCGCGCCTGTCACCGAACTTGAACAGCAAGTTGCGGCCATCTGGCAGGACGTGCTCAAGCTGGAACAGGTCGGCCTGGACGATGACTTCTTCGAACTGGGCGGCCATTCGCTGACGGTGGTGAACGTGGTTTCACGCCTGCAGTTGGAATTGGGCCTGACCCTGACGCCACAACTTCTCTTCCGCTTCCCTCAGCTCAAGACCTTTGTCGAGCAGTTGGAAACCACGGCCAAACCTTTGAATACGTCGAAACTGAGCAAGCTCGAAGCGCTGCTGGATGAGATGGAGGAATTCTGATGGACAAATCTGTCGCTTCGAAAATTGCCAAGCGCTTCATCACCCTGCCGCTGGACAAGCGCAAGCTGTACCTGGAAAAGATGCTTGAAGAGGGCGTTTCTCCGGCCAACTTGCCGATCCCGGAAGTGCAGTCGTCGTTCGAGGTGCTGCCGCTGTCCTATGCCCAGGAACGCCAATGGTTCCTCTGGCAACTGGACCCGCACAGCGCGGCGTATCACATTCCCGCCGCATTGCGCCTGCGTGGCCCGCTGGACATCCCGGCGCTGGAGCGCAGTTTCGCCAGCCTGGTTGAGCGTCATCAGAGCCTGCGTACCACCTTCGTGCAGGACGACAGCCAGACCCGGCAGGTGATCCGGCCCAGCGTTGACCTGCGCATCGAGCAGGTGCAGCGCCCGCTGGCGGCGCACGCCGAGGCCCAGGCGGCGCAGATCAAGGCCTTCGTCGAGGAGCAAACCCAGCGCCTGTTCGACCTGGAGCAGGGCCCGTTGTTGCGGGTCAGCCTGCTGCACCTGGGCACAGATGACCATGTGCTGGTGTTGACCCAGCACCACATCATTTCCGATGGCGCCTCGATGCAGGTCATGATCGATGAGCTGGTGCAGTTGTATGGTGCATTCAGCCGCGGCCTGTCCCTCGAGTGGCCAGCGCTGCCGATCCAGTATGCCGACTATGCCCTGTGGCAACGACACTGGATGGAGGCGGGCGAACGTGAACGCCAATTGGCCTACTGGACCACCCAACTGGCGGGTGAGCAGAGCGTGTTGGCCCTGCCCACGGATCATCCACGGCCTGCCGAGCAGAGCTTTCGCGGTGCGCGTCATGGGCTGCGGCTTGATGCCCGGCTGAGCCAGGCCTTGAAACAGATGGCGCAGCGGGAGAACGTCACGCTGTTCATGCTGTTGCTGGCGTCCTACCAGACCCTGCTGCACCGCTACAGTGGCCAGGGCGATATCCGTGTCGGCGTGCCGGTTGCCAACCGCAACCGGGTCGAGACCGAGCGCTTGATCGGCTTTTTCATCAATACCCAGATTCTCAAGGCCGAGGTTGCCCCGCAGCAGCCGTTCCGGGTGTTGCTGCAAGCAGTGCGGCAGGCGGCTATCGACGCCCAGGCCCACCAGGACCTACCGTTCGAACAGCTGGTCGAGGCCTTGCAGCCCGAGCGCAGCCTGAGCCACAACCCACTGTTCCAGGTCTTGTTCAACCATCAGGGCAGTGCCCGCGAGCAGGCCGCGCAGCAGGACGAGGGCGTGCTCAATGTGCAGCCGCTGAGCCTGGAGCGACACACCTCGCAATTCGATTTGACGCTGGAAACCGTCGAGTCGGCGCAGGGCGTGAGCGCCAGTCTGGTGTACGCCACCGACCTGTTCGATGCAGCGACTGTTGCCCGCATGGGCGAGCATTGGTTGAACTTGCTGGAAGGCATCGTGGCGGCGCCGGATACCCGGGTTGCCGACCTGCCGATGCTCAACGCAATTGAGCGCCAGACCATCGTCGAAAGCTGGAACGCCACGGCCATCGAATACCCGCTGCAAACCAGCATCCAGTCGTTGATCGAGGCGCAGGTTGAACGTTCGCCGCATGCGCCGGCGTTG
>NZ_JAMDGY010000131.1 GCF_028656955.1 Pseudomonas fontis
CTGGCTGAGGAACAGCTTGGTCCGCTCGTTCTGCGGCCGGTCGAAGAAATCGTCCGGCGCCGCCTGTTCAACGATTTCGCCCTTGTCCATGAAGATCACCCGGTTCGCCACGGTCCGGGCAAAGCCCATCTCGTGGGTCACGCACAACATGGTCATGCCGTCTTCCGCCAAGCCAACCATGGTGTCCAACACCTCTTTCACCATCTCCGGGTCCAGCGCCGAGGTCGGCTCGTCGAACAGCATGATCTTCGGCTTCATGCACAACGCCCGGGCAATCGCCACACGCTGCTGCTGACCACCGGACAACTGCCCCGGGAACTTGTGCGCCTGCTCCGGAATGCGCACGCGCTCCAGGTAATGCATGGCGATCTCCTCGGCCTTGCGCTTGGGCATCTTGCGCACCCACATCGGCGCCAGCGTGCAGTTCTGCAAGATGGTCAGGTGCGGGAACAGGTTGAAGTGCTGGAACACCATGCCCACTTCGCGACGAATCGCCTCGATCTGCTTGAGGTCGTTGGTCAGCTCCACGCCGTCCACCACGATGCGCCCCTGCTGGTGCTCTTCGAGGCGGTTGAGGCAGCGAATGGTGGTCGACTTGCCGGAACCCGACGGCCCGCACAGGACGATGCGCTCGCCCTGGCGTACATTCAGGTTGATGTCCTTGAGCACGTGGAACTGGCCGTACCACTTGTTCACGCCCTGCATCTGGATAATGCCTTCAGGGCCCACAGGCTGTTTGATCGCTTCACTCATTTCGAAAAACTCCTAACGCTTGTGGCCTGTGTCCAACTTGCGCTCCAGGTGCATGGAGTAGCGGGACATACCGAAACAGAAAATCCAGAACACCAGGGCCGCAAACACGTAGCCCTCGGTCGCCATGCCCAGCCAGGCCGGGTCCGCCGCTGCCTGCTTGACGCTGTTGAGCAGGTCGAACAAGCCGATGATGATCACCAGGCTGGTGTCCTTGAACAGCGCAATGAAGGTGTTGACGATGCCGGGGATCACCAGCTTCAGGGCTTGCGGCAGAATCACCAGGCCCATCGAACGCCAGTAACCCAGGCCCATCGCCGCAGCCGCTTCGTACTGACCTTTGGGGATCGCCTGCAAACCGCCGCGAACCACTTCGGCGATGTACGCCGACTGGAACAGAATCACCCCGATCATCGCCCGCAGCAGTTTGTCGAAGCTCATGCCCTCAGGCAGGAACAACGGCAGCATTACCGAGGACATAAACAGCACGGTGATCAACGGTACGCCACGCCAGAACTCGATGAAGGTCACGCAGACCACCTTCACCGCCGGCATTTTCGAACGTCGGCCCAGCGCCAGCAGAATGCCCAGTGGCAAGGCACCGACGATGCCCACGGTGGCGATCACCAGGGTCAGCATCAGCCCGCCCCAACGGCTGGTTGGCACTTGGGTCAGGCCCAGGGTGCCGCCGTGCAGCAGGGTGTAGGCGAGGATCGGGTACGCCACCAGGAAGCACAGGCCGTAGATCGCCTTGCGCGGGAAGCGCGCGATGAACAACGGCGCCGCGCCGATCACCGCCAGCCAGACGGTCAGGTCGACACGCCAGCGCAGCTCGCTCGGGTAGTAGCCATACATGAACTGGCCAAAGCGCTGCTGGATGAACACCCAGCAGGCACCCTCCTTGGTGCAGTCGGCGCGGGTGGTGCCGACCCAGTTGGCGTCGAAGATCGACCACTGCAACAGTGGCGGAATGATCAGCCAGACCAGGTAGATGGCAAACAGCGTCAACAGGCTGTTCAACCAGCTGGAGAACAGGTTGGCGCGCATCCAGGCGAGCACGCCGACGGTTTTCACCGGTGGCGGCATATCAGGTTTGAAAACATGGGAAGTCATGCGCGTCTCCTTACCGCTCGATCAGCGCAATGCGCTTGTTGTACCAGTTCATCAGCATGGAAATGCTGATGCTGATCGCCAGATAGACGCTCATGGTGATGGCAATCACCTCGATGGCCTGGCCGGTCTGGTTGAGCACGGTGCCGGCAAACAGCGAGACCATTTCCGGGTAACCGATACCGGCAGCCAGCGAAGAGTTCTTCGCCAGGTTCAGGTATTGGCTGGTCAGCGGCGGAATGATCACGCGCAGCGCCTGGGGGATGATCACCTTGCGCAGTGTTGGCCCTTCACGCAGGCCCAGGGAGCGAGCCGCTTCGGTCTGCCCATAGCTGACCGAACGAATCCCGGAACGCACGATCTCGGCGATGAACGCAGCCGTGTAGATGGTCAGTGCCAGGGTCAGTGCCAGCAGCTCGGGAATAAGCACCCAGCCACCGACGAAATTGAATCCTTTCAATTGCGGCATTTCCCAGCTCAGTGGGTTGCCGAACAGCAGCACGCTCAGGCCCGGGATCACCAGCATCACTGCCAGCCCCGCCCAGAACTTGTGGAACGGCTGGCCGCTCGCCTCGAAACGGCGGTTGGCCCAGCGCACCATCAGCGCAGTGGCGGCAACGGCCAGCAGCACAGCGACGACAAACGGCCAGAAGCCATCGGTCAGCGAAGCGCCCGGCATGTTCAGCCCACGGTTGCTGATGAAGAAGGTGTCGCTCAGGTTGATGCTGCCCTTTGGCCCTGGCAGGGTCAGGAACACCGCGAAGTACCAGAACAGGATTTGCAGCAGCGGTGGAATGTTACGGAAGGTCTCGACATACACCGTGGCGAGCTTGTTGATCATCCAGTTCGGTGACAGCCGGGCCACACCGATAATGAACCCCAGCAGGGTTGCCAGGATGATGCCGATGAAGGTCACCAACAGGGTGTTGAGCAGCCCGATGACGAACACCCGGGCATAGCTGTCCTGCTCGGTGTAGGGGATCAGGTGCTGGGCGATGCCGAAGCCGGCACTGCGCTCGAGAAAGTCGAAGCCCGAGGTGATGCCCCGGTGTTGCAGGTTGGTCTGGGTGTTGTGGAACAGGTACCAGCCCAGACCGACCACCGCGACGATGGTGAGGATCTGGAACAGCCACGCACGCACACGTGGATCGTTAAGGGAGAGCCCCTTGGGTGCGCCGATTTGATTTCGCATGTAATGCCCCGAATCGAAGGAACGATACGCAACGGGACGGCTCAAGGCCGCCCCGTTGCGTTACCCATCAGCGCACAGGTGGCGCGTACTGGATGCCACCGTTGTTCCACAGGGCGTTCAGGCCGCGGTCAATCTGCAGCGGGGTGCCTTTGCCCAGGTTCTTCTCGAACACTTCGCCGTAGTTGCCGACCTGCTTGACGATCTGCACCACCCAGTCCTTCGGCAGTTTCAGGTCCTTGCCGTACTCGCCGTCGGCGCCGAGCATACGGGCGACGTCCGGGTTCTTGGTGGCCTTGGCTTCAGCCTCGACGTTCTTCGAGGTGATGCCCATCTCTTCGGCATTGAGCATGGCGAACAGGGTCCACTTGACGATGCTGAACCACTCTTCGTCGCCTTTACGCACGACCGGGCCCAGAGGCTCCTTGGAGATGGTTTCCGGCAGCACGACGTAGTCGGTCGGCGCGGCCAGCTTGGAGCGTTGTGCGTAGAGCTGCGATTTGTCGGAGGTGAGCACGTCGCAACGGCCCGATTCCAGCGACTTGGCGCTCTCGTCGGAGGTGTCGAAGGTGATCGGGGTGTACTTCAGGCCATTGGCGCGGAAGTAGTCGGAGACGTTCAGTTCGGTGGTGGTACCGGCCTGGATGCAGATGGTTGCACCGTCCAGTTCCTTGGCGCTGGAAACACCCAGCTTCTTGTTCACCAGGAAACCGATGCCGTCATAGTAGGTAACGCCGGCAAACACCAGGCCCATGCCCGAGTCACGCGAGCTGGTCCAGGTAGTGTTGCGCGACAGCACGTCGACTTCACCGGACTGCAGCGCAGTGAAGCGCTCCTTGGCGTTCAACTGGCTGAACTTGACCTTGGTTGCATCGCCGAAGACCGCCGCAGCGACCGCACGGCACACGTCGGCGTCGATACCAACGATGTTGCCCTTGGCGTCCGGCACCGAGAAGCCCGGCAAGCCGTCACTCACGCCACACTGGACGAAACCCTTTTTCTGCACTGCATCGAGGGTAGCGCCCGCTTGCGCGAAACTGCTGATGCCCAATGCAGCGGCAGCGGTCATCACTGCCAGGGTGGATTTCAACATCTTCATTCAAACCTCCAGTTTTGCTCTTGTTGTATGAGCCGGAATTGCACCGCACCCTTATGAGGCGCATCCGACCCGTGTTGGCTTGTTTTTGGGTCAATTGGCGCAATGCGCTGTTCTGTGACAGCCTTGGTACTTCTATTAGGGTGTTACCGTCCAAAACGCGTAACCTCGCATCGAGTGATTCATAGCAAAGCGCGTACCACACTGGATCGCTAAAGCGATTCAGTGCTCGTCAATAGGTAAACTTGCAGCGTTGCGACACCTTTTTCCCGGATCGAACCAACGCGCCTTTTTTTCATGCACTCAATAAGAGCGCGCGCACACTTTCGGAGCAGTCATGACCCACCCCCTGATTCTCGAACCGCAAAAAACCGCAGATGCCTGTGTGATCTGGTTGCACGGCCTGGGTGCCGACCGCTATGACTTCATGCCGGTGGCCGAGGCCCTGCAGGAAACGCTGCTGACCACCCGTTTCGTCATGCCACAGGCGCCGACCCGCGCTGTGACCATCAACGGCGGCTACGCGATGCCGAGCTGGTACGACATCAAGGCCATGAGCCCGGCCCGCGCCATCGACCAGGACGAACTGGAACAGTCGGCCGACCAGGTCATCGCGCTGATCAAGGCCGAGCAGGCCAAGGGCGTGGCGCTCTCGCGGATCGTCCTGGCAGGCTTCTCCCAGGGCGGTGCGGTGGTGCTGCACACGGCCTATATAAAGTGGCAAGAGGCGCTGGGCGGTGTAATGGCCCTGTCCACCTATGCCCCAACCTTCAGCGACGACACTGAGTTGAATGCTACCCAGCAACGCACCCCGGCACTCTGCCTGCACGGTGTGTACGACCCGGTGGTGTTACCGGCGATGGGTCGGACTGCGTTCGAACACCTCAAAAAGTGGGGTGTGAGTGCTACCTGGAAGGAATACCCGATGGAGCATTCGGTAGTACCGGAGGAAATCGGAGATATCCGCACCTGGCTGACCGAGCGCCTGCGCTGAAAGACACGTCAGTTGTAGTTGTCAGCGCAATCCACTACGCCGCGCCCGATTCTTGCATTACACTGCCCGGCGTACATTCCTTAACCAATTGATGAGATGACCGTGCTCAAAGCACTCAAGAAGATGTTCGGCAAAGACGAGGTTGAGCAACTCGCCGCCGAAACTGCTGCACCCGTGCAGCAGCCGCCCGCGCCCCCAGCGGCCCCTGCCCCTTCGGCCCCGCTCACGGTCGAAGCCCCCCAGCCTGCACGCGCCGAAAAACCGGCCGAGGCCAAGCCGCACCGCGAGCGCAAGCCCAAACCCCAGGCCTCGACCTGGAAGCTGGAAGACTTCGCGGTTGAACCGCAGGAAGGCAAGACCCGTTTCCACGATTTCAAGCTGTCGCCCGAGCTGATGCATGCCATCCATGACCTGGGCTTCCCGTATTGCACGCCGATCCAGGCCGAAGTGCTGGGTTTCACCCTGCGTGGCAAAGACGCCATTGGCCGGGCCCAGACCGGCACCGGCAAGACCGCTGCCTTCCTGATCTCGATCATCACCCAGCTGCAGCAGACCCCACCGCCGAAAGAGCGCTACATGGGCGAGCCACGGGCGCTGATCATCGCCCCGACCCGCGAGCTGGTGGTACAGATCGCCAAGGATGCCGCGGCGCTGACCAAGTACACCGGCCTGAACGTGATGACGTTCGTCGGCGGCATGGACTTCGACAAACAGCTCAAGGCGCTGGAAGCGCGCTTCTGCGACATTCTGGTCGCCACCCCGGGCCGTCTGCTGGACTTCAACCAGCGCGGTGAAGCGCACCTGGACATGATTGAAGTGCTGGTACTGGATGAAGCCGACCGGATGCTCGACATGGGCTTCATTCCGCAGGTTCGCCAGATCATTCGCCAGACCCCGCCCAAGAGCGAGCGTCAAACCCTGCTGTTCTCCGCGACCTTCACCGAAGACGTGATGAACCTGGCCAAGCAGTGGACCACCGACCCGTCGATCGTCGAGATCGAGCCGGAGAACGTGGCCAGCGAAACCGTCGAGCAGCACGTGTATGCCGTGGCTGGTGCCGACAAGTACAAGCTGCTGTACAACCTGGTGACCGAGAACAAGTGGGAACGGGTGATGGTCTTTGCCAACCGCAAGGACGAAGTGCGGCGCATTGAAGAACGCCTGGTGCGTGATGGCGTGAACGCCGCGCAACTGTCCGGTGATGTGCCGCAGCACAAGCGCATCAAGACCCTGGAAAGCTTCCGCGAAGGCCGTATCACCGTGCTGGTGGCCACCGATGTGGCGGGGCGCGGGATTCACATTGATGGCATCAGCCATGTGATCAACTTCACCCTGCCGGAAGACCCGGACGACTACGTGCACCGTATCGGCCGAACTGGCCGGGCCGGGACCAGCGGTGTGTCGATCAGCTTCGCGGGCGAGGATGACTCGTACCAGTTGCCGGCGATTGAAGAGCTGCTGGGCCGCAAGATCAGCTGCGAAATGCCGCCAACTGAGCTGCTCAAAGCGGTACCGCGCAAGCATCACTGATTGCTGGTGCAACTCTAAAGCATCGCGGGACGAGCCCGCTCCCACAAGGTCCTCGCTGATCACTGTGGGAGCGGGCTCGTCCCGCGATGCTTTTTGCCTTTTTATCCCCGCGATATTGCCCAAACAAACTAAAAGTCCATAATGGACAAAATAGTTTATATGGAGCCTCGCATGTCCACGCCTCTCGTCATCGACCAACAGCTTGCCCGCCACCTGCTCACCCAAGTGGATGTACCCCGGATCCTGCGCAAACTGTTTCGCGAACTGGCGGCCGGGCAAGCCGTGCAGCCACCCCAGCAACTGGTCGAGTTCCCGGCCGGCGCCGGTGATTTCATCAACTACGGTGGGGTACTGGCACAAGAGCGTGTCTACGGCGTAAAGACTTCGCCCTACATCGTTCGCGAAGCTGGCCCGCTGGTCACCGCCTGGACCCTGCTGATGTCCATGGACAGCGGCCAGCCGCTGCTGCTGTGCGATGCCGGTGAACTGACCACCGCCCGCACCGCCGCTACCACCGCTGTTGCCGTCGACGCCTTGGCTGCCAGCAACGCCAAACGCCTGACCCTCATCGGCAGCGGCGCCATTGCCCAGGCTCACCTGCATTACGCCCGCGACCTGCGCCCATGGCAGGACATCCGCCTGTTCTCGCCCAGCCTGGCGCAGAAATCGGCCGAGCAGCGCGCCGCCCTCACTGCACTGGACCCGCGCCTGGCCCTGGCCAATAGCCTGGAAGAAGCCCTGCACGATGCCGACGTGATCCTCCTGTGCACCTCTTCTGCCACACCGGTCATCGACCCGGCGCAGCTGAGCAAGCCGGCACTGATCACCTCCATCAGCACCAACGCCGTGCGCGCCCACGAAGTGCCGCCGCAGTGCCTGGCCGACATGGATGTGTACTGCGATTACCGCGTGACCACGCCGGGTTCGGCCGGGGAAATGTGCCTGGCCGCCGAACAGCATGGCTGGGACCCGCAAGCCATCATTGGCGACCTGCCACAGGTCCTCAGCGAGCAGGCGCCGCGCCCGGATCTTCAGCGCCATGCCTTCTTCCGCTCGATCGGCCTGGGCCTGGAAGACATCGCCCTGGCCAACGCCCTGTACCGCTTGCAGAACCCCGCCTGAGCCGCTTTGGAGAGCAACATGCAATCAGCTGATTTCATCATTGTTGGCGCCGGCATTGCGGGCGCGTCCACCGGCTTCTGGCTGGCCCAGCATGGCCGGGTGATCGTGCTCGAGCGCGAGACGCTGCCAGGCTATCACTCCACTGGCCGCTCGGCGGCGCTGTACACGGCGGCCTACGGCACACCGCAAGTGCGCGCGCTAACGCTTGCCAGCCGCGCCTTTTTCGACGCACCGCCAGCCGGCTTCGCCGAGCACCCGCTGCTGACCCCGCGCGGCGAGATGACCGTGGACCTCAGCGGCGACCCGGACGAGCTGCGCCACCAATACGAAAGCGCCAAGGCCTGCGTGCCGGAGGTCGAGCTGCTCAACGCCGAGCAAGCCTGCGAGAAGATCCCGGTGCTGCGCCGCGACAAAGTCCATGGCGCCCTCTTCGACCCCAGCGCCAGCGACATCGACACCGATGCCCTGCACCAGGGCTACCTGCGCGGCATCCGCCGCCAGCAGGGCGAGATCCACAGCGACTGTGACGTGGAACGCATCGAGCGCACTGCCGATGGCCTCTGGCAAGTGCATACCCGCCAAGGCAGCTATTGCGCGCCCGTGCTGATCAACGCCGCCGGGGCCTGGGCCGACCAGATCGGCATCATGGCCGGCGCCCAGCCGCTGGGCCTGCAACCGAAACGCCGGGCCGCGTTCATCTTCCCCGCCCCGGAAGGCTTCGACAGCCACGCCTGGCCCATGCTGGTCAGCCTGGACGAATCCTTCTACATGAAGCCCGACGCCGGCGCGATGCTCGGCTCACCCGCCAATGCCGACGCGGTCGAGCCACACGATGTGCAGCCTGAAGAGCTGGACATCGCCATGGGCATCTACCAGATCGAGGAAGCCACCACCCTGAGCATCCGCCGCCCGACCCGCACCTGGGCCGGCTTGCGCAGTTTCGTTGCCGACGGCGACCTGGTCGCCGGCTTCGACCCGCAGGTGGCCGGGCTGTTCTGGGTAGCGGCGCAAGGGGGTTATGGCATCCAGACGTCGCCCGCCATGGGCCAGGCCAGCGCCGCCCTGGTGCGTGGTGAAGACCTGCCCGAAACGCTCAAGCCCTTCGGCCTGAGCGCGGCGATGCTGTCCCCGGCCCGCCTGCGGGGATGACGCGCCAGCCGCTTTGCGGCACACTTCCAGCGCCCTTGCCACAAGGGCGCTGACACCGCCTGGAGCCTGCCCGAAATGTCGACAACCCGCCCCGACGCTGCCCTGGAAAACTACCGGGCAATCGCCGATGCCATTGCCACGCTGTTCTTCCCTCACGCCGAAGTGGTGCTGCACGACCTGCGCAGCCAGAAGATCGACTACATCGCCAACAACCTCTCGAAACGTGAAGTGGGCGACGATGCCGCGCTGGAAGACATGGTCGAGGAAGGCAGCGACGAGACCAATATCGGGCCGTACGAGAAGCTCAACTGGGATGGCCAGAAGATCCGCTCGCTGAGCACCGTGCTGCGCGATGCCGAGGGCCAGCCGCTGGCCGTGCTGTGCATCAACCTGAACATTTCGCTGTTCGAGAACGTCAAGGCGGCGCTGGACCTGTTCCTCTCACCGAGCAAGCTGATCCCGCAGCCTGATGCGCTGTTCCGCGACGACTGGCAGGAGCGGATCAACACCTTCCTCAACAGCTGGCTGCGTCAGCGCCAGCTCAGCCTGGGTGTGCTGAGCCGCGATCACAAGCGCGAGCTGGTGTTGGCCTTGCACGCCGAAGGCGCGTTTCGCGGCAAGAGCGCCGCCAACTATGTGGCCAACGTGCTGAACATGGGGCGGGCAACGGTGTACAAGCACCTCAAGGAAATCAAGGCCTGAGCACTGCCCAGGCCTTGCGGGGCCAAGACTCAGTCGCCGTAGATGTCTGACTTGAAGTACTTGGCCTGGATCTTCTGGTATTCGCCGTTGGCGCGGATAGCGTCGATGGCCTGGTTCAGTTCGCTGACCAGTTGCGTGTTGCCCTTGCGCACTGCGATGCCGGCACCCTCGCCCACGTATTGCGGGTCTTTCAGCTCCGGGCCGACGAAGGCGTAGCCTGCACCTTTGGGGGTTTCCAGGAAGCCCTGCTGCAGCGGGATGGTGTCGGCGAACACACCATCGAGGCGACCGGCTACCAGGTCCATGAAGATCTCTTCGTTGCTGGTGTAGCGCACGATTTCCACGCCTTTGGGCACCAGCACGGCGGTGACGAAGCGGTCGGTGGTGGTGGCTCGTTGCACACCGATGCGCTTGCCCTTGAGGCTGGTGTACTGGTCATCGACCTGGGCACCGTCTTTCATCGCCAGGCGTGCCGAGGTGAAGTAGTACTTGTGGGTGAAGTCCACCGAGCGCTTGCGCTCTTCGGTGATGGTGATCGAGGACAACGCGGCGTCGATTTTCTTGACCTTCAGCGAGGGGATCAGGCCGTCGTACTCCTGCTCGGTCCATTCGCATTTGACCTGCATCTGCGCGCACAGGGCGTTGCCGATGTCGTAGTCAAAGCCGCTGATGCTGCCCTCCGGGGTCTTGAACGCGAACGGCGGGTAGGCAGCCTCGATACCGATGCGCAGGGTTTTCTCGGCCGCGAACAGCGGGCTTGCGGCCAACAGGCTCAAGGCCAGGCCAGCGATCAGGGAAGGCGTTTTCATGAGGGCTCTCTCGCTCGTTGTGGGTGGGTGGTGCAAGACAGAGAAAGGGACAGGCGCGGGGGAGCCTGGAATTATTTTGTACTTATAATTCCATGTTGGACTTTTTCGTATTAAAACTCAAGCTGTGCCCATTGCAGGAACAGCACCGCGGAACCTTGTGGGAGCGGCTAGCCCCGCGATGCTTTGCAGCCGCTACCAACGCCGTGCTGCATCCTTGTCGCTCTGGCGCCCTTCGACCCAACGTGGCCCTTCGCTGGTGTGCTCTTTCTTCCAGAACGGCGCGCGGGTCTTGAGGTAATCCATGACGAAATCACACGCTTCGAACGCCGCCTGGCGATGGGCACTGGCGACCCCGACAAACACGATCGGCTCGCCCGGCTCCAGCGCGCCCACCCGGTGCAGCACCTCCAGGCGCAACAACGGCCAGCGCTGTTCGGCCTCGACGACGATCTTGGCCAGGGCCTTCTCGGTCATCCCCGGGTAATGCTCCAGGAACATCCCCGCCACTTCCCGGCCATCATTGAAGTCGCGCACATACCCGACAAAACCCACTACTGCACCAATCCCGACATTTGCCGCGTGCAGCGCATTGAGCTCTGCCCCCGGATCAAACGCGCCCGCCTGCACCCGAATGGCCATGTCAGCCTCCGGTCACGGTCGGGAAGAAGGCGACTTCATCGCCATCGAACAGCGGCTCATCGAGCGAGCACAGCTCCTGGTTGCGCGCGCACATGATGTTCTGCTCGGCCAGCACGGCCCACACGCCGTCACGCTGCAACAGCCGCTCGCGCAACGCGGCAATCGAGACGAACTCGCCTTCGATCCGCTCGCCGTCCAGGCCCAGGGCTTCGCGGTAACGGGCGAAATACTGCACGTCGAGCTTCATGCGTCCTCCGCCAGGTAGTGGCCGCTCTTGCCGCCCTGCTTTTCCAGCAGGCGCACGCTTTCAATGGTCATGCCACGGTCAACGGCCTTGCACATGTCATAGATCGTCAGCGCGGCGATGCTCGCGGCGGTCAGCGCTTCCATCTCTACACCGGTCTGCCCGGCCAGCTTGCAGCGGGCGACGATGTGCACGGTATCGCTGCCTTCGGCCTTGAGCTCGACCTTGACGCTGGTCAGCATCAGGGGATGGCACAGCGGAATCAGGTCACTGGTTTTCTTGGCAGCCTGGATGCCGGCAATGCGCGCCACGGCGAACACGTCGCCCTTGGGGTGCTCGCCCTCGACGATCATCTGCAGGGTTTGCGGGAGCATGCGCACCCGCGCTTCGGCCACGGCCTCGCGGGCAGTCACGGCTTTTTCGGTGACGTCGACCATATTGGCCCGACCTTGGGAATCGAGATGAGTCAGCACGGCGTTACTCCTGATCAGGAACGCCGATTGTAAACCCGAGGGTCAACATTTAGCACCTGGTGTAAACAGCATCGCCGACAAAGCCGGCTCCCACAGGTATCGAACGGACCCTGTGGGAGCCGGCCTTGCCGGCGATGGCGTCGCAACGGTTACAGATGAGTCTCGGCATACTCCGCCAGAATCGACCGTGGTACCCCTTGCAGCGTGATGTGCACGCCGTTCGGGAAGTCCTTGAAGCGCTCGGTCAGGTAAGTCAGCCCCGAACTGGTCGCCGACAGGTACGGCGTATCGATCTGCGCCAGGTTACCCAGGCAGATCACCTTCGACCCGGTCCCCGCCCGGGTAATGATGGTTTTCATCTGGTGCGGCGTCAGGTTCTGGCATTCATCGATGAGGATCAGGCTCTGCTGGAAGCTGCGCCCGCGAATGTAGTTCAGCGACTTGAACTGCAACGGCACCCGCTCAAGGATGTAGTCGACGCTGCCATGGGTGTTTTCATCATCCATGTGCAAGGCTTCGAGGTTGTCGGTAATGGCCCCCAGCCATGGTTCCATTTTTTCCGCCTCGGTGCCCGGCAGGAAGCCGATCTCCTGGTCCAGCCCCTGCACGCTGCGGGTCGCGATGATGCGCCGATAGCGCTTGCTGACCATGGTCTGCTCAATGGCCGCCGCCAGCGCCAGGATGGTTTTGCCGGAACCGGCAGCACCGGTCAGGTTGACCAGGTGGATGTCCGGATCAAGCAGGGCAAACAGCGCCAGCCCCTGGTGAATATCGCGCGGCTTCAAGCCCCAGGCTTCCTGGTGCAGCAGTGGTTCCTGGTGCAGGTCGAGCAGCAGCAGCTCGCCGGTTTCCTTGATGGCCTTGATCCAGCCGACAAAGCCTTGTTCGTCAATGATGAATTCGTTGACGTGCACCGCCGGCAGGTTGTCGATCAGTTGCACACGGTGCCAGGTGCGCCCGCGCTCCTGGCGGGTCTCGACCTTGCTGACACGGTCCCAGAACGAACCGCTGACGCTGTGATAGCCCTTGGACAGCAATGATACGTCGTCGACCAATTGGTCGGTGCTGTAGTCTTCGGCCGCGATCCCGCAGGCGCGGGCCTTGAGGCGCATGTTGATGTCTTTGGTCACCAGCACCACGTCCTTGTCCTTGCGCTGTGCACGCAGTTCAAGCAACTGGTTGATGATGATGTTGTCGTTGAGGTTTTCCGGCAGCAACCGATTGGGCTCGGCGCGCTTCGACATGAGAATGGACAGGAAGCCCTTGGGCCCGCTCTTGCCACGCTGGATCGGTACGCCCTGCTCCACATCGGCGGGAGAGGCATCACCCAGGGTCTGGTCGATCAGGCGGATCGCCTGACGGCATTCTGCTGCAATGGTTTGCTTGCCGGCTTTGAGTTTGTCGAGTTCCTCCAGCACCGTCATCGGGATCGCGACGTGGTGCTCCTCGAAGTTCAGCAATGCGTTCGGATCGTGAATCAGAACATTGGTATCGAGCACGTAAAGGATTGGCTGGTCGGAAGAAACGGTACGTCCTTGATCATCCATACTCGGTCACCTTTTTGGGAGCCAGACGACGCAATACCTTGACGGTGCTGCGCCGCGAAGTGGCCGCCTGTCTCCCCGCGCCCGCGTCGTTACGGGCAGGGAGCTGCGAACAAAGAATGGCCTCAAGGACGCCACCTGTGTTGCAGGGTTCGGCGGTCTGTCTTCGTAATACCGCAAAACCCATGACGATAAAAAGCGTTTTATGCATTCTTGAAGTTTATTTTTCGGTTTGACGAATAGCCCTTGGCGACCTGGCAAAGCACCGCTACAGTCATGAATCTAGCCGAGTGAAAATCGCTGGCCCCCCGCGTTCCCATTCCCCACGTGCAGCTCCCAGATACAGCCCCGTCACTGCTGACGCGCGGCGTATGCCTTGCAGTCCTCCCAGCCGATCCCGCTCTGCGCGGTGTTCTTCAACAGCCACGCTACAGCCGCCTGCGCCTTGGGCTGATTGTCGTGGAACTGGATCACCCCATGGCGCCACAGCAGCATCAGGCTGAGCACCCGTTGCGCCGATTGCTCGGCCGTCAGGGCGCTCTGGTCCTGGGACTCGATATCCCACAAGGCCACCTGCAAGTGCTGGCTGGCGAAGAACCCCTGGCTGTCGGCGCGGCGCTGGCCATAGGGTGGGCGGAACAGTGGCACATACTGCTCGGGCAGGTCCCCCTGAACCCGCGCGGCGCTGCGCATCACCGACTCCTGCCATTGCTGCCAATGCGCATGGGAGCGATATTCCCAACCTAGGATGCCCACGCACTGCCCTTGGTAGAGCGCGCGCAGGTCGTTGATCGAGCTTTTGTCACGACGCGCCTGAATGCCATTGCCGAGCACGAAGAAGGTCGCGTCGAGCTTCTGCCGGCGCAAGTAGTCGGTCAGGGCATCGGTGGCCGGGCCCGGTCCGCCCTCGAAGGTCAGCATGAACAGGCGGTCGTTGAGGCCATCGCCGTTGCGCTCCTGATCGGAGAAGCGCTCGATCTCGCTGCTGGTCTGCGGGAACAGCGCAGCCTTGCGCAATTGTTCATCCAGGTAGCGTTGATGGAACACCCGCGCAGGCCCTGCCCAGGCGGTGTAGAAGGAGTCGGCGGCCACCTCGAATTTCTCGGCCTGCTGGCGCAGGTCGCCCAGATGCTCGATCACGTAGCAGAACGAGGCGTCCTGTTCGCAGCTTTTCTGCGCCAGGTCGTAGTTGCGCCACAGCTGCTGCCAGAGTCGCTGACGCAGCGCGGCCACGGCGACCATATTGACTTGTCGCAGGTTCAGGCGTTTGGCCAGCGCCCCTTCATCCAGCGCTTCGCTTTCATGCAGCACGCGGGCAAATCCGAGGATCTCGGCGCGCGAGGCGACATCGAACAATGTCGGCGTGTCGAGCTGCTCGGGCCAGTAACGCCGGTCAAAGGTGGCAACCTCAAGGGGCGCCGCCTGAACGGCAGCGCTCAACAGGCCCGTCAGCAGTAGAAGGACTAAACGCACAGGTACACACTCCATTCTGGTCGCCGCGAACTATAGCGCCATGCGTCGAGAGGGTCTTGGCTATTGACGTCATAGCTGGAGATCGCAGCCCCTGCCCCGTAGAATCGGCCCCACGAAAAAAGGAGCCGACCTACATGCTGACGGTGATTTCCCCCGCCAAGACCCTCGACTACGACACGCCGCCGGTAACCCAGCGCTTTACCCTGCCGCAATACCTGGACGACTCCCAGGAACTGATCGTGCAACTGCGCGACCTGTCGCCGCAGCAGATCAGCGAGCTGATGCACCTGTCCGACAAGCTCGCCGGCCTGAACGCCGCACGCTTCGGCAGCTGGACCCCGGCCTTTAGCCCGCAGAACGCCAAGCAGGCCTTGCTCGCGTTCAAGGGTGACGTGTACACCGGGCTCGACGCCGAAAGCCTCAGCGAAGACGACTTCAGCTATGCCCAGGAACACCTGCGCATGCTCTCCGGCCTGTACGGCCTGCTGCGCCCGCTGGACCTGATGCAGCCCTATCGCCTGGAGATGGGCACCAAGCTGGCCAACGCCCGTGGCAAGGACCTGTACGCCTTCTGGGGCACACGCATCAGCGAATGGTTGAACCAGGCGCTGGCCGATCAGGGCGATGACCTGCTGCTGAACCTGGCGAGCAATGAATATTTCTCGGCAGTGAAGCGCAATGCCCTGAACGCGCGGGTGATCAATACCGAGTTCCGCGACTTCAAGAACGGCCAGTACAAGATCATCAGCTTCTACGCGAAGAAGGCCCGCGGCATGATGAGCCGCTTCGTGATCCAGGAAAAGATCAACAACCCCGAGCAGCTCAAGCAGTTCGACGTGCAGGGTTACTACTACAGCGCCGAACAGTCCAAGCCGGACAATTTGGTGTTCCTGCGCGACCACGCCGAGGCCTGATCACGCCTCAGGCGCTGGCTTGCAACTCGCCCAGGCGGGCCCGGTAACGGCCTGCCAAGGCTTGCAGGCGGGCATCGCCGGCCTGCTCCAGGGTCGGCGTGCTGCGCCGCAGGAAATTCAGGTTGCCGGTGCTCAGCGCCTGCTCCAGCCATGGCAATGCCTGCTCGACCTGGCCGTGCTCGACCAGCATCGCCGCATGGCTGAACTGCCCGCGAAAATCCCCCGCTTCGGCTGAACGGCGATACCAGTCGCGCGCTTGCGCCGGGTCCGCCGAGCAGGCCACGCCCTCCTCCAGGTAACGCCCCAGCAGGTTCATCGACTTGGCATGCCCGGCCTCTGCGGCCTGGCGGTAACAGGCCAGTGCCTGCGCCTGGTCGGCCACCACGCCGCGGCCGGTGGCCAGCAGGTTGGCGTAGTTGTACAGGCCCCAATCCAGGCCCAGGTCCGCCGCCGCGCGGTAGTGCCTGGCAGCGCCGGGCACATCCACTTCTGCGCCCCAGCCATGCTCCAGGCAACGCCCGAGCATGTTGTGCGCCATGGCGTTGCCCTGATACGCGGCAATGGCGAACCAGCGGCGCGCCAAGGCTGGGTCTTTCTCGATACCACGGCCGTCGAGGAGGATCTGCCCAAGCAGCACTTGCGCCTCGACCACCTGTTGCCCGGCAGCTACCAGCAAGGCCTGGGCGCCTTTGCCCGGGCTGTGCTCAAGCAGCGCGGCCAGTTGATCGACTTCAATGATTTCTTCACGGCGCAGGTTGAAGGTCACGGCTCAGACCTCAGCCCAGCGGCGCAGCAGGTTGTGGTAGCTGCCGGTGAGCTGGATCAGTGCCGGATGGTCCGGCATGTCGGCGGTCAGTTGCTGGATCGCCCCGTCCATTTCGAACAGCAGCGTGCGCTGGCTGTCCTCGCGCACCAGGCTCTGGGTCCAGAAGAAGGCCGCGTAACGCGCGCCACGGGTAACCGCATTGACCTTGTGCAGGCTGGTGCCGGGGTACAAGACCATGTCGCCGGCGGCCAGCTTCACCTGGCGCACGCCATAGGTGTCCTGGATTTCCAGCTCGCCGCCGTCGTAGTCCTCCGGGTCGCTGAAGAACAGTGTCGAAGACAGGTCGGTACGCACCCGCTCATGGCTGCCGCGCGGCTGACGAATGGCGTTGTCGATATGGAAGTCGAAACTGCCGCCTGCGCGATAGCAGTTGATCAGCGGCGGAAACACCTTGTGCGGCAGCGCCGCCGACATGAACTGCGGGTGGGCCCACAGCCGCTCAAGCATGGCGGTGCCGATCTCCTTGGCCAGCGGGTGGCCTTCGGGGAGCTGCAGATTGTGCTTGGCCTTGGCCGACTGATGGCCTGCGGTGATCTTGCCGTCCGCCCATTCAGTCTGCTCCAGGGCTTCGCGAATGCGCAGGACTTCTTCACGGGAGAACAGGCCGGGAATGTGTAACAACATGGCGCGGGCACCGGGTGACGGGAATGGGTGCCAATGGTATTGATTCTTATTGGCTCACCACAAGGGCCAATTGACGGGTGAGACGTTTGAGCAGGCAGAAACCGTAAGGCGAAACTGTAAAGAATGTAAATTTCTTACGAATAGTAATTCTTCTCAATTGTTACTCATATTTGTTTACATTATATTTCGCGGCCTCGAAAACCTTGGGAGGGGGACCACCAATGCCGCGTCACTACGTGCCAACCGCTGTCAGCTCACCACGCTTGCTCGCATCCGCCATTGGCGTGGCGCTTACCGCCACGTCCGCAGGCCACCTGGCCTACGCTGCCGAAGCCACCCCGGCCAAGGACGCTGCGATCTCGCTGGACGCGACCAGCGTCACTGGCCAGGCCGAGCAGACCAGCACCGACTACAAGGTCGAGCGTGCGTCCTCGTCCAAGTACACCGCGCCATTGATCGACACCCCTCGCTCGGTCACCGTCATCCCGCAGCAGGTCATGAAGGACACCAATGCCCTGACCCTGCAAGACGCCCTGCGTACCGTACCAGGCATCACCTTCGGTGCCGGTGAAGGCGGCAACCCGCAAGGCGACCGCCCGTTCATTCGCGGCTTCGACTCGCAGAACGACACCTACCTGGACGGCGTGCGCGACACCGGTGCGCAAACCCGCGAAATCTTCGCCGTTGAGTCCATCGAAGTCAGCAAGGGCCCGAACTCGGCCATTGGCGGGCGTGGCGCAGCAGGCGGCAGCATCAACCTGGTGAGCAAGAAAGCCCACTTGGGCAACTCGCTCGACGGCGGCTTCACCTGGGGCTCCGACCAGACCCAGCGCTACACCCTGGACGGCAACTACCAGTTCAGCGACAGCGTCGCCGGCCGTCTGAACTTGATGAGCCACGAAAGCAATGTGGCCGGGCGTGACAAAGTCGACTTCGACCGCTGGGGCATTGCCCCGTCCCTGGCCTTCGGCCTGGGCACCGACACCCGCGTCAACCTCGACTACTACCACCTGGAAAGCAACGACCTGCCGGACTCGGGCGTTCCTTACACCTACAGCGGCGCCAACCGCACCTCGGCCAACCCGGACAAGCCCTACTCCGGTGGCGACAGCAGCAACTTCTACGGCCTGACCGACCGTGACTTCCGCAAGTCGCGCGTCGACATCGCCACCTTCGCCATCGAGCACGACCTGACCGATGCGCTGACCGTGAAGAACACCTTGCGTCACGGCAACTCGATGCAGGACTACATCCTGACCCAGCCGGACGACTCCAAGGGCAACGTCAACCTCGGCAGCGTCTGGCGCCGGCCGAACTCGCGGGTGGGCAACACCAGCACCACCACCAACCAGACTGACCTGTTCGGGGACTTCTACGTCGCCGGGTTCAAGAACAGCTTCTCTACCGGTATCGAACTGAGCCGTGAAGAAAGCAAGCGTTCTTCGTACACCGTCAACTCCGACACCACCCCACTGACCACGAACGTCCCCTCCAGCACCAACTGCACCCTGGGCATGATCATCTCCAGCGGCTACAACTGCACCTCGCTGTCCAACCCCAACCCGGACGATCCGTGGGACGGCTCCATTTCGCGCAACTATGCCGGCACCGACACCAAGAGCAACACCCGCGCCATCTACGTCTTCGACACCCTGGAGCTGGATCCGCAGTGGTTGTTGAACATGGGCCTGCGCTATGACCATTTCGACACCCAGTACCGCACCTACACGGCGAACGGTGCCACCTCGCTCACCACCTCTGGCACTGAAATCAAAGGCAAGGACACCAGCGAGTTCATCACCGGCCAACTGGGCCTGGTGTGGAAACCGACCGACTACAGCAGCGTCTACGCCTCCTATGCCACCTCTGCCACCCCACCGGGGGCAATGCTCGGCGAAGGCATGGAAGGCAACGCCTTGACCGGTACTCCAGAGCGCTCTGGCGTCCTGGCCTCCAGCGACATGGAGCCGGAAGAAACCACCAACTACGAGATCGGCACCAAGTGGGACCTGCTCGACCGTCGCCTGGCGCTGACCGCTGCGATCTTCCGCACCGAGAAAGACAACGCCCGCGTCCAGGTCAACACCAACACCTTCGAGAACGTCGGAACCACCCGGGTTGACGGTATCGAACTGTCGGCCAGCGGCAAGATCACCGAGCAGTGGCAGGTATTCGCCGGCTACACCTATATGGAAGCGCGTCAGGTCGACGGCGGCCCGATGGGCAAGGCCAACGATGGCAACCAGTTGCCCAACACCCCGAACAACTCGGCGAGCCTGTGGACCACCTATGCCATCACGCCGAAGCTGACCATCGGTGGTGGTGCCTTCTACACCGGTGACGTTTACGGCAGCGTGGCCAACACCACCATGGTCGACAGCTACGTGCGCTACGACGCCATGGCCAGCTACAAGCTGACCAAGAACGTCGACCTGCAACTGAACGTGCAGAACCTCACCGACGAGGTCTACTACGACAAGGCGTTCTCCACGCACTTCGCCAACCAGGCAGCCGGCCGCACCGCGCTGCTGACGACCAGCTTCCACTTCTAAGGCATGCTGGCTGGCAAGCCCCGCTCACACACGTGAGCGGGGCTTTTGTGTATCAAGGCATAATGCGCGGCGCGTTCGCGTACCCAGCAAGGCAAGGTGGTCGATGTGCTGAAAAAATCCCTGTTTCAACTGCACTGGTTCTTCGGCATCACGGCCGGCCTGGTCCTCGCCCTGATGGGTGTGACCGGGGCGATCTGGTCATTCCAGGAAGAACTGCTGCGCGCCTTCAACCCGGACGTACTCAAAGTAGAGGTACGCGAGACAGGCGTATTGCCACCGGCAGAACTGGTACGCCGCGTCGAAGCGGCGCAGGGCGAAAAAGTCGCCATGCTCTGGGTCGAGACCCACAGCGATACGGCTGCCCGGGTGTTCTTCACCCCGCCACCGGGTGAACGTCGTGGCCAGTTGCGCTATGTCGACCCCTACACCGGCAAGCTCCAGGGCGATGTCAGCGGCCAGGGTTTCTTCGACCTGATGCTGCAACTGCACCGTTTCCTCACCATTGGTGACACCGGCCGGCAGATCACCGGCGCCTGTACCTTGCTGCTGATCTTCTTCTGCCTGTCCGGGCTGTACCTGCGCTGGCCGCGCAAGGCGCTTAACTGGAGGACCTGGCTGACCCTGGACTGGGCCAAGAAAGGCCGCGCATTCAACTGGGACCTGCACGCGGTGTTCGGCACCTGGTGCCTGCTGTTCTATCTGTTGTTCGCCCTGACCGGCCTGTTCTGGTCCTACGAGTGGTACCGCGAAGGCCTGAACAAATTGCTCGGCGATGCGCCGGCCGCCGGCCAGCAGCAAAAACGCGGCGAAGGTCGTGGCGGCCGTGGCGACCCACCGCAAGCCGACAAGAACGCCGCACCGCTAGTGGTCGACTACGATGCCATCTGGAGCAGCCTGCAAAACGCCGCCGGCCCGAGCCTGAGTGCCTACAACCTGCGCCTGCCGCCGGTGGGTGGCCAGCCGGCAACCTTGTTCTATCTGCTCGACAGCGCAGCCCACGAACGGGCGTTCAACACCCTGACCATCGACCCAGCCAATGGCCAGGTGCGCAAGCACGATGTCTACACCGACAAGTCATTCAAGGCGCAGCTGCTGGCCAGCGTCTACGCCCTGCATGTGGGCAGCTACTTCGGCTTGCCTGGGCGCATCATCGTCACCGTTGCCAGCCTGACCATGCCGCTGTTCTTCGTGACCGGCTGGCTGCTGTACCTCGATCGCCGGCGCAAGAAACGTCAGGTCAAGGCGGCACGCGGCGTTCTGAAAGGCGCTGATGACAGCAACGGCGGCTGGCTGGTGGGCTTCGCCAGCCAGAGCGGGTTCGCCGAGCAACTGGCCTGGCAGAGCGCCGGGCAACTGCAGGCGGCCGGCCTGCCGGTGCGTGTGCAACCACTGGCGCAATTGACCGAGGATGATCTTCGCCAGGCCGAACGGGCGCTGTTCGTGGTCAGTACCTTTGGCGACGGCGAGGCACCGGACAGTGCCCGTGGTTTCGAGCGCAAGGTGCTCGGCCAACCCTGGGCGCTGGGTGAGCTGAACTACGCCCTGCTGGCCCTGGGTGATCGCCAGTACCCGCACTTCTGCGGCTTCGCCCATCGCCTGCATGCCTGGCTGGGTGAGCGCGGCGCCAAAGCCAGCTTCGCCCCGGTTGAAGTCGACAGTGCTGACCCGGCAGCGCTGCAACGCTGGCAGCAACAGCTGGCCGAACTGACCGGCAGCAGCACCGTGGCCACCTGGCAAGTACCGGACTTCACCCCTTGGCGCCTGATCAAGCGCGAGCACATCAACCCCGGCAGCGAAGGCGCACCGGTCTACCTGCTGGGCCTGAGCACCAACCCCACGCAACACTGGGACGCCGGCGACCTGGTGGAGATCCTGCCTCGCCATGGCGCCCAAGCGGTGAGCCAGTTCCTGCAAGGGTTGGGTTTGCCGGCAGACAGCCCGGTCGTGGTCGATGGCCTGCGTGAACCACTGGCCGTAGCGCTGGCCAGCCGCCAGCTGCCCGCCAGCCGCGAACACCTGGTCGGCCTGCACGCCCAGGCGCTGGTGGATGCGTTGATCCCGCTGGCCGCGCGCGAGTATTCGATTGCCTCGATTGCCAGCGATGGTGTGCTGGAGCTGATCGTGCGTCAGGAGCGTCATGCCGACGGTACCCTGGGCCTGGGCTCAGGCTGGCTGACCGAGCATCTGGCCCTCGGTGACAGTGTCAGCCTGCGCTTGCGCCGCAACAGCGGCTTCCATCTGCCCGTCACTTCGGCGCCAATGATCCTGGTGGGCAACGGCACCGGGCTGGCCGGGCTGCGCAGCCTGCTCAAGGCGCGCGTTGCAGAAGGCGAACAGCGCAACTGGCTGCTGTTTGGCGAGCGCAACCAGGCTCATGACTTCCTCTGCCAGGAAGAGCTGCAAGGCTGGCTGGCCAGTGCTGATCTGGCGCGGCTGGACCTGGCCTTCTCGCGGGACCAGGCGCACAAGGTGTACGTTCAGGATCGTCTGCGCGAGCAGGCGCAGACGCTCAAGCAGTGGCTGGCAGAAGGGGCATCGATCTATATCTGTGGCAGCCTGCAAGGGATGGCTGGCGGGGTGGACGCGGTGCTGACCGACGTGCTGGGTGCGGTCGAGGTCGAACGCCTGGTCGAAGCCGGGCGCTATCGACGGGATGTCTACTAGGCCCTGTTGGATCGCTGGCAGGAGCCCAACCCATGCGGGCGGGGCTCCTGTTGCGCGGCGCCAAGGTTATTCAGGCAAGCTGAATATTGCGCAATTGGAAAGTCAGTACTTCGGCGTCACCCTCACCCGCGTGCAGAAACCGGCTTTTGCTTCCCGGTTTGGCTTTAGCAAGCGCGACTCTGAAACCAAGACCATCGCGCAGATGGAGCGGCAGCCCTTCAGCCCCTTCAACTGAACCATCCCACGCTTCAAGTGCCTGAACCTTCCAAATTGTGCTGTTCAGTTCTGCCGCGCTTACTGGGTTGACGCTGTCGATGAGTCGGCCTACCACGAATGCGCCATACAGCCCCAGCCAGCCGCCTCTACTCTGGTCCAGTCTTGCACCTTTGAACGAAAAACCCTCCTCACAATAAATTTTGTAATGAGTACGCTCATTCACCTGCTCAATGAAGCGGAAACGCAATCGCAGTGGCTCGAATGCTTTGGCTTCGCTATACGTTCGTTGCGCGCACAACCAACCATCTTCTGCCGTGCTATCAAGGGGGGAGTGGCCAAAAGGCCAGTTCACAGCACCCACCTGCCCGTATTTGCAGTGCAACTCGGCAGTAAAGTTGGAATGGATCATGGAGCCTCCTGCTCTCGACATCACCCCGATACAGGGTGAATGGCCGACGATCATGATCAGCTCGCAGAACAGCAGGCAGCCTGAAAACCTTACTCGCCGTCAGCGTCAATGCAGCTCGAAGGTATCCGCATCGAGATTGGCCGGGAAGCGGGTGCGATAGGCCGCCAGGTCCGCCGCGCTGAGCACTACGGTGAATACGCCGTCAGCTTCACCGGCGCTGAGCAGGCTTTCGCCCTGGAAGTCCAGCACCTGGCTATCACCGCTGTAGGCGAAGCCCTTGCCGTCCGTCCCCACGCGGTTCACCGCCGCGACATAGCACAGGTTCTCGATGCCCCGCGCCGGCAACAACCGGTTCCAGTGCTGACGGCGCGCCGCCGGCCAGTTGGCGGTGTACAGCAGCAGGTCGGTGTCCTGGGCGTCCCGGCTCCACACCGGAAAGCGCAGGTCGTAGCAGATCAGCGGGCGTACCCGCCAACCCTTCAGTTCGAACTGCACCTGGCGCTCACCCGGGGTGTAGTGCTTGTGCTCGCCCGCCATGCGGAACAGGTGGCGCTTGTCGTAGTGCAGCAGCTCGCCATCCGGGCGCGCCCACAGCAGGCGGTTGCGGTGGCTGCCATCGGCGGCCTGGATGATCACGCTGCCGGTGACCACCGCCTCCAGCTTCTTCGCCTGGGCCTTGAGCCATTTGTAGGTCGGGCCGTGCTCCGGCTCGGCCAGGCTCTCGGAGTCCATGGAGAAACCGGTGGTGAACATTTCCGGCAGGACGATCAGGTCCGCACCGCGCGCCTGCTCCAGCAAGCCCTCGAAATGTTCGTAGTTGGCCAGGCGGTCCTGCCAGGCCAGGGTGGTCTGGATCAAGGCAACTTTCAGGTTCGGCAGGTTACTCAGATCGCGCATAGTTTTTCCGCCGCATCCTGCAGCGTCTCCTCGCGTTTGGCAAAGCACAGGCGTACCAGGCGTTGCCCGGCAATCGGCTGCTGGTAGAACACCGACACCGGGATAGTGGCCACGCCGTGTTCGCGGGTCAGCCACAGGGCCATGTCGACATCGTTGAGGTCTGGGCGGATCTGCGAATAGTCCACCAGCTGGAAATACGTGCCGGCCGAGCGGGTAAAGCTGAACCGCGACGGTGCCAGCAAATCACAGAACAGGTCGCGCTTGGCCTGGTAGAACGCTGGCAGTTCTTCGACATGCTCCGGGTGCTCGGCCATGAAGTCGGCCAGTGCCCATTGCAGCGGGGTCACGCCGCAGAAGTTGACGTACTGGTGCACCTTGCGCAGTTCAGCAGTCAGCGCCGGCGGGGCCACCACATAGCCAGTCTTCCAGCCCGTGACGTGGTAGGTCTTGCCGAACGAGCTGACCACGAAGGCGCGCTGCGCCAGGGCCTCGACTGCCAGCACGCTGGCATGGGCAACGCCGTCGTAGACCAGGTGCTCGTAGACTTCGTCGCTGATCAGGTAGATGTCACGCTCGGCGATCAACGCGGCCAGTTGCTCCAGCTCGGCACGGGTGATCAGCGCGCCGCTGGGGTTGTGCGGCGAGTTGATGATGATCATCCGGGTGCGCGGGCTGAGCGCATCGCTGAGCTTCTGCCAGTCGATGGCAAAGTCGCTGGCGCCGAGCTGAACGTGCACGCAGCGGCCACCGGCCAGTTCCACGGCAGGTTCGTAGCTGTCATAGCTGGGGTCGAAGACGATGACTTCGTCACCGGCGCGGATCACCGCATGGATGGCGCAGAAGATCGCTTCGGTGGCACCGGGGGTGATGGTCACTTCGCTGTCGGCATCGACCGTCACGCCATAGCTGCGGGCGATCTTGGCGGCGACTTGCTGGCGCAGGGCGGGCAGACCGGTCATCGGCGAGTATTGATTGTGCCCGGCACTGATGTGCCGGCTGGCCGCGTCGAGCAGGGCTTGCGGGCCGTTGAAATCAGGGAACCCCTGGGACAGGTTCAAGGCGCCGGTTTGCACGGCGAGCTGGGACATGGTGGTGAAGATGGTCGTGCCGACGTTCGGCAACTTGCTGCTGATCATGGTGCCCTCTTTCCTGCTGACATCCGGCTCGCGACGGCGCGGTTAGGCCCCGAGCATAGCGGATTGATCAGTCAGGAAAAAGCTGCAGCCAAGGCTGGCTCCATGTAGATACCGTCTTGCCCGTCACCGGGCAAGTGCTAACTTCGGGTCATAAGGTTGTCCCGATTTCAGCACCCCAAAGACGATATGCAG
>NZ_JAMDGY010000132.1 GCF_028656955.1 Pseudomonas fontis
TTTTTACACACTCTGGGCCATAAGCAGCCACTAGAAAAAGCCGCCAAACGGGACTCACGGCGGATCTGGAATTACGAACCTACCATCAGTTATCGAGATCCGAAGTGATCTCACCGAGTATTCGCGAGAGGCGACAAACCCTCAGGGACAAGCTCGAGCTTAGGCTGAAGTACTTTCGTTGTGCTTGTCCACAGCGAAGTGCATCATGGTCTTTTAGTAACAATTATACCCAGTCGCCCCACTCGATCAGCATCGTTGGTTCGGAAACGGCGACCGTCAGGGAGCTTTGGACTGCCACAACCTCAGAATAAGGACGTACTATGTTCGGAAACATCGACAAGAGCAAAGGTTACCTGTTCAGCAGTTTCTCTCTTCAAGACATCCTTACGGAGCAAACCCAAAAACTCCGCAAGGAGGTGGAAGCGTTCGATGCAAATAGGTTACTGAATACAGCTCCCGAAGACCTGAAACAGTACCTTGTTGAAAAGTACTACGTAGAACCCCTAATTCTCCGTCGTGACGACTGGTACGCAGATACAGCGGAAGTCCAAGTTGACGTCAGGTATGACAGCGGACGGTTTATCAGAGACACGGGGAGACCTGTCTACGTTCCCGGAGAGCGCGTAGATGTCCACGTCCCCTTTGAAGGTGATTCAGAGCTTTTCTATGCCCATGCAAATCAGTTCAGTTCAAGCCCTCCCCGCGCGATGGTGAGTAAAACGGACTTGCTCTTTCGATATGACTCCCCGTCCGATGCCCCCCATTCTGACGTGCGAAGTAGTGTTGAGCGCGTCCTCAATGAAATTGAGCAGTATCTGGGGGTGCAGCGAACGATGATTCAGATCTACAACCAAGAGCTGGTCAACCTTTCCGAGCAGTGTATTGAGCAGCGACGAGCGCGCCTCCTTGCTCAGTCGGATCGAGTGTTAGCGTTGGGTATTCCCGTAAAGCGACGAGAGGACGCACCGAAGACCTACGTCGTTCCTACTGTCAAGAAGAAAGCGGCCCCCAAGCTGCCCCCGGCGAGCACTGCGCCATTCAAACCGGAGCCCACTTGGGCTATGGATCAGTACGAGCAAGCGCTACGTATTATGCAAGATATGGCCTTAGTGATGGAGCGTAGTCCTGGAGCATTTAAGTCTATGAACGAGGAGGCGCTGCGGCAACACTTCCTCGTTCAGCTCAATGGCCAGTTCGAAGGTAAAGCCACTGGTGAGACCTTTAACATGTCGGGCAAAACGGACATTTTATTGCGAGAGGCAGATCGTAATGTCTTCATTGCCGAGTGCAAGTTTTGGAAAGGGCCTAAAGCCTTTAATGAAGCGATAGACCAACTCCTCGGCTACGCCACTTGGCGAGACGGGAAAACCGCAATCTTGGTCTTCAATCGCGGCACCGATACCACGACAGTCATGAATGGCATAGATGCCCAGGTAAAGGGACACCACAATTTTAAGCGTGTTGAGAACTGGCCTCATGAAAGCGGCTTTCGTTATATGCTACGCGCGAACGATGATGTCGGCCGCGAGCTGATCCTGACAGTACTGGTTTTCCACGTTCCAGACTAATCCAAAATCGAGCGAGCGGTCCGCGTTCCACAGCAGGAAAAGGAACCGATAGCAAAGACGCGATTACAGTAGTGATAACTTTCCAAATTTATGGAAGTGATTAAGATGAAAAATACCGATACAGATCAAGCTCTCAAACAATTTAAAATTGCCGTCACTGCTGTTCAGAAGAGCCTGATGCGGCATTCAGTGACGTTGCTGATCTGGGACCTAAATGCCGATCGGCCGAAGGACTTAGGAAGCGCAACATGCATCGAAATAAAAGGTGTTCGATACCTCTTAACTGCAGCCCACGTGGTGACAGATAGTCAGGGACAGCCCCTAGATTTGCGCGCGATCGCAGTATTGTTCAGCGAGGATGGCAACACGGAGAACATCTTCATCCAAAGGATTCTAGCGATCGGTGGAGGGGAGCGTGACTCTCTCGACATTGCATTGCTCGAACTGACTGCGGAGGGGGGAGAGCAAATCGCGAAAAGCAAAGAGTTTCTTGTGGAAACGCGCTTTCTCTATGGGGTTTCGGTAGATGAATCACGGTTTTTTGCTGTCTGTGGCGCACCGAGAGCCTGGTTGCATACATCAATGGTTGAAAGAACAGTCGGTGCAGGAACTATGTGTTACATCACAAATTCTTGCGATCCATTTCCCTCTCATCTGAATCCGGCGCACGACATTGCGCTCGAGTACAATATGACGTCTAACATCTCGCCATCCCAAGAAGGAACCGTTGAAGCGCCAGAGCCACCGGGACTCAGCGGCGGTGGCATTTGGCTGGTTACTCAATCACGAGAGGGATCGTTCTGGGATCCAAGTGAATCTCAATTGGTCGGAGTTCAAAACCGATGGGGGCAGAGCGCCGGATATGTTCGAGGAACACAACTGCAGTTCGCTGTCTCTCTTTTGAATGGCGTCGGTCCATGTGCCATCTAGATTTAGTTGGATATAGAAGCTTTGCGGCACAGGCAATGAGTGAATCGCCCCTAAACTCCTAGACTCCATTCGAAAGTCAACTTTTGGCCAAAATATCTAATCTCTTTCCCAAAAGGTAGGCGACAGGTTCTTGCTATTTATCACTGTGCGTTATTTGCAACATCCAATCGATAATAGATAGCTTTCTAGGAGCGAGTCATTAATTTTAAGGAAGCTTTTGCTAATGGGTTTTGAGTATGATGAATTCGATGCGGATGAAGAACTTGCAGAGATCAATGATTACTACGACGAGTATCCGCGCTCAAAGTTTGCTTGGCTGTATATTGCGGTCGACATCCGAGACATGGGGATTTCAAAGATAGGGCTAACAACAAAAAAAACGCCAAAGCAAAGACTGGCTGAGGGTAAGACCTACAATCCATTTGTTGTGCTTTTTGCCACCTATGAACTCTCTAAAATCACGAATGGAATTTCGAGATTTGAGCTGGGAGAAATTGAAGGCTATATTCATCGAAGGTCATTCGCAGATCCCGTCTTGCATCTTTACACTGGCCGGAACTCTGAGTGGTTTTATATGCATCCAGATTCTGCGGAAAGTGAAGTTGACCGAATGCTGGCAAAGCGCGGATTCACCGTTGGAGGAAAAAGATTGTATTCTTTTTACGAAGGCGATCATAATCACAATGATATTTATGTCTCGCGAATGAAGCAAATAAAGAAGATATATCGCCCCTTTCCTGAAGACTTTAATGACATGGTAGAGGGCCTAGGACTTCCAAGTAAATACTATCGGGAGTATTTAGACTATCTTGTAGACTATCATTCAAGAAACTCTAAGGATAAAGCCTATCTCTAAAACTTGGTGTTCTTCAGCTTTGATAGGAGCCGAGAGTCTGCTCTTTGCGTTTAATGACCGCTTCTGGCCCAGAGTGTGTAAAAA
>NZ_JAMDGY010000133.1 GCF_028656955.1 Pseudomonas fontis
TTCAGCCTTGCCGGCGATTGCATCGACGCGGTGTCATTCACTGCGCGGTGCCTGCATCGCTGGCAAGGCCAGCTCCCACAGAGATTGCTGCAAGGCAGTTGCTCTCACGGGTATCACCGGCCCCGCGACCAACGTTCACTGCGCCTTGCTCACCCGCCAGATCACATTCCCCACATCATCCGCCACCAACACCCCACCCCGGTGATCGTTCACCACCCCCACCGGCCGCCCCATGGCGTTCTCGTCCTTGTCGAGGAACCCGGTCAGCAGGTCAATCGGCTTGCCCGCCGGCTTTCCTGCGGTACTGAACGGCACGAACAACACCTTGTAGCCACTGTGCGGCTTGCGGTTCCACGAGCCGTGCTGGCCAATGATCGCGCCCTGATCAAACGGCGCCGGCAATGCCCCCGGCTCGGCAAACGTCAGCCCCAGCGAAGCGGTATGCGGCCCCACCGCATAATCCGGAGCAATGGCCTTGGCCACCAGGTTCGCATCCTGCGGCTGCACACGCACATCCACATGCTGCCCGTAATAGCTGTAGGGCCAGCCATAGAAGCCACCGTCCTGCACCGAGGTGATGTAGTCCGGCACCAGGTCGCTGCCGATCTCGTCACGCTCGTTCACGGCCGTCCACAACTGCCCGCTGTGCGGCTCCCAGGCCAGGCCATTGGGGTTGCGCAGCCCTGAAGCGAACAGGCGGTGCTCGCCGCTGGCGCGGTCGACCTCCCAGATCGCCGCCCGGCCTTTTTCCTGGTCCATGCCGTTTTCACCGACATTGCTGTTCGAACCGACAGTCACGTAGAGCTTGCTGCCGTCAGCACTGGCGATCACGTTCTTGGTCCAGTGATGGTTCAGCGGCCCGCCCGGCAGATCGACCAGCGGGGTGCCAGGGGCCTTGATCGAGGTCGCCCCGGGCTCATACGGGAAGCGCAGCAGCCGGTCGGTGTCGGCCACATAGAAGTCGTTGCCGACCAGGGTCATGCCGAACGGCGAATTGAGATTTTCGAGAAAGGTCGTGCGGGTATCGGCCACACCATCGTTGTTGCTATCACGCAGCAGGGTGATGCGGTTGGCGCTCGGCACGCCGGCGCCTGCCCGGCCCATGATTTTCTTGGCTATCCAGCCGCGTATGCCCTGGTCGTCGTCCGGCTTTGCCGGGCCATTGGTCTCGGCCACCAGCACATCGCCATTGGGCAGCACATACAGCCAGCGCGGGTGGTCGAGCTTGTCGGCGAAGGCCTGCACCTGGGTGCCCGGCGCCGCCACGGGTTTGCCGCCCGCTGGCCAGCCGACAGCCGGGGCGATATTGACGGTGGGGATGAGCGTCTTGTTCGGCTCCGGCAGTTGCGGCGATGGCCCGCTGCCAGCGCCGACGTCCAGGCGGGCGCTTTCGCCGCAGGCGGCCAGCCCGCCGCTGACTACCAGCAGCAGTGCAATATGTGGGGTGCGCATGATCGAAGTCCCTCGCGATGGCGGCGTACTACTGCAATAGAAGCACGCCGGCCTGGCAAGGTTCCGTCAAGCCTGCTTGAGCAACAGGATGATGCCGGGGTGATACTGCCCCAGTTCGGTGTGCAATTTGCGATAACCATAGGGGAAGAACCAGGCAATCGCACAGGCCGTGTGCTTTTGCAGGTCATCGACCAGGTCCTGCAGCTCTTCGGGGCTGGCGTGCTGGCCGGCTTTCCAGGGGCTGGCGAACAAGGTCGCGATCTTCAGCTGGCTGGGGTAGGCCACCTGCCTGGCCAGTGCGGCGGTTTCCGCCAGGGCTTCATTCAAGTCGAGCTTGCCGATTTTCGGCCAGCGTTGTTCCACGTGCAGGTAGGCCGACTCTTCTCGGCTGGCGATCAGCAGGTCGCAGCGTCGCTCGCGTTCGCCTTCGGATCGCTGCTTTTTGCTCTGGCCGGCTTGCAAGGTCACCAGCTCGGCCTGCCAGGCTGCCGCCGACAATATGCCGATATTGGCCTGTGCGCCTTGCCAGTAAGGCGCTTCAGCGTCGCCCAGGACCTGATTGAAACGTTCAATGCACTCGTTCCAGCGTTCCAGCGCCGGGCGCAGGAACTCCAGGCGCGGGTTGTTGATGATCAGGCCTTGCATGCTGCGCTCTCCTATTCATTGTTGTGAGATTCGCCACAAGTAATGGCTTAGTGATATCACCGTTGCGAGTGTCGCACAAGGTGACAGATGTGCCATTGATCGGGGTCGGTGTGCGCACCTTTAATTGACGCTCCGGGCCCAACCCTCTAACCTTCGCGGCTTGTTTCAGGTGCTCTGCGGCCGATGGCTTGGCAGGGTGAAACTGGGAAGCCGGTGAGCGCATGCAGTGCGCGATTCCGGCGCTGCCCCCGCAACGGTAAATGAGTCAAAGCGCGTGCATGGCCACTGGGAAAACCCCGGGAAGGCGCACGTTCTGGCGGCTGCCAAGCCCCGCTCATGAGCCCGGAGACCGGCCTGTTACAGCCAACGGCATCACGGAGGGTGATGCGCGGACCCCTGCGGCCAAAGGCCGAGCCCTGCGCGTTTTCCGTGTGCCATCCACTCATCTGTCGTGCCGTCCCTTCCTGCGCTGCTCGCCACCTTTGGCGTGAGCGCTGCCTACCTGGCGCCGACGGCTGCCTGCGGAGAACCCCCGATGACCGAATCCACTGACCGTGACGAACGCCACCTGGCGCGCATGCAGCGCAAGAAAGCCATCATCGACGAACGCATCGCCAGCTCGCCCAATGAATGCGGCCTGCTGCTGGTGCTCAGCGGCAATGGCAAGGGCAAGAGCAGCTCGGCCTTCGGCATGCTCGCGCGGGCCTTGGGCCACGGTATGAAAGGCGGCGTGGTGCAGTTCATCAAGGGTCGCAACAGCACGGGTGAAGAGTTGTTCTTCCGTCGCTTCCCGGAGGAAGTGCGCTACCACGTGATGGGCGAGGGGTTCACTTGGGAAACCCAGGACCGCCAGCGTGACATCGCCGCCGCCGAAGCCGCCTGGGCGGTGTCCCGCGAGCTGCTGCAAGACCCGAGCATCGGCTTTGTCGTGCTCGACGAATTGAACATCGCCCTCAAGCACGGCTACCTTGACCTGGACCAGGTGCTCAGCGACCTGCAGGCGCGCCCGCCGATGCAGCATGTGATCGTCACCGGTCGCGGCGCCAAGCCGGAAATGATCGAGCTGGCGGATACCGTCACCGAAATGGGCATGATCAAGCACGCCTTCCAGGCCGGCATTCGTGCCCAGAAGGGCGTCGAGCTATGAGGCAAACCCGGCATTGCCCGGCGGTACTGATCGCCGCACCGGCCTCCGGCCAGGGCAAGACCACCGTCACCGCCGCACTGGCCCGCCTGCACCGCAATCAGGGGCGCAAGGTGCGGGTATTCAAATGCGGGCCGGACTTTCTCGACCCGATGATCCTCGAACGTGCCAGCGGCCACCCGGTGTATCAACTGGACCTGTGGATGGTCGGCGCCGAAGAAAGCAAGCGCCTGCTGTGGGAAGCGGCAGGCGAAGCCGACCTGATCCTGATTGAAGGGGTGATGGGGCTGTTCGACGGCACGCCGTCCAGCGCCGACCTGGCCCGGCACTTTGGTGTACCGGTGCTGGCCGTAATCGACGGCACGGCAATGGCCCAGACCTTTGGTGCCCTGGCGCTTGGCCTGGCGCGCTACCAGCCGGACCTGCCGTTTGCCGGGGTGCTGGCCAATCGGGTCGGCACCTTGCGCCATGCGCAATTGCTTGAGGGCAGCCTGACGGAAGGCCTGCGCTGGTATGGCGGGCTTTCGCGGGAGACCGGCATCGAGTTGCCAAGCCGGCACCTGGGCCTGGTGCAGGCCAGCGAACTGACTGACCTCGACCTGCGCCTGGACGCTGCGGCCAAGGCGCTGGGGGAGAGCTGCGAGTCGTCGCTGCCGCCGGCGGTGGCGTTTGCCGCGCCTGAGGTCAGCACCGCCGAGCCATTGCTGGCTGGCGTGCGCATTGCTGTCGCGCGTGATGAAGCCTTCGCCTTCACCTATGGCGCGAGCCTGGACCTGCTGCGGGCGATGGGTGCTGAACTGAGCTTCTTCTCGCCAATTCACGACAGCGCGCTGCCACCTGCCGACAGCCTGTACCTGCCGGGTGGCTACCCGGAGCTGCACCACCAGGCCCTGGCGGCCAACGCGCCGATGCTCGCGGCCATTCGCGGCCACCATGCCGAAGGCAAGCCGCTGCTGGCCGAGTGCGGCGGCATGCTGTATCTGCTCGATTCGCTGACCGACGTCGCCGGCGAGCGCGCCGAACTGGTCGGCTTGCTGGCGGGCGAGGCGGTCATGCAGAAGCGCCTGGCAGCGCTGGCCCTGCAAGCGGTGGAGTTGCCGGAAGGCACCCTGCGCGGGCACACCTACCATCACTCGTTGACCAGCACCACGCTTGAGCCCATCGCCCGTGGCCAGAGCCCGAATGGTGGCCGAGGTGCAGAAGCGGTCTACCGCATTGGCCGCTTGACGGCGTCCTACGTGCACTTCTATTTCCCCTCCAACCCCGCGGCGCTGGCGGCGCTGTTGGCGCCATGAGCGAACTGGCGTACAGCGCTGCCGAGCGCGCGGCGGTGTACCGCGCCATCGGCGAGCGGCGCGACATGCGCCACTTTGCCGGCGGCGAGGTGGCCCCGCAACTGCTGGCCCGGCTGCTTGAGGCCGCACACCAGGCGCCCAGTGTCGGCCTGATGCAGCCCTGGCGGTTTATCCGCATCACCCGGCGCGACCTGCGCCAGCAGATCCAGGCGCTGGTCGAGGATGAGCGGGTACGCACTGCCGAAGCGCTGGGGCAGCGTTCGGACGATTTCATGAAGCTCAAGGTCGAAGGCATCAACGACTGCGCCGAGGTGTTGGTGGCGGCGTTGATGGATGAGCGCGAGAAACACATCTTTGGCCGGCGGACCTTGCCGGAAATGGATCTGGCGTCGTTGTCCTGCGCCATCCAGAATCTTTGGTTGGCGGCGCGTGCGGAAGGCCTAGGCATGGGCTGGGTGTCGCTGTTCGACCCGCAGGCGTTGGCCGATCTGCTGGGTATGCCGGCTGGGGCCAAGCCGCTGGCGATCCTCTGCCTGGGCCCGGTAGAGGCGTTTTATCCGGCGCCGATGCTGGCGCTCGAAGGCTGGGCCGCACCACGGCCACTGAGCGAAATGCTGTACGACAATCAATGGGGAGAGCAGGAATGAGTGTGGCGTTGTTGACGGTTGCCGGCGTGGCGCTGGATGCGCTGCTGGGGGAGCCTCAACGTCGGCACCCGCTGGTCGCGTTTGGGCGGATGGCCGGGCGCCTGGAGCAGCGCTTCAATGCCGGCGGGCGTGGCTGGCGCAGCCATGGCGTCACCGCCTGGTTCCTTGCCGTGGTGCCGCTGACCCTGCTGGCCACTGCGCTGTCCTGGCTGCCCTATATCGGCTGGGTGGTGGAGATCCTGCTGCTGTATTGCGCGCTTGGCCTGCGTAGCTTGGGCGAGCATATCCGCCCGGTGGCCGAGGCGTTGCGCGCAGGGGATCTGGACGAAGCGCGGCGCCGGGTCGGGTACCTGGTCAGCCGCGAAACCACCGAGCTGGATGAAACTGCCGTGGCTCGCGCTGCCACCGAGTCGGTGCTGGAGAACGGCAGTGACGCGGTGTTCGCCGCGCTGTTCTGGTTTGTTGTGGCCGGTGCGCCCGGGGTGGTGCTGTACCGCCTGAGCAATACCCTGGACGCCATGTGGGGCTATCGCAACGAACGCTTCGAGCGCTTCGGCTGGGCGGCGGCGAAGATCGATGATGTGCTCAACTACATTCCGGCGCGCCTGGTCGCGCTGACCTACGCGCTGCTGGGCAAGACCCGCCTGGCGCTCAAATGCTGGCGTACCCAGGGCCCGACCTGGGACAGCCCGAATGCCGGGCCGGTGATGGCCTCCGGTGCCGGTGCGCTGGGTGTCGAGCTCGGTGGCGCGGCGGTCTATCATGGTGAGTTGCACCAGCGTGCGCCGCTGGGCGAGGGTCCGCAGGCCGATGCCGATGCCATTGAACGTGGCTGGCGGCTGGTCTGTCAGGGTGTCTGGTTGTGGTTGTTGCTCTTGTGCCTGGGGGCAGAATTCTATGCTTGAACACGGTGGTCGCCTGCAGCGGGCGATACGCGAATACGCTATCGCCCAGGACGACTGGGTGGACCTGTCCAGCGGCATCGCGCCCTGGCCCTTCGCGATTCCCGAGATCCCGATCCGCGCCTGGGCGCGCCTGCCGGAGACCGACGATGGCCTGGAGCAGGCTGCCGCCGAATTCTATGGTGTGAGTCAGTTGCTACCGGTGGCCGGTTCGCAGGCGGCGATCCAGGCCCTGCCGCGTTTGCGCCGCAGCGGCAAGGTCGGCGTGCTCTCGCCGTGCTACGCCGAGCACGCCGAAGGCTGGCGCCGCGCCGGGCACCGGGTGCGCGAGCTGAGCGAGGACCAGGTCGAGTTCTACCTCGACAGCCTGGATGTGCTGGTGGTGGTCAACCCGAACAACCCGACCGGGCACAAACTGGCGCCTGAGCGTTTGCTCGAATGGCACGCCAAGCTGGCCCAGCGCGGTGGTTGGCTGCTGGTCGACGAAGCATTCATGGACAACACCCCGGGGCAAAGCATCGCCGCGCAAACCTGGCGAAGCGGTTTGATCGTGCTGCGCTCGTTCGGCAAGTTCTTTGGCCTGGCCGGCGTGCGGCTGGGCTTTGTGCTGGCTGAACGGCAGTTGCTGCAATTGCTGGCGGAACAGCTGGGGCCGTGGGCCATCAGCGGTCCCACGCGGATACTCGGGCAGGCCTGCCTGCTCGACCGCGCCGCGCATCAGTTGCAGATCAAACGCTGTGCCGAGGCCAGTGCACGGCTGGCCAAAACCCTCGAAGCCGCCGGCCTTAAACCCGCCGGGGGCTGTGACCTGTTCCAGTACCTGGAGCTGGATCAAGCCGACGAGCTGTACGAATTCATGGCCCGTCGCGGCATTCTGCTGCGACTGTTCAGCGTCACCTCAAGCCTGCGCTTCGGCCTGCCGGCTGAAGAATCCGACTGGCAGCGCCTGACCCAGGCCCTGGCCGAATACCGCAAGGAACACCCATGACCACCCTGATGGTGCAAGGCACCACCTCCGATGCCGGCAAGAGCACCCTGGTGACCGCGCTGTGCCGCTGGCTGACCCGCCAGGGCGTCAGCGTGGTGCCGTTCAAGCCGCAGAACATGGCGCTCAACAGCGCCGTGACCGCCGATGGCGGCGAGATCGGCCGGGCCCAGGCCGTACAGGCGCAGGCCGCCGGGCTGGCGCCGCACACCGACATGAACCCGGTGCTGCTCAAGCCCAACAGCGACACCGGGGCGCAGGTGATCATCCATGGCCGCGCCGTCACCAGCATGAACGCGGTGGCGTACCACGACTACAAATCCATCGCGATGAAAGCGGTGCTGGCTTCGCATGAGCGCCTGAGCGCGGCCTATCCGGTGGTGATGGTCGAAGGCGCCGGCTCGCCGGCCGAGATCAATCTGCGCGCTGGCGATATCGCCAACATGGGCTTCGCCGAGGCGGTGGATTGCCCGGTGATCCTGATTGCCGATATCAACCGGGGCGGGGTGTTCGCGCATCTGGTGGGCACCCTTGAATTGCTCTCGCCGACTGAACAGGCGCGGGTGAAGGGGTTCGTGATCAACCGTTTTCGCGGCGACATCGCCTTGCTCCAGCCGGGCCTTGACTGGCTGGAGGAGCGCACCGGCAAACCGGTGCTCGGCGTGCTGCCCTATGTGATGGACCTGCATCTGGAAGCCGAGGACGGCATCGACCAGCGCCAGGGCGACAAGCAGGCGCAGGTGTTGAAAGTCATCGTCCCGGTGCTGCCGCGCATCAGCAACCACACCGACCTGGACCCGCTGCGCCTGCACCCGCAGGTCGACCTGCAGTTCATCGGCCCGGGCCAGGCGATCCCGCCGGCCGACCTGATCATCCTGCCCGGCTCCAAGAGCGTGCGCAGTGACCTGGCCCAGTTGCGCGAGCGCGGCTGGGAGGAGGCCATCGCCCGCCATTTGCGGTATGGCGGCAAGCTGCTGGGCATTTGTGGCGGCTTGCAGATGCTCGGCATGCGCGTCGACGACCCGCTCGGGCTTGAAGGCCCGGCGGGCAGCAGCCCGGGGCTGGGCTGGCTGGACTACGTCACCGAACTTGAGGCCGAAAAGCAGCTGCGCAATATCGGCGGCACCCTGTCGCTGGAGCAGGCGGCGATCAGCGGCTATGAAATCCACGCCGGGGTCACCCGTGGCCCGGCCCTTGAGCGGCCGGCCGTGCAGCTGGAAGACGGCCGTTGCGACGGGGCGATCAGCGCCGATGGGCAAATCCTCAGCACCTATCTGCACGGCCTGTTCGAATCGACGGCGTCCTGCGCCGCGCTGCTGCGCTGGGCGGGGTTGAGCGAGGTCGAGCACGTCGACTATCACGCCCTGCGCGAAGTGGATATCGAACGCCTGGCGGACCTGGTGCAGAACCATCTGGACTGCGACCGGCTCCGTCAACTCTGTGGGCTGAACTGACATGCTCAACCTGATCCTCGGCGGCGCCCGCTCCGGCAAGAGCCGCCTCGCCGAACAGCGCGCGCAGGCCAGTGGCCTGGCCGTCACCTACATTGCCACCAGTGAACCGCTGGACGGCGAAATGAGCGCGCGGGTGCGCCTGCACCGCGAGCGTCGCCCGGCCGAATGGGCGCTGATCGAAGAGCCGCTGGCGCTGGCCCGGGTGCTGCGCGAACAGGCGGCGGTGCAGCGTTGCCTGCTGGTCGATTGCCTGACCCTGTGGGTGACCAACCTGCTGATGCTGGACGACCCCGAGCGCCTGGCCGCCGAACGTGACGCGCTGCTCGAATGCCTGCCGACGCTGCCAGGTGAAATCATTCTGGTCAGCAACGAGACCGGCCTGGGCGTGGTGCCCATGGGCGAGCTGACCCGGCGCTACGTCGATGAAGCCGGCTGGCTGCATCAGGCCGTGGCTGAGCGCTGCCAGCGTGTGGTGCTGACCGTTGCGGGTCTCCCGCTTACCCTCAAAGGATGCGAATCATGAGTCAAACCTGGTGGCTGAACGCCTGTCGTCCTGTAGCGGCTGACATGCGCGAGCAGGCCTTGGCGCGTCAGCAGCAACTGACCAAACCGGCCGGCTCACTGGGCCGGCTGGAGCAGTTGGCGGTGGAACTGGCTGGGCTGCAAGGCCAGCTCAAGCCAAGCGTGCAGCAGCTGTGGATCGCGATTTTTGCCGGTGACCACGGTGTGGTTGCCGAAGGCATCTCGGCCTATCCGCAAGCCGTGACCGGGCAGATGCTGCTCAACTTCGTCAGCGGTGGGGCGGCAATCAGTGTGCTGGCGCGCCAGCTGGACGCGCGCCTGGAAGTCATCGACCTGGGTACGGCGACGCTTGAGCAGGAACTGCCGGGTGTGCGCCACCTGCACATCGGGCGTGGCACGGCAAACTTCGCCGAGGTTCCGGCAATGACGGCCGAGCAAGGCCAGCAGGCCTTGCAGGCCGGCCGGGACAGCGTGCTGCGGGCGCGTGAGGCGGGCACCCAGCTGTTTATCGGTGGCGAGATGGGCATCGGCAATACCACCGCGGCCAGCGCGCTGGCGAGCGTGTTGCTCGGGTGCGCCGCCAGTGAACTGACCGGCCCGGGCACCGGCCTGGATGCGCAGGGCGTGCAGCACAAGGCGGCCGTCATCGAGCGTGCCCGCGTGACCCATGCCGGGTTGGCGGATGATCCGTTGCAGCAGTTGTTCTGCTTTGGTGGTTTCGAGATCGCGGCGCTGGTGGGGGCGTACCTGGCCTGTGCGCAGGAAGGCGTTGCGGTGCTGGTGGACGGTTTTATCTGCACGGTGGCGGCGCTGACGGCAGTGCGCATCAACCCCGGTTGCCGGGCGTGGCTGTTCTTCGGTCATCGCGGTGCGGAGCCTGGACACCGCCGCGTGCTGGCCGAGCTTGAGGCCGAGCCGTTGCTGGAGCTGGGCTTGCGCCTGGGCGAAGGCAGCGGGGCGGCGTTGGCGGTGCCGCTGCTGCGTCTGGCCTGCGACCTGCATGGGCAGATGGCGACCTTTGCCGAGGCGGCTGTGGCGGATCGCCCGGCATGATCCTTGACCTGCTGCGCCATGGTGAAACCGAACTGGGTGGCGGCCTGCGCGGCAGCCTCGACGATGCGCTTACCGAGCAGGGCTGGGCGCAGATGCGTGAAGCCGTGGTCGCGGGCGGCCCGTGGGACCGGCTGATTACCTCGCCATTGCAGCGCTGTGCGCGGTTTGCCGAGGAGCTGGCGGGCCTGCGCGGTGTGCCATTGAGCGTTGAGGCGGATGTGCAGGAGCTGCATTTCGGCGAGTGGGAAGGGCGTAGCGCTGCCGAGTTGATGCAGAGCGATGAGGCGGGCCTGGGCAAGTTCTGGGCAGACCCCTATGCCTTCACCCCGCCGGGTGGCGAGCCGGTCGAAGCCTTTGCCGCGCGGGTGCAGGGCGCGTTGGCGCGATTGCAGCAAAAGCATGCGGGCGAGCGCGTGTTGCTGGTGACCCACGGCGGCGTGATGCGCCTGCTGTTGGCCCAGGCGCGGGGGCTGCCGCGTGAGCAGTTGCTGCAGGTCGAGGTGCGTCATGGCGCGCTGTGTCGTCTGGTACTGCAGGGTGATGGACAGTGGCGGGAAGCGGGCTGATGCTGCCGTTCTGGATTGCCCTGCAATTTCTCAGCAGCCTGCCGGTGCGTTTGCCGGGGATGCCGGCGCCTGCGCAGATGGGGCGTTCATTACTGTTCTATCCGCTGGTGGGGTTGTTGTTTGGCGCTGTGCTCTGGGGCTTGAACCTGCTGCTGGCGGGTAGCCCGCTGTTGCTGCATGCGGCGCTGCTGTTGTGCGCCTGGGTGTGGCTGAGCGGGGCGTTGCACCTGGATGGCCTGGCGGACAGCGCGGATGCCTGGCTGGGCGGGTTTGGTGATCGGCAGCGCACGCTGACGATCATGAAGGACCCGCGCAGCGGGCCGATTGCCGTGGTGGTGCTGGTGCTGGTGCTGCTGGTCAAGTTTGCCGCCTTACTGGCGCTGATCGAGGCCGGGCAAGGGCTTGCCTTGCTGCTGGCGCCGGTGCTGGGGCGGGCGGCGTTGCTGGGGCTGTTCCTGGGCACACCCTATGTGCGCAGCGGCGGCCTGGGGCAGGCGTTGGCTGATCATCTGCCGAAGCGGGCGGGGTGTATGGTGCTGGCGCTGAGTGTGCTGGGCTGTGTGGCGCTGGCCGGGTGGAGCGGGGTGCTGTCGGTCGCCGTGGCGGTCGCGGTGTTTGTGCTGTTGCGCCGGGTGATGATGCGCCGGTTGGGTGGCACCACCGGGGATACGGCCGGGGCATTGCTGGAGTTGCTGGAGGTAGCGGTGTTGGTGGGGTTGGCGCTGTGAGTCGCCAGTGATTCATTGATCCATTGGGCCCCATCGCCGGCAAGGCCGGCTCCCACAGGGATTTATAGCGCGGCGAATACCTCTGTGGGAGCTGGCCTTGCCAGCGATCGAGTGCAAGGCACTCGCATGGCAGTCGCCAGCCAATCCGCTGCCCCTACGCCGGCAATACCAACCGCTGCAGAAGCCATCTCAGGCTGAATTATTTCCTTGTGTTACGGCGGATGCGGGTATATACACCTATTCATGTTGACCAGTGAATGCATCTGCACCCATTTGCGTCGTGCCGCCCGTGGGGTGAGCCGGCATTACGACGAGGCCCTTGAAGGCTTCGGCATCAATGTCGCCCAGTTTTCCCTGCTGCGCCACGTTCGCCGACTCGACCAACCGAGCATCTCCAGCCTGGCCGAAGCCATGGGTCTGGACCGCAGTACGCTCGGGCGCAACGTCAAGGTGCTCGAAGCCGAAGGCCTGCTGGCCCTGGCTGAAGGCAACGACCTGCGCAATCGACTGGTGATCCTGACCGAGCAGGGCAAGGCGCGCGTACTCGCCGCTGAACCCGCCTGGGAAGCCGCGCAACGCAGCCTGGTCGACAACCTGGGCGAAGCCCAGCGCGATGAGCTGGTGCGTTTGCTGGAGCAACTTGCGTGAGTTTTTTACAAGTCTAAGCGGGTATATACCCGCAAACCCTTGCTGCAGTCGGGAGAAAACAACAATGACATCGGTATGGCGGACCAGTGGTTGGATTCTTGTGGGGGCAGCGCTGATCCTGGCCCTGTCGTTGGGTGTGCGCCACGGCTTCGGGCTGTTCCTGGCGCCGATGAGCGCCGACTTTGGCTGGGGGCGCGGAGTCTTCGCCCTTGCCATCGCCTTGCAGAACCTGGTCTGGGGCCTGGCGCAACCATTCGCCGGGGCCCTGGCTGATCGCCTCGGCGCCGCCAGGGTGGTGATGATCGGTGGCATTCTCTACGCCGTCGGCCTGATCCTGATGGGCTTGTCCGACTCGGCCCTGACGTTGTCGCTGAGCGCCGGCCTGTTGATCGGCATCGGCCTTTCCGGGACCTCCTTCTCGGTCATCCTCGGCGTTGTTGGCCGCGCCGTACCGCCTGAAAAACGCAGCATGGGCATGGGCATCGCCAGTGCCGCAGGCTCCTTCGGCCAGTTCGCCATGCTGCCCGGCACCCTCGGCCTGATCGAGTGGCTGGGCTGGTCTGCCGCGCTGCTGGTACTCGGCCTGCTGGTCGCGCTGATCGTCCCGCTGGTGCTGATGCTGCGGGACAAGCCGTTGCCGCTACAAGGCCATGATCAGACCCTGGGCGAAGCACTGCGCGAAGCCTGCTCGCATTCGGGGTTCTGGCTGCTGGCGCTGGGTTTCTTCGTCTGCGGCTTCCAGGTGGTCTTCATTGGCGTGCACCTGCCAGCCTACCTGGTCGATCAACACCTGCCCGCGACCATTGGCACCACGGTGCTGGCGCTGGTCGGGCTGTTCAATATCGTCGGCACCTACACCGCCGGCTGGCTCGGTGGGCGAATGTCCAAGCCGCGCCTGCTGACCGCGTTGTACCTGTTGCGTGCGGTGGTCATCGTGTTGTTCCTCTGGGCCCCGATTACCGAGTTCAGCGCCTACCTGTTCGGTATCGCCATGGGCCTGCTGTGGCTGTCGACCGTACCGCTGACCAACGGCACCGTGGCCACCCTGTTTGGCGTGCGCAACCTGTCGATGCTCGGTGGCATCGTGTTCCTGTTCCACCAGTTGGGCGCGTTCCTCGGTGGCTGGCTGGGTGGCGTGGTGTATGACCGCACGGGCAACTATGACCTGGTCTGGCAGATCTCGATCCTGCTCAGCTTGCTCGCGGCCGCGCTGAACTGGCCGGTACGTGAGCGCCCGGTTGCGCGCCTGCAGGCGCAAGCGGGGGCGGCGTGAGTCGGGTCCGCCTGTGGCTGGCAGGGCTGCTGTTGGCGGCCTTGCTGCTGACCCTCGCCTGGTGGGGTTGGCAGCGCGGCGGGCTGGCATTGATGCAATTGGGCATGGGCGTCTGCTAGGCGTAAGCTGTGCTTCTGCACCTACGCTTGGGAGAAGGAAGATGCGCATACGCTGGATGCTGGTCCCACTGTTCATGCTGGCTGGCGCGGGCGGCGCGTTGGCGGCGCAATGCCCTGAACTGCTGCGGGGCGATCTACCCAAGCTGCGCGCCAAGGAGCAGGTCAACCTGTGCGAGCAGTTCGCCGGCAAGCCGCTGGTGGTGGTCAATACCGCCAGCTATTGCGGTTTCGCGCCGCAGTTCGAAGGCCTCGAGGCCGTCTACAAGGAGTATCAGGGCCAAGGCCTGGAGATGCTCGGCGTACCTTCCAACGACTTCAAGCAGGAAGCCAAGGACGCCGCAGAGACCGCCAAGGTCTGCTATGCCAACTACGGCGTGACCTTCACCATGACCGAGCCGCAGCCGGTGCGCGGCGCCGACGCTACCCACCTGTTCCGCGAGCTGGCCAAGCAAAGCAATGCGCCGAAATGGAATTTCTACAAGTACGTGGTCGATCGCCAGGGCAAGGTGGTCGCCAGCTTCTCCAGCCTGACCAAGCCGGATGATCCGCAGTTCAGGGCCGCCATCGAGCAGGCTATCGCTTCGCACCCTTGACGCTTCAGGGTTTGTTGGAGGCCGGGTGCACGGTCCAGGCCACCAGCTTGAGGACGATCGGGCGCACCACCAGCACGCAGGCGAAGGCGACGGGCATGGCCAGTTGGTAGGCCTTGAGTGCATTGGCCACATAGCCTTCGCCCAGGCCGCTGTTGGCGGCGGTGATGACGAAGCACATCAGCAGCGCCATGATCGACGACATGTACAACGCGAAGACGTAGGGCGTGGCGCGTACGCCGAGTTTGCGGCGGCGGGTGAGGGTGGTTGAGGTCATGCGGGCTCCTTCAGGTTCAACGGAGCGCGCAGGTTAACAAGCGGATTTGCCTGTCAGTAGACGTCGGGGGGTTAGGTCTTTATAAAGGGAATCTTACGAATAGCGGAGATTTCCCTTGAACCTGCTCGGCTCGATCAAGAGTTTCGTCAAGGTCGTGGAAGCCGGCAGCATTGCCGCTGGCGCGCGCAGCCTTGGCCTCAGTGCAGCGGCCGTCAGCCAGAATATTGCCCGTCTTGAAGCGCACCTGCAGGTGCGTTTGCTGGCCCGTACTACCCGCAGCATGTCGCTGACCCCCAGTGGTACGCAGTACTACGAGCGAGTCAGGCATATCGAGCGTGACCTGGCGCAGGCGCAGGTGGCGGTCACTGCGGTGGACAGCGAGCCGCAAGGGCGCTTGTGCATCGCCTCCAGCTCGGCCTTCGCCCGCCATGTGCTGGCGCCGTTGATCCCGGCATTCTGCGCACGCTACCCGCTGCTTTCGATTGAGTTGATTACGAATGATCGCAAGGTCAATCACGCTCGGGAGGCGGTGGACATCAGTGTTCGCATCACCCCGCAGATGGAGGAGGGCTTGGTGGCGCGACAGATCGCGCGCATTCCCTTCATCTGCTGCGCCGCCCCTGAATATTTGGAGCAGGCCGGTTGGCCGCAGACTCCGGAAGCACTCAAGCAGCATCGTTGCCTGGTGTTTCGCTACCCGGTCGATGGCCGCTTTCTGCGCTGGGGGTTTGTTCGCGATGGGCTGCGTTTCGATGCCGAGTTTGGTCCCGTGCTGATCAGCGACGACATTGATACCTTGGCGCAGATGGCTGCCAATGGCGGCGGCGTCACCCGGCTGGCGGAGTTTATCGCGCGGCCGTACTTGCAGCGGGGTGAGCTGGTGCGCTTGTTCGAGTACTCGCAGCCTGGGCGTGCCTACGCGCAAACCGAGCCGATGGAGGTCTACCTCTGCGTGACCGACCGCTTTGCACTGACGCCCAAGGTGCGCGTGTTCATGGATTACGTGCAGGAGCAGTTGCAAGGTGTCTGGCCAGCAGAATGAAAAAAACCGCCGTGAAGGCGGTTTTTTCATGCAGCAAGGCTGAAATCAGAAGCGGTAGGTGAGGGATGCACCCAGGCCGTGAGCACTGTTTTCATACTTGGCGTTGTACGAGCCCTTGAAGTGAGCACGGTCAGCTGCCGAAGTGGTCATGTTGATCTTCGCGTCTTCTTCCCACAGGTAGGAGTAGGCCACGTCGATGGTCATGTCTTCGCTCGGGCTCCAGCCAGCGCCCAGGCTGATTGCCTTGCGGTCGCCAGTCGGGATGCGCGGCGAGCGGTTGACGTTGTTGGTTGGCGACTGGTCGACGCTGAAGCCAGCGCGCAGGGTCCATTCCTTGTTCACTTTGTAAGCTGCACCAATGGCGTGGGCCCAGGTGTCGTGCCAGTTCTGCTCTTCGCTGATCTGACCGAGGCCAGGTGCCAGTGCGGCTGGAACGCCCTTGTTGTTCACGGTGATGGCTTCCAGGCGGCTCCAGCGGGTAAAGGTGCTACCGGCATAGAGGGTCCAGTTGTCATCCAGTTCGTGGGTGACCGACAGGTCAACCGATTCCGGGGTTTTGATTTTCAGCGAAGCGTCGAACTTGCTGCCGCTGAAGACGCTGAAACCGGAACCTTGAATCTTGGTGTCGCCTTCAAGCTTGTAGTCGACCATCGAGTGGTAGGTCAGGCCTACGCGGGTGCGGTCAGTGGCCTGCACCAGGATGCCGACGTTGTAGCCGATAGCGGTGTCGTCACCGGAAATCTTCACCTTGCCGTCATTGCGGCCCAGCGAGCCGGCGTTCAGTGACGCGGACTCAAGGGTGCCATCGATACGGTTGATGGTCGGGCCGAAACCGATCGAGACCTTGTCGTTGAAGGCGTAGCTGATGGTTGGCTGCAGGGTGACGACCTGTACTTCGCTCTTGCTGCCGAAGTAGCGGCCGGCGAAGCCGTTTTCATAGTCGGTGACCAGGCCGAACGGCGCGTACATGCCGAAGCCGAAGGTCCAGTTTTCGTCGATTGGCTTGACGTAGTAGCCCATCGGGACGCCCACGAACGGGACCATGTCGCCGTCGTTGCTGCCACCGAAGGTGCTGCTGGCGTTGCTGATGTCGGTCTTGGCGATGATTGCAGCGCCACCGACAGTTACTTGTTCACGTTTCAGGCGAGACATGCCGGCAGGGTTGCCGAACACGGTGCTGGCATCATCGGCAGAAGAAGAACGCCCGGCGAAACCTGTACCCATACCGCTGATACTTTGTTCGTTGAGGGCAAAACCACTGGCAAACAGTTGTGTCGAAGCCACGGCTACCGCAACACTGAGCGAGGTTTTGAGTATTACTTTTTTCATTATTAGAACTCCTTGGGATCACCGTGGCGCAAAGTACCAACATTTTTGGGGCGGCGCTATAGGCTGTATCGCAGGAGATAGAGCGGTTTTGTAGGACAATCTGACCATAATTGCGAGATTTGTCGAGGTCCATCTCGTGCGGGAATCAGCAGGCTTGCAACGTGACCGGGGCAACACAGGCTTGCCAGGCGCGGGTGAAATCACACAGCCGGCCTTGTGGCTGGAATGTTTGACGCCAGATTCTCGCCAAGCCTAGCAGGTCATCGGCGGCCGGCAATGCTGGCGATTGCTCTTCGATGAGCATCCAGGCGATGGCGGTGGCGTAGCGCAGGTTGACGGTCAGTTCCAGGTGCGGGCCGGCGAGGAAGGCGTGCTGGCTGGCAAGGCCGCGAACCAGGCTGGCAAGCTCCGGGTCGCGAGCGAGATACTCGTCCCAGAGCGTCTGGTGGCGGTTTTCGCCGATACGGTAGAGGCCATGGCCACGACGGTCGTGGAGGGCCGAGCCGAGGGCTGACTGGCTGGCTGCGACCCCTAGCAGCAGGGCCTCGGCGCTGGGGCAGTGACGGCCCAGGTAGATCAGCGTGGGGCGGATCACGAATTGACTCAACTCGCTCGCGGCGATACCCATAGTGCCCTCGAACTGGAAGATGGCCGACGGGACGCTGGTGCTTGGCAGCGGGTGGATCGGTCAGGCCCGTCGGAAGCGGTCCAGGCCGCTTGAGTTGAAGTGTAGTGTCATATTCATGCTGTAAAGGGCTGTTTTTAAATCATTTGTAGCTTCTGCCCAGACCGCATATGCAGTTCTGGACTTAAAGCCAAGCCGAATAATGCCGGGCATTCGTGTATTTCCGGAAGCGTCCTACAGGTTCTATCGACCTGTTTCCCGAGCTGCAGATGCAAAAAGCCCCACTTTATAAGCGGGGCCCTTGGGTCTTGCCGGTTAGCGAGCCTTACGCGATCAATGACTGGCGCGTGCGGTCGATAACGGCCTGCAGTGGGGCAGGCGTGGTGTACTGCTCCGGGTACAGGCGTTCGCTGTGCTGAGCGATACCGTTGTCGTCGACCAGGGTGAAGCTGAAGCTACCCTTGCGCGACGAAGCCAGGATAAGGCAGTTCAGGGGGGCAAAGGCCTGGGTTAGGGTGCGAATCGCAGCCTGAGTATTAATGGATTGAGTCATCATTATTGGAAGTTCCTGCAAAAGTCACGGATTCAGATCCGCATACGCTTAAAACGTTCCAGTAGCGCTCGGCTTTAGGGCTACGAGCGAAGAACCTGACTGGAACAGGGCAGCCAGTGGTGAGCGCATTTATAATGTGGCGCTGGGGCTGACTGGTAGGTACTCAGAGGACAGGCAATAAATCAGGGCAAAGGTTCGATGCCGCTGGGAAAGATCCTGTTCAATCTGCAGGTTGACTCGGCAGGGAGGTAAAGGTTGCCTGGGAGTCATCAAGTGGGCCGGTCCTGGTTTCAACAGGGCCTGTTCGTAAGGTAGGTGAACAGGGCAACTGTAAGGACTGCTTTGGCCAGAATTGAGTTTCAGCTTGGTACTAACGGCGGCAAGACTACAACAGCTTGTTGATTAGTGCAAGCCCCCGTGCTTTTTATTCGCGGAGCCGGCCAGTATCTCGCTTTATGGCCTCTCTGTGAAGGGGGGCAGCAGGCCACCTGACAGCCTGCTGAGCCATTTTCGTGCAGTTGCGCGCCTCGCATTGAGGCAGCTGTGCACATATGACGCAGGGCCTGTAACGACAATGCAACATCCCCGCGCGGCGCTGCTGATGCCTAGGTCAGGTTTACAAGTCAATGAAAAAAAAACACTTTTTTTAGCTGGTGAAAAAATCGTCAGTTTGAGCGAAGCCCCCATTCTACCGGGGTTTGCGGGGTGTTAAACGGGGTTGTCCACCGAGTTATCCACAGCTTCTGTGGATTGTCCCGTGCGCTTGCTCTAGGACGGGCGTGCCAGCTAATTCGGATCTGTCTGACAATCCTCCTTGCGGTTTTCCGACTGGCCGAATAGCCGTCTGAAACGTCAAGAAAAAAACTCGCACCAGAATGAAAAAAACTGTGAAGAACGCTCGGCCATTGTCGGAAAAATGAAGTAGAGTGGCGCGCCTCACGAGTTGCCTGCACTGTTTTTTATGAAGTTTCGCAGCAAAAGCCCCGATTCGACCTCATCCGTCACCCCTCCAGCTGAACCCAAGCGCCTGTCGCTCAAGGTAGCCCTGTGGCTGCTCGACAACCCGCACCTGGGTGAAAACCGCAACATCAAGCACTTTGCCGGGCGCCTGCTGAAAACCCCGGCGCGCCAGGGTGTGGTGGTGGCGCAAAGCCGGCTGGGGCAGATGCTCTGCCGTGATTGCGGCACTGCCCGTGACCGGCGCATCGGCCATGAGCTGTTGCGCCAGGCCGCGCGTGCCGGCGACCAGGGCGCCCAACTGCTGCTCAAGCAATTGCCGTCTGGCTGAGTGCGCGGCGCCTCGGGGCTGTTAAGCTCTGGGAAGTTTTCCTAGGGGGTGAGCATGCTGTCGATGGCTGCAATGGATCTGACCAGCATTTTGCTGGGCATGCTGGTCAGCGCGGTGCCTGCGGTGATCGTGCTGGTGCAGTGGCAGCGCCGCGTTGCCGGGCAACAGGCCCAGGCCGCGCTGAGCGAGGAGCGCTTGAACAGCGCCGTGCTCGCGCAGGAGGGGCTGACGGCGCAACTCGATGCCAGCCGAGACGAAATCAGCGACCTGGGCCAGGCCAACGCGGCCAAGCAGGCCACGCTGGCTGCGCAGAACCGAGAGCTGGAGCTGCTGCAGATCGATCGCGACAACGCACGTGACGCTGCACATGCCTGGCAACTGGAGCGTGCAAGCCGCGAAGCCGAGCTGCGCCGCCTGGACGCCCAGTGTGCGGCGATGGGCGCCGAGTTGCGCGAGCAGCAGGACAGCCACGCCCAGCGCCTCGCTGATCTGCAGGGTTCGCGTGATGAGCTGCGGGCGCAGTTCGCTGAAATGGCCAGCAAGATCTTCGATGAGCGCGAGCAGCGTTTCGCCCAGACCAGCCATCAGCATTTAGGTCAGTTGCTGGACCCGCTCAAGGAACGTATCCAGGCATTCGAAAAGCGCGTGGAAGAGAGCTACCAGCACGAAGCCCGTGAGCGCTTCTCGCTGGCCAAGGAGCTGGAGCGCCTGCAGCAACTGAACCTGCGCCTGGGTGAAGAGGCCAACAACCTCACCCAGGCCCTCAAGGGGCAGAAGACCCAGGGCAACTGGGGCGAGCTGATCCTGGAGCGGGTGCTGGAGCAGGCGGGCCTGGAGAAGGGCCGCGAGTACCAGACCCAGGTCAGCCTCAAGAGCGCCGACGGCGAGCGCTTCCAGCCGGACGTGCTGATCATGCTGCCCGGTGACAAGCAGGTGGTGGTCGACTCCAAGGTCAGCCTCACCGCCTACCAGCAATACATCAGCGCGCCCGACAGCGAGGTCGCCCAGGTGGCCCTCAAGCAACACGTGCTGTCATTGCGAAATCACGTCAAAGGGCTTTCCGGCAAGGACTACAACCGTCTGGAAGGTCTGCACAGCCTGGATTTCGTCCTGCTCTTCATTCCCATCGAGGCGGCCTTTTCGGCAGCCTTGCAGGCGGAGCCGAACCTGTTCCAGGAGGCTTTCGACCGGCAGATCGTCATCGTCAGCCCGACCACCTTGCTGGCGACCTTGCGGGTTATCGACAGCCTGTGGAAGCAGGAGCGCCAGAGCCAGAACGCCCGCGAAATCGCCGAGCGTGCCGGCTGGCTGTACGACAAGTTCGTGTTGTTCATCCAGGACCTGGACGAGCTCGGCAGCCGTTTGCAGCAGGTCGACAAGGCTTACGCGGCGGCCCGCAACAAGCTCTGCGAAGGGCGTGGCAACCTGATCAGCCGCAGTGAACAGCTCAAGCTGCTCGGCGCCCGCGCCAGCAAGAGCTTGCCGGCCGAGCTGCTGGAACGGGCGATGAGCGACACCGACACCTCGCCCGAACGGGTTACTGAACCAGGCTCAGATGGCGATTGAGCAGGGCACGCAGGGCGGCCGGCTTGACTGGCTTGCTCAGGTAGTCGAGGCCGGCGGCATGCACCTTGGCCACGGTTTCGCCATGGCCGTCGGCGCTGATCACCACACCGGGTACAGGCTCGCCCAGGCGGGTGCGTAGCCAGGCCATCAGTTCGGTGCCGATCTCGCCGTCATCCAGGTGATAGTCCACCAACGCCAGGTGCGGGCGCAGGCCCTCGTCGAGCAGGGCGGCGCATTCTTCGCGGTTGCGCGCGGTCCAGACTTGGCAACCCCAGCGGCTGAGCAGGCTGTTCATGCCGATCAGGATGCTGTCTTCGTTGTCCACGCACAGCACGTGCAGGCCGGCCAGCGGTTGCCCGGCCTGTTCGGCGGGCTTTGCCACGGCAACCGCCGGCGTCGTGGCCAGCGGCACCTTGACCCGGAACACGCTGCCTTTGCCGGCCCACGAGCGCACTTCCAGTGGATGACCGAGTACCTTGCACAGGCCGTCGGCAATCGCCAGGCCCAGGCCCAGGCCTTTTTCGGCGCGGGTCTGGTGGCTGTCCAAGCGTTTGAATTCTTCGAAAATCACCTGCAACTTGTCGTTGGCAATGCCTGGGCCACGGTCCCAGACCTCTAGCCACAGATGGTCGCGCTTATGCCGTACGCCGAGCAGAATCGGGCTCTTGCCGTAGCGGAAGGCGTTGGTCAGGAAGTTCTGCAGGATCCGCCGCAACAGCTTCATGTCGCTGTTCACGCGGCGTGCGCTACCGCGTACGCGAAAATCCAGGCCCTGCTGCTGCGCCAGCACCTTGAACTCGGTGCCCAGGGTGTCGAACAGCTCGCTGAGGGCGAAGGGCTTGGCGTCCGGGGTGATCTTGCCGTTTTCCAGGCGCGAGATATCCAGCAGGTCGCTGATCAGCTCTTCCGCCGAGCGCAGCGAGCTGTCCATGTGCTGGACCAGTTGCTGGGCATCGGCGGACAGCCCGTCACCCTGGTGCGAGAGGGCAGCGGAGAACAGCCGCGCGGCGTTCAGCGGCTGCATCAGGTCATGGCTGACGGCGGCGAGGAAGCGCGTCTTGGACTTGTTCGCGGATTCGGCGTGGCTCTTCGCTTCGGTCAGCGCCTGGTTGAGCTGGGACAGTTCGTGGGTACGCTCGGCGACACGCTGCTCCAGGCCTTCGTTGGAGTCCTTGAGGGCCTGCTCGGCTTCGCGGAACGGGGTAATGTCGGTGAAGCTCATGACGAAACCGCCGCCCGGCATCGGGTTGCCGATCAGCTCGATCACCCGGCCATTGGGGAATAGCCGCTCGGAGGTATGCGCGCGGCCCTGGCGCATCCAGTGCAGGCGCCGGGCCACGTGGACCTGGGCTTCGCCCGGCCCGCACAACCCGCGTTCGGCGTTGTAGCGGATGATGTCGGCAATCGGCCGGCCGACACTGATCAAGCCGTCGGGGTAGTTGAACAGTTCCAGGTAGCGGCGGTTCCAGGCCACCAGGCGCAGCGACTGGTCGACCACGCTGATGCCCTGGCTGATGTTCTCGATCGCGCCCTGCAACAGGGCGCGGTTGAATTGCAGCACTTCCGAGGCTTCGTCGGCGATGCGCACGACGTCCTCCAACTGCATGTCGCGGCCCTCGATGGCGGCCTTGACCACCGCGCGGGTGGAGGAGGCGCCGAGTACGCCGGCCAGCAGCCGCTCGGTGTGCTCGATCCAGTCGCCGTCGGCGTTCTGGTTGGGGTTGAAGCCCTTGCCCTGGCGGTAGGCGAAACGGATGAAGCTCTGGCGTGCACGTTCTTCACCGACGAAGCGCGCCGCGAGGCTCAGCAGGTCCTCGATCTGCACCGCCAGCAACGAACGGTTGCTCGGCCGGGCACTGGTTTCCTGGCCGATGAAGCGCCCGGCTTGCCAGTGTTCGGACACCCGCGTGCGGGACAGGATCGAGACCCAGGCAAACAGCGTGAAGTTGCCCGCCAGTGACAGCACCACACCTTGCGTCAGTGGGGTGATCGGCAGGTCCAGCGGGTTGCCGTGCAGCCAGGCCAAGCCCGGGAACAGGTCCAGTGACCAGCCCACGCTGTGCGCGGCAATCGGCAGCACCAGGGTGTAGAACCATAGGAAGATCCCCGCCGCCAGGCCTGCGAATACGCCGCGGCGGTTGGCCTGCTTCCAGTACAGCGCGCCGAGCATCGCCGGGGTCAGCTGGGTGACGGCGGCAAAGGCGACCTGGCCGATGGTCGCCAGGCTCGCGGTGGAGCCGAGCAAACGGTAGGCCACATAAGCCAGCAACAGGATCACCACGATGGTCACCCGTCGCACCGAGAGCATCCAGTGACGGAACGCCTCGAACGGCCGCTCGGCATTGTTGCGCCGTAGCAGCCACGGCAGCAGCATGTCGTTGGAGACCATGGTCGACAGGGCCACGGCCTCGACGATGACCATGCCGGTGGCCGCCGAGGCGCCGCCAATGAAGGCCAGCAGGGCCAGCGCCGGGTGCGCTTCGGCCAGTGGCAGGCTGATCACGTAGGAGTCCGGGATCACCCCGGGCAGCAGCATCTGCCCGGCCAGGGCAATCGGCACCACGAACAGCGCGGCGAGGATCAGGTAGATCGGGAACACCCAGCGCGCCAGGCGCAGGTCCTGCGGCTCGATGTTCTCCACCACGGTGACGTGGAACTGGCGCGGCAGGCAGACGATGGCCATCATCGCCACGCCGGTCTGCACGATCATCGATGGCCAGTTGACCGTCTCTTTCCAGAAGCCCTCCAGGTGCGGGGCCAGGCGCGCCTGGCTGAACAGGTCATCGAAACCGTCGTACAGGCTGAAGGTAATGAAGGCGCCCACGGCGAGGAAGGCCAGCAGCTTGACCAGTGACTCGAACGCAATCGCCAGGACCATGCCACGGTGGTGCTCGGTCACGTCCAGGCTGCGCGTGCCGAAAACGATACTGAACAGTGCCAGCACCAGCGAGACCACCAGCGCGGTGTCCTGCACGCGGCTGCCGGTGGCGTCGGCGCTGTCGCCGATCAGCAGGTTCACCCCGAGCACGATGCCCTTGAGCTGCAAGGCGATATACGGCAACACGCCGACCAGGCAGATCAGCGCCACCACCACCGCCAGCGACTGCGACTTGCCGTAGCGCGCGGCGATGAAGTCGGCAATCGAGGTGATGTTTTCCTGTTTGCTGATCAGCACCATCTTCTGCAGCACCCAGGGTGCAAACAGCAGCAACAGCACCGGCCCCAGGTAGATGGGCAGGAAGGCCCAGAGTTGTTCGGCCGATTGCCCGACCGCACCGAAGAACGTCCAGCTGGTGCAGTACACCGCCAACGACAGGCTGTACACCCAGGCACGCAGGCGCGGCGGCAACGGTGTGCGGCGGCGGTCGCCGTAGAAGGCGATGGCGAACATGATGGCCATATAGGCCAGGGCGACCGCTGCGATCAGCCCACTGGACAGCGACATGACAACTCCGAACGAAAATATGCGCGCGCCGCCAACCGTGGCAGCCTACCTCGATCAATCAGTCTGGCACGCCGCTCGCAGTTCGTCAGCGCCGACCAAGGTAGCAGTGGCAGAGCGTCGCAGGTTTCATTCGGGCAGCGTCATGTCGAGCAGGGCGTAGAGCTGCTCCAGCGTCGGCGGGGCTTCGGCGAACAGGGTGCGGTAGACGGTTGGGGCGACGATCAGGTCAAGCAGGCGGTCGATGTCCGGCAACGGCTCGCCGCGTGCCTGCGCGCGGTCGAGTATTACCTGCAACTGCCCACGCAGGATGTTGGTGCAGTAACCGGGGCAGGCGCTGCTGAGCACATCGCGCATCAGGTTGCGGCCAGGCTCCGAGGTGATCTCGTCGAGGTACTGCTCGGTCCAGGCGCGCAGGTCGCCGCGCAATGTACCGGTGTCGCTGGGGGCGGTGTCCGGCAGCAGGCGCTCGACCGCGACATCGGCGAGCAAGGCGGCCAGTTCGCCCCAGCGGCGGTAGATGGTCGAGGGGGTGACCCCGGCGCGGGCGGCAATCAGCGGGACGGTCAGGCTCGCGCGGTCCTGCTCCTTGAGCAAGGCGCGAACGGCCGCATGGACTGATGCCTGCACACGGGCGCTGCGACCGCCGGTGCGTATACCTTCTTTAATAGCCATGGCGGCGACCTTAACACAAAGGGTTTGCGTTAAGGGGGCGAGGCGCGCAGACTCCGCAAAAGCTAAATAGTCGCTTTAGCGGAGTCCTGATCATGTTCGCATTCTTCAATGCCCCGGCTTCAAGGCGCTTTCGCCTGATGTTCCTGGCGATTGCCTTGCTCGGCTTCCTCGCTGCCTCGAGCACGCCGACGCCGCTGTACCACTTGTACCAGGAAGCCTGGCAGTTTTCGGCGGCAACCCTGACGCTGATTTTTGCGGTGTACGCGCTGAGTTTGCTGGTGGCGTTGCTGACGGTGGGGTCGCTCTCGGATTACCTGGGGCGTAGGCCGCTGATGTGTACGGCGCTGGTGCTGGAAAGCATCGCCATGCTGTTGTTCCTGCTGGCCGACAGTGTCGGCTGGCTGATCGCCGCGCGAATGTTGCAAGGGTTTGCCACCGGCATGGCCACCAGCGTGCTGGGTGCGGCTCTGCTGGATATCGACCGTGAGCAGGGCCCGTTGGTCAACAGCCTGACGCCGCTGCTGGGCATGGCCAGCGGTGCGCTGGGTACCAGCCTGCTGGTGGAATATGCGCCGTGGCCGTTGCATCTGGCCTATGGCGTGTTGCTGGTGCTGTTTGTCGTGCAGGCAGCGCTGGTTTGGCGCTTGCCGGAGAGTGTCAGTCGCCAGCCCGGCGCGCTGGCGTCGTTGCGACCAAGCCTGCATGTGCCGCCACAGGCCAGGGCGGCAGTGTGGCGGATGTTGCCGGTGAATGTCGCAGGCTGGTCGGTGGGCGGGTTCTTCCTGTCGCTGGCGCCGTCGTTGGTGCGTGAGGCGACCGGCTCGACCTCGAACCTGGTGGGTGGCGGGCTGGTGGCGGCGTTGACGGTCACCGGGGCCATTGCGATCTATCGTCTGCGCTTGCGTGCGGCTGAGCAGATTCTGTGGTTGGGTACCGGCGTACTGGCCAGTGGCATGCTGTTGATGCTGTTGGCGTTGTACACGGGGGCCTTGAGCCTGTTCTTCCTGGCGACGGTGGTGACCGGTGTCGGCTTTGGCGCGAGCTTCCTCGGGGCCTTGCGCAGCATCATGCCGCTGGCCGAGGCCCATGAGCGGGCAGGGCTGATGGCGACGTTCTATGTGCTGAGCTACCTGGCGTTCTGCGTGCCGGCGATGCTGGCCGGGTGGATGGTGCACAGTGTCGGCCTGCTGCTGACGGGGGAGGTGTATGCGTTGGGGGTGATCGGGTTGTGTGTGCTGGCGGGCGTCTTGAGTGTGCCCAGAGGCAATCGCCGGCAAGGCCGGCTCCGGGACTGTCAGATTTTT
>NZ_JAMDGY010000134.1 GCF_028656955.1 Pseudomonas fontis
CAAAAGTAACCAAATGTATGGTCAGCCCACCTTTTGCTATCCAGTCACGATGAACGGTAAAGCAGGCTTGCGCTAATGTATCCGGGCTCCTTGTGAGCGCGGTTACGCGCTCGGCCCTTGATGAGTATTCGCTCCTGCCTGTCCTGAAAAACGCCTCAGCTTCGAAAGCTATTTTGCTTATCAGGTTCTCAGCCAGGGTATCTGCCGTTTATCGCCATCAGTTACTGACGTCGCAAAAGCCGGTGCTAAAACTGGATTACGCAGCGAAATGCCCGTTGTAGATGCCACCTTTGGTCAACAGCGCCCAGACAATCCTGGCCATTTTATTAGCCAGCGCACAGGCAACTTTGTTGAGAGGTTTTCGAGCCAGTAGACTTCTGGCCCAGATTCCAAGGGCGTCGTTTCGTTTATCGATTCGATAAAGCAAGGTTTGGGCGCCCTGCATTAACAAGGTTCGCAAATACCTGTCCCCACGCTTGCTGATACCCAGCAACGTGGTTTGCCCTCCAGTCGAGTACTGCCGCGGCACCAACCCTAGTGAGGCCGAAAAGTCTCGGGACGATTTGTACATCGAAGCATCCCCGACATCGGCCACCAGCGCGCTAGCGATGAGGGGGCCGATGCCGGGGATGCTCTGTAATCTTTTGCCGGCGTCACTTCCATTTACCTGCTGCTTGATCTCGGTATCCAGCGCTTTGATTTCGCTGGTCAATTGGCGGATGTCATCAAGCATCCGATTAATAGCCTGCCGCAGGCGCACAGGTAGATTGTGTTCTTCCATCAATGCAGGAACCCGATCCAACGCGGCATAGCCGACGGGAAAGATAACGCCAAATTCCAGTAAGAACCCGTGCACCTGGTTGATCACTCCAGTGCGCCGACTCACCAGCGATTTACGCAGTTTATGCACGGTCGACAGCACCTGCTGGTCAACCGATTTGACCTGTACAGAGCGCGTTCTGGGACGTGAGGCAGCCTCACAGATAGCCTCGGCATCAATGAAGTCGTTCTTGTTGCCGGTGACGTAAGCCTTCACATGCTGCGGTGCAATCAGTTGAACCTGATGACCGAGCTTGGTGATTTCTCTGGCAAGAAACTGTGACCCGCCACAGGATTCCATGGCGACTTTGCAGGGTGGCATTTGTGCAAGCAATGGCAGCAACTGGCTACGATTGAGCTTCTTGCGCAGTACCTGATGGCCTTGTGCATCCTGGCCGTGCAAGTGGAAGCTGTTCTTGCCAATGTCGATGCCTAGAAGCGTTACGCTGTTCATGAGAAAACCTCCTCAGGAAAAGTGAGAACCTCAGCAGTGTAGACCTGAGGTTCTCGCCGGGC
>NZ_JAMDGY010000135.1 GCF_028656955.1 Pseudomonas fontis
TCTCGTATAGCCACTTGTGACACTGATAATCTTTTTGACTATCAGTCTGAGCTCACAAGCACCCACACGAATTGCTTGATTCAGTTGTTAAAGAGCGGTTGGTTAAGAATCTTTCTTCTCAACAGAGGCGCGAATTCTACGCTTTCCTCATGGCCTGTCAAGCGTTTATTTTGAAGTCTTTCAGAATTTCCTGTTTAACTTCAAGCGCTTAACTCGCTACGATCTCTCGTCAGCGGGAGGCGAATTCTACAGAACTTATCGTTGCTGTCAACTGCCTTTTTCACCGCTGTCAATCTTTCGATCGAAGCATCCCGGCACTACCTGGAACATCTAACTCATTGAGTTTCAAGGAGTTTTCTGTTCCGACTACGCCGGAAGTGGGGCGAATTATAGAGAGATTAAATCGAGCGTCAAGGGTTAACTTCAACAATCATGACATTTATGCCTTCATGGCCCTTTCGCGGTCCTTTTACTGCATCCTCTATATAAGAAGAGAACCGTAAAGGAGCCCAACGTGTTCGAAGCCTACCTGCAACACTGGGGACTGATCGTCGACGGCGCCCCGCTCATCACCCACAGCAGCCACTTGTTGCCCGTACGCTATAACGGTAGCGCCGCCATGCTCAAGGTTGCCCTGCACGCCGAAGAGCAACGCGGTGCTCGGGTCATGTGCTGGTGGGATGGCCAAGGCGCCGCCCCGGTGCTGGGCCACTACGACAAGGGCCTGCTGCTGGAACGGGCACCAGCGGCCAGGTCACTGGACAGCTATATAGAAGAAGGGCGCGACAGCGAAGCCACCACCCTGCTCTGCAACGCCATTGCCGCCCTGCACGCCCCACGCGACAACCCCTTGCCTGAACTGCTCGACCTCGGCACCTGGTTCAGCGACCTGTGGCCAGCCGCCAACGCCCATGGCGGGCTGTATCAACACAGTGCCGATGCGGCCCGCACGCTATTGACCGCCCCACAAGAGTGTTGCGTGCTGCACGGTGATATCCACCACGGCAATATTCTCGACTTCGCCGACAGGGGCTGGCTGGCCATCGACCCCAAGGGCCTGTACGGAGAACGCGGGTTCGATTACGCCAACCTGTTCTGCAACCCCGATGCCGACATTGCCACCGACCCGCACCACTTCGAACAGCGCCTGCAAACGGTCTGCGCCCATTCAGGCCTTGCCCGGGAGCGTCTGCTGCTGTGGATTCTTGCCTGGTGCGGCCTGTCTGCCGCATGGTTCCGTGAAGACGACATGCTCGAAGCGGCAAACACACCATTGAGCGTCGGCGCACTCGCCCTTGCTGCCCTAGGCAACTAATGGGCTGGCGATGAATCTCTACTCATAGGTTCATCAAAGAAGACGCCCCCCATGAGCAAGCAGCCAAGCGACAAGACTCCAGGCCTGTCAGCGGATGAAGAACAGGAAGTGCACGCCAACCAGCCACCCCGCGCGGCCGTGTTGCACGAGATCATCCGCAGCCAGGGCGACAAGGAGCTGGAGCGCTCCATCGCCGCGCTGTGGTGGTCAGCCCTGGCCGCCGGCCTGAGCATGGGCCTGTCATTGATGGCCATGGGGCTGTTCTATTCACGCCTGCCCGACCATGAAAGCAGCCAGGTGATCGCCAGCCTCGGCTATTCGGCCGGTTTTCTCGCGGTGATCCTGGCCCGCCAGCAACTGTTTACCGAAAACACCCTGACTGCCGTACTCCCGGTCATGACCACCCCTACCCTCGCCAACCTCGGGCGACTGCTGCGGCTGTGGTCGGTGGTGCTGTTCGGCAACCTGGCCGGCACCCTGCTGGTGTCCTACGTGATGCTCAACCTGCCGATTTTCGACAGCAAGACCGATATCGCCTTCCTCGACGTCGGGCGCAAGGTAATGGAGAACGACCTCGGCCAGATGTTCAGCAAAGGCATCATCTCCGGCTGGATGATCGCCACCATGGTCTGGATGATCCCGTCGATGGAGAACGCCAAGCTCTGGATCATCCTGATCATCACCTACCTGATGGCACTCGGCGACTTCACCCATATCGTCGTCGGTTCGCTGGAGGTGTCGTACCTGGTCTGGGCCGGGGAAGTCAGCTGGGCACAGTTCGGCCTGGACTTCGCGATACCCACCCTGGTGGGCAATATCATCGGCGGCAGCTTTATCTTTGCCTTGATCAGCCATGCCCAGGTACGCAGCGAAAGTGGTACGCCAACGGCCAAGCACAGCACGCCAAACGATAAAGCCAAAGCGCCACCTACCGCTGATCGTTAACCAATGTCGAGGCCGACATGGCTGTGCGCTGCTCCAGCGGCAGCCACCAGGCCTGGCCACGGTGCGGCTGCTCGAGGCTGACCCGCTCGCCCATCTGCGGCGTACTCAACGGCACCTGCGCAGCCGACGCCAGCGCCATGATGCGGTCGAACGGTTCGTGCCAGCTGTGCAGCGACAAGTCGAACGTGCCGTTGTGGATCGGCAGCATCCAGCGCCCACGCAAATCCTGATGAGCCTGCAGGCTCTGCTCCGGCTGCATGTGCACGTTCGGCCAATTGAGGTTGTAGGCACCGGTCTCGACCAGGGTCAGGTCAAAGGGCCCGAAGCGCTCGCCGATCTCGCGAAAGCCGGCGAAGTAACCGGTATCGCCGCTGAAGAACAAGCGCCGCTCATCATCGATGATGACCCACGATGCCCACAGCGTGCGGTTGCTGTCGAACAGCCCACGCCCGGAGAAGTGCTGCGCGGGCGTGGCCACCAGGCGAACCCCGGCCACGACCGTCTCCTGCCACCAGTCCAGTTGCTGCACCTTGCTCGCCGGCACGCCCCATTCAATCAAGGTATCGCCTACGCCCAGGGGCGTGATGAAGTGCTCGGCCCGCTCTGCCAACGTGCGTATCGCCTGCTCATCCAGGTGATCGTAATGGTCGTGGGAGAGAATCACCGCGGTGATCGGTGGCAACTGCGCCAGGCCCAGGGGCGGCTGATGGAAACGCAGCGGCCCGGCCCACTGCACCGGCGAGGCGCGTTCGGCAAACACCGGGTCGGTAATAAAGAAGCGCCCGCGCAGTTTTAGCAGTACCGTAGAGTGTCCCAGGCGCCACAGGCTGCGATCCGGAGCCGCAAGCAGTTGCGCCGAGGTCAGCGCCTGCACCGGAATTGGCGCAGCCGGGCGAGTATCCGCCGGTTTGCTCAGCAACAGGTACTTGAAGCCGATGCGCAGCTTTTTCAGTACGCCGTCCTGGGGAAATTCGGCCTGGTTGCGATAACGGCCTTCGTGCTGAAGCGACGCGTCGCCGGCTTGCGCTGCTGAAAGTTTCATCAACACCAGTACTCCAAGGGTTACAGACAGTTTGGACGGCACCCTCATTGTTTGCACCAACCGTGAAATGGCTCGTAAGGCCATTCTTTAATAAGCGGTGATTGCTCGACAATATTCACGCAAATTATGCGATAAACGGCGCCCGCGAAAAGATCGATAACCATGACGGAAAACTTACGAGGCAAGGGACTTTCATTTGTCAGGAGGATTTACCTGCCGCGCATTATCGGCCTGGGAATTGGCTTGTTCAGTGTTTATGCCGCCATTACGCCGCTGGGTCTGCCGCAGTGGGTCTGGGGGCTGCTGTTCTTCAACGGCCTGGCCTGGCCGCACCTGGCCTATCAATTGGGCCTGCGCTCCAAAGTGCCGTATCAGACCGAACGCCGCAACCTGCTGATCGATTCGCTGATGGGCGGTTTCTGGACCGCGACCATGCAGTTCAACCCCCTGCCCAGCGTCACCATCCTGTCGATGATGACCATGAACAATGTCGCTGCCGGTGGCCAGCGCCTGCTGCTCAAGGGCGCGATTGCCCAGGTGGCCGGCATGCTGCTGTCAGTTGCCATCTTCGGCCCCGGTTTGCAACTGGTGACCACCCCTTCACAAGTCTATGCCTGCCTGCCGATGCTGACGCTTTATCCGTTGGCGCTGGGCTGGGTCTGCTATCGCCTGGCGATCAAGCTGTCCGAGCACAAGCGCACCCTCAGTGCCCTGAGCCGCACCGACAGCCTTACCGGGCTGCTCAACCACGGCTCGTGGAAAGACCTGCTGCAACTGAAGTTCCACGCCAGCCAGCAGCAACAGTGCGAGTCGGTGATCGCGATCATCGATATCGACCATTTCAAGCGCATCAACGACACCTATGGCCATGTGGTCGGCGACTGCGTGCTGCGCCAACTGAGCAGCGAGCTCAAGCGCACCCTGCGCGAAGATGACCTGGCCGGGCGCTACGGCGGCGACGAGTTCTGCGTGATCCTGCCCAACACCAGCCTGGAGCAGGCGCACGGGGTGATGGAGCGCCTGCGCCAGCAGGTCAGCGATTTTCGCAATGAGCAACTGCCGCAGCTGCGCATCAGCCTGAGTATTGGCCTGGCGAGCTGCCGGCGCGACTTCGAAGACCCGGTGGCCTGGCTCAACGAGGCCGACCAAGCCCTGTATGCAGCGAAAAATAGCGGCCGCAACAAGGTCAATTTTGCCGATGCCGACGGCAACTCGCTCAGGCTCGCCTATCCTGATTGAAAGTTCGCCCGGAAGGTTGCGGCCTGAAGGGATGCACGTCAGACAGGATTCGCACGCCCATGGACAGGAACCTCGTTGTTCGCCCGCCCGTGTCACGCCCCAGCCTGCAAACGCGCAAACTCAATGCGGTGATTGCAGCCCTGTTCGCCCTGGCCTGCCTGATTGCCCTGGGCGCCCTGTTCAACATCGCCGGTACGCTCAATCGTAACGAGAGCGACAAGAGCTCGTTCTATATCAACAAGGCGCTGGAGCAGCGTCTTGAAGCCTCCCGCCAGTTCCTGTCCAGCTATGCCGTGTGGGATGCCGCCTACGAGCACCTCAATGGGCCGGTCGACATGCAATGGGCCTATGTCGAGAAAAATGTCGGTGACTCACTGTTTGGTGCCAGTGGCTATGAAGGGGTGTTCGTGGTCGATGACCATGCCACCAAATATGCGCTGTTCAAGGGCCAGCCGAGCGAAGCGACAGCCAGCGCCTACATTGACACCCCACTCGCGCCGATCATCGAGCAGGCCCGTGCGGTGGCCGCCGAACGCCAGCAAACCACGCACATGGTGCTGTTCAATGGCTGGCCTGCGGTGCTGACGGCAGCGGCCATCCGTCCGGACGACGAAGTGCTGGATATCGACCCCAAGACCACCTCGGTGATGCTCTTCGTCGACCAGCTCACCCAGGCGAAACTCGACAAGCTCGGTGCTGACGCCGGCCTGGAAGGCCTGCATGCAGAGAAAACCAGCGCCCCGAGCAGCGAGGCCCCTACCCTGAAACTGGGCGACACCGGCTATCGGCTGGACTGGAACACCCCACGCCCCGGTGACCGCCTGTTGTGGGCGGTATTGCCGCCGCTGCTCGGGGCCATGCTGGTGCTGGGGTTGTTGATGGGCTATTTCTTCCGTTATGCCCTGCGTACATCGCGGGAAATCGACGGCAACCTGCAGCGCCTGCAAACCACCAACCAGGCCCTCGAAGCCAGCGAACAACGCTTTCGCGCGGTCGCCGAGGCTGCCTCGGACTGGATCTGGGAGACCGACCGGCATCACCGGCTCACCTACCTGTCCCAGCGCTTTGTCGCCGTTACCGGATACAGCACCGAGGACTGGCTGGGCCAACCGCTCAACCAACTGCTCAGTTGCGAGACCACGCCGTTGACCCTGTGGCTCGACGAGCAGTCCGATCCCAACCCGCAGCAGCACGCCAACCTGCGCTGCGCCTACCGCGACCAGAGCAACCAGACGCGTTTCTGCCGGGTGTCGGCCCGGGCGATTATCTACGACGGGCAATTGGCGGGTTTTCGCGGCACCGCCAGCGACATCACCGACGAAGTCGCCGCCCATGCGCGTATCCAGCACTTGTCGATGCATGACGCCCTGACCGGCCTGGCCAATCGCAACAAGCTCTCGCGCTTCCTTGAGCAGGCCCTGCTGCGCGAGCGTGATGCGCCGCCGCTGACCTTGATCCTGCTGGACCTGGACAGTTTCAAGCAGATCAACGATTCCCTCGGCCACGCGGCTGGCGACGCGGTATTGCTGGAGGTGGCGGCGCGCCTGCGCGACTCGACCCGCGACGGTGACCTGGTAGCCCGCCTGGGTGGCGACGAATTCGTCCTGGTGATGAACGGCATGGACAGCCGCAGCGAGATCGACCGCTTCTGCGGCCGGCTGATCGACAACGTCCAGCAACCGATCCTGCACGACGACCAGCCGCTGCATGTCGGCGCCAGCCTGGGTATTGCCCAGACCCGCCTGCAAGGCTTCGACGCGGGCGAACTGATCCGCTGCGCGGACATTGCGCTGTACCAGGCCAAGGCCGACGGCAAGAACACCTGGCGCTACTTCTCGCCGGAAATGAACGACCAGATCCAGTACCGCCGGCAATTGGAAAACGACCTGCGCCGGGCGGTGAAAAACCATGAGTTCATCCTGCACTTCCAGCCGCGCTATCGCCTGGAGACCATGGAGATCGTCTCGGTCGAGGCATTGTTGCGCTGGCAGCATCCGGTTGAAGGGTTGCTGGGGCCGGATACCTTCATCCCCCTGGCTGAGCAGACCGACTTGATCGTGCCGCTGGGGCGCTGGGTATTGCGCGAGGCGTGCGAGATCGCCAAGGGTTGGCCCACCGGCCTGCTGGTGTCGGTGAACCTGTCGCCGGCGCAGTTCTCTCGCAGCGACGTGGTGAAAGATGTCCGCGACATCCTGATCGAAACCGGCTTCCCGGCGCAGCGCCTGGAGCTGGAGATTACCGAGAACGTGATGCTCAACGATATCGAAGGGGCGCTGGGCACCATGAATGCGCTGAAAGAACTCGGCGTGCGCCTGAACATGGATGACTTCGGCACCGGGTACTCATCGCTGGGGTATTTGCGCACCTATCCGTTCGACAGCATCAAGATCGACAAGCGTTTCATTGCCGGCTTGAGCAGTGACGGCAATGACCGCGCAGTGGTGCAGGCAATCATCAACCTGGGCAAGGCCATGGGGCTGACGGTGACCGCCGAAGGGGTGGAGACCGAGCAACAGCTCAGGGCCCTGGACAAGGAGAAATGTCACGAGGTGCAGGGGTTCTATTTGAGCAAGCCGGTGGACAAGGTGGCGTTTGAGCAGTTGCTCAATGAGCACCGGACCGGGTCGAGGCTGGGGGACTGTCAGATTTTTT
>NZ_JAMDGY010000136.1 GCF_028656955.1 Pseudomonas fontis
ATCAGGCCCGGCACATCAGAACAGCGGGATCGAATAGCTCACGGTCAAACGGTTCTGATCCTGGTCCCACTCACTCGGCACGCCGCTGCGCAACATCGCGTTGCGCCAGCTGAAGCCCAGGCCTTTCATGGTGCCGCTCTGGATCACGTAATCCAGCGCCAGGTCGCGTTCCCATTCCTTCTCGTCAGCGCCTGAAGCCATACGGATATTGGTACCCTTCAGGTAGGTCACCGACGCCACCAGCCCAGGCACGCCCAGGCCTGCGAAGTTGTACGCATACTGCCCGAACGCAGTGCGCTCACCGGCGCGCAGGAAGCTGGTGATCAAACGGTCGGTGAACAGGTACACGCTCGACCCGGTCGCACCTTCGCCGGTGTTGCCCTGGTTCAACTGCACGAAGTTGCCGCTGTCGGACACCTGCTGATACCCGGCGAGGAACGTATGCGCCCCCAGCGCATAGGTGAACATCGCGCTCCAGGTATCGTTGTCGATCTTGCCCGGGGTATCCGCCAACCCGGCCACGCGATAGCCATCGGTGCGACCAGCGATCGAGTCATTACGGCCATCGGCATCGGTCTTGAAGTAGCGCAGGTCGGTGGTCAGGGTCTGGTTGTCGGCCAGCTTCCACACGTGCACCAGCCCGCCAAACTGCTGAACGTAGTAGTCCTCAAGCTGCGCCGCGTAGTACTGCAGCTTGAGCTCAGGCGTGAGCTGATAGTCGCCGCCGGCAAACAGGAACTCGTTGCTCTGCTGTGTACCCCCGGCCACCGCCAGCCCGGAACGGTTGGTCGAGGCGCGCCCGGTGGCGTGCTCCAGGCGACCGCCCACCAGCGTCAGCTTGTCGATCTCCTGGGAGGTGATCATTCCGCCTTCGAAGGTCTGCGGCAGCAGACGACCATCGTTCGTCACCAGAATCGGCAGCTTTGGCTGCAAGGTGCCGTAACGCGCTTCGGTCTTGGAGAAACGCATCTTCCCAGTGACCCCCAGGCGGCTCCAGTCATCGACAGCGCTGCCATCGCGCTCGTCGGGGATCATCGAGCTGCCGCGATGGTTACCCTTGCCGCCATCCAGGCGCACGCCTTGCAGGCCCAGGGCATCCACACCGAAACCCACGGTGCCTTCGGTAAACCCGGACTTGTAGTCGAGCATGAACGCCTGTCCCCACTCGGCGGTCTTGCTCTGCCCGGCAGAACCCGCGCGGTCGCGGAAATCGTTGTTGAAGTAGTAGTTGCGCAGGTTGAGCGACGCCTTGCCATCCTTGATGAAGTCCGCCAGGGCGACGGGGGCGAAGAGGACGCTGCTGACAGTAAGTAACGACAGGTGTACAAACGGATTTTTTATCATTGTTGTTTTCCTGAGACGAAGATCGGGCCCGAAAAGGCGGGCGCAAACGATCAAGGCGCGACGGCGCCCAAGCAGCATTCATATACGATGACCGTTCGTCAGGCAATTATTCCAAAGTCGAGTACGTTTACCTGTGTTGTTGCACCGCAGTTGGCATGATAAAAATGGCTTTATCCATTCAGAAGTTGAATATCAGCATGACTATTAGTGCAAATCCGAATAGATCGCTGTTCGACCTCGACCTGCTGCGGGCGATTGTCGTGGTGGCCGACTGCGGCAGTTTCACCACGGCGGCGGCGCGCCTGCATTCCACCCAGTCGACGGTGAGCCAGAAGGTCCGTCGCCTGGAAGACATGGTCGGCCACCGTTTGCTCGAGCGCGGCAACCGCGAAGTGCTGCCCACCGACGCCGGGCAGACCCTGCTCGGCTACGCCCGGCACATGCTGCACCTGAACGACCAGATGCTCGAAGCGCTGGCCGGTGCGACGGTGGGGGTGACGGTGCGCCTGGGGGTGCCGGAAGATTTCGTTGGCGGGCGAACCACCAATGCGCTGTCGGCGTTCAACCGCAAGTACCAGCAGGTGAAGCTGGAAGTCACCAGCGGCATGTGCCGCGACCTCAGCCAGAGCTATGACAACGGCGAGCTTGACCTGGTCCTGCTCAAGCAACGGCGCAACAGCCGCGAGGGCGTTGCCTGCTGGCCGGAAGAGCTGCAATGGATCGACAGCGCCAAGCTGCCGAGTATCGACAAGGACCCGGTGCCATTGGTGACCTTCCCCCCGCGCGGGCTGTACCGCGACGACATGATCAACGCGTTGGAGGCCATGGGCCGACGCTGGCGCATCAGTTTCACTAGTTCCAGCCTCAGCGGCATTCAGGCCGCAGTAGCCGATGGCATGGGCATCAGCCTGCTGCCGCCGCGTGCAACCACCCGCGATCATGTGCGCCTGGATGAGAACAACGGGCTGCCGGCAATCGACAGCTACGAGATCGTGATCGTCCACCGGCCGACGGCGGACTTGATGGTCAAGGAACTGGCTGGGGTACTGGCGAAGTTGTTGGAGGCGGATAAGGCTTAGTCAAAACAGAGGGGGTGTTTGTCAGATGCGGATTGCGATCGCGGCCGTGAGTGATATATAAAGACCTTAATTTGGAGCCAAATAAAGGTTTAATTACTGTGCAGAATATTCTTGCAGATGTAGCCGTCAGCGTGTCAGAACTCAAGAAAAACCCATCTGCAGTGATGGCCGGAGCGCGTGGCATGCCGGTGGCTGTGTTGAACCATAACCGCGTCATGAGCTACATGGTGCCGGCTGAGTTGTACGAAGCCATGATGGAGCGATTGGACGATCTGGAGTTGGCTGAAATCGTCAAGGCGCGCATGAGTGAGACTCCCGTGCCGGTAAATCTGGATGACTTATAAGCTTGAGTTCCTTCCTTCAGCCCTCAAGGAATGGGAAAAACTGGCTATTCGGAATAGTGT
>NZ_JAMDGY010000137.1 GCF_028656955.1 Pseudomonas fontis
GGTGGCAGCTGTACGCGGGTTGACAGACCAGGATACAGAAATCTGGCGCACACGAATATGCCCCACGCACAGCCACCATAAACGAGCATGTTCTATTCCAGCCTGGAGATAGTCCGACGTACCTAAGTGTGGACCTCTTCGAGTAAACGATTTAGCTAAGTAGGCTTTTCAAGTATTTTCAATGCAAGCCCTACTATACATAACCCCACTAGCAGCGCTAGGTCTATGCTGTGGGTGATGACAAGAATTTTTTTGAGCTTTACTGGGAAGTTGCCTATGTCGTGGTTGTCGAGCATTCCCTTTCTGGTGAGGTATTTTGGAAACATCAAAAAGCTTGCAATTGAACTGGTCATCAATACTTTCCCCTTCCATCCCATGTTTAGTAATGGAGCTCGAAGGGTAATGGCTTGGCAGTTTTTCAAGTGAGATAGCATTGTGTTGAGGTATTTTTTTGCTATGTAAATCTGCAGGGGGATCATTAGTAGCCCGGATAATATAATTACACCTCCGGAAATTGCAAAATAGAAGTAAAGCGAGTGCGGGTTCACTCCAGTACCTCAAACAGTACCTCACCCGCTGATTCGCCCATGCCACTCCCCACCTTGCTAGCTGCAAATGTCACTGAACCGACACCTATTACGCCGCAGATTAGAAAGCTAGCGCCTCGGGTGGGGCCGCCTAAAGCGACGCAAAGTGACCCTATGATGGTACCTGTCACCGCTTTGGCCGCTAGAGCCCCTCCCACCAAGCTGCCTGTAAAGTTTCCCGTTTCTGTAAATTTGATTTTTTTGCATGCTACTGAGTCGTCTGCCAAGCAAACCTCTTGGACTTTTAAAAATGAAGCGCCACCGCCCAAGGCCGTTCCAATCCAACCGCCTGCTGAAATGTATTTACTGGCTTTCGAGACACCCTGGATATGGCTCGCGTAACCAGGAATTTGCCCCGCCGCGCCGGCTTTGCTCCAATGGTGTACCAAACTGCGGCTGGAGATTCGCATGGCACGCTTTAGCTTTGGATGATTGGGGAAACCAATCGTCCGTTTAGTCAGGCCAGTCAAGTTAGTGTTCAACTGAGCCATCAAGCGTTTACGTTCAGCAAAGAACTCAGGGCTGCGTAAATGCCCATCCCGAGTGAAAAAACGCTGATGCAGCTCTTGAATTGCAGCGAGGGTGTTTTCCACGTTCTTCAGGTGGCTACCGGCCATCGCCGCACTTACACCCATCGACGTCGAGCTGTAGGCAAGGAAGGACTCGATTTCCTCCTTGTGCTGCACCATGAACGCGGCCTCTTCATCACTCAAAGGTTCAAGTGCATCGTCCACCATGGCCGCCGCTTCCATCAGCAGCGCTTCCTCCCGAGTGCATTGGTAATTGTTGGGGTCGCTCAACACAACCAACTGGCCCGGCTTGGCATAGCTCGACAGATGCGGGTTCAACCGACGGAGTTTCTCCAGCACTGCCGGTTCTGGGCTGCCAAACAGCACCGCCTCAAGCGCCGAGCGGCTCATGGGCGTTTCGACAATATGGAAGCCAGGCTCCACATCGGATAGTGGGGATGCCAACAGCGCATTGTTACGTGCATCAAGCGTTGACGCGGTCTGTGGATAACGTTGCTCGATCGCTTGTGCCCACTTCGGGGTCATTGCCAGTGGTTGCACAGGCCGCTCCGCTGGCAGGCGTACCGGCGAAGTGTTCCCTATTGAAAATGAGGCCTGGGTTGCAATCAGTCGGTTACTGCCATCGGGGCATCCGCATTGCACGCGATGGCCTTCCACTGCCACCGCGAGTGAGTCGCTTAGAAAGCTGGGTGTACCCTCGGCAATCAGCCCAACCGTCTGGCACTCCGGGCACCAGACCGGGTCGGTGATGCGCGCGGCCTTTTTGGAGTCAACGATAAATGAGGGTGACCCGGACAGCACCATGCCGCCTGTGGTGGTGGGGTCGCCTTCTCGAATTACATACGGCATTGGTCGCGTTCCTGTGTCGTCCTTGGAGGTGACTAGGGACGCTACCAATCAGCGGCACTCTTGGCTGTCAGACGCTTCCGAGCTTTGTAAACGGAGGGATAGGGAAGTGAAAGCCCATGTTTCGCAGGAAAGAAAACCGGCTGAAATTCGCCGGTTTCCCTTGAAACGTCCTCTAGGCAGATCTAGGCAGGGTCGCCAGTGAAACCTCAACCAACGCACGCGCTACCTCAATCTGATGCACGGCAGAGCGCACCAGCGTCATGCCGTCAGGTTGGGCTTTTTCAATGGCTTCCTGGCTGATGGCCAGGGCACAGGTCAGGTGGTCAGAGGCGTGGACGAGGGCTTCTTCGGTCGAGAGGCCGGGGCGCACGCGAAGGATCGGTGGATCGGGAACGATCTTTTTCATCTGTAGCTCCGTGTGGTGGAGCTGCCACGAACCTGCTGTCAAACAAATGGGTGGCAGCTGTACGCGGGTTGACAGACCAGGACACGGGACCCGGCGCACACGAGTGTGCCCCACGCACAGCTACCATAAAGCGAGCACATGCGGTCCGTGAATGGTGCGGCCTGTCAAAACCGGTCGTTGAATTGGCAACGACGCTCGAAGGCTAGGCGCACACCCGTTCAGGCGCAATGGGCGGAAGTATGCTTGGGAAATGGACTACGGGGAATAAGGAAAGGGCCATGCGAAGCCGGTCAGTCAGCATCCTCGAAATGAGGTCGATTCAGTGACGACGTGGTTTGGGCTCCCTGCTGCCCTGATGCTTTGTTCGGACCTTGGGAGCTTTTCTTTATATAGTGGCAATCGAGGCCCTTTGGTAGGGGAAAAGAATTTCTAGGCTGGGGTTGACGGCCTATTTTAATCCTGTATTATTCGCCTCCCGCTAACGAGCAACGTGATGTTGCTTTCGGGCATAAGCAGTTGATTTTGTTGATGAAATTAGCGCTTATAAACGCTTGACATTAAGGGTGAGGCACGTAGAATGCGCGCCTCGGTTGAGACGAAAGATTCTTAACCAACCGCTCTTTAACAACTGAATCAAGCAATTCGTGTGGGTGCTTGTGAGCTCAGACTGATAGTCAAAAAGATTATCAGCATCACAAGTGGCTATACGAGAAATCGAATAGTTCATTTTGAGATTGCTGAGCCAAGTTTAGGATTTTTTCAAAATCCAATGCAGTATTGAACTGAAGAGTTTGATCATGGC
>NZ_JAMDGY010000138.1 GCF_028656955.1 Pseudomonas fontis
GCCAGGGTGGTCCCGGTGCCCGCCGCCAACCACCAACCGTCGTAGCCGTCCCAGCCCACGCTCGCCAATTGCTGGCGTGCTTGCTCAACAATCAACGCGCAACCCCTGGCCCCCAACACACCACCGCCACCTTCAGGCACACAGTGCCAACCGGGATACTGCGCCTGCCAGGGCGCCCAGAAACCCGGCGCATTGCGCTCGCGATAACCGCCATACCCCAGCCAGTGCAGGTGCATGCCGAATGCTTCGAGATCGCGCACCGTGGGGGTGTCTTGCGCGTGCCCACGCAGCAACCCCGCCGTGGCAAAGCCGAAGCGTTTGCCGGCAGCCGCCAGCGCATGCAGATGATTGGAATAGGCGCCACCCAGGCTGATCACCCCTGGGGCCTGGGCCGCCTGGGCCTGACGCAGATGTTCCAGCAGCTTGAAGGCCTTGTTGCCGCTGATTAGCGGGTCGACCAGGTCCAGGCGCAATACCGCCACCTCGACCTGGGCGCGGGCCAGCCAGCCCAGCGCCAGCCGTTGCAGCGGCGCCAGGGGCAGGTCATCGAATCGTGCAAACATCCAAATGGGCTCACCGGCAAACGGGAGCCCAAGTCTACCAGTGCCTTACAACTCAGCGGCCAGGCGCGAGCCCTGGTTGATCGCACGCTTGGCATCCAGCTCTGCTGCCACGTCCGCACCGCCAATCAGGTGCACCGACTGCCCGGCCGCAACCAGCCCGTCATGCAGCTCGCGCAGCGGGTCCTGGCCGGCGCAGATCACCACGTTGTCCACCGGCAGCACCTGCGCTTCGTCTTCGCCGATACGGATGTGCAGGCCTTCATCGTCGATCTTCAGGTAGTCGACGCTGTTGAGCATCTGCACCTGCTTGTTCTTCAAGCCGGTGCGGTGAATCCAGCCGGTGGTCTTGCCCAGGCCATCGCCGACTTTGGTTTTCTTGCGCTGCAACAGGAACACCTGGCGCGCCGGTGCATGCGGCTCGGCCTTGACCCCGGCCACGCCACCACGGGCTTCCAGCGTGGTGTCGATGCCCCACTCCTTCCAGAACGCTTCGCGGTCCTGGCTGGTGGCAACGCCCTTGTGCACAAGGAACTCGGATACGTCGAAACCGATACCGCCAGCGCCAATCACCGCGACCTTCTGGCCAACCGGCTTGCGCTCCAGCAACACGTCCAGGTAGCTCAGCACCTTGCTGCTCTCGATGCCCGGGATCGCCGGTAGGCGCGGCGCAATGCCGGTGGCCAGGATGATCTCGTCATACTTGCCTTCAGCCAGTTGCGCAGCCGTCACGCGGGTGTTCAGGCACACTTCGACACCGGTGGTTTCCAGCTTGCGCTTGAAGTAGCGCAGGGTCTCGTAGAACTCTTCCTTGCCCGGTACGCGCTTGGCAACGTTGAACTGGCCGCCGATCTCGCTGGCCGAATCGAACAGCGTCACCTGGTGGCCACGCTCGGCGGCCACGGTAGAGGCGGCCAAACCGGCAGGCCCGGCACCGACCACGGCGATGCGCTTGAGCTGGGTCACCGGCAGGTAGTTGAGCTCGGTTTCATGGCAGGCACGCGGGTTGACCAGGCAACTGGTCAGCTTGCCGCCGAAGGTGTGGTCCAGGCAGGCCTGGTTGCAGCCAATGCAGGTGTTGATCTCGTCAGCGCGGCCTTCGGCGGCCTTGTTGACGAAGTCCGGGTCGGCCAGGAACGGCCGCGCCATGGACACCATGTCGGCGTCGCCCTCGGCAAGGATCTGCTCGGCAACTTCCGGGGTGTTGATGCGGTTGGTGGTGATCAGCGGGATCTGCACCGCGCCCCGCAGCTTGGCCGTGACCTTGCTGAATGCCGCGCGCGGTACCTTGGTGGCGATGGTCGGGATACGCGCTTCGTGCCAGCCGATACCGGTGTTGATAATGGTTGCGCCAGCCTTTTCGATGGCCTTGGCCAACTG
>NZ_JAMDGY010000139.1 GCF_028656955.1 Pseudomonas fontis
GAGGTCGATATGGAGCGCAACGGCGGGATCACCGATGACGACGTTGCCGATGGCTCTATCAAGACGTGCTGCAGCCTGCCAGGCTACATCTGCTCATCGCATCATCAGTCGAGAACTATCGCCTCCAAAGAGGCGTTAGTCGAGATACAAGCCGCTGCCGTCAGGCTGCGCTCGCCTGCAACGCAGGCGCCGCCTTTGGGAGCCCTGCGGGACTCCAGCGCAGCCTGTCGGCAGCGGCTACAAAAGCTGTGCAAGACATTCATCCTGCCAACGCCCCGAGACACAATGTCGCACATTACCTATTCATGAGAATTAATTATTGTAATGCGATAATTTAAGCTCAATAATGCCTCCCGCTCAAATCGACAAGGAGGCAAACCATGAACAGCAAGACAGTGGCTTACGCAAGATCACGACTACGGGTGATCGGTGCATTCGCTGCAGTACTCGCCTGGGGCACGGGGGTGGTCGAGTTCGGGGGTGGCGCGTTGCTGTGGCTCTTCGACTTCGCCGAAGTAAAAACCGCCTACCTGCAAAGCTTCGCCGACCAGATGCCCTTGCTGGCAACACCCGGCTACCAGCCATCACTCCTGGCCTTGAGCCTGGTGATAGCGCTGGACTTCATCCCCATGACCCTTTCGGCGTTGGCGCTGGCCTTGACCGGGTTGTTTTTCCTGCGCTTGTCCAAGGGCCAGACCTGGACCGTGCAGAACATCAAGTTGCTGTGGTGGGTGGGGTTGTTGTGCATTGGCACGCCGCTGCTTTGGCCGCTGATCTGGACCTTGCAGGGCCTGGGTTTGGCCATCGACCTGCCACCAGGGGAAAGGAGCTTCAGTTTCTCGATCGGTGTATCATCGCAGGCTGTCTACGAGATCATGAAAGGCATCTTGCTGTGCGCCTTCTCCCTCCTCATGCGTGACGCCAAAACCATCAGTGATGAACACAACTGCTATGTCTAGCTTTCGCCCATGCCAATAATCATCCGACTTGACGTTGTCATGGCCAGGAACAAGATCCGTTCCAAGGACCTGGCCGAGATTATTGGGATTACCGAAGCTAATTTGTCGTTGCTGAAGAACGGCAAGATCAAGGGGTTCAAGATTGAGACCCTGGAGAAGTTGTGTCGCGCATTGAACTGCCAGCCGGGCGATCTGCTGGAGTTCAGTGAGGAATGAACAAGGAATTGGCAACACGTGGGCAAATCACCTCTTTGGCGCATTGCGCTGTTATTGGCCGTCGCCCTGCTTAGCGGCTGCGGCCCCAGCTACACCTACCGTTACTCTCCACCGCCCAGCGCCCATGGCCTGAACTGCATAGCTTCATGCTCGCAGCAGCGTAGCCATTGCGGGCAGTTGGTGCGCATGCAGGAGAGCAGTGACCGGGCCTTGTACCAGGCCAACCTCAACGCCTACCAGTTCTGCCAGGCCGGCAAGAGCAAGAAAGAGGCGCGGCGCAGCTGTTATTACCCCAGCTACCCCTACGGTGGTGGTTCGAGCTTCAGTTGTGAGCGTGACTACGACCAGTGTTACCAGGGCTGTGGCGGGACGATTCAGCGGATTCTCAACAAGGACTGACTGTAGTCGGCGGCCTTGAACAACTTTTTTGACGGGATGGAAATGACTGTGGACAACTCGATTGCCCTGGTACTGCTTGCGTTGCTTTTGACGGGTTGCCAGAACACGGGCTACAAATCCCCGCCGTTGGGCTGGGAGCAGCCGAACATGCAGATTTTGGGCGACCAGGGCTGGCGTAGCCAGGTGCATTGCGGCAAGCGTGGCTGCCACCAGGAAAAGCCGCTGCTGTTCGACCCGAGCAAGGCGGAACCTGGGGTCAACAGCATGCATCGCGGGTGGTAGCCGACAGGGCTACAGGCCTTGTGGGGCGGGCTTTTGCAACGAAGTGAAAGGAAGTGGTTTACAGAACCAAACCGATGGCTATAATAGCGGCCCTACTGCCGGTATAGCTCAGATGGTAGAGCAACTGACTTGTAATCAGTAGGTCCCGGGTTCGATTCCTGGTGCCGGCACCATAGATTCAAACGAGAAAGGCTCACCGAAAGGTGGGCCTTTTTTGTTTCTCGGTTTTTTGGTTTTGCTGTCCTCATCGTGGGATGAGGCCACGACCATGAAATCTCGAATGCAGGCTGCGCCTCCCACACCCCACCACCAACCTGTGGGAGCGGGCCTTGCCCCGCGATCGAGCGCGAAGCGCTTGCAATACAGACACCCGAATTTTGATGGCTGCACTGACCAGATCACGGGGGCAAGTTCGCTTCCATACTGGTTGTGTGGCGATTTTGATGGCGGACGCCAGACCGCGTAGACATCATCTTGATCCTCGCCGCGCAACTGCCAGAATCGGGTCGAATTTCTGACCCGACTTGAGCACTTCAAAGACTATGTGCAAAAGCTTACGCATTGTGGCACAGAGGATTTGCTTATTTGGTTTCTCGGAAATCGCATGAGCCAACGCACTGACACGACGGGGTATTACGACGTGCTGACAGTCCGGCTGCCCGCTAGACGTCTAGAAACGTCATGAGTTTTCGACCTCTGAGTGGGGCCCGATTCTAATAATCACAACCGACATCAATCGGCCAAAAGCTGAGATCCGAATCACTGAGCTGGATGCGCCAGATTCTGCTTGCTAGGGCTCCGTAATCGTTATCAAAGAAATGAAAATCGTCGATCTTGATCAAAGCCACTAGCCACCAGAGATGGCTAGTGGCTATTCTGACATTGCTCATTGGGGGAGACTGAGATCCTTGACGAATCCCGTCACGTGACCGCCCCTCGCTCAGCAGGCAAAAAACACCAGGGAGCGCATATGAGCGATTATGATAAATATAAAGACGATGTGACGGATGATATTAAAACATGTATTGAAGCAATGGGCTGCCAGCCCATACTTTTCGTAGGGTCAGGCCTAACTAAAAGGTACCTTAACGGCCCTAACTGGGAGGAGTTACTGCACTCGCTTAGTGAAATGTGTCCCGAGATCGATAAAAAATTTGCTTACTATTTGCAGCGCTATCCTAATCTTGTCGACATTGGAACCGTATTCTCCGAAAAATTCAATGACTGGGCTTGGAGTGGCGGCGAAGATGAGTTTCCCGTTGAATTATTTGGCTCAGGCAATGAGTCCGATATTTACTTCAAACATGCAGTATGTGAGATTTTTAAGAAATTATTAAGTGAAGCAATTATCACGGATAAAGACGAAATCGAACTGCTAAAAAAATGGCTATTCGGATAATCG
>NZ_JAMDGY010000140.1 GCF_028656955.1 Pseudomonas fontis
CACACTATTCCGAATAGCCAAAAAAATTCACCCTCACTCAATAATCACAACCAACTATGATTGTTTACTTGAGAGCGTTTTCCCTGACTACGCTCCAATCATTGGACAGCGAATTCTCTATGCAAATCATTCAAGCATAGGTGAAATATTTAAGATACATGGATGTGCTTCGGATTCTAGGAGTGTAGTCATCACACGAGAGGACTACGATAACTTTCTGAAAAAGAAAAAGTATCTAAGCGCCAAAATGCTTGCTTTTTTTGCGGAGCATCCTCTTATTTTTGTTGGCTACAGCGCCGAAGATCCAAACATTAGAGCTATACTTTCGGATATTGATGAGATTCTTTCCGAAAATGGCGCGTTAATTCCAAATATTTACCATTTAGAGTGGTCAAGCAAGGAAGTCACCGAATATCCTAGGCGTGAACGTCTGATATCGGTATCAGAGAATAAAAGCATACGTATAAAAAGTATCGTTGCACATGACTATAGCTGGGTATACAAGGCTTTTGGCGCTAACCAAGCACTTGACAACGTCAACCCAAAGTTACTGCGTGCGCTACTGGCAAGAACCTATGAGCTAGTGCGTTCTGACATTCCGAAAAACCCCATTCAAGTTGATTACACTGTACTTGCAAACGTCTCTGAGTCAGAGGGAGCATTAGCTAAACTTTACGGAATAGCTGACGCCTCTGACGGTCTAGCTTTCAACGTCAACTTCCCACACACACCATCAACTTTAGGTGTAAGTTTGGGTTTCAAAGGATGGCACGACGCGAATAAGCTGCTCGAGATTTTGAAGAACACTACTGGTGTAGATATAAAATCGTTCGACAATAAATACCATTGTGCTGTAATGAACGGCAATGAGGTTCAGGCGCATCGATACTCTAACTTGCTGCGACAGCTACTTGAAAAAATAAAAACCGGAGAGGAATATACTTTGGATTTGCCCGCTTAACCTTTGATGCTTAAATATCAATAAGCTTGATGCCTTAACAGCCCATTGGGAGTGACTGAAATTGGCTAGAAGCAGCTTCAGTTTCCAGAAGGCTAGAGTACTGTCATGAAGTCACTGCCAAGATCTACTAGGATTTTCAAGGAGGAACATTGAATTTATTAAGTCTTTCCCAGGACAATTTGAAAGTATGACATTTGATATTGTTACTACGCTCGGATTGAGAAATACAGTATGGAGAACTCCTGGAAGCGATGTAGGAAGAGACATTGAAGGTGATTATTTTATTTCGGATTTATCCGGACAGTATCAACGCCAAAAGTGGTATGTTGAATGCAAAAGGTATACAGGTTCTGTTGACTGGCCTACAGTGTGGAATAAAATATCATATGCCGAAGCGCAAAGCGCTGATATGCTTTTATTCGTAACAAGCTCTTCCCTCACGCCGCAAGCAGTTGATCATGTTAGAGCCTGGAATGAAACACGAAAAAAACCAACTATTAGATTCTGGGGCGCAGTTGAGGTTGCTGCGAAATTAAATCTTTACCCCGAACTCGCAAGGAAGTATGGGCTGAAATCAGAGGCGGCATCTAAACTCGATATATTTTACCCCTCCATTTTACTACTTATCAAAATATCTAATACTCTTTCGCCGGACACTGGGCCGACACCTGAAATAAAACTATGGCTGGCTCATTCTATCAGCGAACTGGTATCGACTAGGATGTCAGATGTAAAAGTTTCAGATGAGTTTTATTTTCGAACTCACAAAACTGAAGATCAATTCGAATGGATAGATTATTCAGGGTTATGTGTCAAGCATTATGATCGATTCTCTATTAGAGCGCTATTTTCATACTTAGTATTTATTTTTAAGGCGGCACCAGTAATCACGCAAGACCAAGAACTTAACTTGGCAATTGAATTGCCGAGAACTTTAATTGAGTCGGAAGAAAATCACATCCAAGCGCTTTCAGGTTTGTCAAATTTTAGCGCTCAACTGGGGGCTGAAAATATTAGCCTGTCTATAATTAAAATGGCCGTATAAATGGATAACAAAGAAACCTTATTCCTCATTCAAAATATTACTCACCAAGCAATAAATCCAATGAGTGGCGTGATTGGAACACTCGACACTTTAATAAGTGATGTAATTCCAGAGCATAAAAAGGCTCAGCGATTAGCACGCGCTAGGGCGCAACTAGAGTATACGATTTCGCTGATAAGAAACCTTTCATATTTTGCAGAGTACGCATCGGGAAATACTGAGTCAATTTCGAACTCCTCCATTAAAACCACTGTTATACCACAGGCCATTATCGAATCTGCGCAGTTCTTTCAAGAACAAGGGACGAATAGTAAGATAAAGGTAGAGCTAGAGGATAGAAACACTCAAAACTGCGTAAAGGGTGATCCGAATTTACTTAAGCAGGTCTTCATGAATCTCATCGATAATGGAGTTAAATATGGCAAGGCCGGCTCGACTTTGACAATAAAAAACTGGATACAGAAAAAAACTGACAACCTGATCATAACATTTGAAGGGCAAAGCGAGGCATTTTCTAACGAAGACGATATTTTCGCAATCGGATATCGAGCAAAAAGTGCAAAAGAAAGAACATCTTCCGGGTCCGGCCTAGGGCTTCATATTTGTAAGCTAATCATCGAGAATGCATTTCAGGGGACGATTGACGGGAGTCATTCATCTTCTGGAATTACGAAATTTGAAATCAGAATACCAAATGGATTTTTAAAATGAGCGCAAAAATTCTAATTCTTGATGATGAACCTATGTTTTTGGATTGGCTAGAGGACTATGTCGAGTCACTAGGTTTCAGCGTAGATTTTTCAACCTCGATAGATGATGCAAATAAAAAGCTAGTGGGCGCCGGCGTAGATGACTATGCAGCACTGATTTTTGATCTCAATGTGCCCGCCTCTTCTGAGTTTGAAAGCGTATTGGAGCAAAGGGGGAAGCTATTTCAAGAATTCAGAGGTCTATTTATAGCGCAGCAAGCTCGAACGAAAGGGATTAACGGTAATAAAATTATAGTCTATTCGGTTCACGACAAGCCAGAAGTCGAAGAGATGTGTCAAAGATTAAATGTTTCATATATACCTAAAGGTCGAGCAAGAGCTTTAAAAGATAAGCTTGCCTCAATATTAACGAGAACATGAATAGACGCTGACGAAAATATTTTTGTTGCTCTGAGGTCGCAAATTGTAATACACCTGAGCCGGTCGCATGACGGATAGGGGGTGAGAGGATTTACGGTTCGCAATCCAGTAAGCCGACCACTTTCAGACTACCTGCGCTTCCACGCCGGCAATGGTGATGCGATTCTCTTCAGTTGGCTCGCAGCCCCCAAGAATCGCCCCAAGGTTTGGTAATTTCCGGAGTGACAAATTTTGGACGAAAACACACTTCTGCGACCGTCTTCTTTTGGCCGAAAGAAGCCTGCTATGCTGGATGGGCAGAAGATATCATTTATCGAGAGTGCAATTTGAGTGGCCGATTAAGTACCTGCTGTCCCCAGCAGTCCTAGCCGCTTTGCTTCCAGATGTGAAATGTAATTTACGGGTTGAAATTCAACTGAGAAGTTAAACTTGCTACGAGAACCTTGCCAGAGTTGGACGTGTTCATTTTGTCCTGCGAGAACTAACGCAATGATCTCAATCGCAGTGAGGGGCATGTCGGGGCCGAAGTAGATGCCGGTGAGTGCTTCTGAAGGATACCGATACGCCGTGCCAGTTTGGTTATGAATAGCACGCCACTCGTGCTCATAAGCCCAATCAATCGCTTTGGTACAATAGAGATCAGAGACAGGGTCGGAGTCTTCACCGCATAGTATCGGAACGATGTCGAGAATGGGCATGTCTTGTGTGTAGCGGACCTTCTTAATCTTGTGAAATGGATCGGCCATAGTTGAAAACTCCAGGCAAAAACCTTTACAATGATCCCCGTAATGGGACCACATCAACAAGTTGTCCTTTTTCTCTGAAAAGCAACTGACCCCACGTTGTGACAGAAACCTTTTGATCATGTCATCTAAGGTTTTTTGTCCTATGCGAAGGAGCATATCCCGAAGCACAGCAGGAGATGCCTTTTCGAACTCTCGCCGAATTCCATTTTCGATTTCGGGTTTCGCTAAGTAATGGCTTCGCAGTTTTTCAACATCGGCGTCTGTTGGCTCCTTGATGCGCGGTGAAAGCGCGCAGTCGTAAGGGTCATTGAAAGCGAGCGGGGAACCGAAATAGATTAATTGGTCCTTCAGGTTCTGAAGCGACTGTGCGGTAAAGCGCTCGTACTTGTAGAGTTGCAGCGGCGATGACATGGGTTCATATTCCTAGATAAAAACCTGAAGCGACTGTTTCGCCATCAGTCTGTCCACTGTCCGTTGCTGGCCGTCAGTGACCGCTTGGGAACGTCCGCTTATGGCCCAGAGTGTGTCAAAAC
>NZ_JAMDGY010000141.1 GCF_028656955.1 Pseudomonas fontis
ATTGCAGGCGGCTGGTTCCCGGCCGATTGCAGGCAAGCCAGCCTTCACGTCGGGCTCGACTCAGGCTGCACCAGCGCCACCACCGTCCACCCCGGCCCAGGCTTGAGCGTGGTGTCCGGCCCGAACACATGCACCCAACCATGATCGTCCCGGGCAAACAGTAACGTCGCCCGCTCCCCATGCAACGCTCGATACGCCTCCCAATCAAACGCCTCGGTCAACGTGGTGCTGTAGAACTCGCCACCCTGATGCAGTTGATTGGCCAGTTGCAGGTAGGTCAGTGACTGGCTCCCCAGCACATGCCCACGATGCTCGTCACTGGCCCGGTGCTTGTCGCTGCGCCGCGCCTCCAAGCCGCTGGCCAGCACAAACAGGCGCTGATGCCCGAAGTCATGGCGGAATCGCGCACACGCCAAGGTATTGAGCTCACCCGCAGGCGAAAGCCCCAACAGATGCCCCAGCCCGACCAGGTCCAGGTGCGCATCGGCATGTTGCGACGCCGGGTTGCCAAAATAAGTCGGCAACCCCTCCATGCGCGCCGCGCGAATGTTCTCCCAGCTCGAATCAGTCAGCAGCACCCGGCAATCCAGCGCCTGCAAAGCCTTGCCGATGGCCCTGGCCGGTGGGTTGGCACCGACGATCAGAAAGCCGCTCGGTGCAGGCTCTGCCACTTTCAATAATCTCGCCAACGGCCGCGCCGTCGCGCTTTGCAGCACCACAGTGCCGATGATCACCGCAAACGTCAGCGGCACCAGCAGCAGGGCGTGTTCATGCCCAGCTTCATCCAGGCGAATGGCAAAGATCGCCGACACCGCCGCCGCGACGATCCCGCGCGGGGCGATCCAGGCCAGCAGCATGCGTTCGCGCCACTGGAGCTGCGAGCCCCAGGTCGACAGCAGCACGTTCAGCGGCCGGGCGATCAGCTGGATCACCAGCAGCAACGCCAGTACCGCCGGGCCAAGGCTGAGCAGGGCGGTCAGGTCGAGGCGCGCAGCCAGCAGGATGAACAGCCCGGAGATCAGCAGCACGCTGAGGTTCTCCTTGAAGTGCAGGATTTGCCGCACATCCACGCCCTTCATGTTCGCCAGCCACATGCCCATCACCGTGACGGCCAGCAGCCCGGACTCGTGCATCACCTCGTTGGCAGCAATGAAGATGCCCAGCACCGCCGCCAGCGACGCCAGGTTGTGCAGGTATTCCGGTAGCCACTGCTCACGCATGGTCTGCCCAAGGATCCAGCCACCCGCCGCACCGAACGCGGCACCGCTGGCGATCACGCCGGCAAAGGTCAGCAGGCTCTGGGTCAGGCCATTGCCCGTGGCAATGATGAAGCTGTACACCACCACCGCCAGCAACGCGCCAATCGGGTCGATGACGATGCCTTCCCAGCGCAGGATATTGGCAATCGCCGCCTTGGGCCGCACCACTCGCAGCATCGGCACGATCACCGTGGGCCCGGTGACCAGGGTCAGGGTGCCGAACAGGATCGCCAGCGGCCAGTCGAAACCCAGTAGCCAGTGGGTCGCCAGGGCAATCACCAGCCAGGTAGCAATGGCGCCGACCGTCACCAACCGGTGCACCACGCTGCCGATTTCACGCCATTGCGAGAGGTGCAGGGTGAGGCTGCCCTCGAACAGGATCAACGCCACCGCCAGCGACACCAGCGGCATCAGCAGCGGGCCGAACAGCGCCTGCGGATCAAGCCAGCCGAGCACCGGGCCGACCAGGATGCCAATCAGCAACAGGAACAGGATGGCCGGCAGCTTCAGGCGCCAGGCCAGCCATTGGCAGGCCAGCGCCGCCGCGCCAATCCCGCCAAAGGCGAGGAGGATCTGTTGTTCGTTCATTGGGGCTCCCTATGCTGGCGTTGATATGGAAGACTAGCGGTATTTCGTTGCCTCACCACCGAGCCTCCATGCCCGCTATTGATCACCCCCTGATTGACCAGTTTCTCGATGCCCTATGGCTGGAAAAAGGCCTGTCCGACAACACTCGTGCCTCCTATCGCAGTGACCTCGCCCTGTTCAACGGCTGGTTGCAGGAGCAGGGCGTCGAACTGCCCTTGGCCGGCCGTGAGCTGATTCTCGATCACCTCGCCTGGCGTCTGGATCAGGCCTACAAACCGCGCTCCACGGCGCGTTTCCTCTCCGGCCTGCGTGGCTTCTACCGTTACTTGCTGCGCGAGAAGCTGATCGGCGTCGACCCGACCTTGCAGATAGATATGCCGCAACTGGGTCGCCCGCTACCCAAGTCCTTGTCCGAAGCCGATGTCGAGGCCCTGTTGCAGGCCCCGGACCTCAGCGAGCCGATTGGCCAGCGTGATCGCGCCATGCTCGAAGTGCTCTACGCCTGCGGCCTGCGGGTGACCGAACTGGTCAGCCTGACCCTGGACCAGGTCAACCTGCGCCAGGGCGTACTGCGGGTGATGGGCAAGGGCAGCAAGGAGCGCCTGGTGCCGATGGGCGAGGAAGCGGTGGTGTGGCTGGAGCGTTACCTGCGCGACGGGCGCAACGACCTGCTCGGCGGGCGCCCCAGCGATGTGCTGTTCCCCAGCCTGCGTGGCGAGCAGATGACCCGCCAGACCTTCTGGCACCGCATCAAGCACCAGGCCCAGGTGGCCGGGATCGGCAAGGCGCTGTCGCCGCACACCCTGCGCCATGCCTTTGCCACGCACTTGCTCAACCACGGCGCCGATCTGCGCGTGGTGCAGATGCTGCTGGGCCATAGCGACCTGTCGACCACCCAGATCTACACCCACGTGGCCCGCGCGCGCTTGCAGGAACTGCACGCCAAGCATCACCCGCGCGGCTGAACAGCGATACCCACACAGCGTATCGCCCGCAGTCAATGCCTGGCGTCGAATGTGGTAGGCTTGACCGGTTTGCACCCTGGGCCGGCGAATTGCCCCGTTTTCAGCACGGGCGTCCATGTTCCGGCCCACTGTCCGCCTTCAGGAGTTCTCATGCGCGTGACCCAGATTTTCGCCGCCGCCGCCCTGGCGTTGGTCAGCACCTTTGCCGCCGCTGCGGCCGTTACCGATCCTGCCGAACAAGCCATCCGCAAGACCCTGGAGTCGCTGGAGTCGCAGGTCCCGGTTGAAAGCATCGCGTCCAGCCCGCTCAATGGCCTGTACGAAGTCAAGCTCAAGGGCGGTCGCGTGCTGTATGCCAGCGCCGACGGCCAGTTCCTGGTGCAGGGCTACCTGTTCCAGGTGCAGGACGGCAAGCCAGTCAACCTGACCGAAAAAGCCGAGCGTGCAGCCATCGCCAAGACGGTAAACGCCATTCCAGCGGGCGAAATGGTGGTTTATCCTGCCAAGGGCGAAACCAAGTCGCACATCACCGTGTTCACCGATACCACCTGCCCGTATTGCCACAAAATGCATGCCGAAGTGCCCGAGCTGAACAAGCGCGGCATCGAGGTGCGCTACGTTGCCTTCCCGCGCCAGGGCCTCGGCTCGCCGGGTGATGAGCAGTTGCAGGCGGTCTGGTGCTCCAGCGATCGCAAGGCGGCCCTGGACAAGATGATCGACGGCAAGGAAATCAAGGCCGCCAAGTGCGCCAACCCGGTCAGCAAGCAGTTCCAGCTGGGCCAGTCGATCGGGGTCAACGGCACGCCAGCCATCGTGCTGGAAGACGGCCAGGTGATTCCGGGTTATCAGCCGGCCCCGCAAGTGGCCAAGCTGGCCCTGGCCGGCAGCAAGTAATTCAATATGTGGGCCGCCACCATGGGGAGGCGGCCGATTTCACGACCGGTATCAGGCCGGTCGTTCAATGGGGAGTTCACAGTGAAACCGGTCAAAGTAGGCATCTGTGGGTTGGGGACCGTCGGTGGCGGTACCTTCAATGTACTTCAGCGAAACGCCGAGGAGATTGCCCGCCGCGCCGGGCGTGGAATCGAAGTGGCACAGATTGCCATGCGCTCGCCAAACCCGAACTGCCAGATTACCGGTACCCCCATTACCGCTGATGTGTTCGAGGTCGCGTGCAACCCCGAGATCGACATCGTCATCGAACTGATTGGTGGCTACACCATCGCCCGCGAACTGGTGCTCAAGGCCATCGACAATGGCAAGCACGTGGTCACCGCGAACAAGGCGCTGATCGCCGTTCACGGCAACGAGATCTTCGCCAAGGCCCGTGAGAAGGGCGTTATCGTAGCCTTCGAAGCGGCCGTGGCCGGTGGCATCCCGGTGATCAAGGCGATCCGTGAAGGCCTCTCGGCCAACCGCATCAACTGGGTTGCCGGGATCATCAACGGCACCGGCAACTTCATCCTCACCGAAATGCGTGAAAAAGGCCGTGCCTTCCCTGACGTACTGGCCGAAGCCCAGGCGCTGGGTTATGCCGAAGCCGACCCGACGTTCGACGTCGAAGGCATTGATGCCGCGCACAAGCTGACCATCCTGGCGTCCATCGCCTTTGGCATCCCGCTGCAGTTCGACAAGGCCTACACCGAAGGCATCACCAAGCTGACCACCGCCGACGTCAACTACGCCGAAGCGCTGGGCTATCGCATCAAGCACCTGGGCGTTGCCCGGCGCACTGACAGCGGCATCGAGCTGCGTGTGCACCCGACGCTGATCCCGTCCGACCGCCTGATCGCCAACGTCAATGGCGTGATGAACGCGGTGATGGTCAACGGTGATGCCGCCGGTTCCACCCTGTTCTACGGCGCTGGCGCCGGCATGGAGCCGACCGCGTCGTCGGTGATCGCCGACCTGGTCGACGTGGTGCGCGTGATGACCGCCGACCCGGGCAACCGCGTGCCGCACCTGGCCTTCCAGCCGGATTCGCTGTCGGCCCACCCGATCCTGCCGATCGAAGCCTGCGAAAGCGCCTACTACCTGCGCATCCAGGCCAAGGATCACCCGGGCGTGCTGGCTCAGGTGGCGAGCATCCTCTCGGAGCGCGGTATCAACATCGAATCGATCATGCAGAAGGAAGTCGAGGAACACGACGGCCTGGTGCCAATGATCCTGCTCACCCACCGTGTGCTCGAACAGCGCATGAACGATGCGATCACCGCCCTGGAAGCCCTGCAGGACGTGATCGGCAGCGTCGTGCGCATCCGTGTCGAACAACTGAACTGAGCAGCTTTGCGTTTAGAGGAATAGGTCATGCGTTACATCAGTACCCGCGGCCAGGCACCGGCCCTGAATTTCGAAGACGTCCTGCTGGCAGGCCTTGCCAGTGACGGCGGCCTGTACGTGCCGGAAAACCTGCCACGTTTCACCCAGGAAGAGATCGCTTCCTGGGCCGGCCTGCCATACCACGAGCTGGCCTTCCGGGTGATGCGCCCGTTCGTCACCGGCAGCATTGCCGATGCCGACTTCAAGAAGATCCTCGAAGAAACCTACGGCGAGTTCGCCCACGCGGCGGTCGCCCCGCTGCGTCAGCTGAACAGCAACGAATGGGTGCTGGAGCTGTTCCACGGCCCGACCCTGGCGTTCAAGGACTTCGCCCTGCAACTGCTCGGTCGCTTGCTCGACCACGTGCTGGCCAAGCGCGGCGAGCGCGTGGTGATCGTTGGCGCCACCAGCGGTGACACCGGCTCGGCGGCCATCGAAGGCTGCCGTCGTTGCGACAACGTCGACATCTTCATCCTGCACCCGCACCAGCGCGTGTCGGAAGTGCAGCGTCGCCAGATGACCACGATCTTCGGCGACAACATCCACAACATCGCCATCGAAGGCAACTTCGACGACTGCCAGGAAATGGTCAAGGCCAGCTTCGCTGACCAGGGCTTCCTCAAGGGCACGCGCCTGGTTGCGGTGAACTCGATCAACTGGGCGCGGATCATGGCCCAGATCGTCTACTACTTCCACGCAGCCTTGCAGCTGGGTGGCCCGGCCCGTTCGGTGGCGTTCTCGGTGCCGACCGGCAACTTCGGCGACATCTTCGCCGGTTACCTGGCGCGCAACATGGGCCTGCCGATCAGCCAACTGATCGTCGCGACCAACCGCAACGACATCCTGCACCGCTTCATGAGCGGCAACCAGTACGTCAAGGACACCCTGCACGCGACCTTGTCGCCGTCGATGGACATCATGGTCTCGTCGAACTTCGAGCGCCTGCTGTTCGACCTGCACGGTCGCAACGGCGCAGCGATTGCCGAGCTGATGGCCAACTTCAAGCAGGGCGGCGGTTTCAGCGTCGACCAGGACCGTTGGACCGAAGCGCGCAAGCTGTTCGATTCGCTGGCCGTGGATGATGCGCAGACCTGCGAGACCATCGCCGAGGTCTACGCCCAGACCGGCGAAGTGCTCGACCCGCACACCGCCATTGGTGTGAAGGCCGCACGCGAGTGCCGTCGCAGCCTGGACACGCCGATGGTGGTGCTGGGCACGGCGCACCCGGTGAAGTTCCCAGAGGCGGTGGAGAAGGCTGGCGTGGGCAAGGCGTTGGACCTGCCGCCGCACCTGACCGACCTGTTCTCGCGGGAAGAGAAGTGCACCGTGCTGGCCAATGACCTGAAAGTCGTGCAGGCGTTTGTCAGCCAGCATGGCAACCGTGGCAAGCCGCTCTGATCGAGCGAGTGGTAGCGGAAAAAGCCCGTCGATGACGGGCTTTTTCATTTCTACACTGTGCAGGGCGGCCTTGAACCTTGTGATGTTGTAGCCGCTGCCGACAGGCTGCGCTCGCCTGCAACGCAGGCGCTGCTGTTGGGAGCCCCTCGAATGTCCCTTGGGAGCCACCTTGGGAGCCCTGGCGGACTCCAGCGCAGCCTGACGGCAGCGGCTACAACGTTAAGCTAGCCAATGCCCTGAAATGGAGGAGGCGCATGAAACTGAAGAATGGATGGCAAGCCTTCTGCCTATGCTGGCTGTTGCTGACCCTGATGGCCCCGGCCCAGGCGGTACAGAGCCTGCCGTTTACCCTCGTGCCGCCGTTCACCGCGCTTGAACCGCTGACACTGAAACCTGATGAAAGCCGCTGGCTGGGCCCGGAGCGCGTGCTGCGCGTGGGTATTTCCATCGCCGACTACGAACCGGTGGACATCACCATCGACCGCAACCGCTACCAGGGCGTCAGTGCCGATTACCTGAGCCTGGTCGCCCGGCGCCTGGGGGTCGGCACCCGTGTGCTCGGCTTCACCCGGCGCGAAGACGCCATCGAGGCATTGCGCTCCGGCGCCATCGACATCCTCACCAGTGCCAACGGTTTCGAGCGCAGCGTGCCCGGGCTGGCGTTTACCCGCGACTACATCCCGGACACCTCGGTAGTGGTGATGCGCGGCGAAACCGCTGCCGCCAACCCATCGCTCAAGGGCAAGTCGATCGTCCTGCTCGACGGCTACGCCGACACCCGCGAAGTGCACCATGCCTACCCGGACAGCAAGATCATCCTCGCCCCCAACCTCTACAGTGCACTGGAGGCGCTGAGCCAGGGCGAGGTCGATGCCTTTATCGGCAACGACGTCATCGTGCGCTCGTACAAGGCCATGCGCCCCTACCTGGGCTTGCAGGTGGTATCACCCAGTGCCTTGCCGGTGATTGGTTTCGCCTTCGCCATCCGGGCCAGTGACCCGCCGTTGCAGGCGATGCTCAATCGCGCGCTGGAGAGTATCGACGAGCCACTGCAACGCGAGATCCTGGGGCGCTGGACCTCCGGCATCGGTTCGGATGTGGCCCACCAGCGCGTCGAACTGACGGTACAGGAGCGCGAATGGATTCTGCATCACCCGCAGGTCAAGGTGGTGGGCAGCCAATATGCGCCGTACCTGTTCCGCGATGAACAGCAGGTCTGGAGCGGGCTCAACAACGATGTGCTGGCGACCATCGCGCAGATGACCGGGCTGCAGTTCGTCTACCGGCCTTCCGGCTCGATCACCGAGAGCCTTGAGCTGCTGGAGAGCGGCGAGGCGGACATGAGCACCACGCTCAGCGACTCGGCCGAACGCCGCGAGTTTCTTGATTTCACCCACCCGCTCGGCGGGCAGAGCTGGGTGTTCATCGTGCGCCCGGAGAGCATTGCCCTGGGCTCGCTTGACGAGTTGTCCGGGCGCACCCTGGCGCTGCCGGCCCAGCATGTGCTGGAACCCAGCATCGAGAAGGAGTACCCGCACATCCGAATCCTGCGCACCGAGTCGTTGGCCCAGGCCCGCGAGCGTGTGCGCAGCGGCGCCGCCGACGCGACCATCGACAGCGAGGTGGGCGCCTATCGTGTGGTGGCCAACGATCCGCAGCTCAAGGTCGGGCGCGGGGTGGACGGGCGCTGGGCCCCGGACCGTTTCGCCGTGCGCCACAGCGCGCCGGAGCTGCTGCAAATCCTCAACAAGGCGCTGGAAGCCTTCCCGGTCGCCGAGATGCGTGCGGTACGCATGAAGTGGCTGGGTTCGGTGGCGCCGCCCGCTCCGGTCTGGCAGCGGATTGCCCCGTGGGTGTACTGGGCGGTAGCCGCCGTGCTGGTGCTCGGCCTGGTGTCACTGGCCTGGAACAGCCGGCTGCGCGCGCAGATCCGCCAGCGCGAGAGGGCCGAGGAGGCGCTCAATGACCAGGTGGCGTTCAAGCGGGCGCTACTCGACGGGATTCCCAACCCGATCTACGTGCGTGACCTTGAAGGGCGCCTGATCTCCTGCAACAAGAGTTATGAGGAAGCCTTCTCGATTCGTTTTGCCGAGGTCAAGGGGCTCAAGCTGACCGATCTCAAGGTGATCCCGGCAGACATCACCGAGCGCATGCACAACGATTACCTGCGCCTGTTGAGCGACCCCAAGCCGGTGTTCATCGACCGCCGGCTGAACTTTCGCGGCAAGCAGATCGACGCCTACCAATGGACGGTGCCGTTCTACCGCGCCGACGGTCAGTTGCAGGGGCTGCTTGGCGGCTGGATCGACATCACCGAGCGCAAGCAACTGGAAGCCGCGCTGGTCGAGGCGCGCCAGCAGGCCGAGCAGGCCAACCAGGCGAAAAGCACCTTCCTGGCGACCATGAGCCACGAGATCCGCACACCCATGGCGGTGATCATCGGCCTGCTGGAACTGGAGCGCGAGACGGCGCGCAGCAACGGCCAGGTACCGTCCGAGGCGTTGGAAACGGCGCATCAATCGGCACGCGACTTGATCGACCTGATCGGCGACAGCCTCGACCTTGCGCGGATCGAGGCCGGTAGCCTGGAGCTGGCGCCAGAAGCGCGGGCGCTCAAGCCGTTCCTCTGGGCGATCATCGAGCAGTTCCGCGCGCAGTCACGGGCCAAGGGGCTGCTGCTGGAGCTGGATATCAGCGTCGAGGCGCAAGGCGTGTACTGGTTCGACCCGCTGCGCCTGCGCCAGGTGGTAGTCAATCTGCTTGGCAATGCGCTGAAGTTCACCCACGAGGGCAGCATCGTGGTCCGCGTCGAGTGCCGTGATGCGGGTTCGCCTCAAGGCGTTGCTGTGCACCTGAGTGTGCGCGACACGGGCATCGGCATCAGCGCGCAGCAACAGACCGAGCTGTTCCAGCCATTTGCCCAGGCCAGCGCCGAGTCGGCTGCGCAGTATGGCGGGTCTGGGCTTGGGTTGAGCATCTGCCGGCAACTGGTCGAGCTGATGGGCGGCACCATCAGCCTGAGCAGCGAGCCGGGGCAGGGCACCGAAGTCAGCGTGGCGCTGCTGCTCAAGCGCATTGCCCGCGAGGCGGCCACGGCGCCCCAGCCAGCATGGCGCCCACCGGTGGTGCCGGCGCGGCGGGTGCTGGTGGTCGATGACTTGTCGGCCAGCCGCCTGGTGCTCAGCCAGCAGGTGGCGTTCCTTGGCCATGAGGTGGTCGCGGTGGACGGCGGCCAGGCTGCGCTTGAGGCCTGGCAGCAACAGCCGTTCGACCTGGTGCTGACTGACTGCAATATGCCGCAGGTCAGCGGCTATGCCTTGGCCCGGGGTATTCGCCGCATCGAGCGTGACGAGCAACGCGCCGCCATTGCCATCGTCGGTTGCACCGCCAATGCCATGAAAGAGGAGCACGGCCATTGCCTGGCAGCGGGCATGGACGAATGCCTGATCAAGCCGGTGGCGCTTCAGCGTCTGGCGGCGGTGATCGAGGAACTGGCACCCGTGCGCAGCTTCCGCATGCAGACCCTGCGCAAGATGACCCAGGCCAATGATGCGATCCTGCTGCGCATGCTTGAGGAGCTGCTGAAGAACCTGGATGAAGAGCAAGAACTGCTGGGCACGGCGGTGGCCGGGCACGACTCTGCAACGCTGGGCGCCTCGCTGCATCGCCTGAAAGGTGTGGCGTGCCTGATCGATGCCGAGCCGCTGGCGCATGGCATTGCCGCGTTGGAGCGTGCCAGCCGCGAAGCGCCCGAGGCTCCCGTGAGCCACGAGTGGCATGGGCTGGAGACGGCAATCGTCGAGCTGCGTACACAGATTGAGCGCGAATTGAGGAATCTGTAGGACAGACTTTAGGACTTATCCTATAGGGCGGGCCCGGATTTTTACCTAGAGTGGCGGCCGCGTGATCCTGCGCAGGCCAGCACGGTGGAGGCTATCCATGCACGAGCTCAAGGTTCTGATCCTAGAAGACCATTCATTTCAGCTGATGGCGTTGCACCAGATGTTAAACGCCAACGGTGTGTACGACGTCCTTACGGCCGAGTCGGTCGAGGTCGCGCAGCAAGCGCTGTCGCGTCGTGGGCGAGTGGACATCGCCATCTGTGACCTGCAGATGGACGGCAGTGATGGCCTGGAGCTGATCCGCTACCTGGCCGAGTCGGGCCTGGCGGCGTCGCTGATCATCCTCAGCAGCGCTGAGCGGGGCGTTATCGACAGTGTCGGCAGCCTGGCCCGGCAGTTGGGCCTGCGGGTGCTCGGTTGCCTGCAAAAGCCCGCCTCCAGCGCCACGCTGAACAAACTGTTGAGCCTGTACCGCCAGGTCAGCAGTGAAGCCATGCCCTCGGTGCCGACCCTGGACATGACCGAGTTGCTGACCCTCTCTGCCGCCAGCCTTGCGCAGTGCCAGCCGCAGTGGGTGGCCCATTACCAGCCCAAGGTGAGTTTCGATGGCTGCATCAATGGCGTCGAAGCCTTGGTGCGCTGGCATCACCCGACCCTGGGGGTGCTTTCCCCCGCGCAATTCTTCCCGCTGATTGAAAGCGCCGGCCTGCTCGGGGCGCTGAGCTGGCACGTGCTGGAGCAGGCACTGGCGCTGAGCGCCAGCGTGCGCCTGGAGAACGGCCAACAGTTGCCCGTGGCGGTAAATATCCCACCGCAGTTGCTGATGCAGGACGACTTTGGCCAACGGGTTATTGATGCGCTGCACCGGCATGCGGTGCCGGCATCGGTGCTGACGCTGGAGATCATCGAGACCCAGGACTGCCAACTGGACAGCCGCCAGCTTGAAGCGCTGCTGCACCTGCGGATTCTTGGCTGCCAGCTGTCCATCGATGACTTTGGTACCGGCGTATCGAACTTGCAGCGCTTGCTTGAACTGCCGTTCAGCGAGCTGAAATTGCCCAGCGAGTTCGTCCGTGGCATGGGCCAGGATGGGCGCAAGGCGGCGGTGGTTGCCGGGGCGATGATTACCGCCCGGCGGCTGGATCTCAAGGTGGTGGTCGAGGGCGTCGAGACGCAGGAAGACCTGCAGGCGCTGAAGGACTTGGGGCGGCCGGTGATGCAGGGTTATTTCATTGCCCGGCCGATGCCGGAGAGCGACCTGCGGCGCTGGGTAGTCGAGCGTGAGCAGGGTGGTTTCGCCCAGCTTGGGGTGGCCTGAACCGCACGGGTTTCAGCCGAGCCCCAGTTCCTGAAGATAGAGAAACAGCGCGGCATCATTGCTGACCCCCAGCTTGCGCATGGCCGTGACCTTTTGCGTACTGACGGTCTTGGTGCTGCGGTTGAGCCGGGCGGCAATTTCACTGACCGTCTGGCCAGTGGCGAGCAGGCGCACCACCTCGAGTTCCCTGGGCGACAGGGTGCCCTGGACCTGCGCCTGGTCGGCCCGGACTTCGCCATCTTGCAGCAGCAGTTGGTGCACTGAATCGGCGAGGAATATCTTGCCGTTGCGCAGGCGAGTGATGGCCTCGGGCAGCTCGTCAGACAGGCTGCCTTTGCTGAGCAGGCCATTGACCCCAAGGCCGAGCATGGCGCGGAACAAGCCGGCATTGTTGAGCATGGTCACCACGAGAATGGGCAACTGCGGGTAGTGCCGGCGCACTTGCTCGAGCAGTTTCAGGCCGTCGCTCTGGTCTTCGACCGGCATCATGAAGTCGGTGACCAGCAGGTCGCAGTCAACCGTTTGCAAGTGATCAAGCAGTTGCAGGGGGCTGCCGGCCTCGGCGACCACGCTGACGCCAGGGATCTGCTCCAGCACGGCGCGCAAGCCGATGCGAAAGATCGGGTGGTCGTCTGCCAGGACGATGCGCAGTTCACGGGGGACGCCTGGGTTCAAGGGGGTGCTCCGCAAAACCGGTGGATGGGAGTCAATCTGTCATATTGGCCGGGCATGCTCGCTGAACGTGCAGCGAAACCCGCTGATAGAACTTTTCTGGCCGAAACTGGGTCAGTGAAAGACTCCTTCAATGACGGACAGGTGAATAGTGTGAATAAGACAGAAACTATCAGCTTGTTGCTAAGTGAAGCATTGGCGCCGTATCTGGTCACGCTGGCGCCGCAGGATTCGAGCAGTGATGCGTGCCTGCAGGTCTGTGATGCAAGCGGGTTGCTGGTGCTGGAACGGCAGGTCAAGGCCAGCCAGTTACAGGACCAGCGCCTGCTGGTGGACCTGGTCGACGGGGTCCAGCGCGATCTGCTGATCGCCGAAGGACGCCTGCAACCCTGCGTGATCGCCGCACAACGGCACGCTGGGCAGGGTAGCGGATTAGCCGTTGGCTTGTGAGGGAACCTTTGCCCCATCGGGCAATCAGATTGGTTAAGCGCAGTTGATCGGTGTATCGCTCCGATACCGTGAGGCTGTTGCGTGAGGCACTGGTGAAGTGACCTTTGTTTAACCCCGGACGGATTCCCCACCGTTTCGGGGTTTCTTTTTTTTTGGGGTATTGGGTTATTGGGCTGATGGCCCCTTCCGCCCGGGACTGTCAGATTTTTTGTGTGCGGGCCGGTAACGGCCTGCCGTCAGGCAGGCCGTGCTTTTACCAGGTCGGCCTGATAAATCGATCTCCGTACAGAATCGCAAATTGATTG
>NZ_JAMDGY010000142.1 GCF_028656955.1 Pseudomonas fontis
GGCCTTGCCGGCGATGCGGTCACCTAGACACATCAGGACTCACAGGGCTCGCCCTTGAGATCGGCCCACCGACTACCTTGAAGATTCCCCCCTTCAAGGACAACGACATGGACCGTCCAAGCTCCCACCTTTTACGTCGCGGCCGGGTCTCAGAGCCCGGGCGACTGTATGTACTGACAAGCGTCGTCAACGAAAGAGCGCCATTGTTCGCCGACTTTCAACTAGCCCGACTGTTCATAGCGCAGTTGCGTTTCATCGAATCAACCGGTCGGGCGAACTCACTGGCATGGGTTGTCATGCCGGATCATTTCCACTGGCTGGTCGAATTGAAGCAGGGCACATTGGCCGCGCTGATGCGCCGGCTGAAATCCCGCAGCACTTGTTTTTTGAACAAGGCCAGCAGACGAGAGGGGCGCCTTTGGCAGCAAGGCTTTCATGACCGGGCGTTGCGTCGCGACGAAGATGTTCGCGCGGCCGCGCGGTATATCGTGGCCAATCCATTGCGTAGCGGGCTGGCGCGCAATGTCGGGGACTATCCGCATTGGGACTGTGTCTGGCTTTGATCGGTGTAATGGCTATCGCCGGCAGGGACTGTCAGATTTTTTG
>NZ_JAMDGY010000143.1 GCF_028656955.1 Pseudomonas fontis
TTTTGACACACTCTGGGCCGATTGCTGCCTTTCAACACTGCGTATCAAGACCGTATACATCTATCAACTTCATAAAAATGCTAATCCCCAGCACCGGAGTGATCGCATCGGCGATCGCTCTGTCGTAGGCACTTGCTATTCAGCAAGCCATCAATGCGGTTTTCTGGCTTCCTGCGGTTCAGCGATGACGATGTCCAGCAACATGCTGGCTACATCAATCTGGTGCTTGGCCGACGCGGCCAGCGCTGTGATGCCACTTTTTCGGCTTCCGTGGTAAGCAGAGCGACGCGTAGTGCATTCGCCATATGCTCACAGGCATGCTCCATGGCTTTGTCTGCAGTGAGGTCACTGCGTACGCGCAGAACGGGGGGGCCAGGGACGATTTTTGTCATGGTGTATCTCCTTTTGCAGTAAAACCGCCCACCATCACTTGCAGATGATTGGGTGGCGGCTACGTGCAGGTCTGCAAGACCGGGGCAAAAGGGACCCGGCAGACCCGAAGGTCTCCCACACGCAGCCACCATTAAGCGAATCACGGACACAAAAAAGCGCCAGTGACTTTGGAGGTGGCGCTATGCGCCTTTTGCTTTGCGGGCTTGCAGACCCGATCACTGAATTTGCAGCGACGCCGAAAGGGTAGCCGCATTGATCCTTAGGGGCAAGGTCTCAATTCGCCGCCAAAAATTACACGGCAGCAGGCACCGCTCACTGTAACGGTGCCTGCTACCGCAGTGCATTCAACAGAGATTTGCCGACGGTTGCCATCGCGCAGGGTATATCGCTCTCCTGCCTCAAACCCGGCAACTGGATTGCAATTCAGAGTTCAATCAGTTGCCGCCGTTGACGATCAGCCCAATCGGCGAACCCGAACTGACGGGGTTAACCGACGGTGTGCCAGGCAGGTTGGTGATGGCGTAAGTTCTTGGCATGACCTGCAGGTCATACTCGACGGTCCCGGCGTTGAACGAGAACGTGCAACCGGGTGCCGATACGTTTGCCTGAACGCTACCCGACGTGAGGCGTTGCGGTGAAGCTACCAGCAGAATGGATTCAAGCGGTCTCATCACAATCGAGCTCTGCGAATTCAGGGTAAATGCGCAGAAAGGCAGATAGTTGGTGCCCATTGGCGTATTGACCAGGCAAGCAAGGCCCACGGTTATTGGCGGCGTGCCGGCAGGTCGATTGTTGAACAAGCCGAGGCTGTCCGGTGGCACACTCGCCACACCTCCCGACACAAAGCTGCCATTCGAGTTGAAGGTTTGCGCACTGCCCAGCGACAACGCATCTGAAAGGCTTTGCATCTGGATGGTCGTGTTGACCGCAATACTGGTTCGGCTGCTGACGTACAACTTGTATTGCGGTTGGTAGTCAATGGTCACCAAGCCGAACATGCTATGAAAAGGCACAGAAAACCAGGCCGGGACACCGCAGGCGAGTTGATTTGGCCCCGTGGCGCCCTTATAGGCTATCAGGCTGTAACCTTCACGCTGAACCTGGTCGAGGATGGCCCGTTGCTCAGCTGAACTAAAGTCAAACTCCATATTGAACGTAGTCATTGTCTCACCCGTCATTCCATAACACATTAAAGTTTGGCAGCCGATGACGCTACTCGACTGGCGATCTGACCGGCTGAGTTTCCGATATTTATAAGAGGACGGCAATCCAGCGATTCGTGTGAAATCTTATTGGTGTACCGTTATAACTATTTTCAATAGTCTTACGCTCAACTTATGCTCCATTAAGGATGGTCTGAAGTAGGCTGCTATTTTTCGACTGCTGAGCCATAGGCACTTTCGAAAAACGGCAGCCGTTCAAAATCGATCAAATCTGCCGCTTATTTCATCCATTTTTGCCGCTGCACGAGCCTCGCAGCAGCTATTTCCCTCATTAAGGGCGCACCTCTCCTGCGCTGGAGAGCAAATGTCGACGCGCCATCCACAGGTTCGACAGGGCGAACAGCGTCACCCTCTGAGCAGTGTTTTTCACCAAGCCGCAGTGACAAGCCACGGTCGCCCAGATAGCCATTGATCACACCGAGAATGCCAGCGGCCAACTCGTGTCTTTCCTGCAGGTGACGGAAGTTAAGAATGGTGGTTTCGTCCGGGATTCGCTCCAGGCTCAGGCCGGAAAACTGGCGCAAGATCGTCGTCTCGTACAGCGCCTCTTCCATCGCCGGATCACTGTAACCAAACCAGTTCTGCATGAAGTGAGGTCACTGCGTACGCGCAGAACGGGTGGTCCAGGGACGATTTTTGTCATGGTGTAGATCCTTCGTAGTTGAGGGAATCACCAGAACCTGCCGCCAAGCGGGCAAAGGGTGGCGAACTGCACACGGTTGGCGGACCGGCACGAAGGGACCGGCACTTCCGAAGAAGTCCATGCGCAGCCCGCCATAACACGACATCGCGGGCACAAAAAAAGCGCCTGCGAAGAAATGGGGCGCTCTGCGCCTTCGTACCGGACCGCCAAGCCCGTATCGCTGAATTTGCAGCGACGCCAAAAGGGTAGCCGCATTGATCTTTAGGGGCAAGGTCTCAATTCGCCGCCATAGATTACACAGCAGCAGGCACCGCTCACTGTAACGGTGCCTGCTACCGTGTGCCGCACTACAAATCGCGGCGCCCCACAACTACCGTTATACCTCCTTGAACGTTGCAGTCGGATTCTGAGCCGTGGCTACCGCAGTACATTCGACAGAGATTTGCGGGCGGTTGCCATCGCGCAGGGTATATCGCTCTCCTGCCTCAGGCCCGGCAACCGGATCGCAATTTTGAACAACATAAAACACATAGTCGCCCACGTTTATTTTCCCATACGGTCCTCCTTGAGCAACCACAAGGTTTTTTGCTGGGCTATAGATATCAGTCATGTTCAGTTCGTCCTATTCACATTATAAGAAGTGAGCCTTGAGCTCCAGTGCCTCACTAATCACTCAGCTATGCACCTTTGCACCACCCACAACTTCAATCTACAGCCTGTAATCGCTCATAGATAAGTAGCGTTACCGTAGCCAATACCAACAAGCGCGTTATTGCTCATACGCCCCATCAACAAAGGCGTTGATAGACGTATCAAAGTGGACAGCGGCTACGCTCGACGTACTTAACGGCACCGCCAGGTAACGACTGGTCTGCACGCTCGTGCTTTGTTTCAGCATGGCTTTACTGTTGACTGACGTACGCGATACGGGCTTGAGGATTTCAATCGGCAATACACTTCCGGTCTTTATATCACTGGCCACCAATACCCAAACGACGGCTGCCGGGGCATCGATATAGCGCGTTTCGAAAAGGTTGAGTGTGTAATAGTTGGTCGGTGACGGTGCCGACGGTTTGTCCGTGCCACTCTCATAAATAAACCCAGCCAACCCGGTAAGGATCGGTTGCGCATTCGCCGGCGCGTCATATTCCACACTGACATGCCCGCCCCAGCCGCTGCCCTCCCCGTTAAATTCAGTACCATCAAAACTGTAGGCATTGCCATAACTTACTGGGCAGCTAGATGCGATCGTTATTACACTCAAGGCCGTCACGGGGCCATTGGCAACGTACAGTGCGCTGTCTGTATCAACTGTCAGTGTCGTCGCATCAGCAATGGGCTGGAGTACCAGGGCTGCAATTACCGACTTGCCATCGTTAGACAACGGATCAGGCCGAATAATGACCACGCGCTGATTGGTAGAAATCAGAAACTTGCGCGCTTCAAGATTCATATACAGCGTCAGTTGCATCGGGCCTGCCCAGCAGGCCTGGCTCAACAACCCACAGACGACCACTGCACACACGAGAACACTCAGCTTATCGCGAGCCATCGGACACCCCCTGGCAGAAATGAAAACACCCGCATCCGCCGAGGCGAATACGGGTGCTCCACCGCTATGGAAAGTTCAATCAGTTGCCGGAGTTAACGATCAACCCAATCGTCGAACCCGAACTGACGGGTTTAACCGACGGCGTGCTCGGCAGGTTGGTGATAGCGTAAGTACTTGGCATGACCTGCAGGTCGTACTCGACGGTCCCGGCGTTGAACGAGAACGTGCAACCGGGTGCCGATACGTTTGCCTGAACGCTACCCGACTTGAGGCTCTGCTGTGCAGCTACCAGCAAAATGGTTTCCAGCGGTTTCATCACAATCGAGTTCTGCGGGTGCAAGGTAAAGGCGCAGAAAGGCAGGTAGTTGGAGCCCGTTGGCGTAGTGACCAGGCCAGCAAGGCCCACGGTCACCGGAGGCGTACCGGCAGGTCGGTTGTTGAACAGGCCGAGGCTGTCAGATGCCACCCCCTCCACGCCTCCCGACACAAAGCTGCCATCCGCGTTGAAGGTTTGCGCACTACCCAGCGACAACGCATCTGAAATGGATTGCATCTGGATGGTGGTGTTGGCAGCAATATTACTTTGGTTGGTGACGTACAACTTGTATTGCGGCTGGTAGTCGATGTCCACCAAACCGAACATGGTGCCAAAGGGTACAGAGAACCAGGTCGGTACACCGCTGGTGAGTTGATTTGGCCCGGCGGCGCCCTTATAGGCCATCAGGCTGTAACCACTTTTTTGCAACTCGGTGAGGATGGCCTTTTGGTCAGCCGAACCAAAGTCAAACTCCATAGTGAACGTAGTCATTTTTTCACCTGTCAATCCATAACACATTAAAGTTTGTCAGCCGATGATCCCACTCGACTGGCGATCTGAACTGCCGAGTTGCCTATGTTTCTCGGGGGAGGCAACCCGGCGATTCGATTGAAATCTTAACGGTCTGCTAAACGTTGGATAAGTATCAGTACCGTAACGCGGCGGTGTCTCATCTCCACACAGGCGGGCATGTCATACCCTGTCGTCATGTGGTTACTAGATGTTCTTGAACACTATCGTTGCTCACAGACAAAAAGCGTTGCAGTGCCTGGCAAATGGATGAGGCCAACTCTTGCTGGTGGGCGATCGCGGTACAGGCTGCACGATTGAATTGCTCCGACCAGGTCACACAGCCCGTAGTGACATCAATCAAACGCACGGACGTCCTGATGCGTTCTGCATCGACGTGGACGCTGCCCTCAAGGCGATAACCGACGCTAACACCAGAGCACGCCGGCACGGAATCAACATCCTTATTGCCTCTACAGGTATCGGCAGACGAATCGACAACTATTTTTCTGCCCAGATTTTTATACAGGTGATGAGTCAATTCTTCATGCAGGCCTTGGGTAAAACACTCCCACTCTGCGTAGGGCGCAACACATTTGAACAAACAGACAGCAAAGGCACTGGCTTTTTGCTCGCGGTTCACGCGGTGGCGCTTATGTCGAAAGATCGGCATATAACCACCCAGCGGCACCACGAACTCAACCGTGGCATTACGCCCCGCGGAGGCATAATAGTTCTTTAACTTTGTACGCAAGCGCCCCACTTGCACCCTTACCACCGGGTCTTCTCCTGGGCTGTACAACAGCGGGTCTCGATCAAACACGCCAATCCCTATCGCGTATTCACTGGTCTCTCTGTACGACCCCAGCAGCGCCTTGCCAACAAGGTAATCCAACAAGCGGGCCATGCGCGGTGACTTTTTAAATGCCTCGCTGGCCAGTAGCGCCTTTCGGGCAGATTCAACTTCATCCACAGCAACCAGATCAGCACCAATAAACTCCATTCCTGTATCAGTCATAGCATGAACTTCCTCTGCATCCTTCCATAGAAAAAGCGCTCGCATGCTGAATGACTAAACTCGACACTTCCATAGGCAGCCGTGCATTCGCTAGTTAGTATTGTTTATCGCAACCACCGCCACCCTCGAATTTAAAACACCCATATTGAAACCCGGCACTCTGCGGTTATAGCTATTTTCAATAGTCTAATGTTCAACTTATGCCCCATTAAGTATCGTTACCGTAGCGCACACGTCAGCGACTCACCCTGCTCCTGTGGTGACAAGTGGGAACAGCAAGAGATGGCTGACGCTCCACCACGCGGGGTGGGCATCGAAGTGTGTCTTACCCTCACCAAACGAGCGTTTGATTGCCTTGCAGGTCGAGCGCCCTTCTTTACGTCTAAGCCTTGACGACGTGTAAAACCTGCTCCGGGCCAACGCTTGACGCTATTATCATCGCCAGTCGGACGTCAGCACCGCCAGGCGTTGCGCCGAGATCAACCTGTATGGAGATTGCCATTGTGAAGAAGCTACTGCTGTTAGGCGTATTGTGTGCGCTGCCGGGCCTTTCCTACGCCGGCATTCCCCTGCTCAATGCCACCTGCCCCGGCAAGATCGAAGTCCACGCCGATGAAGGCGGGCCGATCTATATCAATGGCAAGGAAGGCAAGCTGAAGAAATTCAACGACAACTACTTCGAAGCCAAAGGCGCGAGCGTGACCATTTCGCTCAGCATCAACCCGGACGGCAGCCCGAGTGTGTCCTATACCGGGAAGAACCGCGCCAATGGGGTCTGTGAACTCAAGACCGGCTAAGCCCTAGCCCGCCCGGCGCTTGGCTGACAACGCCAGCGCCACGCCACCCAGCACCACCGCCGAAACCAGCCACAAGCGCAGCGACATCGGCTCGCTCAAGAACCACACGCCCCCCAGCGAAGCAATGATCGGGACGCTGAGCTGGAGGGTGGCTGCTTGTTGCGAGCTGATCTGTTTCACCAGGCCGTACCACAGCGCATAGCCGCACCCCGAGGCCAACACCCCGGAGGCCAGCGCGTAGAGCACCCCCGGTGCGCTCAGGTGCATGCCATTGCCAACGGCCACACTGGGGATGAGCAGCACCAGCAGCGGCAGGCTTCTGACAAAATTGCCAGCAGTGTCTGCCAGCGGGTTGGCGGATTTCTTGCCAAGCACCGAGTACATGCCCCACGCCATGCCCGACATCACCATGAGCAGTGCGCTGCCAATGGGCGGCGCATCGGCGCCTGGCAGCAACATCGCCAGCAGGCCGCAGAACGCCATGAGCATGCCGATGAACACGGTTTTCTGGAAGCGCTCACCCTGGCGCCAGGCGAGCAGGAACATGCTGATCTGCACCGCGCCAAACAGGATCAACGCCCCCACCCCGGCCCCCAGCCGCACGTAGGCGATGGAGAACAGGTAGGCGTAAAGGAACAGGCAAAGGCTGCCCCGCCAACTACCGCCGATACCCAGGCGCGGCGTGCGCAGGCTGATCACCAGCAGCAAGAACACCCCACCGCCAAGCAGGCGGATGGCAGTGAACGACTCCGGGTCGATATGCCCGCCCATCAGCGCCAGACGGCAGAAAATCGAGTTGGCGGCAAAGGCCACCAGGCACACGGCCGCTTGCAACACCCAGGCTGACTGGCTGAGACCCTGTGGGCTCGCCTTTGTTTTTGTGGTCATTGGCACACCGCCCATCCCATGGAAAACCTTTGCTGACTTGTTGTGCGCAGGTGCAGGCCAAGCTCGCCAAGTCAGATCTATCGGAATACTTCTACATTCAGCCGGTTCACTGCAATGAAGATTTTCTATTCAGGGCACATCTGCATACGGACCAAGGAGGCGCCTCCAGGCCTAGGTGTTTGGGCACTTGACCCCGTAAAACCTGCCGTAAATCAATACTTCGCACGATTGATGGCACATTGCCCTAAAGCCGGATCAGATTGCTGCGATAGTGAGGGGTCAACCGAGTTTCCTCACGTCAAGGAGCGATCATGCTGCGGGTATTGTCACTGGAAGATCTTACTGTTACCCGAAAACTGGGGTTAGGTTTCGGCGTTCTGCTGGCACTCGCGGTGTGGCTTGCAGCCACCGGCATGCAAGGCTTGCGCAATGACAAGGTATCGCTTGAGCGGATCAGCCGGCTGGGCGCCGTCTTCGATGAGACGGTGTACGCCCGCGAGGCGAACTTCCTCTATGCCCTGAACACCGACAACGCCCAACTCAGCAGCCACAACGAGCACCAGCAGAAGCTCCAGCAAGCGCTGGCCTCATTGCTTGATGCCGCAAAGCGTGGCGAATGGCCGGTGGCTGACTTGCAGATCGTGCAACAGCTGAACACTGGGCTTGAGAGCTACACCCAGGCGCACCAAGCGGCAGAGGCCGCGCAACCGGTGGATGCCGCTGCCATCGTGCAGGCCAACCAGTTGTTGTCCGAGCTGCAAAGCAACATCAACGTGCTCTACAAAAAAGAAGAAGAACGTGCAGCCGCCGGTGTCAGCACCGTGGAATCGATCCTGGTCGGCGTTTCCGCCGCAGCGCTGCTGCTCGGCTCGCTGATTGGCTGGGCCATCGCCCGGCAGATCATTCTGCCCTTGCGCCAAACCCTGGACGCCGCCGAGCGCATCTCCCACGGCGACCTTACCGTCGAACTGCACAGCAACCGCCGCGATGAGCTCGGGCAACTGCTGCGCGCGGTCGGCAACATGAGCCAGCGCCTGCGCGAAGTGATCATGCAGATCGGCAGTGGCTCGTCGCAACTGGCGGCCTCGGCCAGCCAGCTGGCGACCATCACCACCCAGACCCAGGCCGGTACCGACAGCCAGCGTAACGACACCGACCGCGTGGCCACCGCCATGAACGAGATGACCTCGATGGTGCAAGCCGTCGCGCGCAACTCCGAAGACGCCGCCAGCGCCGCGCGCCAGGCCGACCGCGAGGTCAATGGCGCCTCCAGCATTTCGCACAACGCCATCGCGCAGATCGAGGCACTGGCCGGGGAAGTCGGCAGTTCGGCGGAATCGATGAACCGCCTGCACAAGGAAATCGACCGCATCGCCAGCGTCCTCGGAGTGATCAAGGCCGTGGCCGGGCAAACCAATTTGCTGGCCCTCAACGCGGCCATCGAGGCAGCACGCGCCGGTGATGCCGGGCGCGGCTTTGCGGTGGTCGCCGATGAAGTGCGCAGCCTGGCGCAGCGCACCCAGACCTCATCCGAAGAGATCGAGCAACTGATCGGCGAATTGCAGCGCATCGCCAATGAAAGCACGCTGATCATGAATTCCAGCGTCGAGCAGACCCAATCCACCGTCAGCGGTGTGCGCAACACCGGTGACGCGCTGGCCGCGATTACCCGCCAGGTATCGGAGATCCAGCAGATGAGCCTGAAGATCGCCAGCGCTGCCGAGCAGCAGTCCACGGTGGTCGGCGAGATCACCCGCAGCGTGCTGCATGTGCGCGAAACCGCAGACCAGTCTGCCCTGGCCAGCAGCGAGATCGCCTCGTCGAGCGTCGAACTGGCGCGTTTGGGCAGCGACTTGCAAAACCTGGTGGTACATTTCCGAACCTGATGCAGAGAGTGATTGATGGAGTTTGATATGGGACAGGGTGCGGAAAAGCGCATTGTTGTGATTGGCGCGGGTATTGTCGGCGCTTCTGTCGCCTACCACCTGGCCAGCAACGGTGCGCATGTCACCCTGATTGAAGCAGGCGCGATAGCCTCGGGCGTGACGAGCACCTCGTTTGCCTGGCTAAACACGTCCCACAACGGGCCGGACCCCATCGCGCCATTGCGCGGTGCGGCCCTGCAGGAATACCGGCGCCTCGAAGCGGAGCTGCCTGGGCTGAAGGTTCGTTGGACAGGCGCCCTCTCCTACACGGAGGGCATTGAGCAAGTGCTGCAAAACCCGAACAAATCGCCATTGACGACCCTGGTGCCCGGCGCACGGGTACGCGAGCTTGAACCAAACCTCAAGCATCCTCCCGAGCAGGCGGTGTTTGCTGGTGCGCAAGGCGCACTGGATGCCGTGGCCGCCACCCATGCGCTGGTCGCGGGGGCCGCGATGCTGGGCACGGCGGTGCTCGCGCATACGCCGGTGCTTGGCTTTGCGACCCAGGGTGCCAAGGTCACGGGGGTGCAAACCGCATCGGGCGTGATTGATGCCGATGTGGTCGTGCTGGCCGCTGGTACAGGTATCACGACGCTGGCCGAACTGCTGGAAGTGACGCTGCCGATAGACGCCTCGCCGGCCGTTTTCATCCGCTACGCCGCGCAACCTGATCGGGTGCGCACGATTATCTCCAGCCCGCAAATGGAAGTGCGCCAAGGCGCCGGAGGGACGCTTCTGGTGGCTGAGGATTACCTGGACGACTCGCCGGAGAACCAGCCGCTGGAAATTGCGCGCCGCACCGCTAGCGCCATTCAGGACGAGCTGCACGGGGTGACGTCGATCGAGACCGAGCTGGCCTGCGTCGGGCTCAGGCCCATTGCGAGTGACTGCCTGCCAATCATTGGTTACCTGCCGCAGGTCGACGGCGTGTACGTGTGCACGATGCACCCGGGGGTTGCGCTGGCGGCAGTGGTCGGGCGTCTGGCTAGCGAGGAGATCATGGATGGCAAGGCTTCTCCCCTGCTGGGTGCGTGCCGGCCTGAGCGGTTTTCAGTGCATAGCCCGGGTCAACGTCGAGGTTTGCAGATTGAGTAGTGCCACCGCTATATCATTGCGACCCCAGTCGCACGCGATTTGCAATCAATCAGGCCCGGTAAGGTGAGCTGCCGATGAGCACTGCTGAACATATGCCGTACAAAAGCATTTCCCCCAACATCTTGGTAAGCAAAGGGCTTGAGTCCTATCCAGGGCTCAACGGCACAGGTTTCTTTGTGCATTTCCCGCCCTTCAAGCCGATATTCTATGTAACCGCGCGGCACTGCGTACAAGACATCATCCAGGGTGACACCGACACTCGCTTAATGATCCCTATTGTTCAGCATGGGAATAGAGCCGCCCAGTTCAGTGGTGCCATGGAGACAACCGTCGATGACAAAGCTGACGCTGATGTCGAAGACATTGCCATTTACGTGGTGTGCGAGAAAACCAGCGATGCCGACTATGCGGTCTTGCGTGAACGCGCATTGCCATTGATGCATCAGGAAGAAGTCGAGGAAATTTTTCAATTGGCGCTGGCGCGTGGGAGCAATTTGCGCGCACTCGGATACCCCATTCACGACCATCCGAACTGTGCGACAGAGGTCGACTATGAGGCTGGGCAAATGCGTGTCCAGCCAAGAGGTTTCTATGGCAAGCTCGCTGTCGACGGCCTCTTCCCCAATCAGTACTGCCTGACCGACCTGAACTGGAAAGAACACGACTACCGAGGCTTCAGTGGCTCGCCGGTTATCGAACTGCTTCAAGACATACGCGATAAAAATGTGGTGCACCCGCGGGTTGTCGGTGTGGTGCTGATGGCGACGCAACAGATGGCCCGATTTATTTCCATAAATGTCGTGTGCAACCTGATAGCCACCTATCTGGTCCGTAACGGCTATACGGAAAATTAAGTAGACGGCATCCATAAGGCGCTTGCCAGGTCTACATATGAATCATTTCCATGTTGCGGCGACCAGCACCACTACCACGACCGCCTTGGACGGGTATGGGCCGGGAAAGCCCTGGCGTGGGAGGTGAAATGCTCGAAGAAATTTAAGCAGCAGCCTATCAAAAAGCAAAAACCACACTATAGTAAGTTCGACCTATTTCGGTCTAACAAGGATAGTTAACGAAATGTCTACCACAACGATTACGATAAATGCGCTATCAGCAATAAACCTGACTAAACTTTCAGAAAGCGGCAGCGGCGCGACACAGGTAAATTTGGCGCCCGGGAAGTACGCAGTCACGCTGTCTGAGAACACGATGAAATTTAATTCCGGTAGCACCGCTCTCATACAGCAGGTCATTCTTTTCACTACCAGCCCAACCATTGATAAGAACTATGAAAAATGGTTCTATACGGTGAACGCGTCGGAAGGGACGGTAATTAAAGTTGAAGCTGATCGTCCGGTCTATGTCTTTATCGTAGACCACCTCCTAGTAAGTGATAACTCTGGAAGCGCGAAGGTAACATTCACTCCTATTTAAAGCTCAGGACAAGTATAAAAAGGGGGCTGTACTGTTTACAGCCCCAACCCGCAAAATATTGCCGTCCCCCTACAGCGACTCAAGAAACACCCGAATCGCCTCCCTCTCCTGCACGCCCAACCCGACATACCGTTGCCGGGCAATTTGCGCCTCACCCCCATGCCAAACAATCGCCTCCTGCAAACTCCGCGCTCGCCCGTCGTGCAAAAAACCACTGCCCGGATTGATCCGCTCACTTAACCCAAGCCCCCACAGCGCAGGCGTACGCCATTGCCGGCCGCTAGCGAGAAAGTCTTCGCGGCCATCGGCCAGCCCGGCACCCATATCGTGCAGCAACAGATCGGTGTAGGGCGCTATCCGTTGCTGTGACAAGGCCGGATAAAGCGGATGCTTGCCAGTCACCAGTTCAGGGCGATGACAGGCCGTGCAGCCAATCGCAGAGAACAACTGCTCCCCCTTGATGACCACTGGCTCAGCCCGCTGTCGTCGGGCAGGAGCCGCCAAATGCGCGAGGTAGAAATACAGGTCGCCCAGCTGCAACGCGTCCAGTTCCGGCTCGCCGCCGTGTGGCGCCCGGGCGCAAGCCTGTTGAGCGGGGGTACAGTTCTGCTCCGGGGCCAGCGTGGAGGTAATGCCAAGATCACCGAGCATCGCGTGGGCGATCTGTTGGCGCAGGTCAGGCTGGTTGGCCTTGAGACCAAAACGGCCTGCCTCGGTACCTTGGCGCTCGACACTCCACACTGTGTTGACGCGCCCCGTCACGCCGTCTGGCTTGGGCTCAGCGGCCATGGCCTGCAGGGTGCTCGCATCGATGGCCTCCAGCAAACCCAGGCCAAATACCGGCGAGCCCACCCGTGCCGAGGTCAATACCTCGTCCAGCGGACCATAGGCCAGCTCGCGCAGCTCAATACTCGGCTTGCGCAGCATGACGGTTGCGCCATCGCCCAGTCGCACCGCGTGTTCCTGCCAGTGAACATGGGCCCGCCCTTCCCCCGGTACACCTGGCACCCCCAGCTCGTTGAGCTGATCGCCGTAGACCGGGTGCGGCTTTGGCCCACCTTGGGCGTCCTGCCCCGGCACCGACAGGCGCAGCAACATGCTGCGCAGCGCCTCCCCCTGCCCCGGCGCCTGGCCACGGCCGTTCTTGGGATGACAGGCAATGCACGAAACCCGGTTGTACAACGGCCCGAGTCCATCCACGGTCTCGTCTCGAGACGGTGCTACCACCCAGGCCTGGCGGAACAGGCCTCGCCCACGAAAGAAGCGTTCCAACTGGCCGTCGTCAAGCCCAGTGAACGGCTGCGCATAAGCTTCACGGTTGGCCACGGTGTGCGTGACGTCGGCGCTGGCGAGCACGCTCACCAGCAAACTGATCGACAGTCCAACTGCGCGCAGGGCAATCACTGGCCCATACCCTCCAGCAAACGGACGGCCTCCGCACGGCGCAGTGCAGCCTGGAACTGCCAGGCAATTTCCCGGCGGCCGAGTTCGTCCTGGTCGGTTGCCGGCGTGTGCGCCATGCCGTTGTCCTGGCGTGCCGCAAACAGTGCCAGCAACGCTTTCGCCTCGGCTTGCTCGGCACCCAGTGGTGGCGTGGTCAATTGCTGGCGTACGGCACTGACGTCATGCCCTGCCGCTTCGGTAGCGTGCAGGCGGACCCAGAGTTCGTTCAACGCGTCGTGGGGCATTCCCAACCATTGCGTGAACAGTGAGCTGATTAGCGCCAGGCGCTCACGTGAGCTGCCGTTGCCATAGTCATAGGCACCACGGCTCGCCGCAATGAACGGGTCATGGTACTGCGCCGGCAACTGCGCATAGACACTTGGGCGCACCGGTAGCTTGCGGATGTCGGCATCGGCCAGCAACGTTTGCCCTGCCTCGGACAACACGAACTGCGCAAACGCCCTGGCACCGGCCGGCGCCTGGCTGTGCGCGGTAATGGCGATAAACGCAGGGTTGAGGCCGCCATGGGCCGGATAGACAAAGTCCACCGGCTCCCCGTTGGCCTTGGCCGAGGCGACAAAGAAATCGATCGACAAGCCCACTGCCGCACGCCCACTGGTCACTTCATCGCTGACCAGGGTGCCGCCGCGCGTGACCAGCCGTGCCTGGCCAGCCAGCTCACTCCACAGGGCCCAGCCGCGCTCCCAGCCATAGGCCCGCAGCACGATGTCCAGCAACACCGGGGCGAAACCGACCCGCCCCGGGTCGGGTAGCGCAATGCGACCGCGCAAGCGGGCGTCGAGCAGGTCGGGCCAATCCCTGGGGGTTGGCACCCCCAGTTCGCTCAGCGCGGAGGCGTTGATGGCAAAGCCATAACCTGCCAGTTCGGTCGCCTGATAGCGCTGCTGCGGGTCACGCAACGCCAAGCCACCGATCTGCGCCGGCAAACCCTCCAGGCGGATGCCCAGGGGCTGCCAACTGCCCGCTTTCGCCAGCCGGGCGAAGTTGCCCGGTGACGGTGCCCAGTACACATCGACACCGCCCTGCCCGGCCTGCAACAGATACGGCAAGGCATCGAAGCCCTGGCGCCAGAGTATTTGCAGGCGATACTCCGGGTGAGCGTGGGCAAAGCCATCCTCCACCCCCGTCATCACTTCCTCCGGGTAGCTGGTCATCACCACCACGGTGTGCGGCGCAGCACTCAACAGCGGGCTGAGCGTCAGCAACAGGCTCGCCAGCCAGCGGCTACAGCGGCACATTGAATTGCACGAAGTATTGACGGCCCATTTCCGGATAACCCTCGCTGTACTCATACAACCGATCAAACAGGTTGCGCACGCCACCCTCGATCAGCACATCGTTGCTGAACCGGTAGCCGGTCTTGAGGTTGTACACCGCGTAGCCCGGCGCCATCTGAATGGCGTCCGAGGTGTTGTAGCGGCGCGAAGCGGCCTCCACGCTGGCGGTGTGCTGCCAGGCGTCGAGATGCCACGAGGCCGAGCCGAACAGGCTATGGCGTGGCGTGTCGGTGGGGTGCAGGTCGCGATCGCTGAGGTTTTCCCGGTCGAGCCAGGTGTAGTTTGCCGCCAGTTCCCAATCGCCAAGATCGCCGTTGATGCCGAGTTCGACGCCCTGGTTGCGTGCCTTGGCAATGTTCTGGAACTGGCCACATGGCGCGGCACAGGTCGGCTCCGCGGGCACCGTCACCTTCTGGATGGAGTCTTCGATGTTTGCCACGAACAGCGCGGCATCGAGCTTCCACTGCGGGGCAAGCTGGCCGCTGTAGCCGAACTCGTAGTGTGTGGCCTGCTCCGACTTCAGATCAGGGCTGGGAATCACCGTGCCGAAGCGCGTCGAGTAGCGATCCTTGATGGTCGCGAAGCGGCTTTTACGCGACACGGTCAGGCGCAGCTGGCCGTTGTCGTGGCTGCCAAACAGTGGATTGGTGTTGGCAAACAGGCCGAGCTGCGCGTTGACCGCGTCGTTGCTGCCGGTGGGTTCGTCATACAGCACTGCCTGCCTCGGCGAACTGGCGGTGGTGCCGTAGTTCTGCGCGTCCAGGCTCTTGCGATAGTTGTAGGAGACACCGCCCACCACGCTGAATATGTCGTTCAGGCGCAGGGTGTCTTCCAGGGCTATCGATTGGGTCTGGTCACGGAAATAGGTCTGGGGGCTCGAACCATCCCGGGAACGGTGCACGTCGTCCTTGAAGTGGTAGGCAATGCCCAGGCGGTTGGCCTCGGTCAGGCTCAGGTCGCCTTCGACCGAGAAGCCGGTGCTCTCGTCATCGTATTTGCTCGGGAAGCCCTGCTGCAAAGCACCGACGACCCCGTTGCGATACGCGAAACTCTCCAGCGAATTCTTGAAGGTGTCGTGGTACACCCGGGTTTTCAGCGCGTGCTCGCCAAAGCCGGTTTTGGTGGCGATGAACACACTGGTGTTGTCTGAGCGCGGCCACTCCCACCAGCGTGCGCGTTGGCCGGTGGCCGGCAGATCGCCCGCATATGGCGGCTGCCCCTTGCTGCCCTGCTGCTGCACGTAGCCGAGCACGTATTCATCGGTTTCATTGGGCGTAAGGCCGAGCTTGAAGCTGAATTTGGTGTCGCGGTGGTCACTGTTCTCCCGACGCCCTGTGCCCTGCTGGCTATTGGTTGGCGTGAAGTCATCGGGCAGCTGGGTGTAGTCGTAATCGACATACGACACCCCGCCCTGCATCCACCATGCGCCTTGATTGGAGCCCAGGTTGGCGTAGCTGCGGTAGGCGTTCACGTTGCCGTGATCGGTGAGTTCCAAGCCCCCGCCCACTTCGCCTTCGAAGGTTTGCGCAGGCCGACGGGTCACCAGGTTGATCGCCCCGCCAAGGGTATTGGGACCGTACAGCAGCGAGGCAAAGCCCTTGTCCACCTGGATGCGCGACAGGTCGTAAGTGGTGAAGCGGCCCAGGTCGATGTTGCCGTCATACGGCACGTAGGTGGGGATGCCATCGATATATACCGGCACCTGCAAGCGGTCGAAACCACGCACGAACACCACCTGTTCGGCGCGCCCGCCGATGTAGCCGAGGTTGACCCCTGGGGCCAGCGTCAAGGCGCTGGCGACAGTCTCGCGGTCATGCAGGCGGATGTCTTTCAGGTCGATGACGCTGGCGCCGGTGGCCAGCGTTTCGTCCTGTGGTGCGGAGATCTGGATTTCGCCGAGGGTGAAGGTGTTGTCTTGCTGCGCAAAGGCGGTCTGTGCGCCGAGGGTTGCAACGGCAACCATCAAGGCGCGCGGTGTTAGCGGCTTCATTACTGCTCCTGTGTCGGCCATGACATAGGCGGTGCCCGGCGACGTTATATGTTATTGTATACAGCGGTAGACGGCTTTTATCGGGCCACGACCTCCCCAGGACGTGACCAGCCAGCGCTCGCGGTAAAGGAAAAGCAGGCTGGCACAACGCCAACCGCCGCGAATCCTAGCGTTGTTCACAGGATGTGACAACGGTGTATACAAAAATATATAGCGCGCTGGATTACCAGGGGATTGGAGCTCGGGATTTTTTTGCTCGGGGGAAGGCTTTTGGCTTTGGTTGGGCCGCGTGGATTGCAAGCGAACGTCTGCATATGGCGCGAAAGGTCGATAACGGCCAGCAGTAGCCATTCACGTTTCGTCGGGAAAGTGTCTCTGAGCCAAATTCGGGGGGACAATCGAGAGCGATCTTCACATCTCGATCATGTATGTCCTTGGGGCCTGGTCAGGAGGAAACCATGAGCAAACGCGACAAGCGTGGCAATCCTGTTTCCTATGGCGTACAGGAGGCGATCGATGCTCTGGATAGCGCTTGCGACTTACTGCATGCCTACCAAGCCGATCCTCTGGCGGCGGCTGACAAGATTATCGCGGAGCACCCGGATTTTGCCTTGGCCTACGCCTTTCGTGCTGGCGCGATTGCGACGGCGACTGACAAAGCGTTTGACTCAGAGCTGTGCAAAAGCCTGGACGCGGCAGAGCGGTTGGCAGCGAAAGCGAATGATCGCGAGCGGCAGCATATCCATGCAGTACGCGCTTGGTTTGACGGTGACTGGGAGCGGGCAATCGACATTTGGGGGCGTGTGTCGATCGAGCACCCTCGCGATCTGTTGGCACTGCAACTCGCCCATCTGGGCGATTTCTATCTGGGTTACTCGCACATGCTACGTGATCGCGTGGCGCGTGTGATGCCACACTGGGATACACAGATTCCTGGTTTTGGCTTTGTGAAAGGCATGTATGCCTTTGGCCTGGAAGAGGCAGGGGATTATCGGCACGCCGAAGCGCAGGGGCGCGAGGCTGTGGCCTTGAACCCGCAGGATGGCTGGGCAGTGCATGCCGTCACCCATGTCATGGAAATGCAGGGCCGTAGTGAAGAGGGGGCCAAATACCTTTCCTCCAGCGCCAATGCCTGGGCTCCCAATAGCCTGTTCGCCTTCCACTTGTGGTGGCACAACGCACTATTCCTTCTTGAAGCCAATGACGTGGCTGGCGCGCTTCGTCTGTTTGATGAGGGCATTTCAGCGGGTGGCTTCGGGCAAGCGCTTGAGTTACTCGATGGATCAGCGCTGCTCTGGAGGCTCTCCCTGCTCGGCAATGACGTTGGAGATCGGTGGCAAGGGCTGGCCAAAAAATGGGAGTCCCGTTGTGAAGACGGCTTCTACGCCTTTAACGACGTGAACGCGATGATGTCATTCGTGGGCTCTGCAAACAGCCGCGCACAAACGCAGCAGTTGGATGCCCTGAGGCGAGCCGCTGCTGGCAGTGGTACCAATGCCATGATGAGCAGGGAGATCGGTGTGCCAGCGTGCGAAGGGTTGGTGGCGTTTGGTCGTGGGGATTACGCCCAAGCCATAGAAGCGTTGATGCCGCTACGTGCCAAAGCAAACCGTTTCGGCGGTAGTCACGCTCAGCGTGATGTCTTCTCTTGGACGCTGACTGAAGCCGCTATTCGCCTTGGCAACCACGCACTTGCCGAGGCGCTGGTTGGCGAGCGCCTTGCATTGAAGCCTGAGAGCCCGATCAACCGCGCCTGGAAAGTACGCGTTGATCAATTACAGCAGTCGCTCCATGTGCGATAGCAGGAAGTCGGTTATTGACAAACACCCTGGCAGTGCTGCCGGCAAAAGCGTTAGCGGAACTAGTGTGGTGTTTCAGAAACACCACACTAGAAATGGCAGAGCAGGCAGAAGTCCAATCATCAACTGCGACAGTCTGGGCCAGACCTCCGCGGGAGCAATGCCATTGCGCAATCAACCCCCGCAAGCAGCGCATCCTTTGGGATTCCATCCCGCGCTTGCACCGATATGCCATGCAAGAAGGTAGCGTAGAAGTTTCCCAGCGCCTGAGCATTTATCGCATCGCTCAATTGGTCATCTTCAATTGCCGCTTCCAGCCGAGCAATAATCGATTGCGTACGCTGACGCCTATGCTCCGAAAGCCAGGCGAGCACGGGCGTATTCTCCGGTGCTACACCTGTTGCAGCACTGACCACGAGGCATCCCCAGGGCCTGTCTTGTAAGGTGTAAACGTCTACCGCATCGCGCAGCATTTGCCGGATCGCCTGGTTGATATCAACCAACATCAAGGCCCGATCGGCAAAACCACCCTCTCCCGATTCATACAGCGCGACCGCCTCTTCGAACAGCTGCCGTTTGCTCCCGAATGCGGCATAAATGCGCGCAGACGCAATACCCAACGCATCGACAAGCGCTGACATCGAAGTGCCTTCGTAGCCATGCTCCCAAAAAAGCAGCATGGCCTTTTCCAGCGCCTGTTCCTTATCGAATTGCCGTGGTCGCCCTGCCATACCGTCTTACCTGGAAATCGTGATGGCGCATCTTAGCGCAAATTGACTTGACGATTTTCGCCAATCAACCCTATTCTTTGTCGATCAACAAACAATAGGTCATTCGATGAAAACTCTAAAAGGTCCAAGCCTGCACCTGGCGCAATTCAGCGGCGGCGAAGCACCCTTCGATAGCTTGGCGAACGTCAGTCAATGGGCCGCAGACAAGGGCTTCAAAGCGTTGCAGATTCCTGCCTGGGATCAGCGCTTGTTCAATGTTGGCCAAGCCGCGCAGAGCCAAACCTACTGCGATGAAATCAAAGGCACGCTGGCGGAACATGGACTGCAGATCAGCGAATTGACGACCCACATCTACGGCCAACTGGTCGCGGTGCACCCCGCGTACGACGCTATGTGGGATGCGTTTACTCCCGACCACCTGCTGGGTCGCCCCCAAGCACGCACTGAGTGGGCAGTCGAGCAAATAAAACTGGCGGCACGTGCATCGGCGCGCCTTGGCTTGAGCGAGATGGGTACGTTTTCCGGCTCGTTGGCGTGGCCGTATTTGTTCCCGTTCCCACAACGCCCGGAGGGATTGATCGATGCTGCTTTCAATGAATTGGCCAAGCGCTGGCGACCCATTCTGGATGCGTGTGACGAAGTAGGCGTCAACCTCTGCTATGAAATCCATCCCGCCGAAGATCTCCATGACGGCACGAGCTTCGAGCGTTTCCATGCCTTGGTGGGCGAGCACCCTCGCTGCAATATCCTGTTTGATCCCAGCCACTTTGTACTTCAGCAACTCGATTACCTGAGCTACCTGGATATCTATCACGAGCGTATTCGCATGTTTCACGTCAAGGATGCCGAGTTCAACCCGACGGGACGCCAGGGTATCTATGGCGGCTATAGCAACTGGATCGACCGTGCGGGCAGGTTCCGCTCCGTGGGCGATGGCCAAGTGGACTTCAAACAGATTTTTTCCAAGCTTGCCCAGTTCGACTATCAAGGGTGGGCCACCCTTGAATGGGAATGCTGCCTGAAGAATCAGGAAGTGGGTGCCCGCGAGGGTGCGGCCTTTATCAATCAACACATCATTCAAGTGACTGACCACGTGTTCGACGACTTCGCTGGGGCGCCGGTCAGTGCTCAGCAAATCAATTCAATGTTGGGCCTCTCTCCTACGCACCTGCAAGGAATCGCGTGAAAATGAACAACGCTGCCGATTTCACTCTGCCCCTCGAAGCGCAATTAACCCACCACTACGTGCGAACCCAAGGGGTGCGTATCCATTGCGTAACTGCCGGTACCGGCGCCCCTGTTTTATTGGTGCCCGGTTGGCCACAAACCTGGTATGCGTACCGTCATGTCATGCAAGCACTGGCCGCCAACGGCTACATGGCCATTGCCATCGACCCACCTGGTCTGGGAGATTCCGACCGGCCCGAGCATGGTTATGACACTGGTAGCGTTGCGAATACTCTCCATCAGACGATGCAGCAACTGGGATTCAACCATTATCATTTGGTGGGTCATGATGTTGGTATGTGGATCGCCTACGCCTTGGCCAGTGACCATCCTGAAGCGGTGTGGACACTGACGGTAACAGAGGCCGTCATTCCTGGATTGGCAGAAGCCCCCCCTATATTCGTAGCCCCGGAGGACAACATCTTCCTGTGGCATTTCATGTTCAACCAAGTGCGCGACTTGCCAGAGCTGTTGATTACGGGAAGGGAGGCCGCCTACCTTGATTTCATGTTTGATCGCTGGGCGTTCAAGCGTCATGCGGTCGCCTCCGAGACCTATATTCAAGCGTACTCCACGCCGGGTGGTCTGCGCGCAGGGTTCGCCTACTACCGTGCGATCCCCGAAACCATCCGCCAGAACAAGCAACGTGCCCAACGCTTATTGACGATGCCCGTGCTCGCCTTGGGCGCTGAGTACGCTACAAAAGAGGCTCCCATGCTGACACTGAAGAATCATGCGAGTGACTTGCGGGGTGCGGTGATTGCCGAGTGCGGGCATTTCGTGATGGAAGAGGCCGCAGATGAGTTCAATCACCACCTGCTCTCATTTTTAAAAGCGAATGTCAGGGGATGAATTTTTCTCGGTAACGGTTCAGAAGAGCGCGCGGACTATTGCGTTTGCAACACTGAACAGCGCTTTGGCCAGCACATGTACGGTACTCACACACTACGCAGAATCAAGAAATTGCACATCTTTCGAAGGTCAATGAGCCTAGGAGCAGCCCAACGCATGCTTGGCCATACGAAGCTTGGAAGCACCGTTAGATACCTGGAGATTGGCCCTGGAAATGGCCGGGCAGACTGAGGCCTGACCATCCATTGCGGCGGTCGAAACGAGACCGTCGCTTTCCGACTCAAAACTGCTGTTGACCAAAGGCAGAAAACGGCCAATAGCTGCCGTCGAGTAAGTACGGTCAATCAGTGATCGTGCGTCGCTATTCGGCGACAAAACGACGAAGTTTTACTGGTGGTTCAGCCAGGCGACTCTCCAACTCAGGAAAGTGGTCGTAGATCGACAATACTGATGCCGCAAGAAATCTGACTGCCAGGGATAGGCAGAGGCTTATGTAGGCAATGTCAGCCACGGCCCGATTGCCCCTTCCTCGATCGTTGTCAATTCTCTCGATCGACAATGGCAGTGGGTGGGCCAGAGTTGAAAGCAGCTGATAGTAAAGACGGTAGTTTCCTACGACTGGAGATCGCTCTTCTAAATCGGCTTTGGTGAGATACATTTCGTCGCCCCTAAGCACTTTATTTCGCTGGGCTGGCGATAATTGGGGCAGAAATGAGTGTTCTTTCAGTCGCTTCATTTCACTGGCAAGCCCCTCTTCAACCCGCGAGACCTCAGGATCGCCAGGCGTCTGTCGCTTTCGGACGTGCTGCCATTCGCGGTTGCGATGGTACTGGCCTAGAAAGAAGCGTAGCTCGGCCTCTTCTTCGCTGATGACTTCGGTTCCCGAGTAAAAGAGCGCGACGTAGCCCTCCATCAGATTACGTGTCAAGGACGCTACCGAGCAAATATCCCAGAACCCACCTTCAGGATCATTGGTCCGCCGCGAAAAAGGCAATAGCCTAGACAAGCTGATAGCAACCAAAGTCTGCCTTGTGAGGATTCTCATCGCGCGAAGTCCGCGGCCATCGGTTTGGATTCCATGCTGATTCAGCGATAGGTCCATTGTGGCGTCTAGAACTTCTTCGTACTTGATCAACTCCTCGCGGTAAGCTGCCTCTGCCTGCTCAACATTTGGCTCCCCCATCCATCCTCCTCAATACGTCGCAGTACGATCCAGTTATGCGGCCCTGGAGCGGCTAGCATTAAGCCAGACATACAGCACATTCTGCAGTTGTGTGCCTTGTCATGGCTGCAACAAATTCGCAAGATTCAGAAATATCGGCAACGGGCCGAACGTCTGCATTGGGTCGAAAGCAGGCACCCGCAGCCGTCAGCTCTTGACCCATAGCTGCCCTTCACGAAAGGCAAGAATCGGCGCATAACGCAGTCGACAGCGAGCGGCGTACCGGGACGGAATGGTACACAAACGGACGCCATCACTATGGTTGTCACCTTGGGAACTGAAGCGTCGGGGCATCATGGGCAATGACTTCTCGATTGAGGACAACGCCGACAGACTGGCAACTGAGTAAATCACTGCTTGATTTGATGTCAAAGCTTGAAGTTGCTGAGAGGTGCACCCCCAGCAACATCAAGCTCCTGATCTTATCGCTTTTTGGTTTGTGTGGCCTTGACAATCCAAGTGACCACGAAGGCTAGAGGGGTTATGAATGCTCCAAGAACCAGCTTCTTTCTCAGTTCGCTATTTTCAATCTTGGAAGCAATCGAAGGGCTGACCCTGTAGTAATAGGCTATGAATATCTGGCCGAGCTTGTGCTTTTGAAGGATTTCATCCCTGAACAACCTCAGCACTAGAACCTTTGGATGGTCATAGCTGCCTGTGGCTGCTGTTGCAATGAAGCAACCTGATTTTGCAGGTGGTACTGTGTTTACTTGAATGCCAGCCGCATTTGCTTTTGATATTAGCGAGGTTCTCAGTTGCGACAGGTAGGATGTGGCTTCCGGCTCATCTTTTAAGTAGTCCATGTACTCTGATGAATGAGAGTAAAAGGAGTCTACAGCAGCTATGATGGACTTCAAGGAGGCTTCGTTCTCATTTAATGAAAGCGATTTCTCCAGAAGCCTGATTGCTGCGATGCGCTTGGGGATGAAGCCCTTCGCAGATAACCGTGCAAATCCTTTCTGAGCTAAACGGTGGAGCACTGCTGAGCCGCCTGCCGGCATTGGCACTTTGTGGTGATCAATGATTTTTTCTTTGTGACTAGCTTCCAGGCTTTTAATGATGTCTGCGTAGCAGTTTTCTATAAGCGACTGAGTGTTTTCAATGCCAAAACTTGGCGTGTGATTCTTCAAGCCCCGATCTAGGCTGAAGAGGACTTCTTCAACTTTAATGGTGTCGTCATCAACCATCATTGCTGCAGCAGATAGGCCTTTGATAAGCCAAGCCTCTGACTCATTGGGATCGGCTTCGATTATTGAGGAGCTGTACTTATAAGAGTCTCTATAGCTACTTGCAAGAAATGAGGAGTTTGCCAAGTCTTTTAGAGTGTTGATATCCATTTCTCGATTCCATCATAAACGATAGGGTCAGATCTGCGAGCAGAGGCAGGGCATCCTGCATTGCAGTGATTTCATTATGATATCATCGCTGAAGGTCTTTCAAAGATAAAGGAATTTGGCACCGCCCTTCGAAATCTGGCTATTCGGAATAGTGT
>NZ_JAMDGY010000144.1 GCF_028656955.1 Pseudomonas fontis
TGGCGGCAGCGGCTACAGAAGGCTCAGCGATCAGCCAGCGCTTCCAGCAAATCCGCCGAAGGCACGAAGAACAGGCCGCCAGTGACGGCGGTACTGAAGTCCAGCAGGCGGTCGTAGTTGCCTGCCGGGCGGCCGACGAACATGTTTTCCAGCATCTGCTCGATGGGCGACGGCGAACGGGCGTAACCGATGAAGTAGGTGCCGAATTCTCCAGCCCCCGGGCGCCCGAACGGCATGTTGTCGCGCAGGATCTTCACTTCTTCCCCGTTTTCGTCGGTGATGACGGTCAGGGCGGCGTGTGCGTTGCTTGGTTTTTCTTCGTCGCTCAGCTCGATATCGGCCAGTTTGGTGCGGCCAATGACGCGCTCCTGGGCTTCAACCGACAGCGCGTTCCAGGCATCCATCTTGTGCAGGTATTTCTGTACCAGCACGTAGCTGCCGCCACTGAATTCCGGGTCCTCATCACCGATCATGGTGAAGTGTGCGGCTTTGCGGCCTTCCGGGTTTTCCGTGCCATCGACGAAGCCGATGATGCTGCGCATGTCGAAGTAGCGGAAGCCCTGGACTTCGTCGGCAACGGTTACCGCGTCGCCCAAGGCCGCCATCATCTGGGTGGCCAGCTCGAAGCACAGGTCCATCTGCTCGGCACGGATGTGCAGGAGGATATCGCCCGGGGTGGCCGGGGCCAGGCGCTCACCTTCACCGAACTCGCGGAACGGGTGCAGGGAGGCTGGGCGTGGGCCGTCGAACAGGGTGTCCCAGGCGTTTGCGGAGATACCACAGACGCACGTCAGGTTGCCCGCCGGGACGCGCTTGCCCACCGAACGGGTCAGGCCGGCGACGTCGCCAAACCAGTCACGCACGGTTTGTGCGGATTCCGGGGTGGGGTTGAGGGTCAGTACGAGGAAGATCGCGCTGCTGGTGATTGGGTTGCAAACGGCTTGGGGTTCTGGGGTTTCGTATGTCATTACTGCGCGCAGGGTCATGGTTTGGGGGTGGGAGCGTAGCAGAGATGTTTTGTTGATTGTGATTTGTGGGGAGAAAGGTCACCTGCACACTTCGCTCTTGTAATGTAGCCGCTGCCGTCAG
>NZ_JAMDGY010000145.1 GCF_028656955.1 Pseudomonas fontis
CGGGCAAGACGGTATCTACGATGTTTGGTCAGACTCTCTGGCAATCAGGGCCGATGCCGCCTGGCGGTGGCCCAGCAACTGCTCACGCACCAAATTGTCCACATCCGCCTCACTGGCAACCCGGTACCAATGCCCAGCCGGGTGCACCGTGGCAATCGGCCCGCGATTGCACGGGTACTGGCAGTAGGTGCGGGTAATCAGCACGCCGTCCGGCTTCTCGATAACGTCCGCAGCCGCCAGTTGCTGACGCAGGCGTTTCCACAAGGGCAGGGCGCCACGGCGCACACAGCGCGCCCCGATACACAGAAACAGCTGATGCCGATGCGCCGGAATCTGCGACCAGTTGGGCTTCGCCGGCACCTCGGCAATGCCTGCACACGGCAGATGCTCGGCAGGTTGCTCAATAACTGCACAGGCTTTCGCCGCCGACAGATCATGCCGGCCAAGCAACGCCCCAGTGATAAACAGTCGCCCCGGGGTACTTTCTGCCAAGGTCTGCAATTCGCTGCGCAGCCAGTCCAGGTAAGCACTGTCGGCACCAGGATCGAGGTCGACGATCAGCAACAGCCCTTCGGACTCACGCAAAAAAGCCCCCGTGACCTGCCACAGCTGATCGAACCCCGTAGCGGTGTCGATCACATCAACCAACGCTTCAGGCCCACGCAACCCCTGCAATTGCTGACGAAATGCCAGGGTGGACGAACCCTCGGCCAGGTCCGGCCCCACGAACAACACGCGACGGTAGCTCATCTTCAAACCTTGCGACGTAACAACACAATGAAGAACGCGCCACCAATGGCCGCCGTGGCAATGCCGATCGGCAAGTCCTGTGGGGCAATCAGCGTGCGCGCGGCGATATCCACCCAGACCACGAACAATGCGCCAAGCAGGGCGCTGACCGGCAGCAGGCGGCGGTGTTCGGCACCGACCAGGCGCCGCGCCATGTGCGGCAGCATCAAGCCGACAAAGCCGATGGCGCCGCTCAGCGCGACCAGCACCCCGGTCAGCAACGAGGTACAGACAAACACCTGCCAACGCACATGCCGGGTGTTGAAGCCCAGGCTGACCGCCGTTTGCTCACCGCTCATCAAGGCATTGAGTGCCCGCGACAGGCTCAACAACGCAACAAACCCCGCCAGCACACACAGCGCCGGCAGCCAGAGCAGCTTCCATTGCGCCAGGCCGAGCCCACCGAGCATCCAGAACATCACCGAATTCGCCGCGTGCTGATCGCCCGTGTACAGCAGCAGATTGGCGAACGCCATCAGCACGAACGACACAGCCACGCCAGCCAGCAGCAAGCGATCGCTTTCCAGCCGACCATGGCGGCTGGCAATCGTCAGAACCAGCAACATGCTGCACAGCGCCCCGACAAAGGCGGCAAGCGGCAGGCTGAACACCCCGGCAAATTCGCCCAGGTACAGCACCACGACCACGGCCCCGAGGGCCGCGCCGGAGCTCACACCCAACAAATGCGGGTCGGCCAACGGGTTGCGGGTCACCGCCTGCAGGGCGCTGCCGACCAGCGCAAGCCCGGCGCCGACCAGCGCGCCCAACACCACGCGAGGCGCGCGGATCTGCCAGACGATCTGCGCTTGCCCCAGGCTCCAGTCACCGCCACCGGCCACGCCCAGTTGCTGCAGGGCAATCCCCAGCACCTTGGCCAGCGGCACCTGCGCCGCACCAAAACCCAGCGACATCAGGCACGACAGCAGCAACAGCCCAGCCAACACTCCGAGCAAAGTACGGTAGCCGGCCACACTGCGAATCGGCGTCACGGCGTGCCTCCGGCGAACAGTTGCGGATGCAGTGCCTTGGCCAGGGTTTCAATCGCCTCGGCATTGTCGAGCGACGGCGTTGCCGCCAGGTACGACAGCACCACGAAACGCTGGTTGCGAATGGCATCGACACTGCCCAGGGCCGGGTGTTGCAGCAGGAAGTCGCGCTTCTGCTGCCAGGAGGTCGGCCCGTAATCGACGATCACGATCACCTGCGGGTTGCGCTCGACCATGCTTTCCCAGTTGATCTGGGTCCAGCTGGCGGCTACGTCAGCCATGATGTTCTGCCCACCGGCAGCGTCGATCAGCGCCTGCGGCATGCCCAGGCGGCCAGAGGTGGTGGGGCGGTCTTCACCACTGTCATACAGGAAGACCCTGGGACGCTGATCAAGGTGCTCAAGCCGGTTTTGGACCTTGCTTACACGATCCTTCAAACCGGCTACCAACGTCGAAGCACGCGCCTCAACGTCAAAAATGCGCCCCAGATTGCTCAAGTCGGTGTACAGGTCTTCAAGGCTGGCCTCGCGTTGCGCCATGATCCGCGAGCAGGACTCACTCAGTTCGTAGACCGGGATGCCGAAGGGGGCCAGGGTCTGTGGCGTGACTGGCCCGCCGACATGCATGCCGTAGCTCCAGCCGGCGAAGAACAGGTCGGTGTCCACCTCCAGCAGGTTTTCCAGCGAAGGGTAGCGCGCGGCCAGTTCAGGCAAGCCATCAAGCATCGTTCGCAACGCCGGGTCGATGGTCTTCCACCCGGTAATGCCGGTATAGCCGACCATTCGCTCGCGCAGGCCGAGGGCCAGGAGCATGGCGGTCATGTTGACGTCGTGGCTGACGGCGCGTTGCGGCGAATGCTCGAAGGTCACCGTGCGGTTGCAACTGGTCACCGTGAGCGGAAAGTCGGCGGCTGCGCCACTGAGGGGCAACGCTGCGAGGAGAGTCAAACAGGCCAGGTATCGCTTCATGCGGGGCTGATCCAGGTAATGCGTGGGTGAGGAGCCAGTGGGTGAGTATCCACCAGCGCGTGGACGCCGAATACCTGCTCCAGCCGTTGCTCGGTAAGGACGTCTGCCGGGGTGCCGCTGGCGACGATGCGGCCGCGGTCAAGCACATAGAGGCGGTCGCAGAAGGCGGCAGCCAGGTTGAGGTCGTGAAAACTGGCCAGCACGCCTGGGCCAGCGCCGCGCAGGTGCTGCAGCAGCTCAAGCTGAAAGCGCGGGTCCAGGTGGTTGGTTGGCTCATCGAGAATCAGCAGGTCAGGTTGCTGCACTAGCGCGCGAGCCAACAGCACGCGTTGCTTTTCACCACCGGAAAGCGAAGCAAAGCTGTGGTTGCCTTTGCCCGTCAGCCCAACCTGCTGCAGCGTTGTTTCAATCAGTTGCAGGTCAGCGGCGCTGTCGCCGGCGAACCAGCTTTGGTGTGGCGTTCGGCCCATGGCGACAACGTCCATGACGGTCAGGCCGAAATCCTGGGGGAATTCTTGCAGCATCACGGCAATACGTCGGGCGACCCAACGTGGGGTTTGTTGCCAGATATCCTCGCCAGAAAGGTGCACTGTGCCAGTGTCGGGCGGATTGAAGCGATAGGCGCAACGCAGCAGGCTAGTCTTGCCGCTGCCGTTGGGCCCGATCAGGCCGACAAACTCGCCTGGTTCTACCTGCAGGTCGATGCCTTCAAGTCGCCAAGGCTGTTCTTGACGCTGTCGAGGTTCCCAGCTCAAGTTGTTGATCTGCAACAGTGACATCGCCTGTCTCCATTCAGGAGGGCGACGGGCAGGGGCCCGCCGCCCGTTACATCAGAAGCTGTAGTCAGCCGTGACAAAGAACGAGCGTGGCTCGCCCATCAACCACTGCTGGCCACTGTTCTGCTGGGCCACCGCATAACGCCGGTCCAGCAGGTTGTTCAGTTGCAGGCCCAGGCGCACATCCGGTACCACGTTCCAGCCCAGGTTGGCATCGAGTACGGTGTAGCCCGGCACGTCGACGGTATTGGCAGTGTTGGCGTAACGCGCATCGACATAGCGCAGGCCCATGCCGGCATCGAAGTCCTGGGTAATCGCCTTGCTCACCCACAGGTTGGCAGTGCGCCGTGGCACGTTGCTCGGGCGATTGCCGGCACGCGAAACCAGCTGGCCGGAAACGTTCTCGTTGAACTCGTCGTACTCGGCGCGCACCACCGAGGCGTTGGCCGAGACATGCCAGTTGTTGGCCAATGCCAGCTCCAGGGTCGCTTCCAGGCCGTCCGAAGACTGCTGGCCGATCTGCTGCGACAGGCGGGTGACCGGGTCGGTGGTCAGCAGCTTTTTCTTGACGATGTGGTAGGCCGCCAGGGTCCATTCACCACGACCGCCCCAGAACAGCTGCTTGAGGCCGAATTCAGTCTGCTTGGCTTCGGTCAGGTCCATCTGCTGCTGTGTAGGGTTCAGGCTGATGAGGTTGCTGACCCCGTCCTCACTGGTCGAGTACTGGCCGTACAGCGACAGTTCGGGGGTGACCGCGAAGACCAGGCCCGCACGCCAGTTGCCGCCATCCAGGCTTCGATCAGCACGGGTGTTGGCGCGCTCGTCGGTGCGGTCGATATGGTTCTGGTCACGGCGGATACCGGTGACCAACGACCAGCGCTCCGACAGTTGCAGGCGGTTTTCGGCAAACAGGGCAAAGGTGCGCGTGGTACTGCCGGTGGCTGGCAGCATCGGCGACTGGCTCTGGAAGTAGCCCGGCGCCGGCTGCCATGGGTCGATGAAATCACCACCGACATCCTTGTACGGCGAGTTGCTGGCGACATCGAAGCGAATGCGGTTGTACTCGGCACCGACGACCGTGCGGCTGTCCAGGCCGAACAGGGAATGGTTGAAAGTGAAGCTCTGGCGATCGCCGATCTGCTCCTGGTTGTGCTTGATTTCCAGGTAGTCGCCGCGCAGCAGTTGCTCGCGGCCGCTGTTCCAGGCGAAGGCCTCGGCATTGCGCCAGTGCCGGCGGCTCTTGATGTAGTACAGCTCGTTGCTCGCGCTGACGCTGTCGCTCAAGGTCCAGTCGGTGTTCAGGCGGGTCCACTCATCGTGGTAGCGCTGCACGGCGTCGCGCAGGTTGTAGTTCTTGTCGCGCAGGCTGTCGCGGTAGTGGCCGTCGATCAGCGGCGTGCCGTAGTAGTTCATCGGCTCGGCATCGCCGCGCTCGTGGGCGAGGGTGAAACTCAGCTCATCGCTTGCCTGCCAGCGCAATGCTGCGCTCATGGCCAGGCTGCGCGACTCGCCGCGCTCGATCCAGCCATTGCTTTGCTGCTGGTTGAGGGTCAGGCGGTAGCTCAGGGTATCGGTCAGCGAACCGCCGCTGTCCAGGCCGAGCTGTTCACGGTCGTCGGAGCCATAGCCCAGGCGCAGGCGGTTGCGGATCTCGCCTTCGAAAGGCTTTTTCGGCACTACGTTGATCACCGCGCCGGTGGCGCCTTCGCCGTACAGCACCGAAGCCGGGCCACGAATCACGTCGATCCGCTCGACCATGAATGGGTCGACCGGGAAGGTCTGGGTGCCGGCCCCGGTGTACAGGCGCGCGCCGTCGAACAGGGTCATGACTGAGCTGTGCCCGACAAAGCCGCGCGCCGACATCGAGGTGTTGCCGTTGCCCGGCGAGGCCACGCTGGTGATGCCCGGCGAGCGGCTCACCGCGTCGAGTACCGTGGTGTTGTTGCGACCTTCTATAGCCTGGCGGTCGATAGTGCTGACACTGGCCGGGTTTTCCAGCGCCGAGAGTTTCAGGCGCGAGCCTGCAGGCGTAGGGGTGGCCAGGTCGACAGCCGGGTTGTTGTCGGCCGCTTCGGAAACGGTAGTGGCGGGCAGGGCCAGGGTTTGCTTCTCGGCAGCAAAGGCCAAGGGTGACATCGCCAGACAAGGCAGCAAGCCTAAACGCAGCGAACGGTTCGCCAACGAATGAAGCAGGGAAGAACGGGACATGCGATTCCAACCAATCAGGAATGAATGAATCCCGGGGGAACTACGCATTGGGGGAATCGCGAACGCAAAGTGGCCGCGAAGACCGGCCTGCGCCCGCCCACCGCGGGTTTTGCCAAACGAAGTTGCAGGCCGGTCTCCGGGCTTGCGAGGGTCATGACGCATTCACCTTCCCATGCCTTGGCACAGTGGTCTGTCGAATGGGTCGCTCGCTTACCGTTGCGGGGGCAGCGCCGGACTGATCACCTGAAGTGACGCACCGGCTTCCCGTTTAATCCACTGCACGGCGGCAGTGGACACCTGAAACTGGCGCGCATCTGACCACTTATGGGGTAGGGCGTCAATTCTTTTGAATAGTCGTCAGAATGCGGAAATATCTGCCAAATCAATGAATTCGGGGCTTGCCGGCTGATTGGAAGGCGCCATCATGGCGAACTGACAGGCAGCTTGTCGGCCTGCCGGGAACTCCTGGGGGCGGTGCATCCTCATAACTCATGTTGGTCATCTCTTTTTCGGAGGCACCACCATGCGCCGTGTACTGCTCGTTTCGTCCCTCATGCTGTGCTTGCCCTTCGGCTCGGCCTTTGCCCGTGTCGATGCCGGTGATGTCGCTACCTCGGCGGGGGTCTCCGCCTCGCTGTATTCCACCTTCAAGGACCACAAGCTGATCATCCCGGCGCGCGACGACGCCTCCGCCTTCATCGCCAGCGACGGGGCGATTCGGGGCGTGTACCTGGAGTCGATGATCCAGCAGATGCGTCAGGCCAATCCAGGGCTGCAAGCCAGTGATGAAGACCTGGCCCGGGCCATCCTGACCCGCGACGAGCTAGGCGACGAGCGCTAGTTGTGCCGGGGCGCTACTGATGGAAGGTGCGCCCCAGTGCATCCAGGCGAACGCTGATGGGGGGCAGGCGCTGGCTGCTAACAGCCAGGGTCTCGACATCCTGCGCGGTGCTTTGCGCAATGCTCTGCACCGACTGCAAGCGCCCGACCACTTCACTGCTGGCGGTGGACTGCGCCCGGGTGGTTGCGACGATATGGCCGTTGAGCTGATCAATGTGCGAAATGTCGGCGCCCACGGCTTGCAACATCGCTGCCGCCTGCCGGCTGTCCTCGACACAGCGCGCCACGCCTTCACGGCTCTCGTGCATGGACTCGACCGCTTTGCGGCTGCCTGATTGCAGGGCCTCGATGATCGTGCGGATTTCCTGGGTGGACACGGCGGTGCGCTTGGCCAGGCTGCGCACCTCATCGGCAACCACCGCAAAGCCTCGGCCCTGATCACCCGCGCGCGCGGCTTCAATGGCGGCGTTCAGGGCCAGCAGGTTGGTCTGTTCGGCAATCGCGCTGATGATCTCCAGCACGCTGCCGATGCGCTCGGCCTGGCTTGCCAGCGTTTGCACGGTCTCGTTGGTGCCGTTGATGCGCGACTCCAACTGGATGATCTCGTGCTGGGCGCGGTTCACGCTTTCCTGCCCCCGCGAGATCTGCACGGTCGCCTGGCCGGCGTGCTCGACGGCATCCTCGACATGAATGACGATGTGGCCCATGGCATCGCCCATCTGCTGCATGGCGTCGGTCATGCGCGAGATTTCCAGCAGTTGGTGCTGCGCGCCTTTTTCCAGCGTGCCGCTGGCCTTGGCCAGTTCCTGGCCCAGTTGGCCAAGGCCGTGGGAGTCGCGGACCACGCCATCGACCAGCGCCGTCACCTGGGTGAAGAACTGATCGAAGCGCTGCGCCAGGGAGACATGCGCCTGAGCCTGGTCGTGTTTGCCCGCGTCGCCCGTGAACTGGGAGGTGGCCAGCAGGATCTTGTCGAGCATGTCCTGGCTCTCGACCGCTTCCGCCTGGCTGTGGACGGCCAGGTAGAGGAGGGCGAGGGTCTCCATCACCACGTAGAAGGCATGCACGAAAATCATCGTCCAGCCGCCGTGATGGGCCATGACATACACCGGGAAGCCCTGATGCTGCAGCACGTGAAAACCCACGTGGTGCACGGCGATGGCGGCGGCAGCAATCAGGATCGGCAGCCAGTCGCGGTAATAGGTGAGCACCGCCAACAGCGCAAATATCCCGAAGTGCGATTCGATCAGGCCCTGCGCCTGGTTGATGTGCAGCGCGGCCATGACCATCAGGCCGAACGCCAGCAGGCAGCGCATCAGCCGTGTACCGCCAATGGCGCGGTAGAGCAGGGTCAGTACCAGGCTGGTACCACCGCCTACCAGCAAGGCCTGGATGAAGGTGTCGTGCCAGAACGCCAAGCCGATGGAGAAGCCGAACATCAGCCAGATCAGCCCCAGCATGATGCGGTCGGCCTTGCGGTAGTGCTCAAGAAAACGTGGGGGTAGGGGCATGCACGCTTACTCCGGGTAGTTGAACCAGAATCAAGGGGCAACACAGGGCAGGCTGGGGCGGTGGAAATGGCGTAAAGAAACTGTAGTCGGCAAAAAACACTGGGTTTGCCGAATTTTTGAGGTCATGTTGAGGAAAATTTGTGTTCATCACGAATTTAATGAGTTTGTCTCACTATGCCTTTGTTATCGACAATAGCTCCCATCACACACATTGGAGTTGTTCGTCATGGCCTTGGCCCATTCCCTTGGTTTCCCCCGCATTGGACGCGACCGCGAACTGAAAAAAGCCCAGGAGGCGTTCTGGAAGGGCGAGCTGAACGAAGCGGGCCTGCGTGCGGTGGGTAGCGAGCTGCGCAAGACGCATTGGGACCTGCAGAAAAAAGCCGGTATCGAACTGCTGCCCGTGGGCGACTTTGCCTGGTACGACCAGGTACTGACCCACTCGCTGATGTTCGGGGTGATCCCGGAGCGCTTCCGCCCGCACGACGGCAAAGCCACGCTGCAAACCCTGTTCGGCATGGCGCGTGGCGTCAGCGACAGTTGCTGCGGTGGCGCCCACGCCCAGGAAATGACCAAGTGGTTTGACACCAACTACCACTACCTCGTACCGGAATTCAGCGCCGACCAGCAGTTCCAGCTGGGCTGGGAGCAGTTGTTCGAGGAAGTCGAGGAGGCGCTGGCCCTGGGCCACAAGGTCAAGCCGGTGGTGATTGGCCCGCTGACGTATCTGTGGCTGGGTAAAGCCAAAGGCGCCGAGTTCGACAAGCTGGAGCTGCTTGATCGCTTGCTGCCGCTGTACGGCCAGATCTTCCAACGCCTGGCGACCCTGGGTGTTGAATGGGTACAGATCGACGAGCCGATCCTGGTGCTGGACCTGCCGCAGGAGTGGAAGAATGCCTTCGAGCGTGCCTACAACCAGATCCAGCGCGACCCGCTGAAAAAGCTGCTCGCCACCTACTTTGGCGGCCTGGAAGAAAACCTCGGCCTGGCGGCCAACCTGCCAGTCGACGGCCTGCACATCGACCTGGTGCGTGCGCCGGAACAGTACCCGACTATTCTTGATCGCCTGCCTGCTTATAAAGTCTTGTCGCTGGGCCTGGTCAACGGTCGCAACGTCTGGCGTTGCGACCTGGAGCAAGCCTTGTCGGTACTGCAGCATGCCCATGAGCGTTTGGGCGAGCGCCTGTGGGTGGCGCCGTCCTGCTCGCTGCTGCACAGCCCGGTGGACCTGGGCCGTGAAGACAAGCTGGATGCCGAGCTGAAAAGCTGGCTGGCGTTTGCCGTGCAGAAGTGTGAAGAAGTATCCATCCTGGCCCGCGCGATCAATGAGCCACAAGCGGCGCCAGTGCTTGAGGCCTTGGCGCAGAGCCGTGCTGTTCAGGCTGCCCGCGCCGCGTCGTCGCGGATTCACAAGCCCGCCGTACAGGCTCGTGTAGCTGCCGTGACCGCAGCCGATAGCCAGCGCAAAGGCCCGTTTGCCAAACGGATCGAAGCCCAGCGCAACCGCCTGCAACTGCCGGCGTTCCCAACCACTACTATTGGGTCGTTCCCGCAGACGGCGGCGATCCGCCTGGCGCGTCAGTCGTTCAAGCAAGGCAAGCTGACCGAAGCCGAATACACCGAAGCGATGCACAGCGAGATCCGCCATGCCGTGACGGTGCAGGAGCGCTTGGGCCTGGACGTGCTGGTACATGGCGAAGCCGAGCGCAACGACATGGTCGAGTACTTCGCCGAGCAACTGGATGGCTACGTCTTCACCCGCTTTGGCTGGGTGCAGAGCTATGGTTCGCGTTGTGTGAAACCTGCGGTGATCTTCGGCGACCTGAGCCGTCCGAAGGCCATGACGGTTGAGTGGATCCGCTACGCCCAGAACCTCACCGACAAGGTCATGAAGGGCATGCTGACCGGTCCGGTGACCATGCTGATGTGGTCGTTCCCACGCGAAGACGTGAGCCGTGAAGTGCAGGCACGCCAACTGGCCCTGGCCATTCGCGACGAAGTGGTGGATCTGGAAGCTGCTGGCATCAAGATCGTGCAGATCGACGAAGCGGCATTCCGCGAAGGCTTGCCGCTGCGCCAGGCGCAATGGCAGCACTACCTTGACTGGGCGACCGAGGTGTTCCGCCTGTGTGCCTCGGGGGTGCGTGATGAAACCCAGATTCATACCCATATGTGCTACAGCGAATTCAATGATGTGATCGAGTCCATCGCGGCCATGGATGCCGACGTGATCACCATCGAGACATCGCGTTCGGACATGGAGTTGCTGGAGGCGTTCGAAGCCTTTGCTTACCCGAACGAGATCGGCCCGGGTGTCTATGACATTCACTCGCCGCGCGTACCGGATGCGTCGGAGATGGCCAACTTGCTGCGCAAGGCGGCCAAGCGCATTCCTGCCGAGCGTTTGTGGGTGAACCCGGATTGCGGCCTGAAGACCCGTGGCTGGCCGGAGACTGAAGCGGCGCTGGTGCACATGGTCAGCGCGGCGCGGCAACTGCGTAAAGAACTGGCGTGAATTAGGTGATAGTGGGGGGGGAGGGAAGTTGTCTGCGCTAGAATGCGGCTGATTTTTTCAGGAGCCGTGTATGGGTGATTATTTCAATACTGCGCAGGTGTCTAGTTAATTGCCAAACGATAACTACACTAAATAGACATTTAGTGTAGTTATTAATTTTGCTTATAAAAGGTAGTGAAAAGCAGGGTAATCAATTTACGGAAGGAATCGTATGGAATATCAGGTGCGCATTGCAACCAGTGACGATGCTAGCGCAATCAGCCGTGTGGTGATTACCGCGTTGCGCGAATCCAACGCTCAGGACTATCCGGCCGATGTCATTGCTCAGGTTGAAAAGAGCTTTGCTCCAGAGGCCGTTCAGGGTTTGTTGTGCAGCCGCAGCGTATTTGTCGCTTGTGTAGCTGGTGAACCTGTCGCAACGGCGAGCCTCGATCGGGATGTTGTCAGAAGCGTCTTCGTCGATCCTGCTTATCAAGGCGTTGGAATTGGCAGGACGTTGATGGGCGTGATTCATGCCGTGGCGGTTGACGCCGGCGTGAAGACATTGCGCGTACCGTCGTCGATCACGGCGCAGGATTTCTATGCAGGGTTGGGATACCAGGTGATTCGTGATGAGTTTCATGGTGCGGAGCGTACGATTGTCATGGAGCTGAAGCTGGAGGCTTGATTCACGTGGCGGCTGGGTGGATATGCCCAGGGTTGCCAGAGGGCCGTTTGCTGCGTTCGAAGGCGGTCACTGCACCCAGAATATTGCTACAGAATGTTACGCATAATGTATATTATGTTAAGCCAGATGCTATGTTAGAAATGTTCATGAGGCTCATAAGGTACTGATTCGACAAACCCGCTTCTTGTAACCGTCGCGAATCACGGACACTCCTACCCCTATAACCCCCGCAACCCAAAGCCCACAAGGCCTCCAGCGTCTTGGGGTTGGGGTTATGCCGAGATAAAG
>NZ_JAMDGY010000146.1 GCF_028656955.1 Pseudomonas fontis
CGCGAGAGCCAAAGCAACGAATTCAGCTCGTGCTGGGTGCGCGTCTCCCAGGGCTGGGCCGGCGGCACCTGGGGCTCCATGGCGATACCCAGGATCGGTCAGGAAGTAATAGTGGGCTTTATCCAAGGCGACCCTGACCAGCCCGTGGTCATGGGGCGCACCTATTGCGCAAACCAGTTGCCGCCCTACGAACTGCCCAAGCACAAGACCCGCATGACCCTCAAGAGCCACACCCACAAGGGTGTGGGCTTCAACGAACTGCGCTTCGAGGATGAGCTGGGGCATGAGGAGGTGTTCATTCATGCGCAGCGGGATCAGAACAATCACGTCCAGCACGATGAAACCACGGCCATTGGCAACAACCGCAGCGAACGGGTCGGGCACGACGAGCGCATCGAGATAGGCCACGACCGTCACGTCAGTGTCAGCCAGGACGAAACGCTGAGCGTCAGTGGCCAGCGCACGCGCACTGTCGAGGGTGACGAGCGCATCAAGGTCAACGGCCAGCGCTTGGAAAGCGTATTGGGGGCTTCGGTCGAGGCCGTTGCGCTAGCCAAGTCCATCAATGTCGGCGGCTTGCTGAACATCACCGTTGGCCTGGGCGCTCACGAGCAGGTGGTCGAGAGCAAGACCGTGCAGGTTGGCCAGCAGCTCACCCTCAGCGCTGGCGGCGACGTGTCGATCAGCAGCCGGGAAGGGCAGTTGCACATCGACAGCAGCCGCGAACTGCTGCTCAGCTGCGGCGGGGCCTTTATCCGGCTGGGCAACGGCCGCCTGGAGTTCGGCAGCCCCGAGCCCATCGTCATGCATGGCAAGTTGCAGCAGTTGGCGCCGGCCCGGCATGGCGAGCCGGCGCCGCCCGGGCAGGACGGCATCGAGTTTCGCCTGCTGTACCCGGACAGCAGCCCGATGGCCGGGCGGGTATTCAACGCGACACTCTCGGACGGCAGCACCCGCCAGGGCACGCTCGACCAGAACGGCTATTGCAGCCTGAGCGGTGTGGCGCCGGGCACGCGCGCCGAGATCACCTATCAGGACAACCCCGCAGCGGCCGAGGCCACGCTGGGTGACGGCTTTGACCGCGAGCTGACGCAACTTGCCGGGGTGCGCCCATGAGCCTGCCCTGGCTGGACAAGATGCTCGACACGTTGAAGGGCGGTGGGCGCTGGCTGCGCGACCTGATCTATGGCGAGTTCGTTGAAGAGCGGCCGCTGAGCGTGGTCATCGCCGATATGCTGGTGGCGTTCGTGCCGGGGGTGGTGATCCTGCTCAGCGCGCGCGATCTGGCGGCGGTGAGTTTGCGCCTCGGGCGCCGCTACACGGATGCCTCCGTCGGGAGGGGTGAACAGCATCCCGAGTGGCAGGAATGGGCGTTGCTCACGGTCTGCCTGTTCACCCTGATTGCCCCGGTGATCGGCGCCGCCATCGGCTCGGCGGGGTTGGCAGCCGGGGCCGCCGTGGGAGCGCTTGCGGGCACGCAGGCTTCGGCAATTCTGCGGGCGTTGGGGCTGTTGCTGATGCGTGAAAGCGCGGTGGCGCTCAGTACCTTGATCAACTTCCTGGGGCGCTTCACCCGTGCCGACATTCTGGCCCTGTTGCGGCAGGTGAAGTTTGGCGAGTACGCACCGCAGCTGATCAGCACGCTCGATGATTTTCTTGGCAATGCCATCGCGGCCATTCAGCGCCTGAGCCATTCGATCAGCGGCACGCCGTGGGTCAGCCAGCTTGAGCGCTCGAAGGAAGTGCTCAACCGCCTGAGGGTCATGGAGCAGCGCTTCTACGCCGTGCAGCGGCATGCGCTTACGCAGATCCCGCACGCATTGCAGCAGCTTGATGGGCGCTTGGCGCGGGCGTTGGAGCAGGTGCTGGAGATGCCGCCGCACTACGCCATGGCCGGTGTGCGGACCGAGAAGCCGGTGGTCATGAGCATGGAGGGCGGGAAGGTAAGTTCGGGCATCGGCATGCCTCCGCTGTTTCTCGAGCGCCCGGCTGGGGGACATGGGCCGCCGCAACCGCAACGGCTGGGAGCGGAGCCGATTACGGGGGCGAACATCCATACGATCAACCCGACGACGCTGGGCAGCAAAGGGAAGGGTATCTATGGGGAAATCGTCAGCGACAACTACATGCGCAGCAAAGGGCACGAGAACCTGGTGCCGCACTCAAGGCCGCCACGCAACCTGGAGGACATCCCGATAGGGCGGGGGATCGATGGGGTGTACAAGAATGGCAAGCCGCCACCGCCGTATATCGTGACGGAGACCAAGTACCGGACCGGGGGGCAGTTTTCGGCGGGGAGTTTGCCGACGACGAAGGGGAGCCCTGGATATCCAGCGGCGAAGCAGATGAGCGACAGATGGGTCTCAAAAAGGCTAGTAGATTTGGTCGGTGAGCAAAAAACTGAACACATACGAGATGCTGGATACGAGCGCTGGTTGATGGTAGTAGACGAAAGTGGAACGGTAAAAAGCATTACAACTCTTGATGAAATGGCCAGCGCCATCGAAAAAGTTTCTTTGTAAGGACTAAGCAAGTGACTGACTTTGATAAAATCAAACGCGAACCATTACTCGATGAGGCTCTCTACACCGAGTCTGTAAGATTTAAAACAGAAAGTTTCATAAACAGAACATTAGAAGATGCTTTGACGGGCAAGTCAGAAAGCCGCTCCTATCGGGAAGGAAGGAGCTGGGACTGGGCCTCAGCTTTTTTAGAGCTACTAATTCAAATGTATTCTGGCGGTGTTGACATCGAAGAATTAAAGCCTTGTGCGAAACGGATGTTTGAATTTTTTGAACAGCACAAGCTTAATTTTCCTGAATTTCACCTAGAGCCATGGGAGCCTGATGCGTACCAATATATTCTGTGGCTACTCTCTCTGGCCGTCTTGTTTGATATGCCTGAGCGTGTCGCCGCAATTTCGAGCTTGGTCAGTGACACGTCGGAACAAGGTAGGGACTCACTATTACGACAGCTTTTTGCGCGTGCTGGGGCTGAAGTGCACGGTGATAAACTCATTCATGACAAACCTTATTCAGAGCTGCAAGCAGCTATAAACACCTCGGGTGATGAACAACGGCAGCTGATGGGCCGCTACCTGAAGCACTGGTATCAGAATATGAAAAGCTGTTATTGGTACGGCCGTGATAAGCGCCCTATCTCAGGCTTTTTCGGTTACTGGGCATTTGAAGCGGGCATGGTGACTGTCCTATGGGACATTGACGATACTGTTTATCGCGATCTCCCTTACTACCCAAAAGACTTGGTGGACTATGCTCGCGCCAAGCATGTTGCTGACCATTTCACCCAAGGCCGCCTAATTGGCGCCCCGGGAATGACCGCTAAATCGGGAGAAGAGTGCCCCTGCACAGGTGTTTGGACATGTGACGACTGGGCTGTAGGCCCACAAACCTTTAGCCGGGGAATAACCTTGCCCACAGACAGCGGCCGCCAAGTTACATGGCGACTGACAAAGGTCATTTAAACAGGTAGGTACTCAAGGTCGCCACGCAGTCTGGAAGACATCCCGATATGTCGGGGGATCGGTGGGGAGCGCGGGAGCTGATCGTTGGTTATTGGATGTAGATGAGGGTGGAGGAGCAACCTGCGCCATCCGACTTGATACTGAAGCTAACGCCATTGAAACATTCCGCCATGAGAAATTTCGATGAATGATTTCAGCGCAACAAAAAGAGAACCTTTGCTGGATGAGTCTCAGCACATGGACTCAATCAAATTCAAAAAAGAATATTTCATTGATCGCACATTGGACTCTGCATTAGAAGGAAAGTCTGAGGATGCGTCATACAAACAGGGACGAAGTTGGGATTGGGCTTCAGAGGCACTTCAACTTCTCATACAACTCTATTCTGGAGGCGCCTCAATAAATGAGCTGGAGCCTTATGCAAAACATACATTCGATCAGTTCGAAAGACACAAACTGGACTTCCCAAATTCTTCCTTAAAACCATGGGAGCCAGACGCGTACCAATACATCCTATGGTTGCTTTCTCTGGCGGTTTTGTTCGACATGCCTGAACGAGTATCCAATATTGCCGCGTTGGTCGGTAGCTCAGCCGAAGACGGGCACGACTTGTTGCTAAGCCAGCTTTTCGCAAGAGCAGGGACCCATGTGGCTGGCGGTACTCTAATTCACCAAAAACCCTACTTAGAACTACAGCACGCTCTAAATTCTCGTGCAGACGAACAGCAACAACTAATGTGTAGGTATCTGAAAAATTGGTACAAAAATATGAAAAATTGTTTTTGGTACGGCCTAGATAAAATCAATGATTCTGGCTTTTTTGGCTACTGGGCATTTGAAGCAGGAATGGTAACCGTCCTGTGGGACATTGACGATACTGTTTATCGCGATCTCCCTTACTATCCAAAAGACTTGGTGGACTATGCTCGCGCCAAGCATGTAGCTGACCACTTCACCCAAGGCTGCCTAATTGGCGCCCCGGGAATGACCGCCAAATCGGGAGAAGAGTGCCCCTGCACAGGTGTTTGGATATGTGACGACTGGGCTGTAGGCCCACAAACCTTTAGCCGGGGAATAACCTTGCCTACAGACAGCGGTCGCCAAGTTACATGGCGACTGACAAAGGTAATTTAACCGGCGCGCATTCGAAGCCGCCACGTAGTCTGGAAAGAATGCCAAGCCGCCACCGCCGTATATCGTGACGGAGACCAAGTACCGGACCGGGGGGGCAATTTTCGGCGGGGAGTTTGCCGACGACGAAGGGGAGTGCGGGGTACCCGGCTTCCAAGCAAATGAGTGATAGGTGGATAACCCAAAGACTCCCTGACGTAATTGACCAGAGAACAACTGAAAATATAACTGCTGGCGGTTATTCTCGCTGGATTCTGGTAGTCGACGAGAATGGATCTGTTGCGAAAGTAATCGAGCTAGATGAAAGTGCAAATGCAATTAAATCATTACAAGCTAAATCCAGGTGACAGCTGATGCAAAATAAAAGACGTGAGCCACTGCTGGATGAAAACGCCTACCTTGACTCGATAATGTTCAAGAAAGAATTTTATTTTGATAGAGAATTACAATCCGCATTAGATAAAGAGCCAAGCAATGAGATTCATCGACAGCGACGTAGTTGGCAGTGGGCGAGTCAAGCACTTGAGTTGCTGATACAGCTTTACTCTGGAGGGGAACCTATTTCAGACTTGAAAAACTATGCCGAGCATATGTTTTCCCAGTTTGAACGCCACAAGTCTGACTTTCCTAATTTCACGTTGGAACTGCGGGAGCCTGATGCATATCAGTATATTTTATGGTTGATTTCCCTAGCCACATTATTCGATATACCGGAGCGAATGCCTAATATTGCAAGGTGGGTGAATCATCTGCCTGAAGAAAATCACGACCCACTGTTATTTCAACTGTTTGCCCGCGCCGGAGTTAGTTACCCTTGTGGAAGGCTCATTCATACAAAGCCCTATGCAGAACTTCAAGCTGCACTGAATGCTACCGGAGACACACAGCAACAACTTATAAGTCGATACCTTAAACATTGGTATAGCAATATGAAGAATTGCTATTGGCACGGAAGAGACCGGCGTCAGTCTGCCGGATTCTTTGGGTATTGGGCATTCGAAGCCGGTATGGTCACTGTGCTCTGGAATGTAGACGACTCCAATTATCGCGATCTCCCCTATTACCCAAAAGATTTAGTTGATTACGCTCGCGCCAAGCATGTTGCTGGCCATTTCCCCAAAGACCGTCTAATTGACGCCCCATAAGTAACCGCACAATCAACAGCAACACCCCTGCATAAGCAATCCATGCAACCCCCTACGCCCATACCGAAACAACCCCGCAACACTGATTGGGAAATTACCTACCTAGGGCAAGGATCCGTCTGACATCGCTCCGCAGGCAAAACCATTAACTATCTGCACTCTTGCTGACAGGGATTCTACAAAGAACTCACTGAGGGTCGGTCCGTCACGCGTAACCCGACACAACAACTCATCTTCCCCAAGGACCTGAGATGCGCAATTTCGACAACACCAAGCGCGAACCGCTGATGCAGGAGTCGGCGTACCGCACCTCCGTCAAACTCAAGCAAGGTAACTACGTCGAGGTCGATGTCATCCGTTACCTCGCCAAAAAATCCAAAGACTACGAGAAGCAGCGGTCAATCAGCTGGTCCTGGGTATTCTCCCACCTCGAACTGCTGATCCAGCGCTACTCCGGCGGCGAGCCCATCGAAGACCTCGGCCCGTTTGCCGAACAGGTGTTCGCCCAGTTCGCTCGCCATCAACAGTCCTTCCCGGACTTTTGCCTGCAACCGCAAGAGCCCGACGCCTACCAGTACATCCTCTGGCTACTCGCCCTGGCCACCTTGTTCGACATGCCCGAACGCATTGCGCACATCACCTCCTGGATCAGCTGCGCACCCAACGGCACACAAGATGCCCTGCTCAGCCGATTGTTCGCCCGCGTCGGCGCACCGCTCAAGGCCGGCGAAATACTGCACAAACGGCCCTATAGCGAACTGTTCAGCGTGCTCAACAGCACCGGCCCGGAGCAACAACTGCACATGTCTCGCTACCTCAAGCAATGGTACTCCTGCCTGCGCCGCTGCTACTGGCACGGCCGCGACAAGCGCCCGGCCAGCGGCTTCTTCGGCTACTGGGCCTTCGAAGCAGGCATGGTCACCCTGCTCTGGAACATCGACGACACCCCCTACCGCGAACTGCCGTACTACCCCAAGGACCTCGTCGACCACGCCCGCGCCAACCACGGAGCCACCCCCCAGCCATGAGCCACTTCGACCAGACCCGCCGCGAGCCCCTGCTGAGCGAACAGGCCTACCTGCACTCCAGCACCCGCAAAGAAGCCGACCTCGCCGACCCGGCACTGCTCGCCCTGCTCGACGACCCTCGGCGCGACGCCAGCCACAGCCGCGGGCTGCAATGGGACTTCGCCTGCATGGCGCTGGAGTTGACCCTGCAACGCTATTCCGGCGGCGAACACCTGGAACGCGTGGCCAGCTACGCGCAGTACACGTTTGTCCAGTTCGAAACGTTTTTCCGCCGCCACCCCGCAGAAAAGCTCAAACCCTGGGACCGCGACCACTATCAGTACATCCTCTGGCTGCTGACCCTGGCCGTGTGTTTTGGCCTTGAAACTCGCATTGCCGACATTGCCCACTGGACCGAGCGCGAGGATGAGCAGGCGCAAGATGAACTGCTGCACCAGTTGTTCAGCCGTCTCGATCAAACCTTCAACGGCGGCCCGTTGCTGTTCCCGGAGGCCTTCGAACACCTGCTGCCCGGCCTTGATTACGCCGAGCAGCGTGGCGTAAATGCTCTGACCGAGTACCTGAGCCATTGGCCGGCGAGCGTGAAAGGCTGCTACTGGCATGATCGGCACCAGCATGCCGAGGCCGGCTTTTTCGGCTATTGGGCGTTGGAAGCCGCGCTGGTGACGGTGCTGTGGGGCATTGATGACACCCCTTATCGTGTGGCGCGGTTCTATCCTGCGGCGCTGGTCATGCATGCTCGTTACCAGCGTCACGACCAGCGTTTTCCTGATCAGGAGCTGGCCAAGCGCAGGCCTGGCTGGATGTACCCCTCGGGCACCCCGTGCCCGTGGCCCGGGCTGTGGCGGTGTGATGAGCAGCCCGACTTGCAGCAGTTGATCCAGCACACCGCGCCGTTCCCGCACGTGAATGGCAAAACGGTGCATTGGTTGCTGCTGCGCACCCACCTCACCGAGGAAGACTGGAAGCGCCTGGGGTGAAGCCAATCGTTCAGCAGCAGCGCTGCGTACTGTAGATACCGTCTTGCCC
>NZ_JAMDGY010000147.1 GCF_028656955.1 Pseudomonas fontis
CAAGTGGGCTGGTCAAGAAGCGCGCAACAGTCAGACACGGGCGGAGGTGATAACCACGCGCCAGCCCTTCTCCGCCCAGGTACAGCTCGCCAATCACGCCCACCGGTACCGGGTTCAACTCTGAATCGAGAATGAACGTCGACAGGTTGGCAATCGGTTGACCAATGGGCACGCCATCGCGGCCTTCGTCGCGACAGGTCCAGTGGGTCACGTCGATGGCGGCTTCGGTTGGGCCGTAGAGGTTGTATAGCCCTGCGTTTGGTAGCTTGGCGAACACCTGCTGCTGGGCATCGACGGGCAATGCTTCACCACTGCACACGATGCGCTTGATCCCCGTGCAGCGAGTGACCTGCTCATCCAGCAGGAACACTTGCAGCATCGAAGGGACGAAGTGCAGCGTGGTGACCTGATGCTGTTCGATCAACGCAACCAGCTTTGCCGGATCACGATGGTCACCGGGCGCGGCCATGGCCAGACGCGCGCCGGTCATCAGCGGCCAGAAGAACTCCCAGACCGACACGTCGAAGCTGAACGGAGTCTTCTGCAAAATGGTGTCGCTGGCATCCAGGCCATAAGCCTGCTGCATCCAGCACAGACGGTTGGTCAGGGCTGAATGGCGATTGCCTGCGCCCTTCGGCTTGCCGGTCGAACCCGAGGTGTAGATCACGTAGGCCAGGTTTTCCCCGGTCACCGCGATGTTCGGGTTCTCGGTGGCATAGCCGTCCAGTGGCTGATCCAGCAGCAAGGTGTTCAGGCCAGCGGGAATTGGCAGCGCATCACGCAGATGCGACTGGGTCAGCAGCAAATGAATGCCGCTGTCTTCGAACATGTAGGCCAGACGATCTTGCGGGTATTCCGGGTCCAGCGGCACGTAAGCACCGCCAGCCTTGAGCACACCCAGCAAACCGATGACCATTTCCAGCGAACGCTCGGCGGCGATGCCGACGATGACATCCGGGCCA
>NZ_JAMDGY010000148.1 GCF_028656955.1 Pseudomonas fontis
CAGTGGTCAATCAGCACAGAGTGGCGGGTGAAATTGAATTGCGCGTATAGGACGATTCTCCCGTACGTGAAGGAAATTTCCTTAACCGCAGTTGGGTACTGGGCAAGCCTCATCGGGCTGTGGAGGATGGGCGCAAAAGGAGAACCTGAACGAGGTGTGCTTTGGACAGCGCCAGCAACGATCACCCCAGCAACCCACCGCAGCATCCGGTCCTTTCCCGCTCACCGAGGCTGCGCGCCGCAGTGCAACGCTTCGGGCTGGTCTGCCTGGACCAGCAGTGGCTAGGGGCAAAAGCGCAGTACCGTTTCCGCTGCGCGCGCAATCACGAGTTCGTCAGGCTGGTCGACTCGCTTTGCCAACCCAAGGCCGGCGGTTGCCGGGTCTGTGTCGTGGAGGACCGTGACACCCGCCTGTTCAAACTGGCGGGCTCAGCCGGTGTGCAGTGCCTGGAAGCCAGGTGGCTGGGGCGCGACGTTGCGCACCGCTTTCGTTGCCACTGCGGCCGGGAGTGGACCCGCATCGGCTCGCATGTGTTGCGCAGCGCCAACTGCCCCAGTTGCAAAGTGCGCAGACACGGCCAGTGCATGCGCCTGAAAGACGGCTTGAGCCGATTGCAACAGACCGCCGCCGCGCGGGGCGGCACCTGCCTGGCCAGTCGCTATGAAGGCGGCGGGCACACCTATGCGTTTCGCTGTGCGCAGGGGCACACCTGGCAGTCCCTGGGCCGGGAAGTGATGCGCCGCAGCTGGTGCCCCGAATGCGCGAGGCTGCGCAAAGTCGTCAACTATCGCCACCAGGACGGCCTGGCACTGCTGCAACAGAAAGCCGCTGCACGCGGCGGCGTGTGCCTGAGCGACACCTACAACGGGTCGATTGCCCGTTATCACATGCGCTGTGCACAGGGGCACGAGTGGATGGCCGGCGGCAAGCTGATCCTGCGCGGCAACTGGTGCGCTGCCTGTGCCCATGATGCCAAGCGCCTGAGTATCGACGATGCCCATCAGGCGGCAGCAGCACGCGGTGGCCAGTGCCTTGCGCAGGTCTATGTCAACAGCACCACCAAGCTGCACTGGCTGTGCCACCGCGGGCACAGCTGGCACGCCGCGCTGGCGGCGATCCGCGCAGGCCATTGGTGCGCCGAATGCGCGTACATGGCCAAGATCACCAACCCGGACTCGAAAGCCTGGCGGCGCTATCGCAACGCGCGCGACTGAGCCGTTCTTTTTGATCAATAACTTGTCACTTTCGGTCATTGAGCCGCGCTCCATGGCCCTTTAATGTCAGCCACAGATAACTGACGGGCCCCGCTATCGGCGAGGTGCCCGCATTCCGTGATTAAGCTCGTTGTGGAGTTCCCTATGGCCGCCGCTCGTTACCCGCATTTGCTCGCCCCGCTGGACCTGGGCTTTACCACCCTGCGCAACCGTACCCTGATGGGCTCGATGCACACCGGCCTGGAAGAGAAGCCGGGTGGCTTCGAACGCATGGCCGCCTATTTTGCCGAGCGCGCCCGTGGCGGTGTCGGCCTGATGGTCACTGGCGGTATCGGCCCTAACGTGGAAGGCGGCGTGTACTCCGGCGCGGCCAAGCTGAGCACTTCGGAAGAAGCGGAAAAACACCGCATCGTCACCCAGGCGGTACACGCGGCGGGCGGCAAGATCTGCATGCAGATCCTCCATGCTGGCCGTTATGCCTACAGCCCCAAATCGGTCGCGCCAAGTGCCATCCAGGCGCCGATCAACCCGTTCAAGCCACGTGAGCTGGATGAGGAGGGCATCGAGAAGCAGATCGCCGACTTCGTCAACTGCTCGCAACTGGCGCAGAGCGCCGGCTACGACGGCGTCGAGATCATGGGTTCGGAAGGCTACTTCATCAACCAGTTCCTGGCGGCCCACACCAACCACCGCACCGACCGCTGGGGCGGCAGCTACGAAACAATCACC
>NZ_JAMDGY010000149.1 GCF_028656955.1 Pseudomonas fontis
GCACCGCCAGCCTTGAGCACGCCCAGCAAACCGATGACCATTTCCAGCGAACGCTCGGCGGCGATGCCGACGATGACATCCGGGCCAACACCCGCCTCGATCAGGCGATGGGCCAGCTGATTGGCGCGGGCGTTGAGCTCGGCGTAGGTCAGTTCGGTGTCACCAAAGACCAACGCCGGCGCATGCGGCGAACGTTCAACCTGCGCCTCGATCAACGACTGGATGCTGGTTTGCAGCAGGTATTCGATGGCCGTGGCGTTCCAGCTTTCGACGATGGTCTGGCGCTCAATTGCGTTGAGCATCGGCAGGTCGGCAACCCGCGTATCCGGCGCCGCCACGATGCCTTCCAGCAAGTTCAACCAATGCTCGCCCATGCGGGCGATGGTCGCTGCATCGAACAGGTCGGTGGCATAGATGAACCGCGCCGAGAAACCTTCAGGCGAGTCATAGGTTTCCAGGGTCAGGTCCAATTGCGCAGTCGTACTGGCCAGCTCCAGCCCTTCAGCCTGCAACCCGGGCAAGGTGACAGCCCGCAGTTGGCGAGCCTGGCTCTGATGGTTGTACATCACCTGGAACAGCGGGTTGTGGCTCAGGCTGCGCTCGGGCTGCAAAGCCTCGACCAATTGCTCGAACGGCAGGTCCTGATTGGCCTGGGCCTGCTGCGCCGTGTGCTCGACACTTTTCAGCACTTCGCGCAACGTTTGCCCCGGCTGAAGCTGGGCGCGGAAGATCTGGGTATTGACGAACAAGCCAATCAGCCGCTCGGTTTCCAGGCGATTGCGATTGGCATTCGGCACTCCGACGCGCACGTCGGTCTGCCCGCTGTAGCGGTGCAACAACACCTGGAACGAGGCCAGCAACAGCATGAACGGCGTTACCTGCTCGCGCAGTGCCAACGCCCGGATAGCGCGGCTCAGGTCGGCACTCAGCGGTATGTCGTGCTGCGCACCGCGATAGCTCTGGCGGGTCGGTCGTGGCCGATCGGCAGGTAGCTCCAGAACCGGCTGCTCGCTGCCAAGCTGCCCGGTCCAGTAGGCCAGTTGCCGTTCACGCTCACCAGCCTCCATCCACTCGCGCTGCCACTGGGCATAGTCGGGGTACTGCACCGGCAATTCAGGGAGTTGGGCCGCGCGGCCAAGCACCGCCGCACTATAGAGTTCGAGCAATTCCTCGACCATCACCCCCATGGCCCAGCCATCGGTGGCGATGTGGTGCAGGGTCACCAGCAGCAGGTGGTCGTCAGCTGCCAGTTGCAACAGTCGCACGCGCAGCAACGGCCCTTGCAACAAGTCGAAGGGCCGCGCCAGCTCGGCCTCGATGCAGGCCTGGATCGCCGCATCGACACCTTGGCCATTGAGGGCCAGTGGCTGCGACGCCAGCTCAAAGCCGAGCGCGGTATCGAGTACCTGCCGGACCTGGCCATCGTCCTCGACAAAGCCGGTGCGCAGGCTGGCCTGACGCGCGATCAATGCCTGGAAACTGCCCTGCAATGCCGCCACGTCCAGGGCCCCACGCAAACGCAGTGCCGCTGGAATGTTGTAGGCGCAGCCTTGTGGCTCCAGTTGCCAGAGGAACATTTGCCGCTGTTGGGCGTACGACAGCTGCTGTGGGCCGGCGCCGCTGCTCGGTACGATGGGCAGGCGAGCCACGGCCACACCGGCTTGATGCAGTTTGACGAACAGTTGACGGCGCTTGCTCGAGTCCAGGCCCCTGATCCGTGAAACCAGTTCCTCTGTACGTGCGGGGCTTTGCTTAAGCATTGTTTTCCTCCAGTTCATCGAGCGCGTCGAAAATCAGATCGAGCTCTGAACCAAGCCCTTCTTCGGATGGTGTTGCTTGCAGGTAGTCAGCCAGTTGGCCAAGCGTGCGCAGGCTCTGGATATCGCGCAGTTGCACCTCCAGGCCGAGGTTGGCGCGCAGGCGCGACTGCAACATCACCAGTTGCAGTGAGTTGCCGCCCAATTGATAGAAGTCGTCGTCCAGGCCGATCCGGGCAACGTGCAGGATGTCCTGCCAGATCGTTGCCAGTTGCTCCTGCAGCGCGGTGATCGGTGCACGGTAACCACCGCGCCCTTGATCTGCGTCCGGCTTGGGCAGCAATTTGCGCTCAAGCTTGCCGTTCGGGCTCAGCGGGAATTCAGCGAGGAACACCCACTGCGTCGGGACCATGTAGTCCGGCAGGGTGTCTTTCAGGCGGGTCTTGATGCCTTCGCGCAGCTCGCTTTCGTCGGCGTTGGCCTCGGTTGCCACCACGTACCCAACCAATTGCTGACCGCTGGCACCCGGCAAGGCCAAGACCACGGCTTCGCGGACGGCGTCCTGCTCCATCAGGCGGGCTTCGATTTCACCCAGCTCGATACGCAGGCCACGGATTTTTACCTGGTGGTCGATGCGTCCGGCGTATTCGATCACCCCATCAGCGCGATAGCGGGCCAAGTCACCGGTGCGGTACAGGCGCTCGCCCTTGCCGAATGGGCTGGTCATGAAGCGCTCAGCAGTCAGACCCGGGCGGCGGTGATAACCACGCGCCAGCCCTTCCCCACCCAGGTACAGCTCACCAATCACGCCCACCGGCACCGGGTTCAGCTCGGCATCCAGAATAAACGTCGACAGGTTGGCAATCGGTTGACCAATGGGCACGCCATCGCGGCCTTCGTCGCGGCAGGTCCAGTGGGTCACGTCGATGGCGGCTTCGGTTGGGCCGTAAAGGTTGTACAGGCCAGCTTGCGGCAACTTGGCGAACACTTGCTGCTGGGCATCGACGGGCAATGCTTCACCGCTGCACACGATGCGCTTGATCCCCGTGCAACGGGTGACCTGCTCATCCAGCAGGTACACTTGCAGCATCGAAGGGACGAAGTGCAGCGTGGTTACC
>NZ_JAMDGY010000150.1 GCF_028656955.1 Pseudomonas fontis
GCTCTACATGGCCTGGATAATCTGGAAGGGGCCGAGGGCATGATCCCGCGTAAAGGCTTCATCCGCCGAAAGCTTGAAGCTGCGCTGATCCGGTTGGCCGTCGCCATCCTGATGGGCCGCAACGTCACCAGGTCGCTGGTCGTGAGTCGCCGTGACAACAACGACATGTGGCACATGGCTGAGCGCCTAGACAGCATTGCCGACCGAATCTCCCACAACTACCCGTAACCCCTCCACCTACAACAACTCAAGCCTGCCGGTAGGTGGGCGAGGATGAGCTATGTCCGCAACATCACGATTCCACGAAGTCGCCAACGATGCCCTGGTGAAGATCAGCAACAACCTGTGGCCCGAGGCGAAGCTCGCCCTGGTCATCTACACGCCTGGCGAGCCCGGAAAGGACATCGTTCTAAAGGATCAAGGCATTGTCCTCGATGAAGTGATCAGCACCCTTCGCCGTGGAGGCCTCAGCATCGACGGCGACAACGCCTACAAGCGCGACTTGCTCGACGCAACCGTGGGAGCCATGGCCATGGGCGTGCAAAACAATAACCCACCGCCGACCGGGCACTGGGGCCAGCGCTTCTGGGATATCGGCCGGGCGGAGCGCGCGCTGACCGAAGAGCTGGTCGAGGTACTAAAAGGGGTTCAGAAGCGCTGCGAAGGCATGGGTTACGTCGGGGTCGATGGCCAGTACCTGAAAGTCGTCCAGGCAGCCATAGCAAAAGCCAACCATTAACCACCTCTGCCGCCATGCGCGGCGTGGAGACCTGCATGACCCTGCGACTGATCTCAGTCACCCAGGCGGCCGAGATGCTGGGCATCGGTCGCTCAACCGCCTATCGCCTGGCGAAAGACGGAAAAATTCCATGCGTGCGCGGCTTTGGCCCAGCCCGCATTCACTATCAAAAGCTCGTTGAGATGATCGAGGCTGGCATCCCTGCTACCCTCGCCGCCGCGGGCGTCGTATCCGAGGAGAGGATATGCCGTACAAAAGAGGCGAAACCTGGTGGATTAGCTACACCGCGTCAGACGGAACGTACGTTAGACGCTCTTCTGGCACCAAGGACCATGCCGCAGCCAAGGCTCTAGAGCAGGAGCAGCGGAGTCAGGCGTGGCGTGAAAAGGAAATGGGCTTTGATCGGCAGCGCACCTTCGAGGAAGTGATGATCGAGTACCTGAGCCATGCTGCACAAACCCAGCGCAGCTTCGACACCACGCAGCATCGGGTGAAGGCGCTGCGCGAATTCTTCGCCGGACGGGTCATGAACGATCTGTCCGGCAAGGATATTCGGGAGTACTCATCGCTCCGGTCGAAGGCAGGGAAGTCACCAGCCACTATTAATAGAGAGCTGGCGGCATTGTCGGCAGCGATCAACTGGTGTGCTGTCGAGCTGGAATGGAAGATCCCCAACCCCGTGAAGGGGCGGACGCTACGCGAAGCCGAGAGCCGGGTGCGCTGGATTACCCGGGCGGAGGTCGACTCGCTGTGCCGGTCGGCGCGCACGCAACGATTCGGTGACCTGCTGGAGGACTTCATTAGGCTGGCGGTGAACACGGGGTGCAGGAAGGAAGAGATGATCGGGCTGGAGTGGCGCCGCGTTGACCTGGCAAGCCGTCTGTTTTACCTGGAAGGCGAGCACACGAAGGCAGGAAAGCGTCGAAGCATTCCGCTGAATGAAGGGGCGATGTCTGCGCTGAAGGGGCGAATGTCGTTTCGGGCTGAGAACTGCCCGGCGTCACCCTGGGTTTTCTCGCGCAGGACGGGCGAGAAGGTGGTAGATCTTTCGGATGGTTTCGAGGGGGCCTGCAAGAAAGCAGGCATCAAGGACTTCCGCATTCACGACTTGAGACACACGTGTGCGGCCTGGCTAGTGAGTGCCGGGGTACCGTTGATCGAAGTGAGGGATTTGTTGGGCCATTCAACGGTGCAGATGACCGAGAAATATGCGCACCTCGCACCGGCCAGGGTGCGAGATGCGGTCAGTGTGCTCGACAAGCCAATGTCACAATCTCGCTACACTGATAATCCAGCGGGTCGAGCGGAGGGCGCTCTAAAGCTGGTAAGCACTTGATTTACAAGGTGGTGCGGACGAAGAGACTCGAACTCTTACACCTTTCGGCGCTGGAACCTAAATCCAGTGTGTCTACCAATTCCACCACGTCCGCATGAAGCTTTTAAAGCAAAGGCGCCGGATTTTCATCGGGCGCCTTTTAGAATATGGGGTGGACGATGGGGATCGAACCCACGACAACAGGAGTCACAATCCTGTGCTCTACCAACTGAGCTACGCCCACCATATTGCATACTGCTTTTTACTTGTGCCAAAGCTGCCTAAATTGGCGCACCCGGCAGGACTCGAACCTGCGACCATCCGCTTAGAAGGCGGATGCTCTATCCAGCTGAGCTACGGGCGCATATTCAATCTGCTTTCTGTTAGGATTGCAAATCAACTTTGAGTCTAACTGAACAAGCTAGCAAATCCGCTCATTCTGCCCGACCTTGCTAACCAGTGCTAGGCTCTGCCCGACAAGTGCGACGAATGTTATAGACGAGTGGTTAGGTCGTCAACTCTTTTTTGAAAAAAATTCATTTTATTTAAGGGGTTAGGGGAATTGCCGGACCAAGCGCCTTTGCCCTGCGCCCGCGTCATGCGAGAATGCGCGCTCTATTTATTCCCTCTCGATGGTTAATCACGCGTCATGACTGCACACCTTATCGACGGCAAGGCGATCGCCGCCAGCCTGCGCAAGCAGATCGCCCAACGTGTCGTGGAGCGTCGCCAGCAAGGCCTGCGTACTCCGGGCCTGGCGGTGATCCTGGTCGGTTCCGACCCCGCCTCTCAAGTCTATGTATCGCACAAGCGTAAAGACTGCGAAGAGGTCGGCTTTATCTCCCAGGCCTACGACCTGCCCAGCGACACCACGCAGCAGGCCCTCACCGACCTGATCGATCGCCTCAATGATGACGCGAACATCGACGGCATCCTCCTGCAACTGCCGCTGCCAGCACACCTGGACGCCTCGCTGCTGCTGGAGCGCATTCGCCCGGATAAAGACGTCGACGGTTTCCACCCTTATAACGTCGGCCGCCTGGCCCAGCGCATCCCGCTGCTGCGCCCGTGCACCCCCAAAGGCATCATGACCCTGCTGGAAAGCACCGGTCAGGACCTGTACGGCATGAATGCCGTGGTGGTTGGCGCGTCGAACATCGTCGGTCGCCCGATGGCCATGGAGCTGCTGCTGGCCGGCTGCACCGTGACCGTGACCCACCGCTTCACCAAGGACCTGGCTGGCCACGTCGGCCGCGCCGACCTGGTAGTGGTCGCGGCCGGCAAGCCGGGGCTGGTCAAGGGTGAGTGGATCAAGGAAGGCGCCATCGTCATCGACGTCGGCATCAACCGCCAGGAAGACGGCAAGCTGGTCGGCGACGTGGTCTACGAGACCGCCCTGCCGCGTGCCGGCTGGATCACCCCCGTCCCAGGCGGCGTCGGCCCGATGACCCGCGCCTGCCTGCTGGAAAACACCCTGTATGCGGCTGAAGCGCTGCATAAGTAAGTGGTGATGGCGAGGTAGAAAAAACGGCACCTGAATAGGTGCCGTTTTTTTGTGCCTGATGATCAGGTCGCTACGACATGAGGTTGTAGATACCGTCTTGCCCGTCACCGGGCAAGTGCTAACTTCGGGTCATAAGGTTGTCCCGATTTCAGCACCCCAAAGACGATATGCAGCATTTTGCGCATCACGGCACAGACGATCTGCTTGCCCGCTTTTCCTTTAGCCTTCAAACGGTCCTTCATCGCC
>NZ_JAMDGY010000151.1 GCF_028656955.1 Pseudomonas fontis
TGGTGCTGATGCATTCATCCGGCTTATCGTTCGAAAACAAATCCCCGACGGCGCCAAAGAGCCATGGACCGTCATGCTCTGGGTTATCGACCTGCTGCTCCTGACACTGGCGTGGAACCTGTGGCTTGGCGAGTCCACCCTGTTTCAGGGCGTGGGGCTGGTCCTGGCCGGGTTCGCAGTGCTGCAGATCTACCTGATCCTGCATGAAGCCCTGCACGGCGCAGCGGCCAACAATCGCACGCTCAACAACTTCATCGGCCACCTCAGCGGCTGGATGATCGCCCTGCCCTTCCTGGTGCGCCGCCGTTATCACATGGCGCATCACACCTGGACCGCCCACCCGGTCAACGACCCGGAAAACAAGGCGATGATCGAAAAGTTCTCGGTCATGACCCACAAGCAGGAGCGCACCCTCGAGTTCATGTGGAAGCACTGGATCCCGATGATCGCCGCCAACCATTTCCTGGCGAACTGGCGGGCACCGTTCGTGGCTCGCGCGCAAGGCGACACCTCGGCGCGAATCCTCAAGGAAACCCGCTTCGCCCGCCTGTATCTGGTCGGTTACCTGGCAATGGCCGGCGTGGCATTTGCGTTCGGCCACCTTGCCGACCTGGTGCTGTTCTACCTGCTGATCTGGCTGTTCCTGTTCTTCATGGTGGAGCTGCTGAACCTGCCCCACCACGCTGAGGCGCCGCTGCTGGCCAAGGATGCCGAGCGCCTGCAGTACTGGGAACAGGACCGCGTCTCCCACGACTGCAAGAGCCTGCCGTTCTGGTCGCGCTTGGTAATCCTCAACTTCAATCTGCACATCGTGCACCACGCATTCCCTTCCGTGCCGTGGTATCGCCTGGCCCAGGCCCACAGCCTGTTGCACCAGCAGACCGACAACCCGCCTGCATCGCAGATCAATGAATGGGACTTCGCCTGGAACAATCGCCGGCGGCCACTGCTCAAGCTGATGGGGCACTTCTTTGATCGGCGGGCTTGAGCCTCGGTAGCCGCAGAGCACTAGCCCGGCGGTGCAAAGGAGCCAGCATGACCGCCCTGGTAGTCGAAAACCTCCGCAAGCGGTACGACAACAAAGAGGTCTTGAAAGGCGTTTCATTGCGCGCCGAGAAAGGTGACGTGATCAGCATCATCGGCTCGTCTGGCTCCGGTAAAAGCACCTTTTTACGCTGCATCAACTTTCTTGAGCGCCCGCAGTGAACGCTTGCAGCAACTCCTCAGGGGCGCTGTAGCCGCTGCCGACAGGCTGCGCTGGAGTCCGCAGGGCTCCCAAAAGCGGCG